>JAZQIM010000001.1:0-80344 GCA_045541115.1 Candidatus Aphodoplasma sp.
TGTATATGTTGCGTCTGCTGTTACGTTTGTTACTTCGTATGTAGCGTCACCACTTACCTTTGTGCCGTCTACATACCAACCTTCAAATTCATAACCATCAGCAGCTGTCGCTGTAATCGTTGTGCTTTCGCCTTCTTCTACTGTGCCGCCACCGCTTACTGTGCCGCCTTCGCCTTCAACTGATACGCTGATTGTGTATGTTGTCGGTTCAACCGGTGTCTCTGCTACAAACTTAGCAACATAAGCTGCGTCTGCTGTTACGTTTGCTACTGTGTATTCAGCGTCGCTGCTTACTTTTGTGCCACCCACATACCAGCCTTCAAAATCATATCCATCTGCAGCTGTCGCAGTAATTGTTGTGCTTTCGCCTTCTTCTACTGCTCCGCCACCGCTTACTGTTCCACCTACATTACCGTCAACTGATACGCTGATTGTGTATGTTGTCGGTGGTGTTGGTGGCGGTGGTGTTGGTGGCGTTGATGAACCATCAAACTCTACAAGATACATCGTCACCATATCATATTTTGCAGTTACAGGCGTCGTTCCCGCAAATGCTGCCGGTCTACCATAGTTTGGTATTGTTACCTTACCTGCCTCAAAATGCTTTGTATATACTCTGTTACCACTTCCGTTTGCAGTAGCAGTCTTGCCTTCAAGAAGCGTCCAGCCATTTGCTACGCCCTTCGTCCAGCCGTCTGTAAAATACGGAGTCATTGTATCTATGAAATATACTGTTGCAGGACTTGAGATATAGAATGTCAACCATTCTGCATATTTTAAAGCATCAGCCGTATATGTTGTGGTATTAGATATGTCAAAATCATAATACCTGGTATTCCAAAGCGTTGACTGTGAGGCAACCGAAGTACCATTAACTGTTTCTGTGCCGACATAAGTTTCCTCATTAGAATATCTCGGCTTTCTGATTATGTATGTGTTATTAGCATCTACATCAGCAAATGTGACTCTTTTATCCGTCTTGTTTGAGAACAAATACGATTGCCCGCTAACAAACTTCTCTACCATTGTAGCACTCTTCTGGTATCCAAGCGATGGTGCGTACGGGCTATATACCTCGTCACTCGCTGTAATGCTCGAAGCTGATAGGGTTGGTGTAACAGTTGCGTCTGTATATGAATCATATACGCCATAACTGTTCATCGTTGCCATGTTATAGATTGTATTTGCCGGTATTGCTTCTACAGTGATAGTCAATGTATAATCTGCTGTTGTTGTATCTTCTGCTGTAACTGTTATTGTTAATGTCGTAGCTACCGCGCTGCTTACAGCTATCGGACCTGTTACTGTTTCGCTTCCATTCTTAATAACTGCAGTTGCACCATCTGACAATGCCGTAGGTACTGCTACTACCTCAGCCTGCGTTGTAAGTTTTGGAAGAGTAATTGAGTACGCACCTTCTGAAAGTGTCGCCTCTGTTCCGTTTACCGTTACCGACGACAATGTCTTAACATCTGACGGTGGCGGCGGCGGTGCATCATCTACAGTAATATTTAATGTATAATTTGCTGTTGTAGTTGTATCTTCAGCTGTTACTGTTATTGTCAGTTCTGTAGGCGCTGCAGCACTTACTGCTACCGGTCCTGTTACTGTTTCGCTTCCGTTTTTAATAACTACGCTTGCGCCATCATCTGTTGGTGTTGCTACTACTGTAGCCTGCGTTGTGCCACCTTCAAGCTCGATTGAGTACGCGCCTTCTGAAAGTGTCGCAGCTGCACCATTTACTGTTACTGATGACAGTGTTGCGTCATTTGACGGAGCAGCGTCAAATTCTACAAGATATACTGGTGATGTTGAAAGTTTTATAGCTATTGGTGTCGTTCCCGCAAGTTCTGCCGGTCTGCCATAGTTAGGTATTGTTACCTTACCTGCATCAAAATGCTTTTTATACACCTTATTGTATCCATTCGCAAAAGCATATCTACCTTCAACAAGAGTCCAGCCATTTGCCATACCCTTTTCCCAACCTGCTGCAAAATTAACACCATCCGGCGTTCCATCCGACTTATATTTGTTTACTGTATCCACAAAATATACTGTTGCAGGACTTGAGATATAGAACGTTGTCCATTCTGCATATTTTGCAGGATCTGCTGTATAAGTTTCAGCATTAGACGGATCAAAATCATAGTATCTTGCATTCCATGTTGATGTCTGCGAACCTATTGAAGTACCATTAACTATTTCACTGCCGATATGTGTTTCTTCATTAGAGTATCTCGGCTTTCTAATTATGTATGTGAGATTAGGATCTACATTAGCAAATGTAACCTTGCTATCCGTCTTGTTCGAGTATAAGTACGATGTTCCACTAACAAACTTCTCTACCATCGTAGCACTCAATTGGTGTCCACTCGACGGTGCATACGGATCGTATACCTCTGCACTCATTATAATATCAGCAGCCGTACCTGTCGGTTTAACAACCGCGTTTGTGTCTGAATTATACACACCATAGCTGTTCATCGTCGCCATGTTATAGATATTATATGGCTGAGTTTCTAAGAATGATTTTGCAACAACCGTTGATGAAGTTGTTGTTCCATCAGGTTTTGCAACTGCTATTGCATGCGTGCCAAACTCGTCAATTGTCGTGTCAGAAACAGCGTACTGACTGTTCTGTGAAATAAGCGTGTAATCAGCCGATTCAGAACGTGGCAAAACAACCCTATCTGAACCTGTCGGGTCAAAACTTGCTATAATCTTGCCATCTTTGACAATCAATACATTGCTTGAGCCATCCGTCGGTGCCGGAAATACAGCCGGTTTTACAACTGTCTGTGCACCAATAAATCCCGAGCCATCATTTGGCATAAGCCATACATAAGCTTTGTATGTAGCTATATTACTGCCATCAACGATGTCAGTTGCCGCCGTTGCAAGAGTTGCAGATACCGGTGTATCTGTCGCAAGCGGCGTAATAGTTGTTTGAGATGAATTTACCTCTACTAAAACATCGTTTACATATTTGCCGAGCCAGAAGATAACCTCCTTCATCTCGACGCTTGAGTTCGAAATTGTAGCAGAAGCAGTGATATTATCGCCAATGCCTGTAGGCATATCACTTCTGCTCGCCAAAACAGTGCCGTCGTATGTAAACTTTACAGACGATACCGTTAATGAATTATCCACAGCCGTAGCCGCAGATACATTCGTAGCTATTGTGCTAAATGCCAGCAATAAACAAAGCACTAAACACAGCTGCTTTTTGAACATATGTACTCCCCCTCGTTTTTTAAATAATAAAATTTCTTTAACATAATTTATATAATCTGTGCTTCCTTGACGCATAAATAGAACTGTCAGCACAGTATTAACGAAATTAAAGCTGCATTGTCTCACCCCAAAAAAGGCGACACATACAACAATTCTACTATAATGATAGCACATAAACCGAAATTTGTAAATTCCTAATTTGTTCTCCGTATAACATTTTTTTCTTTTTCCCCATGAGCGTCAAAAACCGTTGTGAAAAACGTCTATTTTCACAACGGTTTTTTTGTTGTTTTTATACAAACTTTTTCGGTAACAGAATATTAGTGCATTGTTTTTACATATTGTCCGGGAGACATGCCCTCATATTTATTAAACAATCTAAACAACGTAGTAACGGTATTGCATCCAATTCTTGCTGCAAGCTCGCTGTTTTTTATACCCGGCTCATTTCTTAAAATCTGTTTTGCCATCTTTATTCTGTATCTGCTTAAATAATCCTTAAAATTCTCCCCTGTAGCTTCCTTAAACAATGTACTTGTATAGCATTGTGACAGGTTAAAATGACCACCTATATCGAGAAGTGATATGTCTTCATTGTAATGCAAATGAATGTATTCAAGCATCTTTCCCGCAATATTGTCCTGCTCAAGTTTATTTGTCTTATCTATGTACTCTATAATGGCATCGAAAACCTTGTATATCTTACCTCGAAGCTCTTTTTCATCAGCGCACATCTTTAAGTCGAGAAACACAACGCTTCCTTCGCCAAAAACATCGTCTGCACTCGTGTTAAGAGACTCCGTAATTCTGTTAATGCTCGCTGTGAGCGCAAATATAAACGCATTTACTCTGTCTCTTGCAAGCGAACGCTTTTCAAAATTTTCTACCATAACAGCGTCAAGTATTTTTTTCACTTCTTCACGGTGTGCGCGTATCGTTTCTGCAATAAGTTCTCTCTCAATATCGAGCGGATAATAAAATCCTTCCGCATTTGCCGCGTTCACTTCATCTTCGCTTACAATAGCATTTCTACTTCCTACCGAGAAGCGGTTCTCCATAACCACACACGCCGATGTATACGAGTGGGCAATATCTGATAACCTTTGCACGTCAGCGCCAATTGAGCCTACAACCTCTACGTCAAAGCCGCCTTCGACCATCATCGCCATGTCAGCCAGAAGCTCACGAAGCGCTCTGATGTCATCGCCGTATGAAATCACTGCCATTGTGCTGCTGTCAATATCGATGACGGTATGTATAATCTGCTCTTTAAGCTGATCATCTATAAATTCCTTGATTTGTTCTTTTATTTTATCGATGCTTTGCTTTGGAAAAGCGTCTAATAATTGGCCGTATCCCGGAAGCTTTAAGAGTACAACCCTGTATGGGCCCGAAACGCCTTCTATTCCAAGCTGATTTTTATTTTGCTCAATAGCTTCATCGCTCAAAAGTCCAAGAAGTAAATCTCTTAAAAGCTTTGTGCGAAGCGGAGAGCGCGTTTCATCGACTTGCCTGTGCAGCTGTTCATTATCGTTTGCTATATGCGCAAAACTCTGGCGAATATAAAGCCCTTCATCCGGAAGTTCCTCGCCACCATACCGATTCACAAATTTAACCGTTTCATTAACAGGTGAATATACCCATTTTGTAAGAAGCCACGACAGTCCCCACGCCAGAAGAAACATTACACAACAAATTGCAAGCACTACAAAAAACAAAGTAAGAGCATAGCTTAAAAGCGAATCGGACGGAAGCGCTAAAATATAGCTCCAGTTATACGCCGTCGATTCTTCAGCGCTGTACACCTTTCCTTCTATAATAGTTGTGCCATTCTTTATTGCCTCAGGGCTGTTTTTAAGTACAAGATTTATCACATCGCTCGTCTTAAATGTGTCTTTTCCGATATTGCAAATCATGTCGTTTCCATACATCATTGTTAGCGAGCTATTCCACTGTGCGACGGTATCATAGAGTTGCTCAAGATCATACGTACAAATCACATACAACTCGTTTGCATCTATCATTTTTCTTTCTATAATCAGCAGCGTTCCCGCATCGCCCTTCTCCGAGCGCGCACAAAAACTCACAAAAACCTTTCCGACATTCTGACTCTTCATAAAGTACTGACGGATATTTCCCGAAAGCCCCGAACCAACCTGATATGCACTGAAAAACTCATATGACCCCGCAATACGGTTTTCACCGATTATCTTGTCAAACGATGAGCTTAACTTTGATATGTATACATTTATTCCTTTTTCGGTAAGTTCATGTGTGTTTGCCGAGACAGCACGCTGGAGTGCGTTATAGTCGCCCGAACCATATTTTACATACTGCGCAACAGTCGCATCTTTTAAAAGGCGGTTCGATGCATCGCGAAACATTGTAAGACGCGTATCAACTACTTCTGATATGTCAGAAAGGGTACTCCTTGCCTGCGCTTCATAATTGTCTCGCGCATTTATATATGCGCTACAATAAATGCACGCGCCAAAAACAACGATAAGCACAAGTGCCACCGCAACATATCCTCTTAATATTCGTTTAAAAAGTCTGCGTCCGCTCATATTAACGCTCCTATGTAAAAAATCGAAAGAATTGCAATAGTCTATTGTACTCATTATACAACCATATTTTATTTTTTTCAAGAGCATTTTTTTGGCGCACATGACTTGTACGCTTTTTTTGTCACATTGTCATATTTTTCGCATATTATATATTGATTTACATTTTTTATGATGCATTGGAGGGATTTTTTTGAATGTAAACGTTTTTACGCAGGCACTCTTCTGGTTTTTCGCAATAACCGGCATGTTTTCGCTCATTGTTGACGGCGTAAACTTTTTCTGCTCATCTTTAAATCAGCGTGAAAAGGCGCGCGTCGTACTCACAGTAAAAAACCGCCAGGACAGTGTCGAGTCACAGATACGCTCTATCGTATGGCAGTATTTGCACAAAAACAGCATTGCAGGCGTACCGGAAATAATTGTAGTTGACCTCGGGTCTACCGACGATACGCCAAAAATTTTAGAAAGAATTGCAAATGATTACTCCTTCGTTCACATTACCGACAAGGATGGCTACATAAAACTCATACGGGAAATGACATAAGTGAATAAATAAAAAAAGGATATGTTCTTTCATATCCTTTTTCGCCGTTTTTATGTTTCATCTTTAAAATACAAATCCCGAAGTTTCTTTAACAGCCTTCTTTCCATACGCGATATATACATCTGCGACACATTCATATCTGATGCAATTTGTTTCTGGCTTTGTTCTTCGTAATACCTTTTGTGTACAAATTCTTTCTCTTTTTCATTGAGCATGCCCATGCATTTTTCCACAAAATCTCTGTCCTCTACAAGCAAAAATGAATCGTCTGTCTGTCCAAGCGTGTTTTCAAAGCGCATATCCCCGCCAAGAAGCTCGCTTTCGATAGATATAACACGCGGTAAAACCACGTTATCGTCTTGTGGGTTTTCCGTTTCTGATGCATTTGCGAGATGTATTTTGTGAGCTTTCGAGAAGATTTCATAAAGTCTTCTTGGAACCTTTATAAAGTTTCCTTTGTCGCGAAAATACTTCTTTATTTCGCCTGTAACTGTGGGCGTTGCAAAAGCTTGAAAGCTTACGCCCTTCGATATATCAAACCGCTCTATCGCGTAGATAAGTCCGATGCTTGCCACCTGGTACAAATCATCATATTCTATGCCGCGGCCGCAAAATCGCTTCGCCAAGATACGCGCAATATATGAATATTTATCAAAAAGCTCGTTTCTGATGCCCTTATCCTGTGTTCTTTTATAATATTCAAAAAGGGCTTCATCCGCAACTTTCTTCGTTTGTGTTTGTTTTGCCATTGCCTCTTGCTCCTTTACGGAGTTACAGTTGCGCCGCTTATTATATAACGAGCCATGCGCACGCCGTTTTCATAGTTTTTCTTCTGCCATTTTCCTTTTTCATTAGGTCTTAACGGACGAACTGTCAGATAAAGCTTTGTGGTGTCTATATCCTCAAGCTTTGCGAAAACAGGATTGGCGCTCATCTGTATAGCATACACACGTCCGTCATCGTATCTTTTTAACAAGCTCTCATCAACATTAAACTCTTCTACATATTTACTAAGGTCTTCAAATCCATATTCGGCATATCTTTCCAAAAACTCTTCATCAAACAATAAAACGACTGAATCTCCGCCCGCAAGCTCAATGTCGGCAGAATTAAACATCGCGCTCATGCCGTCATTTGCAGCGGATTTGTCAAGATACGTCACGTTAAAGCTTGCCTTTTTGTGCCCATCGCCATCTATATCGTCTGTTATAGCCGAAAATTCGTCTTCAAGCTGATATGCCTGAATCTGACCCATAGCGTCAAGGCCGCCTATATACGTTACCGTAAAATCGGCCGTCACATTCATCGCACACTCAACCAAAAAGAACACTATAAATGCAAGCGCTATTATACCGCCGATTATAAAGCCTTTATAATAATACCATACATTTTCCCACCATTTTTTAGATAGCGGCTTTAAGTATATATTAGCTCCTTCGTTCATTATAAATCACTCCGTAAAAATATCATTTTGATAAGTAAGCTTATTCCTCTTATAAGAGCGCACCGCAATTATAATCCTAAAATGCGCTTTGCATTCTTTGAAAGGATAGCCTCTTTTTCGCTGTCCGAAAGAAGCGGCTCAAGAACAACTCCACCAACAAACATCGACGGGTTACATGTAGGAAAATCTGTGCCGAAAAGAATTCTGTCGACGCCAACTTCTTTTATGCCTCGCATAAGCATACCATGTCTGAAAAGGCCCGTGCCTGACAAATCGAGATAATAATTGTCATACTTTTTCATTCTCTCGATATGTCTTTTGTACTGCGCCAACTCATCAGGATGTGCGCCGACAAATGTTATATTCTTAAATTTTTCTATCATTTTGTCCATGCTTTCTTCAAACATGGTATGAATGCTTACTACCATGTTGTAATGGTCTGCAAGCTCTAAAATTTCAAAGAGTCCGTCGCTGTCGTACTGTCCTGTCCATTTATCTAAATACGGAACTAATTCTCCGATGAGGTTAACGCCGTGATTATGCATTCTTTCAATTTCTTGCAAAGACTCCTTTACATAATCAGGATGAATATTCATTCCCGGCACATAAAAATCCCCATATTTTTCCCTTAGTTCAAGAGAATAGTTGTTTCTTTCAATTATATCATCAAATTTTTCGTCAAGTGTCGTCGAAAGGTATACGATGCTGCCGCATATTTTTGTTATTCCTATTTTCTTCAGATACTCAACCGTATTATCAGGCGTCATCTCAAAGTATTCTTTGTGAGCGCATATATTCGAATTAACATTTACAAACGGATGTGTATGAAAATCGATAATTTCCATAATTTATTTCCTCCTTTTATGTTGTTTTTTTCTGCTTTTTTCCTGAAGTTTACTTTATTTTATCACATAAAATATTGCCCGTCAATTTATAAGGGAATTTTTAGTTTATAATTTAAAAAATTTACATTTTTTTCACATATTAACGTGACTTTTTCTCTTGAGTTTCGATATACAAAAAACCAACTTCAGTCGCACATAAAAAAGCCTAATTTTCCCTTTTTTGATGCCCTTTTTTGCTTTTGTTAAAAATATAATTATTTCGCCGGAAAAACTTGACTTTTTTCTTATATGTATATATAATTATTTTGATAAACATTTAACTTATTTTTTATAATAGTCTTGCTTACAGGAGGATATAAAAATGACCGCGATTACCAATGCAAAACTCATTATGGAAGACGGCATAATTTTTGACGGCACTCTTCTCTTTGATAACGGAATTATTCTTGCAGCCGATTGGGCCGATAAAGTAGAAATCCCTGACGGCTGCGAAATTATAGATGCAAACGGCAGATATTGTGCGCCGGGCCTTGTTGACATTCACAACCACGGAACTATCAATGATTGGTTCTACGAAAATCCCGAAGCATGCTCAGAGTTTTTCTTGAGCCATGGCGAAACTACAATTTTACCTACTTTTTATATGAATATGTCGCTCGAGACTATGATCGAAGGCGCAAAACTCATTCGCGAAAAAAGCAAAAGCGGTGTATGTCGTGTTATGGACGGCTTATACATGGAAGGTCCGTTTATGAGCCTTGTAGGAAGCTTTCAGAATGAACTGAAATGGACACCTGAAATTAAAGCGTCCGATTATGAGCGTATGCTAAATGAGTTCGGTGATATAGTGCGAATTTGGGCAATCGACCCGGATCGTGAAGGCATTGAGGGCTTTATGGAGTATACTCACAAAAATTACCCGCATACAATTTTTGCGCTCGGTCATTCTGGCGCATCATCCGTAAAATGTCGCAAGCTTGCAAAATACGGCATAAAAGTACAGACTCACCATGGCGACTCGGGAAAATGCCCCGGCCGTGCACAAGGCACAATCGGCGCAGGCTGTGACGAATACACTCTTTATAACCCCGATATGTACGCCGAACTTATATGCGACAAGTATGGTATTCACGTAATGCCTGATATGGTTAAAATGGTCGTTCGCACAAAAGGCGTAGAAAAAATGATTCTAATTTCTGACTCAACAAAAACAAACCCCGACTACACAAATAACGAGGCATTGGGCGTTGCATATGGTCCGGACCTTAACTACGATGACGAAGGCAAACTTGCAGGAAGCAGACTTACTCTTGACAACGCCTGCCGTAATATGATGGTACATACAGGATACGGCCTTTGCCACGCTATTCGCATGGCTACAATCAATCCGGCAAAACTTTTAGGTATTGATGACAAGGTAGGTTCTCTCGAGGCAGGAAAGAAAGCCAATATCATCATTATAGATGATCAAATCAGAATCAAGAAGGTTTTTCTCGAAGGTGACCTTATGGTTAATAACGAATAGGAAGATATTATGAAAAAGTATTTATTAGGTATTGATGTAGGAACTACCGGCACAAAAACTCTTTTATTTACAACAGAAGGCGAAGTTATCAGCCGTGCATACAGAGATTATGCCCTAAGCACTCCCGTTGTCGGATACAACGAGCAAAACGCAAACGACTGGTGGAAGGCAATCACCGAAACGGTGCGCGAAGTATGTGCCGATAAAGAGATTGCAAAAAACGTTTTGGCAATTTCTTTGTCGACTCAGGGCGGAACTATTGTCCCCACGGATGCGCAGGCAAACCCTCTTTGCCCCGCAATCGTATGGAATGACGGTCGCTGCAAATGTGAAAAAGAAAAGTTTGCAAACGAAATCGGTGCTGATTATATGTACCACACAACAGGCTGGCATCTTGGAAATAACTTGCCCGCATTATCGATTCGTTGGTTAAAAGATAATAAACCGGAGATTTTTGAAAAAGCAAGCCTGTTTTTATCAGTTCCCGATTTTGTTTCAATGAAAATGACGGGGATTGCTGCTATCGATTTATCGAATGCAGGTATAAATCAGCTTTGTGACATAAAAAAAGAAAAATACGACGAAAAGCTTTTAAGCTTTGCCGGCATTACGGAAAAAAATATGCCAAAGCTTGTTTATTCAGGCGATGTAATCGGCAATCTTACAAGTGTGGCAGCTGATGAGCTTGGTCTTACGAGCGACACGGTATTAGTTGCCGGCGCACATGACCAGTACGCCGTTGCGGCAGGTGCGGGCGCTTCTAACGCGGGCGATATTCTTATCGGCTCGGGCACATGCTGGGTTGTAACGGCAATTTCTGATGAGCCCGATTTTAAATCAGGTCTTAGTCAATCTGTCTGCGCCACAAAAGGAAAATGGGGCTCGCTTCAGTCCTTATCTTCCGGCGGCGTATGTCTCGATTGGCTGCGCAAAAATGTTTGCGACAAAAACGAGCTTTCCTATAAAGTAATAGATGGTGAAACCTCAAAAAGAAAAGCCGCCGAAGACAGCTTGTTCTTCTATCCGTTCTCCGGAAAATCAGGCGAGCACTCAAACTTTAGCCGAGCAAGCTTCGTTGGCATGGACCTTTCACATGACCGACTCGATTTAGCACTGGCAGTAATGGAAGGCATCGTTTTTCAGATTCTGTGGATGATGGAATCGTTTAGTGCAAAACCGTCTGATGAGGGAATAATTCTTGCAGGCGGCGCATCAAAAAGCCCTGTATGGTCGCAGCTTCTTGCTGACATTTCAGGCCTTAATGTGCGCATCCCTGACGTCGCTGACCTTTCATGTGTCGGCGCAGCTATTATGGCAGGCGTCGGATGTGGTATTTATTCAGATGAAAAAGTCGGCTACCGTAAATTATCTGTAAAAGAATCAGTTATAAAACCCGATTTGGCAAGAACAGAAATTTTCAGACCGATTTTTGAAAAATATAAACAACAAGCGAAATTGCTTGCAAAATAATAAGGGAGTGAATTTTATGTCATTATTTGAAGTAACAGATTATGATAAGAAGGTTTACGAGGAGGAACTTAAAGATTTTTTGCCCGACAAAATACTTGATGTACATACTCACGTGTGGCTTAACTCCTTATGTGATCCAAAGCCCGTAGTTCCCGGCGAAAAAAGAACTGTAACATGGCCGAGCCTCGTTGCAGCTGATAATAGCATTGACGATTTACAGGAAACATATCGTCTAATGTTTCCGGGTAAAGACGTTAAGGCTTTGATGTTTACAGGCACCGATGCATCTGTAAGAAATAATGCTTATGTATCTGAAAGCTCAAAAAAATCAGGCTTTCCGGCCCTTTATTTCAGTGATCCAAAAGAAAGTGCAGACGAGCTTGAAGAAAAAATCAGAACCGGCGGTTTTTTAGGCATAAAGTGTTATCTTGATAAGTCGCCAAAATATTTGCCGGTAAGTGAAATTCGTATTTTTGACTTTTTCCCGAAGCACCAGCTCGAAAGAATGAATGAGATGGGTGCTATCGTAATGCTTCATATCCCGAGAAACGGCAGACTCAAAGATCCAATCAATATCGCACAGATTATGGAGATTAAAGAAGAGTTCCCGAAAATACGCCTCATTATCGCACATGTTGGCAGAGCGTATGTTGACAGCGATATTGGAGATGCTTTTGATACATTAAACAAAGCACCTGACCTTATGTACGATTTCTGCGCAAACTGCTGTGATTCAGCGATTGAAGCAGTTATTAAAAATGCAGGCGTTAAGCACGTTATGTTCGGAACAGATATGCCGATTTTGAGAATGCGTTGCAGACGTATCCAGGAAAACGGCACATACATAAACCTTATCCCGCCCGGACTCTACGGCGATCCGAGCCAGGATTCTCACTTAAGAGAAGTTTCCGAGGAAGAAGCAAAAGAAATTACTTTCTTTGCATATGAAGAGCTTCTCGCTTTCAAGCGTGTTGCTAAGAAGCTTTCGCTTAGCCGCCAGGATATCGAAGATATTATGTATAATAACGCTGTTAACCTTATTGAAGGCGCAAGAAAATCAATTTACGGTGAATAATTTAACTTTTTGAGGAGGTACAAACTAATGAAACCTAATATTCGCGTTCCATATTTTGAAATAGGAACTAAAAACTATGTATATGGCGATCAGCTGCTTGAGTACGCAATCGCTGCTGATAAGGCTGCTGAAAAATATGACATTGACGTTTTGTTCATTTGTCCGGCAGTTGAAATCCGCAGAGTTTGCGAGAACACAAAGCATCTTATCGTTCTTGCACCTTACATGGATACTCTTCGTCCGGGCCGCGGAATGGCTGACATTCTTCCGGAAGCTCTTAAAGCTGCAGGTGCAGTCGGCGTCGTTATAAATCACTGCGAAAAGCCTATGAGCTTACCGCAGATGAAAGCAACGATTGACAGAGCAAAAGAGCTTGATATGCTCGTATTTGCTTGTGCAGACACATTGGCAGAAGCAAAAGCTATCGCGCAGCTTCATCCCGATATTATAAACCCTGAGCCGTCCGAAATCATCGGTGGCGGTAACGGCGTAAGCCCGATGGCTTATGTAAAAGACTCCATTAAAGTTATAAAGGATATATATCCTGACATTATGGTAGAGCAGGCAGCAGGTATCACAAACGGAGATCAGGTATATGACTTCATAATGGCAGGCTCGGAGGCAGCAGGTGCTGCATCAGGCATTATGAATGCAGATGATCCGATTGCAATGATAGATGAAATGATTGCAGCTACAAGACGCGCTGCTGACGATTTGAAAAAGGGGGATAAGTAAATGGTATACAGAGAGGAATTTAAACTTGAATCGAGACACCGCGCAGTCAGCTTTCACGATGTAACAGATAAGGTTAAAGAAATTGCCGCAAAATCTAACATAAAAAATGGTATTGTTGTCGTTTATTCACATCACACAACATGCTCAGTTATTACACAGGAATGCGCATTTGATATGTCTATGACAGGTCTTGAAACACTTCAGCAGGACCTTGTAAACGTATTTGAAGAGTGGATTCCGACTTGCCGCTATGAAGGGATGTATTTGCATCCCGGCCAGAAAGCTCTCGTTTTTGCAGAAGAGCACGGCGAGGATAACTTCGGTTGTCACAACACAGATGCTCACCTTCGTTCATCAATTATCGGCCGTAACATAACTGTTGTAATGGTTGACGGCGAAATGGACCTTGGCGAGTTCGGCAGAGTTCACTTTATAGATTGGGACCAGACTCGCGGCAGAACAAGAACTGTTCAGGTTATGGTTATCGGCGAGTAATTTATACTGCTATATAATTTCGAGGTAAATATTATGAAAAGCGAAACATTATCACAGGTTAAAAATGTATTTTCAATAGAGGCTGAGTGTATTAAAAACATGGAAAGCCACTTCGACGAAGATGCTTATGACAAGGCAATAGAGCTACTTAAAAACGCCGAGAGAATCGGCGCATCAGGCTGTGGCCATTCAGGCATTATTTGCCAGCATTTTGCGCATCTTATGTGCTGCATAGAGAGAAGCACACGCTTTATTTCTCCTGCAGAGGCAGTTCATGGTGCGACAGGTTATCTGCAGAAAGGCGATGTTATGGTTTTTGCTTCACGAGGAGGCAAAACGAAGGAGCTTCTGCCTATCATGGATATCTGTAAAGCAAAGGGTGTAAAAATAATTACGGTTACTGAAAATACAGAGTCTCCGCTCGCAGAGGGCGCTGATGTCGTATTAAAGCAGTATGTAAACCGCGAAACAGATAAATATAATTCGCAGGGTACTACATCCTCTACTTCACTTGCCGTAATTTTCCACATTCTTCAGACGGCACTCATCGAAGAAACAGGATACAAAAACGAACAGTTTGCACTGATTCATCCCGGTGGAGCTGTTGGCGAAAGATTAAATAAGTAAGTAAAAAAATATACATATAAAGGAGTTTTTACAATGGAATTTAAAGTTTTTCAAAAGGAATTGGAACTTCAGTCAAGAGGCTGGATACCTACATTTCACGATGTATCAAAGGAAATCGTTGAGATCGTTGAAGCATCAGGCGTAAAGAACGGTACAGTATGTATCGCATCACACCATACAACTTGCAGCGTAATGGTTCAGGAGTGCTCACACGACATAGACTCTTTCGATTTAGAGTACTTACAGCACGATTTACTCGACATAATGAGAAAAATGATTCCTGACTTTGCAGAAGAGCATCAGTATCGTCATCCAGGCCCGATTCATACACAGTTCGGCAGATACGTTAATGAGCCTGGCGACTTTACAAGCATGAACACAGATGGTCACTTAAGATCTGTATTCTTTGGAAGATCAGAAACAATGACAATAAAAGACGGTGTACTCGACGGCGGCGAATTTGCTCACGTTTACTTCATCGACTGGGATCATGTTCGCGCAAGAAGAAGACAGCTTAACGTTACTGTTATGGGTACAACAGAGGATGTTGAAGACAGAAAGTGGAACAACGGCGAAGTAATCAATACTCTTCGTAAATATACTGACGAAGAAAAAGCTGACGACGTTCACTTTACATTGCAACTCAAGAGATAAATTTCTTAATTTATATGACAGAGGTGTAGACAATGCTATATATTCTCGACACAGCAGATTTAGATGCAATACGTCACTGTAATGAGTTTTATCCGCTTGCCGGCGTTACAACGAATCCCTCAATTATCTCGAAAGAGAATATGGATTTTTGGGAGCTTGTTAAAGATATTCGCGAAATTATCGGAAAAGATAAAATGCTTCATGTCCAGACAGCACAAACTACGAGCGAAAAAATAATCGAAGAGGCAATGCTATTAGAAAAAGAACTTGGAGAAAATTTTTATCTTAAAATTCCGATTTGTGAAGAAGGCTTAAAAGCTACAATGAAGCTTAAAAAACTTGGCATCGGTGTCACCGTGACAGCAATTTTTACACCTGCACAGGCACTTATCGCCGCAAAAGCAGGCGCAGATTTTGTTGCGCCGTATGTTAACCGCCTTGACAATATAATCGGCGATGGCACAGAAGTTGTTTCGCAGATAGTTAATGAGTTTAAGGGCTACAACATGGATTGCAAGGTTTTAGCTGCAAGCTTTAAAAACGCAGAACAAGTACACAGATGTGCGATGTACGGCTGCCACAGTGTAACCGTCACGCCCGATATTTTAAAAAATATCATATCGCATCCTATGACAGATGCTGCTATACGTGGCTTTGACAAGGACTGGTACAGCACATATGGCGATAAAACAATTTTAGACTTCTAATTTATAAAAAACTATAAAAGCGCTCGCAAAGGGCGCTTTTTTGTTTACTTAATTTGCATACAAAAAAGGCGCATCATTGATGCGCCTTAAATTTGTGTTGTGTATTACATTTCTTCCTTAATTTTTGCGTGTGCTGCTGCAAGCTTCGCAATCGGTACACGATAAGGTGAACATGAAACATAATTTAGACCTGCATAGTGGCAGAACTCTACGCTCAACGGATCGCCGCCGTGCTCACCACAAATACCAAGCTTGATATTCGGGCGTGTCTTCTTACCTGCTTGAGCAGCCATCTTAACGAGCTTACCTACGCCGTTTTGGTCAAGGCGTGCAAACGGATCTGCCTCAAATACTTTCTTGTCATAGTAATCTGAAAGGAACTTGCCTGCATCGTCACGTGAGAAACCGAATGTCATCTGTGTAAGGTCGTTTGTACCGAATGAGAAGAATTCAGCTTCTGTTGCGATTTCATCAGCGAGAAGTGCTGCACGCGGCACTTCAATCATCGTACCTACCATGTACTTCATGTCAACACCTGCATTTTTGATGATTTCATCAGCAGTCTTTGTGATTACATCCTTAACATATTTTAATTCCTTAACTTCGCCAACAAGCGGAACCATGATTTCAGGAACAACGCTCATTCCTTCCTTGTTTACGTTGATAGCTGCCTCGATAATTGCACGTGTCTGCATAGCAGCGATTTCAGGATATGTTACTGCAAGACGGCAACCTCTGTGACCGAGCATCGGGTTAAACTCGTGTAAGTCAGCAACTGTATCTTTAAGTGATTCAAAGCTAATGCCCATTTCCTTTGCAAGAGCTTCAATATCTTCATCGTTTGTAGGCAAGAACTCGTGAAGCGGCGGGTCAAGGAGACGGATTGTAACAGGGAGTCCGCCGAGAACCTTAAACATTGCTTCAAAGTCTCCGCGCTGCATCGGAAGAAGCTTATCAAGAGCCTTCTGACGCTGCTCAAGTGTCTTTGCAACGATCATCTCACGAACTGCAGGAATTCTTTCTTCGTCAAAGAACATATGCTCTGTACGGCAAAGACCGATACCTTCTGCACCAAAGCGAACAGCAGTAGATGCATCTTTCGGGTTATCAGCATTTGTACGAACCATCAATCTGCGCTCTTCATCAGCCCAGCCCATGAACTTCGCAAAATCGCCTGTGAGTGATGCTTCTTTTGTTGCGATTGCCTGTGTATAAATATTACCTGTGGAACCGTCAAGTGAAATGTAATCGCCTTCAACAAGACGCTTTCCTGCAAGGATACAATATTTCTCTTCCTCGTTAACTGTAAGCTCTCCGCATCCTGCTACGCAGCATGTACCCATACCACGTGCTACAACGGCAGCGTGTGATGTCATACCGCCACGAGCTGTAAGGATACCTTCTGATGCGTTCATGCCTTCAATATCTTCAGGAGATGTCTCAAGACGTACCAAAACAACCTTTTCGCCACGCTCACTTGCAGCTGCAACTGCATCCGCTGCGTTAAAGTAAATCTTACCGCAAGCAGCACCCGGTGATGCCGGAAGAGCTGTTGCTGCAACAGTTGCCTGCTTTAATGCATCAGCGTCAAATGTAGGATGCAAAAGCGCATCGAGCTGACGCGGGTCAACCTTTAAAAGTGCTTCCTTCTTTGTTGCAAGACCTTCATCTACAAGATCAACCGCGATCTTAAGAGCAGCAGCTGCTGTACGCTTACCGTTACGAGTCTGAAGCATGTAAAGCTTACCATTCTCAATTGTAAACTCCATATCCTGCATGTCTTTGTAGTGATTTTCAAGCTTCTGAGCGATATCAACGAACTGTGCATAAACTTCAGGCATATCCTGCTCAAGCTGGCTAATCGGGTTAGGTGTTCTGATACCAGCAACAACGTCCTCGCCCTGTGCGTTCATCAAATATTCACCGTAGAGTTTCTTTTCGCCTGTAGCAGGGTTACGTGTAAATGCAACACCTGTACCTGACTTTTCGCCTGTATTACCAAATACCATCGCCTGTACGTTTACGGCTGTACCCCAATCGTAAGGGATGTCATTCATTCTTCTGTAAACGATAGCACGCGGGTTGTCCCAGCTTCTGAATACAGCCTCTACAGACTCAATAAGCTGTGTCTGCGGATCCTGTGGGAACTCTGTGCCTTTTTCCTGCTTATATAAAACCTTATACTTTGCAATAAGCTCTTTTAAATCCTCTGCTGTAAGCTCTGTATCAAGCTTTACGCCGCGAGCCTCTTTGATTTCATCGATGATTTTCTCAAACTTCGGCTTCGGAATATCCATTACAACGTCAGAGAACATCTGAATAAATCTTCTGTAGCTGTCGTATGCAAAACGCGGGTTGCCTGTAAGCTCTGCAAGACCTTCTACAACCTCATCTGTAAGACCAAGGTTTAGAATTGTATCCATCATGCCCGGCATTGATGCACGCGCACCTGAACGAACCGATACCAAGAAAGGATTTTTCGGATCGCCGAATTTTTTGCCTGCAACTTCCTCTGCAACGGCGAGCTTTTCCTTAATTTCAGCTATAATGTCGTCGCCAATCTTTCTTCCGTCATCATAATATCTTGTGCACGCTTCAGTTGTAACAGTAAAACCCTGCGGCACCGGAAAGCCCAACTTTGTCATTTCAGCAAGGTTTGCGCCTTTTCCGCCTAAAAGGTTTCTCATTGAAGCGTCGCCTTCGCTGAAAAGATAAACATACTTTTTGCTCATCTTTATTCCTCCTTGAAAATATAAATTTATTTTTATTAGACATATAATTATACCACAGATACAGTCGGACGCGCAACATAAAATGTTTTAATCTTGTCCAAAAACCGCATCTGATTATCTTTTATATGCATCAAAAGTAATCGCTTACTTTTTTACCAAATTATATTGTAACTTATTTTGATGTAAAAATCAATATGTAAAACGTAATATATTACATTTTTTTAATTTTTTAACTCCTATGTTAATTATAAGCTTAAACAATGCTTTACATTTTAATTCATTTATGATATGATTATAAACTATGAAGAGCATACTTATACATAAAGATATTATGCTGCATAAAGCGCAGTTTTAATTGCACCAATTATTATTTACATGAAAGGTTGTGCATTAACTTGAGTAATCAAAAAAATGTTATTACACCTGCCGTTGCATCTATGCAGGCAAGCGCAATAAGAGAAATATTTAAGCTTATAGCAAAAGATGATATAATATCATTTGCAGCAGGCATACCTGCGCCGGAGCTTTTCCCTTCAAAAGAGTGGGCAAAAATAACAAGTGAAATTTTAGAAAATACACCGACACCGGCACTCGTTTACGGTGTTACTGAAGGATACCTTCCCTTGCGCGAGCTTACAAAAACGCGTGCGGCAAAGCTTGGCGCATATAATCCCGATATTGATGAGCTTATAATAACAACAGGAGCACAACAGGCAATTGACCTTGCAGCGAAGGTTGTTTTAGAAGTCGGCGACGGCGTTATCGTCGAAAAGCCGAGCTTTATCGGTTCACTAAATTCCTTCCGCTCATACGGCGCAAAACTTTACGATGTAGATGTAGAAGAAGATGGACTTAACATCGAGCAGACTGAAGCGCACCTTAAAAACAACAAAAACATTAAGTTTATATACACAATCCCGACATTCCAAAATCCGTCGGGTACGACTATGAATATAGAAAAAAGAAAGGCTCTTTTAGAGCTTGCAAGAAAATACGATGTACTTATCCTTGAGGACAATCCGTACGGCGAGCTCCGCTTTAAAGGAGAATTTGTTGACACGATTAAATCGATGGATACCGAAGGCAGAGTTATTTATGCAGGTACATATTCAAAAACTCTCGCGCCTGGTCTTCGCGTTGGTTTTGTAAGTGCGAGAAAAGACATCGTTGACAGAATCGTCGTTGTAAAACAGGTAAACGACGTTCATACCGGCGTGCTTAATCAGATGATGGTACATGAGTACATAAATAATTACGACTATGATGCGCATATCGAAAAATGCTCAAAGGCATATGGCGAGAAATGCGAGCTTATGATAAGTGAAATGGAAAAGCATTTTCCGAAGCAATGCACATTCACTCGTCCCGATGGCGGAATATTTATCTTATGTACTATGCCGAAAAACGTAGACACAAAGAAAATGCTTAATGAAGCAATCGAAAACAAGGTTGCATACGTGCCGGGAAATACGTTTATGACGGACATCGATGCACCGTCAAACATATTCAGACTTAACTTCTCCGTTACAACGCCCGACGCTATCGTAAAGGGCATAAAAATTCTTTCCGATGTACTGAAGAAAAATATTTAAAACATATAGTTTTGGAGCTGATATAAATGGAACAGGCTATACAGGAGCCAAAAAAGAGAATACTTTCGGGAATTAAACCGAGTGGCGATTTAACGCTCGGCTCATACCTTGGCGCAATCAAAAACTGGGTAGAGCTTTCAGACAATTATGAGTGCTTTTATATGATGGCCGACATGCATGCAATTACTGTGCGCCAGGAACCTTCCGAGCTTCGCAAAAGAACGCTTGCACAGCTTGCGCAATACATCGCCTGCGGACTTGACCCGAAGAAAAATACGATATTTATTCAAAGTCATGTGTCGGCACATGCAGAGCTTGCATGGACGCTAAACTGCTATACGATGTTTGGTGAGCTTTCAAGAATGACACAGTTTAAGGATAAATCGGCAAAAAATGCTACAAACATTAACGCGGGCCTTTTTACATACCCAGTTCTTATGGCATCTGATATCTTAGTTTATCAGGCAGACCTCGTTCCCGTAGGCGAAGACCAGAAGCAACACGTCGAGCTTACCCGTGACATAGCGACGCGCTTTAACGGCGTGTATGGCGATGTGTTTACGATTCCCGAGCCGTTTATTCCAAAAACGGGTGCGCGCATAATGAGTCTTCAGGAGCCGCAAAACAAAATGAGTAAATCAGAGCAGGATAACGGCGGATGTGTATGCCTTTTAGATGCGCCCGAAAAGATAATAAAAGCATTTAAGCGTGCCGTTACAGACAGCGATACATGTGTGCGTTTTGACACTAAAGAAAAGCCGGGTATATCAAATCTTATGCAGATATATTCAGTAATAACAAACAAAAGCTTTGAGCAGATAGAAAACGAATTTGCATCACGTGGCTACGGCGACTTTAAAAAGAGTGTAGGCGAAGCTGTCGTTGAGGTTTTGCGTCCCGTAAGAGAAGAAGCACTGCGTCTTATAAATGACAAAGCGTATCTTGAAAGTATTTATAAAGAAGGAGCCGAACATGCTTCGTATGTCGCAAACAAAACACTGCGCAAAGTCTATAAAAAGTTAGGCTTTGTCGCAAGATAAGCTTGTCTGTACGACAAAAAATTGGAGTGAATACAGATGAATAATAATTTTCTTATATATCTAATAATGTTTATGGCCTTTGCGGTCGCATTCGGCTTTACTTATATTTCGTTGCCGCTCGCACGCAGAGTAGCTAAAAAAATCGGCGCAATCGACTTTCCCGACAGCTCCCGCAGAATGCACAAGCAGCCTACCCCACGACTTGGCGGACTTGCTGTTTTTCTCGGCTTCTTGGTAAGCGTTTTGTGCTTTTGCGAAATTACGAGGGAGCTTATTGCTCTTTTGTGCGGTGCTGTGATAATTGCAATTCTCGGAATTTTTGATGACAGCCGCGGCCTTAGTGCAAAATTTAAGTTCTGTGTCCAGATTATCGCATCGCTCGTTGTTATATATGTGGGAGATATAAAAATAGATATTTTTACAAACCCCAACATCTTTTCAAACGAGAAATTTCTTGTGCTCAGTGACTGGGTTTCCGTACCGGTAAGCGTGTTATGGATTGTTGCAATCACAAACGCTGTTAACCTTATTGACGGGCTCGACGGTCTTGCTGCAGGCATTTGCTCAATCGCCGCAGTATCTTTAGTCTTTATTGCAATAATGGTAAATCAGCCTGCGATTGCACTTCTTGCAATAATTATTGCAGGTTCATGCTTTGGCTTTTTGCCATCAAACTTCAGACAAAAAAAGAAGATGTTTCTCGGCGATACCGGCTCGACATTTTTAGGGTATACACTTGCCGTTTTATCAATACAGGGCGGATTTAAAAGTTATGCGGTAATCTCGTTTGCCGTTCCCGTACTGATTTTCGGTCTACCGATATTTGACACGCTTTTCGCCATGCTGCGACGCGTTCTTACAGGCAAGAGCGTAATGACGCCGGACAGAGGTCACATACACCACCGCCTTGTTGATATGGGTTTTTCACAAAAACAGGCTGTGTTTATATTGTATGCAATGAGCGGTGTGCTCGGTCTTACGGCAGTAGTCCTCGCTGAAAGCGGCGCGCTGCGAGCACTATTACTTCTCATCGGTGTGCTTATTGTTATTTTTGTCGGCAGCGTCATATCAAGTGAAAAAATTGCTGCAAAAAAAGAAGAACCGGCGCAGGAAGATGACACCATAAATGTTACACTCGCTAAAATAGACGATGACTATGATGAGAATTAAGATAAATCATATTATATAATCTCTTATAAGGAGCATGGTAAAAATGGATAAAAAAATAAAAACCATAACAGTTTTCGGCACACGTCCCGAAGCAATTAAAATGGCACCGCTTGCGCTCGCACTTGAAAAGTGTCCGCACATTGACTCTAAAGTCTGCGTTACAGCACAGCACAGACAGATGCTCGACCAGGTGCTTGAAATGTTTAACATAAAGCCTGATTATGACCTTGACATAATGAAGGAGCGCCAGTCACTTGTCGGCATTACAACGCGCGTACTTGAAGGCCTCGATGAAGTTATCAAAAAAGAAAATCCCGATGTAGTGCTTGTACACGGAGATACATCAACTACTTTTGCAGGAGCTCTTGCAGCTTTTTATAATCAGACTAAAATAGGCCATGTCGAAGCAGGTCTTCGTACATACGACAAATACTCTCCGTTCCCCGAGGAGATGAACCGCTGTCTTACAGGCGTTATGACAGATTTTCACTTCTCGCCTACAGTTGCAAATAAAAATAACCTTTTAAGAGAAAGCATTGACGAGAAAAAAATCTATATTACGGGAAATACGGTAATTGATGCTTTAAAAAGCACTGTAAAAGAAAACTACACGTTCTCCGATGAAACTCTTGGGTCGCTTGATTTTGACAAAGAAAAGGTTATCCTTGTTACTGCACACAGACGTGAAAACCTCGGCGAGCCACTTCGTAACATTTGCCGTGCACTTCGCCGCATTATTACAACATACGAAGACATCAGAATTGTATATCCTGTTCATCTTAATCCCGCTGTGCGCGAAGTAGTAAACGAAATTCTTGGCGGACTTGAACGTGTATCGCTGATTGAGCCTGTCGGTGCAGACGATTTGCATAACGCTATGGCTCGCTGCTATATGGTTATGACAGACTCGGGCGGACTTCAGGAAGAAGCACCGTCACTTGCAAAGCCAGTTTTAGTATTAAGAAATGAAACAGAGCGTCCCGAGGCTGTTGAAGCAGGTACGGTAAAAATTGCAGGCGTCGTTGAAGACGATATCTTTAATATGGCAAAAGAGCTTATTGAAGATAAAGCTGCTTATGATAAGATGGCTCACGCGGCAAATCCGTACGGCGACGGAAACGCATCTCAAAGAATTGTCGATGCACTTTTATATGAGTTCGGCATTACATCTCAAAGACCTGCAGATTTTAAATAATACAGCTACATGTGGTAGTACACCAAAAGTGTACTGCCTTTTCTTTTATACAGCTTGTCTTTAAATCAAAATTTATCAAATTATCTCTTGATATAAAACGGAAAATAAGATATAATAAATATATCGTACTAGCCGGGACGTTAGCGGTGTCCTGTACTTGCAATCCGCTATAGCAAGGGCGATTACTCTGCCGAGGGGTCGGTTTTGTGTGGCAGGCACCTGTTCGAAGGCAATGAGGCTTAGGTCCTGTGCGACCGAGGTCCGCGAACCTTGTCAGGCGGGGAACCGAGCAGCAATAAACGGTGTCCACGGTGTGATACAGGGGTGCCGAGGCTGAGTTTTCAGCAGGTTTACCGCATGGAAGACCTTCTTCGAAGCAGAGGTGTACGATTTTTTTATTATCTGTAAATTTGCGGCCACTATGGTCCGGATTTATCAATGTGAGGTTTTGATTATGGCATATCAGGCGCTCTACAGAAAATGGCGTCCGCTCAGCTTTAATGATGTTGTCGGTCAGGGACACATCGTCACTACGCTGAAAAACGAGATACTCTCGGGCAAGGCTGCCCATGCATACCTGTTTTGCGGAACGCGCGGAACGGGCAAAACTTCATGCGCAAAAATCTTTGCACGCGCTATAAATTGCCTAAATCCCAAAGACGGAAATCCGTGTAACGAATGTGAAATTTGCCGCGGAGCGTTAGACGGCAGCGTGCTTGATATTGTAGAAATTGATGCCGCATCAAATAACGGCGTAGATAATATTCGCGAAATACGTGAAGAAGTTTCATATTCGGCAGCGCAGGCAAAATATAAGATTTACATAATAGACGAGGTTCACATGCTCTCGGGCGGAGCTTTTAACGCTCTTTTAAAAACGCTTGAAGAGCCACCGGCGCATGTCGTTTTCATTTTGGCAACTACAGAAGCACACAAGCTTCCCGCCACTATTACATCTCGTTGTCAGCGTTTTGACTTTAAAAGAATTTCGGTGCGCGATATCGTTGTTCGCATGCGCGAAATTGTAACGGCTGAAAATATAGATATCGATATTGAGGCGCTCGAGCTTATCGCACAGCTCGCCGATGGCGCGATGCGCGATGCCTTAAGCATTTTAGACCAGTGTGTCGGTGCTTCTGACGGCAAAATTACATTAGATGCAGCGCGTTCGGTGCTTTCAATCACATCAGACGAAAACATAAGCAATACTGTTGACGCGATATACAAAAAAGATACTGTAAAAATAATATCAATACTTGCAGATATCGCTGCATCAGGAAAAGATATGAATAACTTTATGGAAATGCTCGTAAATCGTTTTCGCGATATCCTTGTCTGCAAGGTTTCAAAAACGGCCGACGGTCTTTTTGAGTGCAGCGACGAAACTCTTGAGAATATAAAAAAGGCATCTGCTTATTTTGACAGCGCACAGCTGTCATACATTATAGAAACGCTTTGCAGCGCATGTGCCGATGCAAAGTGGCAGAAAAATGCGCGAACTCTATACGAACTTGCTCTTATGCGCCTTTGCGACGAGCGTCTTAATATGTCATCAGGTGCACTTCTTGCAAGAATCGAAAAGCTTGAATCAATGATTAGCGGTGGAGTTTCATATTCTCCCCAAACGGCGCCATCTAAAGCAGACGACGATATCTCTTCTGATACAAAAGAAGATGATATTCCGCCGTGGGATATCCCGGAAGAAGAAAAGCAAGATACGGCCTATGAGCAGGCAGAGCCTTTACCTAAAGAGCCTTATTTAGATACGCCTTTAGCGCAGGAGTCGCCTGTCATAAAAAAACCCGTGCAAAAAGAAGAAAAACGCGCTGAAGTTAAATCTCCATCTGGCATTTCAAATGTATGGGGCGAGCTTCTTTTGGTGCTTGAGAAAAAATATCCCCCTCTTTACGGCACTTTGTCCATGAAAAAGGCAAAATTTGCTAATGACACGCTCTACATTATAAACGAAACATACGTCAAACAAATAGTTACAATGATGAAAAACGATTTTGACGATGCGCTGGGCTCTGTTGTCGGTCACACTATAAAAGTAAACTTCGTGACAGAAGCCGAGTTTGATATGATTGACGATGAGTCTGCCGATGTTTGTGTGGCAAAGGATACAGAAACTAAAACAGACAACAAAACCGACACAAAAGAAGCTGCGATCATTAGCGATGACCCGCTTGACGCTCTTTTAAACCTCGGCAACGAAGATATAATAATCGAAGAATAAAAACAAATTAAATATACGGAGGTAATCTATAATGGCAAAATTCAGAGGCGGCATGCCGGGTGGCATGGGCAACATGAATAATATGATTAAACAGGCACAGAAAATGCAGGAGCAAATGCTTAAGCTCCAGGAAGAAGCAGAAGAAAAAACTGTTGAAGCATCTTCCGGTGGCGGCGCTGTAAGCGTTGTTGTTTCAGGCAAAAAGCAAATAGTATCAATAAAAATCAGCCCCGAGGCAGTTGATCCGGACGATGTTGAAACACTCGAGGACTTGATTTTGGCTGCAACAAATGAGGCTCTTCGCATGGCAGAGGAAATGCTCGCACGTGACATGAGCAAGCTTACAGGCGGCATGAACATACCGGGACTGTTTTAATTTATAAGTTTTTGGAGGCAGTATATGCACGCACCACCTATAGAAAATTTGATAGAACAATTTGCAAAACTTCCCGGCATAGGTCGCAAAAGCGCCGAAAGACTTGCCTTTCACGTGCTTAATATGCCGGCCGAGTATGCGAAAGATATGGCAGACGCGCTTGTGGAGGCAAAAGAAAAAATCTGTTTTTGCGATTTTTGCCAAAATCTTACCGACACATCGCCATGCGCTATATGCTCTGACCAAAGGCGCGAAAAAAGCATCATATGTGTTGTCGAATCACCAAAAGATGTTCTGGCTATCGAAAAAATGCGTGAATATCGCGGATTGTATCACGTTTTACACGGCGCACTTTCGCCTATGGACGGAATTGGTCCTGACGATTTAAAGATTGCGCCACTTCTTGCCCGGATTGGCGAAGGCGATGTCGAAGAAGTCATTATGGCGACAAATCCCAATGTGTCGGGCGAAGCAACCGCAATGTATTTATGCAAGCTTTTAAAACCGCTCAGTGTGCGCGTTACGCGTATTGCACACGGCATTCCCGTAGGCGGCGATTTGGAATATGCCGACGAAGTCACGCTTCTTCGCGCGATGGAAGGCAGACGCGATATGTAATAAAAAAGGCTCTACTCTGATTTAATATCAGAATAAAGCCTTATTTTTTTATGTTTTTATGCGTACTGTTCAACAAAATTTACTATCGGTGTCGGGTCTGTGAGGCCATGTGGGTGATGCTTAACCATACTTTTTTGGATAACCTTTATCTTTCCACCATGCTCCTTATAGTAATTTTCCAGCACCTTACCGTTTTCGTCGTAAATTACTACATTGTCAGCGTTTCCGTAAAGCATAATTATCGGTATATCGTTTTCGATGAGCTTATCCATATGGTCAATAGGACTTTGTCTAAAGTTTATGATAGTCGATTTGCTAAAGCCGTATACTGATACGAGCTCTCTCCAGAACGACTCATCAAATTCTGCCTCGCCGAGTCCTGCCATGCTTAATATGTTAAGTACCGGTGCATCAAGGTAAATAACAGATACTAACTCGGGATACTCCTGCGCAAGACGTGCTGCCTGCAATCCGCCGCAGCTCATGCCAACAAGAATGCATTTTTCTTCAAGCTTATACTTTTTTGCAACGAATCTTACAAAATCAGCCATATTGTCAATCTCGTCGCTCGATGCCCAGCGATTGCGGTGTGCTATGTTGCAAAGAGTATAGCCTTTTTCAAGCATTGCAATCTCGAAGCTCGGAAAAGCATCAAAATATTCCGTTTTTAAAATCAATTTTCCGTTTGGCGCTGTCTTTGGAAAAACTACCTTTGCCAATCTCTCTTCAAATTCGAATTGCTCAATTTCAAAACCGTTCCATAAATTTTCGCTCATGACACTCACCTCAAAATTTTTATGTTTTAGAACTTAAAATATTCTTTTGCGTTCTGATAGCAGATTCCGCGTACAATTTTCTCGAGCGCATCTCTGTCATCAGGATATTCGCCATCTTCAACCCACTTACCAATCAAATTACAAAGTATTCGTCTGAAATACTCGTGGCGCGTATAGGAAACGAAGCTGCGCGAATCTGTAAGCATTCCGACAAACTTTCCTAATATGCCAAGATTTGCAAGCGCACACATCTGCGCCTCCATGCCATCGCGGTTATCATTAAACCACCATCCCGAACCAAACTGGATTTTGCTTTTTTCCGGGCCCTTCTGGAAGTTACCGAGCATTGTGCCCAAAACATAGTTATCCTTCGGATTAAGTGTATATAAAATTGTTTTCGGCAGTGCATCTTCGCGCTCAAGATTATCTAAAAAGCTTGAGAGCTTCTGCGCAATACAAAGGTCATTTATACTGTCAAAGCCCGTATCAGCACCAAGCTTATCGAGCATTTTTTTGTTGTTGTTACGGAGTGCTCCAATATGAAGCTGCATTGTCCATCCGAGTCTTTCATACTCTTTTGCACATTCAAATATTACTGCCGTTTTGAATATGTCGATTTCATTTTCCGAAAGCTCTTTGCCGCTGATCTTTCTATCAAAGACTTTACTTGCATCGCCTAATGCAAACGGCACATAATCGAGTGCATGGTCAGAGAGTCTGCAGCCGTTTTCGTGGAAAAATGCTATTTTTTCCTTAAGCCATTTTATAAGCTCATCATAGCTTGCAATTTCATTACTCTCAATATATTCATCAAACCATTGCTTATCAATATTTACGGCTTTGTCAGGGCGGAATGTCGGAATTACCTTCGTCTTAAATCCGTCCTTTTTAAGCTGCTTATGATATCTTAAATCGTCTGCCGGGTCATCTGTCGTGCAAATAACTTCGACGTTTGACTTTGAAATAAGAGCTTTTGCTGAAAATTCATCGCTCTTTAGCTTTTCGTTACAAATATCCCATATTCTTTTTGCCGACTTTTCATTTAGCGGCTCATCTATATCGAAATATCTCTTAAGCTCGAGCGCCGTCCAGTGATAGAGCGGATTTCCTATAAGATACGGCATAACACTCGCAAATCCAAGCCATTTTTCGTATCTGTCGCCATTTCCCGTTATCATCTCTTCGTCGATTCCAAAACTTCTCATCTGGCGCCATTTATAATGGTCCGTACCCAAAAACAAATCATATGTATCGCTAAACTTATAATCGTTTGCAATCATTTCGGGCACAAGATGACAATGGTAATCGATTATCGGCATATCGTTTGCATAATCGTAGAACAATTCTCGTCCCGTTTTGTTATATAACATAAAATCATCTTTTATAATTCCCATATCACAAACTCCCTTATCTTTGAACTCTTGCGCCTGCTCCGCCCATAATTGCTTCGACTTCTTTTTTGTTTGCCATTGTAGTATCACCCGGTGTCGTCATAGCAAGTGCACCGTGGGCAGCTCCGTAATTAACAGCAAGCTCCGGACTATCCGTCGTCATAAGACCATAAATGAGTCCCGATGCAAACGAATCTCCGCCGCCGACTCTGTCCATGATTTCAAGGTTTTTATAATCCTTTGCCTTATATATTTCTCCATCTGCCCAGCAGATTGCGCTCCAGTCGTTAATCGTCGCTGTTTTTACCTCACGAAGTGTCGTTGCAATTACCTTAAAGTTAGGATACTGCTTCGAGGCTTCAACGATCATCTTTTTATATCCGTCAAGATTAAGCTCCTTTAAGCTCTCGTCGTTTCCTTCAACCTTCAATCCAAGGCAAGCCGTAAAGTCTTCTTCGTTACCAATCATAACATCGACGTACTTCGCAATTTCCTTGTTTACTTCCTGCGCCTTTTCAAGTCCGCCGATAGCACTCCACATTGACGGGCGATAGTTAAGGTCATAGGAAATAATAGTATTGTACTTTTTAGCTATCTTTACTGCCTCAAGCACAGTTTGGCACGACTGCTCCGATAAAGCGGCATATATTCCGCCTGTATGCAGCCACCTTACGCCAAGTGTGCCAAAAATATATTCAAAATCAAAGTCTTCAGGTGTTGCTTTTGAAATGGCAGTGTTTGCTCTGTCCGAGCAACCAACCGCTCCTCTTATGCCATATCCCCTTTCAGTAAAGTTAAGACCGTTTCTGCATGTTCTGCCGATGCCGTCCGTTTTGCTCCAGTGGATAAGCGATGTGTCAACGCCGCCCTGCTCAATAAAGTCCTCCATAAGATAACCAACCTCATTTTGGGCAAATGCCGTTATTACAGCCGTATCCATCTTAAAGCATTTATGCAGGCCACGAATTACATTGTATTCTCCGCCGCCTTCCCATGCACGAAACTGTCTTGCAGTTCTTATTCTGCCTTCGCCCGGGTCGAGCCTTAACATTACTTCGCCAAGAGATACCGCATCAAATTTACAATCCTTTTTATCCTTGATGTTTAAATTCATATTTTCTCCTCCTTATGCGCGTATGCTCTTAACAAGCTCTACCGCTTCCTTTACAAGCGCCGTTATTTTGTCAAATTCCTTGTTTGCTACAAGGTCTTTTTTAACCATCCAGCTTCCGCCGCAGCAAATTATGTTTGAACACGATAAATACTGCGCGAGATTTTTCTCGCTTACGCCGCCTGTTGGCATAAACTTAACCATTGAGTATGGCGCGCCCATCGCCTTAATCATTGAAACGCCGCCTGCCTGCTCTGCCGGGAAAAACTTTATTACCTTAAGCCCGCGCTTCACAGCCTTTGCCACTTCTGATGGTGTAATACAGCCGGGAAATACCGGAATATTTTTCTTTATACAGTAATCAACAATTTCTTCGTCAAAGCCGGGGCTTACAATAAATTTTGCTCCCGCACCTACCGCTCTGTCAACCTGCTCTATTGTAAGAACTGTGCCTGCCCCAACGAGCATCTCGGGATGGTTTTGTGACATGATTTTAATTGACTCTTCAGCGGCAGCTGTGCGAAATGTTACCTCTGCGCAAGGAAGTCCGCCCTTGCAAAGAGCGTCTGCAAGCGCTAGAGCATCGTTTGCATCGTCAAGCACTACTACCGGCACTACTCCGTATTCTTCTATAAGCTTATGCATTTGTTCCATTGTTTTTTTCTCCTTTTCTACAGTACTATACCATCTTTGAATATCGAAATTTCACTATATCCGTTTATTTCATTTTTTGTCTGCTCGCCTGATGCTACCGATATAATGTAATCTAAAAACTTATCAGTAAGACTCTCCATGCTCACACCTTCCAAAAGAGGCGATGCATCAAAGTCAATCCAGTTAGCCTTTTTCTCTGCTAATGAGCGGTTTGTTGCAACCTTTACTGTCGGAACAGGCGCGCCTACAGGCGTTCCCCTGCCCGTTGTAAACAAGACCATATGTACTCCTGCTGCCGTAAGGTTCGTTATTGCAACGATGTCATTTCCCGGGCCGTTTAAAAGCGAGAGACCGTTTTTCGTCACAGTATCGCCGTAATCGAGAACATCAACGACTTCTCCCTTGCCGCCCTTTTGAACGCAGCCAAGCGACTTTTCTTCAAGTGTAGTTATTCCGCCCGCCTTATTTCCCGGCGAAGGATTTTCGTATATTACCTGATTATGTCTTGTAAAGTAGTCTTTAAAGTTATTTATAAGACTTACCGTTTTATCAAACAGCTCTTTTGTCGGACATCTTTTCATAAGAAGGTGTTCTGCGCCAAACATTTCCGGCACTTCCGTAAGCACACATGTCGCGCCACAGGAAATGAGCTTGTCAGAAAGTGAGCCTACGAGCGGATTTGCGGTAATTCCGCTGTATCCATCGCTGCCGCCACACTTTAATCCGATTTTTAGTTCGGATATGTTAACAGCTTCTCTTTTAAATTTATTCGCATATTCTTTTAATTCATTTACAAGCTTTATCGCTTCTTCTACTTCATCTTCTGCCTGCTGACAATTTAAAAATTTAACTCTGTCGGGGTTATATTCTCCCAAAACCTTTTTAAACTCATCTATGTTGTTATTTTCACATCCAAGTCCTAAAACGAGTACGCCGCCGGCGTTAGGATGATTTACAAGTCCTTTTAATATGAGCTGTGTAATCTTGTGGTCGCCGCCAAGCTGCGAGCAGCCGAACGGATGCTCAAATGTTTTTGCACCCGTTGCATCCGCAACCCTTTTTGCGACCTTGTTTACGCATCCAACCGTATTTATTATCCATATCTCATTTCGTATGCCGACACTGCCGTTTTCGCGAACATATCCCATAAATGTTTTGTCGCTCTTTATTCTTTCTATGGGCGTAAATTCCGGGCAATATTCATATTCAAACTTATCGCTAAGATTTGTTTTCATATTATGGCTGTGAACATGCTCGCCACATTTTATATTCTCAGTTGCATGTCCTATGGGATTGCCGTATTTAATTATGTTTTCGCCCTTTTTTATGTCGTGTTTTGCATATTTATGACCATCTTCAAGATTTATATAAACATTATCAAGCTCATTTATTAACATATTTTATAACCTCTTCCGTAAGATTGCTCAAATCTTCGCCCCAAAGCTCTTTGTTTGCAAGAATTTCTGAAACAGACGCATTTTTCATAAACTCCATAACCTTTTCGTCATCGTTTGGCGTAGAGTTTTTATAAAACTCAATAAGCTTTGCAAACGACATGCAAAGATGCTTTGGCATTTCGCCTTTACGCTTTATGTACTCAAGTAGCGACGGCAAAACTCTTACCTTAAACTTGCTCACGGAATTTAGCGCGATCGATGAGCAAAAATGCTTTATATACGGATTTTCAAATCTCTCGAACACATTGTCCGCATACTCTTTTAATTCCTCGTAAGGTAAATCGAGCGTTGGTATGATTTCATCGTAAACGCAAGCCTTTACAAAGCTGCTCATTTTTTCATCCTTCATGCAATCTCCTACCGTTTCAACGCCTTCCAAAAGTGCGTACGGTATCATCGATGTATGAGCGCCATTTAAGATTCTTACTTTTCTTGTGCGGTATCTTTCAAGATTGTCTGTAACGATGATGTTTAAGTTTGCCTTATCAAACGGAAACTCCTTCGTTATATTTTGCGGCCCTTCAATTACCCATAAGTGAAATAACTCACTTGTGTTAAGCATGTTGTCTTCAAAATCTGTTTCGATTTTTTCGTCTTTCGGATAACCTGTTACAATTCTGTCTACGAGTGTATTGTAGAAAACGTTTTCATTTTTTACCCAGTTTTCAAACTCTTCACCGAGATTCCAGAGCTTTGCATATTTTAATATACATTCACATAATGTTTTTCCGTTTTTATCGATAAGCTCACACGGCAAGAAAATAAATCCACCGTAACCAAGCTTAAAGCGCTCTTGCAAAAGAAGCGTCACCTTTGCAGGAAAGCTTACATTCGGAGCATCTTCCATCTTATCATTTTCGTTATAGACAATTCCTGATTCCGTCGTGTTTGACACAACAAATCTAAAATCCTTATTCTTTGCAAGAGCAAGAAATTTGCCAAAATCATCATACGGCTTTACAGTTCTTGTTATGCAGTCAATCACCTTTTTTTCTACCGTAGCAACTCCGTCACGAAGACCGCGCATAACATGAGTATATCTGCAGTTTTGTGCCTCAAGCATATCACACATACCTTTTTCGATAGGCTGAACAACAACTACTCCTGCATCAAAATCTGTTTTTTCGTTCGTCAGCTGAATGATCCAGTCAACAAATCCTCTTAAAAATCCACCTTCACCAAACTGAATTACCTTTTCTACCATTTTCCCTCTCCCCCGACTATATTTTGTCAGTATTAAAAGCCGTCATTTTCACAGCGCCGCACAGGCACAAACAGCATTTTAATATTAAATTATTTTATATTTTTCCGTATATATTCTTTATACCCCATATTTGCCTTTATGTCAATGCTTTTTGCCTTTTTTCCGTTGTTTTTACGTGATTTTTTGCCGCCAAAAATAAATATAAAAAAGTGGCATAGATGCCACTTTGTTTTTTATGATTTTAAAGATAGTTTAGATGACATTTTTTATGCGTTAGGAACTTTCTCTACCAACTCTTCGAGCATTTTTATAAAACACTGCGCCAAATCGGAACATTTTCTGTCTGCATGAAGCATGTACCCTATGTTATAGTACGAATCGCTTTCAAGCGGTTTGCTGACAATTTTTCCTTCGTTTAAACTAGACGGCATAATCCCCGTTCCAACCGTATAGCTATCAGTAGTCAATAGCACATTCATAAGGCTCGCCCTGTCACTTATTTCGATATGTCTTTTCACGTCTGAAATTTCCATAATTTCTTCAGTAAAAAACGAAACATTATGTTTGCCTTGTTCATACGAAACAAATGGATATTTTGCCAGTTCATTGTATGTTAAGGTATCGTTGTTGCATACAGGGTGATCCTTTCTGACAAACACATGGGGCGATGCCTTTAGCACCGATGTAAAATTCAATTTTTTATTGATTAAAATACGTTTCATTATATCAAAATCTGTATTTTTTATGGCAATAATTCCAATGTCGCAATATCCGTTTTCTACTTCATTTATGACATTATACGTCTTCGTTTCTATCAATGATATCTTATAGGTATCATCTGTAACTGAATTTAGCATTTTGCCAAATATATCTGCAATAAAGTCATAATGCTGTGTTGATATATACAGCTTTTGACATCTTTGATCTGATTTATATTTTGCAAGTATAAAATTGTTTTGTTCAATAATTTGAGAAGCATATCTAACAAACTCTGCGCCATCGCTTGTAAGACACACTCCATTATTGGAACGCTCAAAAATTTTTATATCCAACTCAGTTTCCAGAGCTTTGACTGCAGCAGACAAACTCGATTGCGCTATGTAAAGTGTTTTTGCGGCTTCATTAAAAGAACCCATTTTTAATATTTCCAAAACATATTTGCATTGTTGTATTGTCATCTATATTTACCTCCATGCTTTGAGTGTTATATTGTATAACAATATTATAAAAATCCCTATAACCATATTAACATTATTTATTTTATATTTACTTTCGCAAAGCAGATTAAATCCGGAAAAAAACAAAATAATGTATCCCATCGCGCATAACTGTTTTATAATCATTGTATCAAAAAAAGTCTTTGATAATATTGTCAGCAAAACGATTATTACTTGACACAAAGCTACAGGTACAGAAGAGAATAAAACTTTTTTACCATAACTGATGCCAAACATCAATGCAAAAGGAAAATCTATTAGGCTTTTTATTAGCAATTGACTGTTATCCCCAACTGTCGCAAGCAGAATAGGTCCGCAAATTTGCATTCCGCCAACACCAAAAAATATTGTAGAATCAATAAAAGCCGAAAAACTCTCATTTGCAAAATTTGATAAATTATTGATGTTTTCTTCCAGTTTAATAGCATCGCCTATCATCGTTCCGGCTATCAATGCAAAAATAATTACGAGCAAATCTTTGCTTTTTAACATCAACGCATCAATATCAAATATGTTTTCAAAAAAACCCACTGCACTGATTATCATAATAGCAATACCAAATACAGTAAAATTCTTAAATTTTATGTGTTTTTTAAATACACTTCCAAAGAAGGAGCCTGCAATTATACTTAAAGCATTTATTAGTATTCCCATATTTCCACCTCGATATTATTATATCATAGGCAATAACAAAATGGGTAATACTAAAAATCTATCGTATTAGAACGATAAAAACGATACCGGCATTTTTAAATAAATTATCTGTTTAAACACAACCATATAACAAAAAAACTTTGCATAAGCAAAGCTGTCTTACTTCTTCCTTTTTCACTATTACCTCCTAAAAATCCGTACTCAAAAGCTTTTTAAGGAATAGTGGATAGTGAAGAGGTAATAAGTAAAAAATCCGCACACTATCATGTACGGATTTTTTGGAAGAACCGAATGGTTTAGATGACATTTAGTTAATATCTCAAACCCCTGTAAAATAAAGGCTTTCAAAGCCTTATTTTTTCCTTGACAGTTATTTGACAGTTGCCAAAATGTTTCTATTGATTTACAATTTAATTATATCATATTTTATAGCATAATTCAATAACATTATATTTACAAATAAAAAACAGGGCGTTCGCCCTGTTTTCGTGTTATACGCATATATCTAATTCGTCTATATCGTCAAGACCTTTAATAATATGTGTATATATATTGATAGTTGTAGAAACATCTTTATGACCAAGTAATAAACTGATTCTTTTCACATTAATTTGTGCTTCAAATAAACTTGAGCAAAATTGGTGTCTGAGGGTATGGAGCCCCGTCTTTTCAATATTTGCTTTCTCCAAAACTTTATAAAATCTTTGGTCGCATTCGTTCGGATTAGCATAACCGCCTTTTTTACTATGGATTAAAAGACTTGTATCATCTTTATAATTTCTCTTTTTCATCTCTATAACGGCTTCAATCGCTTTTGCGTTTAGTGGAACTACCCTATCTCTGCCATTTTTGGTGGTGTGTTGTAGCACGGGATGAGTTCCCTTTATACGCTTTCCGTCTTTGTCTCTGTTTTTAACCCAAACAACATTTTTGTTAATAGATACTGTCTTTTTGCTTAAATCAATATCTCCATAGGTTAAAGCAATCATTTCGCCAAGCCTTAGTCCTGTATTCAGCATAAACTGAAACGCCCACCTTGAAGGATACCTATAATTCCCGTTCTTGTATTGACTAAAACAGGCTATTTTGAAGCGTTCTAATTCTTCCTTTGTAAAAATCCTTTCCTTTGGTTTGCTTTCTCGTTCTGCTTCAAGTTTATTCTTGTTTGGTTTGTGGTCATCTTCAATAACAGGACTTTTCCTAATTGTTTCTGTCTGGACTGCGTGTTTGAAAATATTGTTTAAACAACCATAAAACTTAGCCACAGAAGAATAACTGTTTCCTTCAGCCTGATAAATGCTAATTGCCTTTGAAATATCAAAATTGTCTATCTTGCTAATCTCATAACCGCCCAAAAGTCTGTTAATGTGATTATGAACAACTACTTCAATTCTATCAAACGAAGCAGGCTTTAAATTGTTTCGTTTGCTATCAAGCCACTTCTCAGCATAAGTTGAGAGTAAAATGCTTTCGCTTACTTTCACGATTTCGGGACTTTGTAGGAAGTCGTTCATTTTAAGAACGACTTCCCCTTTTTGCTTTCCGTAAAAATATTTACGCTTCACATCAAAGCCTGACTTGATTTTAACCTCTGCTGTCCATCTTCCGTCCTTTCTCTTATAATATGTAGGAACGCCAACTACCATAGTCTTTGACCTCCTTGCTTTACTTTGGTTTCTATTGCTTTTCTTTCCCAAGCAATTAGGTCTTCTCTTCTTATATAGTATCTGCCATAAAGTTGAAAGGCGGGAAAGCCTTTACATTTAACAAGGCTATAAGCCTTGTTTTTGCCAATACCATATCTAAACTGTAAATCTTCAACTGTCATTAAGTCGCTTGCGACTTCTGTTTTCATTGTATTCATTCTTATATTTTCCATAGTGAAAATCTCCTTAATTAATAATAATTTTTTATAGTAAAATATGTAGATTATAAAAGTACTTTTAAGATTAAAACCCTACAATTTTAGTATAACACAAAAATGCCAAATCCCGAAATGTTTTGAAAAAGTCGTAGTAAAATCAGCATTTTGCCTTATAAAAAAGTTTATTTTCGTTAAACTTTTACTTGACTTTTTTAAAAATCTTCGTTTGAACATTTCAATTATTATTTTAATAATTTTTTCATTATGAAAAGTAAATTTTCCCCCTTTCCTAAACCTATAAAAACTCTCTTTAACCTCATCTTTTGTTCCCTCTTTCCTAAATAGTGTTTTTATATACTACAATGGAAAAGGGGAAATTATAACATAATAAAAAAATTGTACCGCACCTTACTACGCAATCAATACAAAAAAATCTCTGTTCTAATAAGTGGAACAGAGATTTTAGTATATGACCGCTTGAAAAAGTTATAAAACGAAATACATTTTATAACCACAATACAACAAGTTGATATTGTTCTTTTTCGTGCTTTGCTTCGTGCGGTGCGTTAGCAAGGTCGCAACCTTGCTAAAAGCAGTAGCAATTTTTGAAAAAATTGCTTTATTCCCCCTGTTTCTTTTATAAGAGAGCAAATATAGCAGTAAAATATAATATACAAAGGAACAAGGGGGAATATTAAATGGCAAAAATTAATCATATTAATTTTCGTGATGTTCAAGCCTTAAATGGCCTGCGTGTTTGTGGTTACGCAAACCGAGAAGACTTATTGAAAATCATTACATCAAACAGAATTGATAAAATGCTTAAACAAGGCTTGATTGAAAGCAAAACCAACATAAAGAATGAAACCGTTTATACTTATACAGATAAAGGGAAATCATTTATAAAAAATCTTGATAGTCTAAAAGGTAAGGCTTTTTATTCTCGTCAAACCGCTTCAACCGACCACGATACAAGGCTTTTCAAAGAATATACCCAATTAAAACCGAATGAAAGAATGTCTTGTATGAGTGAAACCCAAACAAGAGATTTATATGCTGAAACCATAAAGCAAGACCAAGCAACCGCAGAACTTGAAAAAATGCTTTCTGTTCCCGATATAGTCTATACAACAGAAACAGGGGAAACAGTAGCGATCGAGGCTATCACGGAGAACTATAACGAAATACGAACCGAAATGAAGGTGTCATATTGTCAAATTATCAATGCTGAATTAAAGATGGTGAGAGTATGAAAAAGAAAGAAATACAACAAAACTTATTAAACAAGCATTCAGACCTTTTATATGTTCTCTTATTTGCTTTTGGTGGTGCTTGTAGCAAAAGGCAAATAATGGAACTTAAAGAAGCAACGGAGCCATTATTGAAAGACTTGATTACATATAATATAGTAAAGATAGCATACATAGATAAAAAGGCTTTCATTATCTGTAAAAACTCGGTTTTCAAGCATTTTGGAATAAATCAAAATTACAGGCTTAACGCTTACAACCTAAAAAAATCTTGTCTATTGGCTGAATATTGGCTTTTATGTCATAGCAAGGCAGAAACAATTATAAAGACTATCAGCAAAGGCAACTTACACCAATACAACCCCAAGCAATATACAGATTATATAACCTATTTACACTCCCAAAACTGCTACATCCGTTTTTTGACCGATAACCCAAGAACAATACATTTTGTTTATTTCCCAAAGTCATCAAACCCCAAGACGATAGCTATTTTCATAAGAAACTTTTATAATAATATTGTCGCAGCTGATACCAATACAATTTACAGACTTTCTATTCGTCTATATGATGAGGAACAGAAAAATAAGATATTAAAGCATATAGACGGGCGATATTGGTATATCTTAGATAAAATACATTTTTTTAGGTTGAATTGTATTGATATCTTGAATATTATATAAAAGTCGTTTGTATAATATAAAGAAACCGCCATTAAAGGCGGTTAAATACAAGGGAAAGAAACAAAATGGTAAAAGCACCGCTTACAGATTGTAGGCGGTGCTTTATATGTCCGTATTTATTTAATTATATAGCAATCTTCTATCATTACATTATTTCCATCTAATATAATAAAGTGCTTACCACTTTTTCCAGTACATTTACCTATTGCTTTAATGCTATTTCCAGCAGATAACTTTGAAACTGCGTCCTCTTGGTCTGTATCAAAATTAAGCTGAACATTTGCGAAATATGTATTTGATTTCAAAAGAACACAAAGATTATTTCCATTATTAGTTTTATCAATAGAACTTACAACACCATCAATTACTAATATTTGACCCGTATATTCCTTGTCAGCATTAACAATATTTTCTGTGTATTCATTCATAAGCCTTGAAGCAGAGATATTATTGAACTTTCCACATTGTTCATTTAGATAGTTTGGCATATTCTTTGAACTTTCTGTTTCTGGATATTCCGAAGCAATTTTATTACAAATATTAACAGCCTCTATATAATCTCCCTCATCAAACTCTTTGGTTGCTATTTGAATTAACTGCTCTGCTTTTTCGTCAGGTGTTAAATCTTCTTGTTGTGTTATAGCATCAATGCCTGTATTAGATGTAGAAGGACTTGATAAAATAGCTATAATAGAAAACATTGCTATGAATACTACAACAACTATTGCGATTATAGCACCTGTTGGCAAGGTGTTTTTATTTTGAGTTGAAGATATAATACTTGAAGATTTATTTACAACAATACTCGCATCATCAGCAAGAATATTAACTCCACCATCTGTTTTTCTTACTTTTGTTGTTAGATTGATATTTTTAATAGCATTGATGTGTATAACAGTTGTTTTATTCCAAGGACCTATTTCAATCTGATGTTCTCCTTCAGAAACATTAATTTGAATACTTTTTCCATTCGCAACTTCTCCAACTTGAACACCATCTACCTTGACTTTATATCTTACGGCACATCCAATCATTGAAGATAACCTATTTATAGTAATTGAATAGTTTTCCATATAACCAACTCCCAAAACTTTTATTTTGTTTATTGTATCATATTTTTCTCAAAAAGTCCATAATTTAACAAAAAATTGTATAGAACACTTAAAAATTATAAACCCATACCAAAAAAGCATACTGTATAAAAGGTTGAAACCTTTGAAACATTAGGTTAAAAACCTAATGGCACTATCGCTAATGCGAACAATAAAAAATAAAAAGATACAGGAGGCTTACCACAAATGAAAAACAACCCCATATTAAAAAGAGTTAAAAACAACAACTACACATTAAAGCACATTTCACAAGCAGAGATTGATAAAATCAGTCAAACAAACTTTGTTTTGTTTCTCTTCTGGCTTGATAATGATTATATCACTATCAAACACAATTATTATAGGTTTTCAAATGATGAGAACATAACAATATATAAAGAGATGGCTTATGACCACTACACAGGTTTTAATTATCCACCTTTGTTTTTTCTTCAAGCATTTTTGGAGTTAGATTTTAGGCAGTCGCTATATTTGTTGAACTACTACTATTACAAGGTATATAAAAAAGATGTTGAAAAAGAGTTTAATACATATCTTTCAACTCACACAATAAAAGAAACATCTTCTAATGTTGATTTACAGTATATAATAAAAGAAAATCTTTTAACATCAGAAGATGAAGAAACAAGGTCAAAGGCTTTTAGTCGTGTTTATGCTTATCTAACTTCAAGGGGCTTTGAAAGGTTTGTTATTGAAAATATGGTAAAGCAAAATTGGTTAATGGTTGATAAGAATTATAATCTATGCTTCATTACATACAAGGACGAAACAAAAACAAGGATTATAGCAATAACTAAAAAAGGAACTTTAACCAACAACAATTACAAATGTAATTACACCAAAGAAAGATATACAGGCTTTTTTTACAAACCCAAGAACACCACAACCCCAAAAGCATTATTTATATTTGAAAGTTGTTTAGACTTGTTTTCATTCGTTCAACTTGTTTGGCAGAATAAGATTAAAGTTGATGAAGAATATTGTTGTATATCTTTAAACGGAGCAAACAACCGAAACTATATTTATAAAGTGCTAAATAACTATTCAAGTATAAGCAATATTTATTGTTGTCTTGATAATGACTATAAAGGGAAACAATCAACAGACCAAATTAAAAAGCAAATGATAAAAAACACTTATGATTTAAGGGGCATAATTCAAGACCTGATAAAATACAATAACGGGCATTTAATAAAAGATTGGAATGAGTGCTTAAAGTTTTCAAATTATATTGATGTTGATATAAAGCAGTTTTTAGGAATACAGGAAAACAAGCAATTATAAAATATAATGTAGCAGAACGCTACACTCTCTGACCTAAATCAAAACAAATAACAGGGGCAGAAAAAGAAAGGCAAGAAACAAACAGGAACATAAAAGGCTATCTGTAATTTAAACGCAGATAGCCTTTTTGACAGTTGATTTGACAGTAAATAGAAGAAAAAGCAAGGGTAAATAAGGGGAAATAAGAAGAAACGCACAAAAAAAGAAAACTGCTTAATCCCCTTGAAATAAGCAGTTTTCAGGCACTTTTTATAAGAACACTCAAAATATAACAAATGGTTTAGATGCCACTGACCTTCTGTACTATCAATTAGTTTCCTGGATATTTATACTCTTTCCCTTTCCAGAAATTATCCCCATAGGATTGCGTGCCCTTTCCCCGACAGTAGTTACAGAGATGTCCATTTGAAAACCCAGAACCATGACACGCAGAACATTTGTTACTGTTACCACAAGATGTACAAATCATAACAACAAGTGATATACAGCATATTATTGCTAAAATTTTCTTCATTTTTTCACCCCTTATTTATTTGATTTTGTTTTGCAGTGTTTATTGATGAAATTAGCACTCTTTTAATTTCAAGACATTCTTTAAGCAAAGAATCTCCTTCTTCATTTGTAAGTAATTCCGACTTGATAAGTAATCTTAACCAATATTCTGTTTCAGCCGTTTCTTTCAAAGATATATGTAATTTAGATATAAAATCAGCTTTACCTTGTCCATAGTTAGCCTCATTAATATTTGCACCAATACTTGTACCACTTCTGACTATTTGTTTAGATATAACTGTTTCTTTTTTATCCTTTATCAAGTACCTCTGCAACTTTATAATTCTTGCAGCAAAATCTATTGATTTATCTATTAAAATATTCTCTTTCATATTCATCACCAGGAACATTTTATCATTAAATTCAAATAATTTCAATTATTAATTATTCATCAGCGGAGCGACTTCATCATTCATTATTCATTAAAAATCCTCTCGCATTTAATGAATGATGAATATTGAATAAAGAAAAATGAATAATACAAAACAAAAAAATCCTATCTTTCGACAGGATTTTTGTTTTGGCGTGCCTGGAGGGATTCGAACCCCCGACCTTTTGGTTCGTAGCCAAACACTCTATCCAGCTGAGCTACAGGCACATATTCAAAGCGACTTTTAATATTATAACACCGTTTATATAAAAAGTCAAACAATTTTTTAAAAAATTTTTTATTATATTTTTTACATAAACTCAGTTGCTTTTAATCAAAACGGCGCGTGCATATGTTGACTAAAATAGTTATTTATTATATAATGTATCTTATATTATATTTAAGGAGACAAAAGTAATGATAGAATATATTTTAGTTACGCTCGAATATTTTTTGCGCATTGTTCTTTCGGGAATATGCGGCGGCATAATCGGCTATGAGCGCAAAAATCACGGCAAAGAGGCAGGAATCCGTACGCATACAATCGTCGCTTTGGCTTCGGCACTTTTAATGATTGTATCAAAATACGGTTTTAATGACCTTGCTTTCAGTGCCGATTTTAAGCTCGATCCATCGAGAGTCGCATCACAGATTGTTTCCGGCATAGGCTTTCTCGGCGCAGGAATGATTTTTATTTCAAAAAAATCTGTTAAAGGTCTTACGACTGCGGCAGGCGTATGGGCAACTTCGGGCATTGGTATGGCAATAGGCAGCGGCATGTACGCAATCGGAATTTTAAGCACGCTTGTCATTCTTGTTGTGCAGCTTATTACGCATAAAAAGTGGAGATTTTTAAAATCACCAAGCGAAGAACAGATTTCATTCGTTATTACCGACAGCGGCACTGCTCTTGAATACCTTAAAAATTATATAGAATCTCTTGACATACAGATATCTGAAATGTCAATTTCAAAAAATCCGGAGGGCTGTGTCGAGGTCTTTGTAACAGCTACGCTTCCTCACAATTTTAACATTCTAAGCCTTCTCGAGTATAACCACGATTATATAGAAAAAATCGAACTATAACTTTAAAACACAGGAGCATATAACAATGTCAGATACAATGGTTCGTGATTTGACAACAGGAAATGTCACTAAACAACTTTTGAAATTTGCGTTTCCTCTGTTTTTGTCAAACTCACTTCAGGCAATTTACAATATTGTCGACATGATCGTCGTCGGCAGATGTATAGGTGGAGCGGGCATGTCAGCCGTTTCAATCGGCGGCGACATACTTCATCTTTTGACCTTTGTGGCGATGGGCTTTTCTTCTGCAGGCCAAGTCCTCATCGCACAGCAGGTAGGCGCAAATAACCTTGAGCGCGTGCGCCGCATTATCGGCACAATGTTTTCATTTTTGCTCATCACCTCTGTTATAATGTCGGTCGGTTGCTTTTTTATTCGCTACCCGATTCTAAACTGGCTAAACACACCGAGGGAGTCATATAAATACACAATGGACTACACGCTCACATGTATCGTAGGGCTTGTGTTCATATACGGCTACAATATTGTCAGCGCTATACTTCGCGGCATGGGTGACAGTCGCCGTCCGTTCATTTTCGTAGCAATCGCCGCCATTTTAAACCTTGTTTTAGATATAATTTTTGTGGCTTATCTTGATATGGAAGTCTTTGGCGCTGCACTTGCGACAGTTATCGGCCAGGGTGTAAGCTTTGTAATATCGCTTATATATTTATACATACACAAAGACAGCTTTTGCTTTGACTTTAAGCTAAAAAGCTTTGCAATCGAAAAGAAGGCTCTTTCAAAAATTGTTGCGCTCGGCGTTCCTATGGCAATACAGTCTGCCGCCGTAAGCTTTTCTAAAATCGTTTTAATGGCATGGATAAATATGTACGGCGTTGTGTTCTCTGCTCTTGCAGGCGTTTACAACAAAATCAATGTTGTGAGCGGCATCGTATCAAATTCATTTACAACTGCCGGCTCTGCCATGGTAGGACAAAATCTCGGCGCAAAAAAAGATGAGCGCATACCAAAAATACTAAATACTGTGGCTTTCTGCGGCATATCAATTTGCCTTGTTCTTTCCGCCGTTATTTTCTTCTTCCCGAGCCAGACATTTGCCGCATTTACGAACGATGCTGATGTTTTATCTGTTGCATCTATACTTATCGCTCCGATTATACTAAACTTCTTTGGCTCAGCGACAAGAAGCGTAAGCTTTTCAATAATAAACGGTTCAGGCAATACAAAGCTTAATCTTGCAGTCGCAATCATCGACGGAATAATAAGCCGTATGGGAATCGCGGCGCTATTAGGCTTTGTTTTAAAGATGGATTGTCTTGGCTTTTGGTACGGCGATGCCATCGCAGGCTTTGTGCCGATTATAATCGGTATATGTTTTCTTCTTTCGGGAAAATGGAAAACGAGCACACAAAAATAATATTTATATACAAAAAACTCTCTGCCCTATCGCAGAGAGTTTTATTTTGTTTTTCTGTTAACCGAGAAGAGAAATACCCGTTTTAATTCTCTTAATACTTTCTTCTTTACCGATTAGCGTCGCAATCTCAACGCCGCCACCCGGTGTAAACTTCTTGCCTGACAAAGCGACGCGAAGCGGGAAGAGTATCACGCCGTTCTTTACGCCAAGGCTCTCTATAAGTGCAAACAATGAATCATGTATCGCGTCATGGCTCCAGTCGTCAAGCCCTTCAAGTACAGGCAAAATCTTTTCAAGCGCTTCCTTCGAGCTTTCAAGAGTTGTCTTCATCTTTTTATTAACATAAAGCTCTGTATCATATGAAGGCAATTCATCGATAAAATCAATCGCCTCCGGAATGTCAGAGAATTTTTCTGTTCTGTCATGCAAAAGTGCCGACAAAGCTTTAAAATCAATATCGCTCTTCACGGCCTGCTTATAAAACGGCATAGCTGCATCGCAAAATTCGTCTATGCTCATCTTTCTTATATATTCGCCGTTCATCCAGTTAAGCTTATTTACGTCAAATATCGCAGGCGATTTGCTTATGCCCGACACATCAAACTGCCCAGCAAGCTCGTCCAAAGTAAATATCTCCTGCTCAGTTCCCGGACTCCAGCCGAGAAGTGCAATATAGTTTATGATTGCATCTTTAAGATATCCTTTGTTTATAAAATCCTCATACGATGCATCGCCGTCACGCTTCGAGAGCTTCTTTTGCGCATCCTTCATAACAGGCGAGCAGTGAATATACGTCGGTATCTCCCAGCCAAACGCCTCATACAAAAGGTTGTACTTTGGTGTTGATGAAAGATACTCGCTTCCGCGAATAACATGCGTGATACCCATAAGATGATCGTCGATAACGTTTGCAAAGTTATATGTCGGAAGGCCGTCTGCCTTTAAAAGCACGTTGTCATCAAGTGTCGAGTTGTCGACTACGATATCGCCAAACACTTCGTCGTGGAAAGTCGTCGTTCCTTCTCTCGGAATTTTCTGGCGGATAACATACGGCACGCCGCTTTTTATCTTTTCTTCTATTTCCTCTTTTGAAAGACGCGAGCAATGTCCGTCATATTTTGGCGGAACCTTTGATGCAGTCTGAATAGCGCGAAGCTCTTCCAAACGCTCCTTGTCACAAAAACAATAATATGCTCCGCCAAGCTCAACGAGCTTTTCAGCATACTGCTTATATAATCCGCGGCGCTCACTTTGGATATACGGTCCGCATCCACCGTCTTTATCCGGGCCTTCATCATGTGTAAGACCTGTGTCTGCAAGTGTTTTATAGATGAGATCAACTGCGCCGTCAACGTAACGCTCCTGGTCTGTATCTTCAATTCTTAAAATAAAATCGCCACCGCTCTTTCGCGCAAGAAGCCATGCATAAAGCGCCGTACGCAAATTTCCTATATGCATATAACCGGTCGGGCTCGGAGCAAAGCGCGTCCTTACTTTCTTTTTTGTATCAGCCATAATAATCTCCATTCCGCCGCAATCGCGGCATAAATTACATTTTATATAAGATTTTAACATATTTATTATAAGCTTACCTCGCCAAATTGTCAACAAAAAAGCTCTTTTTTGCTCTAATCTTGCGCTTATTTTTACCCTAAACGCGTTATGCTCTTGAAACAAAGCCGATTATGTGATATTATTTTAATATGCTTATAACAAGTATTATTGAAAGAACGGAGAAACTTATGCAAAATTTCAGTGCAAATTATGATATAGCAGTAATCGGCGCAGGACATGCAGGCTGTGAAGCGGCGCTTGCAGCGGCTCGTCTTGGCAAAAGGACGCTCATACTCGCAACAAATCTCGACGCAATCGCAAATCTTCCGTGCAATCCGTGTATCGGCGGCACAGCAAAAGGTCATCTTGTACGCGAGATTGACGCTCTCGGCGGCGAGATGGGAAAAGTTGCTGACAAAACATTTATACAGTCAAAAATACTAAACCGCGCAAAAGGCCCTGCCGTTCATTCGCTGCGCGCACAAATCGACAGACGTGCTTATCAGACGGAAATGAAGCATCGCCTCGAGCTTACAGAAAATCTTGATATAGTCCAGGCAGAAGCCGTCGACATATTTACCGAGGATAACCGTGTGTGCGGTCTTCTTACTGCGACAGGTACTTCGTACGGCGCAAAATGCATAATTATTGCAACAGGCACTTTCCTTGGCGGAAGAACGCTTATCGGAGAGTATAGCCGTGACTCCGGTCCTGATGGAATGTTTGCTGCAACAGAGCTTTCAAATTCCTTAAAACGTTTAGGTATAAAGATTTTGCGCTTTAAGACAGGTACGCCTGCACGCGTACTGAGAAGCAGCGTCGATTTTTCTGTGATGGAAGAAGAATGCGGCGATGAAGAAATAACGGCATTTTCTTTTGAAACAGATGACAAGCTTGAAAACAAATCATCATGCTATTTGACATACACAAACGAAAAAACTCACGAAATTATCCGTAACAATCTTCACCGTGCACCGATGTATTCGGGCGCAATCACGGGCGTTGGCCCACGATACTGCCCATCAATCGAAACGAAAATTGTGCGCTTTGCGCAAAAAGAGCGCCATCAGGTTTTCATTGAGCCTATGGGCATAAACACAGAAGAAATGTATGTGCAGGGCCTTTCTACGAGCTTGCCCGAGGATGTCCAGCTCGAGATGCTTCACAGCATGAAGGGCCTTGAAAACGTGAAAATTATGCGAAGCGCATATGCAATCGAGTACGACTGCATTGACACTCTGCAGCTAAAGCCGTCACTCGAATTTAAAGCCATAGACGGATTGTTTGGTGCAGGACAATTTAACGGCACAAGCGGCTATGAAGAAGCTGCGGCGCAGGGACTTATTGCGGGAATCAATGCCGCGCGCAAGCTATCCGGCGAAGAACCGATAATTCTTAAGCGCTGCGAAAGCTATATCGGTACACTTATCGATGACCTCGTTACAAAAGGCACGAATGAGCCATACCGAATGATGACATCGCGCTCGGAGTACCGCCTTCTTTTGCGCCAGGATAATGCAGATGCGCGTCTTACCCCCATAGGTCATAAGATAGGTCTTATAAGCGATGAGCGTTATGAGCGTTTTTGCGAAAAACAAAATGCGATAGAAGCTGAGGTTGAAAGGCTATGGAGCGTAAACGTTTCCCCTGTAGCCGTAAACCCACTGCTCGAAAAATATAGCTCGACTCCCATTAAAACTGGCATAAAGCTCGCCGAGCTGATTCGCCGTCCGGAGCTTGGATACGATATATTGGCACCGGTAGATAAAAGCCGTCCGACTCTTTCGCGCGACATAACAGAAGAGGCGGAAATTCTCATTAAATACGAAGGCTATATCCAAAAGCAAATCAGTGCTGCAGAGCAGATGAAAAAGCTTGAAAGCAAAAAGATTCCGCAGGATATAAACTACGACGATGTGTACGGTCTGCGCGACGAAGCAAGACAAAAGCTTTCGCAGGTTCGTCCCGAAACTCTCGGTCAGGCATCGCGCATCTCGGGCGTATCTCCTGCAGATATTACCGTTATGCTGATTCATCTTGGAAAATAATTTTTGTAAATAAAAAAGGCTGCAAATTGCAGCCTTTTTTGTATTTTTATTATTGAACGATAATTATTGTGCTTGCCTCAAATGCGCCTATATTAGATTCGCCTGTAATCATAAGCGTATCTCCTACTTTAATGTCTGCAAGTGTCTTTCTCGATGTAGTCGAGCTTGTTATAATCGATGCACCGTCTTTAACAAATACCTGCTGTGTTCTTGTGCCGGTTGCATCTGTTACTGTAAGGTTTATAAACTCAAGAGAAACGTTTATAAGAGAAACTGTTCCTGTAATTGATTTCGACTGCGCAACAGAGCGAACATCAAGCTTTGTTACAGTATCGCTTTCAGTATTTACAACTACGAAATATCCCAATCTTAGATCATAGATGGATGCTTCCGTTCCGTCGATATAAATATCTGTGTCGTGAACGATAGCATATGAATTTGTTTTTCCGTTTTCCAGAAGCGTAATCGATGAACCGTTTTGTGCAATTTTAATTTCTTCGATTGTGCCCTCACTTGAGCTTAACTGAGACGTTGCCGTAATCGAAACAATCGTGTCGTACTCAAGCTCTATAAGAAGCATATCTCCGGGCAAAATGCTTCTGAAATTTGATGTTTTCTTGTTTTTTGTAACGCTTACTTTGTTTGCAACTTCATATATCTTTCCATCATACTCAGAGCTTGCATGCGTTATTTCAAGCGCCGGTACCGGATCTAATACAGTCTGCTTTGCACGCGCATCTGTTATAGTTCTTCTCTTCGACTCCGCTTTAACCTTTACAACAACATCATCCTCAAGCGTTAAATATACTCTGTCTTCAGAGCGAAGATTTGATAAAATGGAAATCGCTCCGTTATATGTATATTCTACATTATCGCCAAGCTTATATTCCTTCACGGCACTTGCGCCTTCAGCGCGGTCATATGCCTTTATAAATGTGCCGCGCGTATCCGTCATTGAGCCTGCAAAAATCGCTTCAACGGTTGTGCTTACCACGGGGCTCTTTATTGCATCGATTGCCCATAAGCCCTTATGGTTAAATGTAGCAAGTACTTCATCGCCGCTACGAAGCTTGTCAAGGCTTTCATGCTTTCCGTCAATATTTATCATTGTTGAATCCAAAACATTAAACGTCTTGCCGTTTAATACGATTTTCTTTGCATCTGCATCAACGCTTGTAAGCACGCCGCCCGATACAGCCATGTTCATAATGCTCATTGTGTTTTTAAGCATGATTGCAACCTGCGCACGTGTAACTGCTGTGTTTGGCGAGAAGGTGTTGTCCTCCATGCCACGCATGATGCCCTGTTTTGTAACAAAATCTATATATCCTTTTGATGCTGCGGGAATCTCGTCTGCGTCAGTGTAGTCAAATACGTATACAACCGTATTTTCTACTTCTTTTTGTCCGCCCATTATCTTTGTTATAAGAATTGCAGCCTCGTGACGCTTCATCGGCTCATTCTTTGTCTCTTCGCTCAAATATGTGTCGAGCTCTTCAGGAGTGAAAATGCCTCTGTAGAGCATAAAGCATAGCTCTCTTACTGCATATGTATTATATTTTTGTGCGACAGATGCATAAAGCTCCTGCGCAGCTTCTACAGCGTCTTTGTTTGCATCGTCATTTACGCCGATTGTTCTTGCAAAAAGCGTGAATGCTTCCTGATTTGTAACGCTGTTAACAGGCTGATATGTTCCGTCCGAATATCCTTTCACAATACCTTTTTGAGCAAGCTCGACTATTGTGTCACGCGCCCAGTCCCATCTGGCATCATTAAGGTCTGCAAAGCTTGATGCAAACGCTGTTGTACACATTGTAAGCACAAGCACAGCTGCAGTTATCGTTGCAATAATTTTTTTCATTACCGTTCCTCCTTTGTGTTTGAAAAGTACTTCCGTTTATATCACTATAATATAATTATAACATACTTTTTTTTAATGTAAATAGGTTTTATATTAATATATAATTACAAATTATGTCACTTGGACACGCATTTCGGACACATATGCATCATATAATATCGTATAAAATAAATTTTTAAGGAGAGATTTTCTTGAATAAAAATAATGGCATGAAAAAAGCCGATAAAATATTGTCTTCCATAGATCAAAATTCGCTCCAAAAAGGAATTGACAAGCTAAAAAACATGTCTGATGCCGAAAGTGCGCGTTTAAAAAAGCAGCTCGACTCAATTGATAAAGACAAAGTTCTTGAGATGTTCAATTCGCTTTCGCCGCAGCAGATAAAGAAAAAGCTTTCAAGCTTTGACCCCACAAAGCTTGATGCACTCAAAAATAATCCTGACATAATCGAAAAGCTAAAAAAAAACGATAAGCAGAGGTGATAGAAAATGGCTTCTGATATGGACTCGACAATAGATGCCTTAAAAGAATTGTTAGACTCTCCCGATGCGGCAAGCACACTCGAGTCACTCTTAGGCTCTTTTGGAGCGCAGCTTTCAGGCTCGTCAGATACAAAAAAAAACGATGAGTCTGCGCAAAGCGAAAACAATGATATTCTAGGCGATATCGATATAAACAAAATTATGAAAATTGCCGGCGCATACAAAAATATAAACAAAACGAGCGATCCGCGCATAACGCTTCTTAAAGCAATCAGACCGTATGTAAGAAAAAGCCGCAGCGAAAGCGTCGATACGGCAATTAAGCTTTTGTCTCTTTTGCGCCTTGCTCCTCTTTTGGGCGATTTAAAAGACGTACTGTAAGTTAAATATACTGCACGCGGAGTTGAAATATATGCAAAAAAGGTATTACAGAAATGACGGCATGGGTGCGTTTGCACCAAATGCAGGCGTGCCTATGCACGCTCCTTTACATTCGCATAATAACAGCATCGGGGATGGTCAGATTATTACACCATACCCCGTAAACAATGAAGAAGAGCAAAAAAAGCAGACCGGCTTATTCGGCTCGCTTTTTAAAGATAATAAAGTTCTCGGCCGCTATGAAACCGATGATATAATGCTGTTATGCATTGTTTTTTTGCTTTTGCAAAACAAAGACGATTTGGACATCCCTTTGCTGCTCGCGCTTGGCTATATATTTTTATCGGACAAGAATTTATCAATTTTTTAGCAGGAGGCAGCAGTATATGAAGCGGTTTTTATTAGTTTTGTTATATCATATTTTCATAATCATATTTGTACCATACATAATTGTAAGCCTTTCACGGACAAACTCCAACAACTCTGAGCAAAAAGATGCTGCAGATGAGCCGATAAAAACGATTACTTCCTATGTAAGCTCAAGCGGCGAGGTGCAGGAAATCGACTTTAGCGAATATTTAAAAGGCGTCGTTGCCGCAGAAATGCCTGCAAGCTTTCACGAAGAGGCGCTTAAAGCACAGGCAGTTGCCGCGAGAAGCTATATCCTTACGCGGATGCAGGGGTATATGCGTGATGGCGCGCCTAAAGAACATGACGGCGCCATGACGTGCGACAATCCAGCGCACTGTAAAGCGTGGAGCTCAAAAGAGACGCTCAAAAAACAGTGGGGCGAAAATTTTGATATGTACTGGGATAAGATTTCTTCTTGTGTTGAGCAGACTTGCGGTGTTGTGATGACGTATGATGGAAATCTCGTCAACGCCGTTTTTCACTCGACAAGCAGCGGCCATACGGAAAATGCAAAAGACGTATGGGGCTCGGACGTTGCTTACCTTGTGAGCGTAAAAAGTGAAGGCGATGAGCTTTCGCCCAAATATAGCGACTCTCTCACGATAAGCATCGACGAATATAAAAATAATATTTTAAAAAATTATCCCGATGCAAACTGGGATAACAAAGAGCTTCTCGAAAGCATCAACAGAAGTGATGCAGGCGGCATAACGACGATTGAGACGGGCGGATGTGTTATCGCAGGCTCACAGTTTCGCTCACTTTTCTCTCTGCGCTCTACAAATATAGAATTTTCCTATGACGATAAAACAATTACGATGACCACAAAGGGTAACGGCCATGGCGTCGGCATGAGCCAGTACGGCGCAAATTACCTCGCCACAACCGGCAAAGGCTACAAAGATATTTTAAAATCATATTATACAGGCGTCGATGTGGGAGTATTTGAAGGCAGGCTTTGAGCTTGCCTTTTTAAATATATTAAAAAAGTCTTGACAAAACTTTTTTGTCGGTGTAAAATATAATAGCTTGTTTGTACAAGCGTAAATATTTTCCTTACTCCGCACATATGCGATGCGGGGTCAAAGTCCAGAAGGAGGTGCAAAACAATGGAAATTATCAACAACTACGAAACCATTTTCATCGTAAATCCAGATCTTGATGAAGAAAAAACAAATGCTGTTGTTGACAAATTCAAGGCGCTTATTGAGTCGGCCGGCACAATCGAATCGGTTGATGTATGGGGCAAAAGAAAGCTTGCATACGAAATCGCGAAGAAAACAGAGGGCTACTATGTACTCGTTAACTTTTCTTCAAAGGGAGATTTCCCGGCAGAGCTCGACCGTAATTACAAAATTTCGGAAGACATTATCAGAAGCATTATTATTAAAAAATAGTGTATCCGAAAAGAGGTGTATTGAATTATGAACAAAGCCATATTGATGGGACGACTTACAGCAGACCCGGAGCTCAAGGCAACGACAAACGGTGTCAGCGTTTGCAGTTTTACTGTTGCTGTTAACCGCAGATTTGTAAAGGCCGGCGAAGAGCGAAAGGCAGATTTCATCAATTGTGTAGCTTGGAGAAACACAGCAGAATTTATTTGCAATTATTTTGCAAAAGGTCGTATGATTGGTCTTATCGGCTCAATCCAGACAAGAGACTGGACTGATAACGAGGGCAAAAAAAGATACGCAACAGAGGTTATTGTCGACGAAGCATACTTTACAGAGGGCAAAGGCTCAAATGATAATGCTTCAGCAGGCAGCGCCTGGTCTCAGAGTGCAAAACCTCAAAGCGAAGCTCCGCAGGGCTTTGATTCATTACCTGATGGTAGTGATTTTATGCCCGGAGCATTAGATGACGACCTGCCGTTTTAATTGGCACATCAGGATTAGAAGATTTCGATAAGGAGGTTTAGTATTATGTCAGAAAAGAACGAAAGACCTGCTCGCGGCGTTAAAAGAGCCAAGAGAAAGGTATGTGTATTTTGTGCAGACAAAGTTACTGAAATAGATTACAAGGATACATTCAAGCTCAGAAAGTTTATCTCTGAGAAATCAAAGATTGTTCCGAGAAGAATCAGCGGTAACTGTGCAAAGCATCAAAGAGAAGTTACAGAGGCTATCAAGAGAGCAAGACATATTGCACTTTTGCCGTATACTTCTGATTGATAAAAATTATGCATATTAAAAAGGACTGTTATACACAGTCCTTTTTTCATTTCATATATTTGCTTATATAATATGAGCGCTTTAGTTGCTTTTCATTTTCATATGCATTTCTTATCGTGGAAATTATTGAGGTATCCGCTTTTATAGAATCAAGCTCGTTTTTCAGCCTTACTAAAAGCGCTTCAACCTCCGAATCGCATCGTGCTTCCATGCTTTCTATTTCGCCTATATATCGCTCACTGATATTTGCAATCGCAGTTGCATCTCTTTTACTTTTTGCCTCTTTTTTATAGTCTGCCTTTGCGCGCGCCAAAACACCTTCTATTCCAGCGATATATCTATCTTCCATCGCATACAGTTCTGATACATATGAACTTATTATCCCTGCACTGCTTTTTTTATTAGCACCTTCAGAAGCATTCTTTTCGGCAATAATTTTTGCAAGAACTTCCTTTTCGCTCACATCACCGCGAGCAATCTGCTCCTTTTCCTCCTGCGTATATTCCCTGTACTTTTCTGACAAGTATCCTTCAATCTCATCTTTTAGCGCCTTGTCGTTTTCACTTATTTTTTCTACTATCTGTTCATTATCATAGCGCATAGCATCGATAAACGCCGATATATTGTCGCGCTGAATATACGCAAATATAAGGATTATAATAATCAGTACACATAATATAATTCCGATTGCTTTTAAAGCCTTTTTCACGAAAGCACCTCCATAAATATGTGTATAAGCCTATTTTTCATTTAGCTGTCCAAGGCTTGCCGCCTGCAGATATGCATTTATAAATCCGTCAAGCGCGCCATCCATTACAGCACCGATGTTTCCAACCTCAAAATTTGTGCGGTGGTCTTTTACCATGTTGTACGGATGAAAAACGTATGAGCGTATCTGGCTGCCCCATGCGATTTCCTTCTGTACGCCTTTTATATCTTCAATCTTATCCTTTTGTTGCTGCTCTGCAATCTGAACAAGCTTTGACTTAAGCATCTTCATCGCTGTTTCGCGGTTCTGATGCTGTGAACGCTCTGTCTGACATGCGACAACGACACCCGTCGGAATATGTGTAATTCTTATCGCCGAGTCAGTTTTGTTTATGTGCTGTCCGCCTGCACCGCTCGCACGAAATGTATCTACGCGCAAGTCCTCAGGATTGATTTTTACTTCTATTTCGTCTTCTATTTCAGGCATAACCTCGACAGATGCAAACGAAGTGTGTCTTCTTCCCGATGCATCGAACGGCGAGATTCTTACAAGGCGATGTACGCCTTTTTCAGATTTTGCATAGCCGTAGGCATTGATGCCGCTTATAAGTATCGTCGCGCTCTTTATGCCCGCTTCATCGCCGTCAAGCAAATCGAGCACCTCGCAAGTAAAATCGCGTTTTGCTGCCCACATCTGATACATTCTTAAAAGCATCTGTGCCCAGTCCTGCGCCTCAGTTCCGCCTGCGCCCGCATGAAAGGTTATAATGGCGTTACATTTGTCATATTTGCCCGACAAAAGAGTTTCAAGTGTCATCGACTCAAGCGCTTCATTTACACCATCACACGCCTCTTTTATCTCATCTAAAAGAGAATCATCATCTTCTTCAATTGCAAGAGCCACAAGCGTTTTGGCATCTTCCCAGTCGCCGACGAGCTTATCGTATCTTTGCACTTTGTCTTTTAGCTGCTTGATTTTTTGCAGAGTTTTTTGAGAAGTTTCCATATCGTTATAAAAGTCGGGCGAAAGCGTCGTTTCTTCAAGCTCCTGCGCCTGCTTTATTGTAGAAGCGATGTCAAAGTGAATCCCTCAAATTCATTATCTTATCGTTTAATGCATCAAGGCCGAGTCTGTACTCTTCATACTCTAACATAATTATCACATCCTTATTTTGAATTATTTATAATGTCTTTTTATATCAGTGACATCTGTTTGTTTGGATTATCCTCTTCGCGAAGGAAATTTCCCATAGCAGGAATGTTCTTCGTCTTATAATAGCTTACATCTTCAATTCCGCTTTGCGATGCCAAAACAACATTTGCAACAAGGCTTCCCTTCTTCGATATCATTACATTTACACCCTGCGTTGTTTTTGTCGTCTTAAGCGGTATTTTCGAGCTGTTAAATAAAAGTGCTTTTCCAAGATTTGAAAATACGATGTAGTCATTGTCTTCTTCGCCAAGGAATATAATTTTTACAAGCGGCGAACCCATGTAATATGCATTTTGAAGCCTTTTGCGGTTTGTCTTCGTTTCATATGCCGAAGCAGGCACTTTTGCCATCTTACCGTTTGCAAAGCAATATAAAAAGTTTCCTTTATAATCGCTCGTCGGATGTATGAACACAATTCTTTCATCCGCTTCGCTTGAAAGGAGATTCGGCAAATATTCGCCCATAAGGCTTACCTTTGAATCTGCTATATCGCTGATTTTATACTTATACACATTTCCTTTGTCGGAGAACAGTAGCAAGTCAGCCTTATTTACAGTTTCAATCTCCTGTAAAATCACGTCGCCTTCTTTTAGGTTATGCTCTTTTCCCGAAGAACGAAGCGACACAGCCGAAACCTTCTTTAAGTAGTTGTCGCGGGTAAAGAAAAGTGTGAGCGGATAATCTTCAATGAAGTTTTCTTCGCTGAAATGTTCAACTTCACCTGCATCGATTACCTGCGTTTTTCTTTCAGCGCCGTATTTTTTTGAAATCTCCATAAGCTGCTTTGCGATAAGCTTCTTAATTGCAGCTTCGCTTCCAAGCGTCTTTGTAAGCTCGAGAATTTCTTTTGTAAGCGTTTCTATATCTTCTGTACGCTTTAAGATGTATTCACGGTTTAAATTGCGAAGCTTTATGTCGGCAATATACTCTGCCTGCACATTATCAATTTCAAAGCCTTTCATAAGGTTTGGCACAACCATACTCTCAAGCTCTGTATGGCGGATAATGCTTACTGCTTTGTCTATGTCAAGAAGTATTTTTGCAAGTCCTTCTAATAGATGCAGTCTGTCGGACTTCTTTTCTATATCGAATGCCAGTCTTCTTTTTACACAGCCAATTCTAAACCGTACCCACTCTCCCAAAATACCGCGCACACCAAGAACTACCGGACGTCCATCGATAAGCAAATTAAAGTTGCACGAGAAAGAATCCTCGAGCGTCGTAAGCTTAAAGAGCCTCGTCATAAGCTTGTCGGGGTCCGTGCCACGCTTTAAATCAAGCGTGATTTTAAGTCCGCCCTTATCCGTTTCGTCACGTACATCTGAAATTTCACGAAGCTTACTTGCTTTTATAAGCTCGACAATCTTGTCGATAATAACCTCCGATGTGGTAGTATATGGAATCTGCGTGATTTCTATGCAGTTATTCTTTTTATCATAACTATAGAGCGAGCGGAGCTTAAAGCTTCCACGTCCCGTTTCAATGACCTTGTTCATCTCCTCGCTGTCATATAAAAGCGTAGCTCCCGTTGAGAAGTCAGGCGCTTTTATATACTGCGTCAAATCAACGTTTTTGTCCTTCATATACTCGACGGTTGCCTGACATATTTCAGCTAAATTAAAGCTTGCAATATTTGACGCCATACCAACGGCGATGCCTTGGTTCGGATTTACCAAAATATTAGGAAATGCCGTAGGAAGAAGAGTCGGCTCTTTTAATGTGGCATCGTAGTTGTCAACAAAATCAACAGTGTTTTTGTCGATGTCGCCGAATATTTCTGCACAAAGACCGTCGAGCTTTACTTCTGTATAACGCGGTGCGGCAAACGCCATGTCGCGCGAATACTGCTTGCCGAAGTTTCCCTTTGAGTCGACAAAAGGGTGAAGCAGCGCTTCGTTGCTTCGTGTAAGACGTACCATCGTTTCATATATCGCCATATCACCGTGGGGATTGAGCTTCATCGTTTGTCCGACAACGTTTGACGATTTTGTGCGCGCGCCGCTCATAAGTCCCATCTTATACATCGTATACAAAAGCTTTCTGTGTGATGGTTTGAAGCCGTCAATTTCCGGTATGGCACGCGATATAATAACACTCATAGCGTACGGCATATAGTTTTTTTCAAGCGTCTGCGTAATAGGCTGCTTATAAAATTTTTCATTTTCCATACTGCTGTTTTCCATAGTTGCCGCCTCCCTTCATCAGCTTAAATCCGTAAGGTCAATATACTCGCTACCGACCTCGGCAATAAAATCTTTTCTCCCGCTAAGATTATCGCCCAAAAGCAAATCAAACATTTTCTCTGTCATCTCTGCGTCCTCAGGCTCTACTCTTATAAGGCGTCTCGTTTCGGGATTCATCGTTGTAAGCCACATCATTTCCGGCTCATTTTCACCGAGTCCCTTTGAGCGTTGTATTTTGTATTTATCATCGCCAAATTTTGAAATAATCTGTGCCTTTTCCGTTTCAGAATATGCAAAATACGTATCGTTCTTATGCGTAATTTCAAATAGCGGCGATTCGGCAATATAAACCTTTCCTGCACTGATAAGCGTCGGCGCAAGGCGGTAAATCATCGTAAGAATGAGTGTGCGAATCTGGAATCCGTCCACATCGGCATCGGTACAAATTATTACCTTATTCCAGCGCAGAAGGTCAATGTCAAACGAGTTAAAATCCTTGTTATGCTTCGTAGTAATCTCTACTCCGCAGCCTAAAACCTTCATAAGATCAGTTATAATTTCACTTTTAAATATCTTTGCGTAGTCTGCCTTCAAACAGTTTAGTATCTTACCTCGAACAGGTATAATCGCCTGAAACTCCGCATCACGACCTTGTTTACATGCTCCGAGCGCCGAGTCACCCTCCACTATATACACTTCGCGCCTTGACAAATCCTTCGTTCTGCAGTCAACAAATTTTGCTACGCGGTTTGTAACGTCGATGCTGCCAGTAAGCTTCTTTTTGATGCTCACGCGCGCCTTCTCTGCCGACTCACGCGAACGTTTATTTATGAGAATCTGGTCTGCAATCTTATCTGCTTCCGCCTTATTTTCAGTAAAATATATCGAAAGCTGTGTGCGCAGAAACTCTGTCATTGTATCTTGTATAAACTTATTGTTTATGGCTTTCTTTGTCTGATTTTCATAACTCGTCTGCGTCGAGAATGTGCTCGATACAAACATTAAAGAATCACTCACATCAACGAATGTAATTTTGCTTTCATTTTTCTGATATTTACCGCTCTGCTTCAAATACTGGTCAATTGCCGACACAAAGGCGCTTTTCACAGCCTTATCAGGCGAGCCGCCATGCTCAAGAAAACTCGAGTTATGATAATATTCAAGCATCGGTGTTTCGTTTGAAAAGCAAAATGCACACTGTATTTTTACTTTATATTCATCTTTGTCATCACGGTCACGTCCGCGGCGCTCTGCCTCGGAGTACTGCACATCGGTAAAGCTTTTTTCACCTGCACATTCCTTTACATAATCTACTATGCCGCTTTCATAACAAAACTCATACATATCCATGCCTTCGTCCGTTTCATTATAAAGCGTAAATGTCAGATTAGGATTTACAACAGCCTGCTTTTTAAGCGTTTCCATGTAATATTCAAGCGGAATATCTATGTCTGTAAAAACCTTAAGGTCCGGTCTCCAGCGTATCGTTGTACCGGTCTGCTTATAACGCGTCGGCTCCTTATTTAGTCCGCCGATATTTTCGCCCTTTTCAAAATGGAGCGTATATTTATGACCGTCAGAGAGCACCGTTACGTCCATAAACTCCGACGAATACTGCGTCGCACAGCTGCCAAGACCGTTTAGTCCAAGGCTGTACTGGTAGTTGCCGCCCGAATTGTTGTCGTATTTGCCGCCTGCATAAAGCTCACAAAAAACAAGCTCCCAGTTATATTTTTCTTCCTTTGGGTTATAGTCTACAGGCACTCCTCGTCCATGGTCGACAACCTCTATTGACTTGTCGCGAAAACGCGTAACCTCTATTCTGTCACCATAGCCCTCGCGCGCCTCATCAATCGCATTTGACAAAATTTCAAAAAACGAATGACAGCAACCCTCAATTCCGTCAGAACCAAACATTACTGCAGGACGCAGACGCACTCTGTCTGCTCCTTTAAGCTGCGATATGCTCGTATTGCCATATTGTTTTTTGGATTTTGAAGCGTTTTGTATATTTTCTCCCATAAAAATCTTCTCCCAATCACGCTAATAGCTTTTTTGCTATTATAACATATATGTGGTATATATTGTGTATTATTTACATCTATACCCATATTATATGGTATATTAAATTTTACCAAAAGTCAAGCGACAGACAAAATTTGATATTTCTTATTTATTTGTCTTAAATTTAGTAACAATCAATTGAAAAAAATTTTTTTATAGTGTATAATATACATAAGTATAATATTATATAGTTTTTTCTCTAAAAAGGAGGAGTTCTTTTGGAAAACCAACAATTTTCAATACCTCTTTGTCAAGTGGTAAATGAATTTCATTTAGAAAAGATTTATGAGTCTGCTGATTATAATTCAGTCGAAGTGTCAAGCAGCGAAATTAACCGTGTCGGCATGCAGCTTGTAGGCTTTTTCGATTACTTTAACGCGCGCAGAATTCAAATCCTCGGCAAGGTCGAGATTTCGTATCTTAAAAGCTTTACTCACGAACAAAAGCAGGCTTGCTTTGATAAGCTCGCCTCGACACGCCCGCCAATGATTGTTATAACGCGTTCACTCGAAGTGTTTCCAGAGCTTTTAGAGGCGGCAAAAAAGCACGAAGTATCAATCTTTCGCTGCAGCCAGAGCACGTCAAACTTTATGAGTGCCATTATAAGCTACCTTAACGTACAGCTCGCACCAAGATTAACGCGTCACGGCGTACTTGTTGAAGTGCATGGCGAAGGTGTTCTTATCCTGGGCGAAAGCGGAGTCGGTAAAAGCGAAACTGCCGTAGAACTCGTAAAAAGAGGTCACCGCTTTGTAGCAGATGACGCCGTAGAATTAAAGAAAGTATCAGACAAAACCCTTCTCGGCACAGCACCCGATATAATCCGTCACTTTATTGAAATTCGCGGCATCGGTATAGTTGATATACGTCGTCTTTTCGGTATGGGCTCTGTAAAAGATACAGAAAAGGTTGATATGATAATCCATCTCGAACCATGGGAAGAAACAAAACAATACGACAGATTAGGTCTTGTTGACGAGTACACAAACATACTCGGCGTAAACATTCCTTCCGTAACAATCCCTGTGCGTCCGGGCAGAAACCTTGCAATCATCGTTGAAACTGCTGCGATGAATAACCGCCAGAAGCGAATGGGATATAACGCTGCAGAAGAGCTTAACCAAAGACTTTTAAACGAACTTGAAAAGAACTCACAATAATTTTTTCTGCCTTCAGCATAGGCTTACAGGTGGAACTTGATAAATAAACGCATAATTTTTGTTAAAAATAATTATTTATATTACCAGGAGGAAAATAATATGTATATAGGAATTGATTTGGGCGGTACTGCCATAAAGGCAGGTCTCGTTGATGATAATTATAAAATAGTCCACTCCTCGAGCGTACCGACTGGCGCGCAGCGCCACTTCAGCGAAATCATAAAGGATATGGCAGATTTGGCGATTCGCGTTACCAAAGAAGCAGGATACGACATTAAAAAAGATGTAAAAAGCGTTGGAATCGGCTCGCCCGGCATATGCGACACAAAAAACGGTGTCGTTGTAAGCTCGGCAAACATCAACTTTAAAAATGCACCGATTTGCGCAGAGCTTCAAAAGCATATTGACCTTCCCGTTTACCTCGGAAACGATGCAAACGTTGCAGCGCTTGGCGAATTTAAAGTACTCGATGATGACAGCGTAGAGCATATGATTGCTATCACTCTCGGTACAGGCGTTGGCGGCGGTATAATTATAAATAAAAAGATATATGATGGCTTTAATGGCGCTGCTGCTGAAATGGGACATTTTCAGGTGCAGATGACAGGCGGCGAACCGTGCGGCTGCGGCAGAACAGGCTGCTGGGAAGCATACGGCTCTGTTACGGCGCTTATTCGCGAAACAAAGCGTGCTATCGAAGCACATCCCGAATCCGCGATGGTAAAAGAAGTTGCAAAAAACAACGGCAAAGTCAGCGGAAAGACTGCTTTTGTATGTGCAAAAGCCGGTGACAGTGTTGCTAAACAAGTCGTTGATAACTACATACGCGCCGTTGCAGAAGGAATCGCATCTGTTATAAACATTTTCCAGCCACAAGTGCTTGTAATTGGCGGCGCAATTTCAAAAGAAGGAGATTACCTTTTAAATCCCATAAAGAAAATCGTAGAAGAATGCAGATATTCCAATGATTTTACTCATACAGAGCTTCGCATCGCAAAGCTCGGCAACGATGCAGGAATTATCGGTGCAGCCCTTTTGGGAGAATAAATTATTTATCCGGCAACGTCTGCCGGAGAAACGGAGAATCATATGAGTTTGTCACCCGAAGTAAAACAAGCCCTTATGAATACAGGCTTAAAGCTTACATTTGATGAGCCGATGAAAAATCACACGTCCTTTCAGACGGGTGGAGCGGCAGATGTTTTTATAAGCCCGAAAAATACCAACGAAATAAAATCAGCCATCGACACATTAAAAAAACTGTCTGTGCCATACTGCATAATAGGAAATGGTACAAATCTTCTCGTGTCAGATAACGGCATACGCGGATCTGTCATACAAATTTGTCACGATATGTGCGATATACGAATTGAAAATGATACGATTTATGCATCTGCAGGCGCTCTTATAAGCAGCATCGCCTCAAAGGCACTCGCGTCTTCTTTGTCAGGCTTTGAAAAGCTCTCGGGAATTCCCGGCACAATTGGCGGCGCAATTTCTATGAATGCAGGCGCATACGGTGCACAAATAAGCGATGTGCTTGTATCGTCGTCGTATATTGATTCAGATGGAAATATTGGCGTATATACATCAGATGAACATGACTTTGGCTACCGCAAAAGCATATACTCAAAATCTGACAAAATCATTACCGACGCTGTTTTTAAGCTTTCGCCCGCATCATACGACGAGGTAAAGTCGCAGATGTCTATACATTCGAAGAAGCGTCGCGATAAACAGCCTCTTAATTTTCCAAGCGCAGGCTCTGTTTTTAAGCGCCCCGAAGGGTATTTTGCAGGCGAGCTTATAGAAAAAGCAGGCCTTAAAGGCTACTGTATCGGAGGTGCGTGCGTATCAGAAAAGCACGCTGGATTTATAATAAATACGGGCGATGCAACGTCTGCTGATATAATGAGGCTTATAAAACACATACAAAAAGTTATTTATGAAAAAAATAATGTTTTGCTTGAATGTGAAATAAAAATGCTTGGCGATTTTTAAACAGCACAATTTATTTTAGAACGGAGAAAAAGATGCGCTTTATAATAATAACAGGACTTTCGGGTGCAGGCAAAACACAGGTAATGCATTGTCTTGAAGACCTTGATTACTACTGCATTGACAACATGCCGCCCGCACTTATACCAAAGCTTGCTGAAATATGCTACAGCTCAAACGGCAAAATCGATAAAGTCGCTATGGTCATAGATATTCGTGGCGGCGATATGTTCAATGAGCTTTTTAATGAATTAAATACGCTAAAAGCGTCAGGCTGCAATTACGAGGTAGTGTTTCTTGATGCAAAAGATGAAGCTCTCGTAAAGCGTTATAAGGAAACGCGCCGTATGCATCCGCTCGCGCGCGACGGCAGACTAATCGATGGCATAAAAAAAGAGCGCGCAATACTGGAGTATGTGAGAAAAAAAGCAAATCATATAATTGACACATCCGCTCTTTCGTCGATACAACTAAAAGACGTCGTTACAAAGCTTTTTGAAGGAACATCGCCTGAACATAGCGGAATCGTTATAAATATACAGTCTTTTGGCTTTAAGTACGGATTGCCACTCGATGCAGACCTCGTTTTTGATGTGCGTTTCCTTCCCAATCCATACTACAAAGATGATTTAAGAAAATACACAGGCCTTGATAAAAGAGTACAAAAATATGTCTTAAAATTTGAGCAGACAAATGAATTTATATCAAAGCTTAACGATATGATAAAATACCTTCTTCCCTACTATATCGAAGAGGGTAAGAGCCAGCTCGTAATCGGAGTCGGCTGCACAGGCGGAAAACACAGAAGTGTTACAATTGCGCTTGAGCTTTATGAGTTTCTCAAAGAAAACGGCTATAATACAATTATCAGCCACAGAGATATTCAAAAGGATAAATATTAATTAATTATGGTGAATTGATATGTCTTTTGCATCAACTATAAAAGACAGCCTCTGCACTATACCGGTTGAAAACGAATGTTGCAGGCTTTCGCAACTCGTAGCTCTTGTTGGTTTTGCCGGCACATACAGCGCAGAGCGTCTGAAAATAAAAACTGAAAACGAAAATGTGGCGCTTTGTGTATCGCAGATGCTTTGTGATATCACACCTTCGGACAGCATTTCGTATAAAATGCCAAAAACCAAAAGCGGCATACACATCGTCACACTATCGGGCGACGATGCAACTTTGGTTGCAAAAAAGCTTTTTATATCTGACGAAAACGGCAATATACCTTCATTTGAACAAGAGGATATCATCAAAGGTCAATGCTGCAAAATGGCGTTTTTACGTGGCGCATTTCTCGGCGGCGGCTCGATGTCCGACCCGTCGAAAAACTATCACGCGGAATTTGTGACGAAGAACGCCCGTCTTGCTGACTTTGTTGCTGCCATTCTTTTGTCCGAAGACATCAGCGCAAAAATTACCGTTCGCAAAAACAGCTTCGTCATATATATCAAGGATAGCGAGGCAATCGCAAACCTACTCGGCCTTATGGGCGCAGGAATGTCTATGATGGAGTTTTATAATATAAAAATTGAAAGAGAAGTTCGAAACAACGTTAACCGGCAGGTAAACTGTGACAGTGCAAACGTTGACAAAATTACCGCAGCTGCATCAAAGCAGCTTGAGGCCATTCGAAAAATCAAAGCGACTATCGGTTTTGAGTCGCTTCCCGAAACACTTGTAGAAATTGCAACTCTTCGCGAACAAAATCCGGAAATGTCCTTAAAGGAGCTCGGCACACTTTTATCGCCGCCAATCGGTAAATCAGGCGTTAATCACCGACTTGAGCGTATTTGCGAAATTGCCGACAACTTATAATAAACATTAAATTTGTAAAGGAGGCTGTCATATGGCACAAATTGTTGATTTTACACATTTACATGTTCATACGGAGTACAGCCTTTTAGATGGCGCTGCCTCCCTGGACAAGCTTATTAAAAAAGCAAAAAGCATGAATATGAGTGCGCTTGCAATTACTGACCATGGCGTAATGTACGGCGCTGTTGATTTTTACAAAAAAGCCGTCGCACAAGGCATTAAGCCGATTATCGGCTGCGAGGTGTATACATCTGCAAGAACCCGTTTTGACAAGCAGCATGAATATGACGCTGACACATCGCACCTTGTCTTGCTTGCAAAAAACCAAAATGGGTATAATAATTTAATCGAGCTTGTGTCGCGCGCATACACAGAAGGATTTTACTATAAGCCGCGTGTTGACAAAGAGCTTTTAGAAAAGTATAGCTCGGATTTAATCTGCCTTTCAGCATGTCTTGCAGGAGAAATCCCAAAGCTTCTTTTAAGCGGTGACTATGAAGGCGCAAAAAACAAGGCTCTGTGGTATCAGAGCGTTTTTGGCAAGGAAAATTACTTTATTGAGCTTCAGGACCACGGAATCGACGAGCAAAAGCGCATTATCCCCATGCTTATAAAGCTCGCAGACGAAATAGGCGCTGAGCTTGTTGCGACTAACGATTTACATTATATCGAAAAAACAGATGCTCCGTATCAGGACGTTTTGATGTGCATACAAATGGCAAAACGAGTAGACGATACAGACAGAATGAAATTTGCAACAGACGAATTTTACTTAAAAAGCGGTCTTCAGATGCAGGAGCTTTTCTCATATGCTCCGTCTGCAATTTCAAACACAAGAAAAATTGCCGACATGTGTAATGTGGAATTTGATTTTGACAAAACATATCTTCCGCGCTACGACGTACCTGATAATATGAGCGCATTTGAATATCTAAAAAAGCTATGTTACGAAGGACTGTCAAAGCGATATGACCCTGTAAGCGATGACGTAAAACAACGCCTCGAATATGAGCTTGGCGTAATAAACTCGATGGGATATGTCGACTATTTTCTAATCGTATGGGATTTTATAAAATTTGCAAAGGATAACAAAATACCTGTAGGACCGGGACGTGGTTCAGGCGCAGGAAGTATCGTTGCATATTGTCTTAACATAACCACGATTGACCCGCTTAAATACAACCTTCTTTTTGAACGATTTCTAAACCCCGAACGCGTAAGCATGCCCGATATTGATACGGACTTTTGCATCGACAGACGTGGCGAGGTTATCGATTATGTAATACAAAAATATGGCGCAGACCATGTTGCACAGATAATTACTTTTGGAAAGCTTAAAGCCCGCGCGGCAATCCGTGATGTTGGACGAGCTCTCGATGTGCCGCTCTCCACGGTTGACACGGTCGCAAAGCTCGTTCCAAACGACCTTAATATGACGCTCGATAAGGCGCTTGAAGTAAGCAGCCAGCTCTATGAGCTGTATTCGAGCGACGAGATGATTAAAAAACTTATTGATACTGCAAAGGTAATTGAAGGACTTCCGCGCCACAGTGGTGTTCACGCTGCAGGTGTCGTTATTACTGACAAGCCCGTTTCGTCGTATGTCCCATTGCAGCTTTCAAAAGACGTAATTACAACACAGTATCACATGGATAATCTTGGCGAGCTCGGTCTTTTGAAGATGGACTTTCTCGGCCTTAGAAACCTTACAGTAATAAAAAATGCAGTAGATAACATAAAAATGAGCCGAGGCGAAGATGTCGACATTGACAATATTGATTTTGATGCGCCTGAAGTTTACGATATGATAAGCTCCGGCGATACGCTCGGCGTATTTCAGCTTGAAAGCGCAGGCATGCGCGACTTTATAAAGGATTTAAAGCCGCGTTCTCTCGAAGATATTATAGCCGGAATATCACTTTTCCGCCCGGGCCCGATGGAACAGATTCCAAGATACGTAAAAAACAAGGATAATCCGGACAAAATCACATACAAACACCCAATGCTCGAACCGATACTAAACGTTACATACGGCTGTATCGTATATCAGGAGCAGGTTTTGCAGATTGTTCAAAAGCTCGGCGGCTATTCGCTTGGCAAGGCAGACTTATTGCGCCGCGCAATGAGCAAGAAAAAGCACGATGTAATGCAGCGCGAGCGCGATGTATTCATATACGGTCAGACAGACGATGACGGAAGCGTAACAGTCGAAGGCGCAATCCGCCGCGGAGTGAGCGAAGATGTTGCCGCGGCAATATTTGATGAGATTATGGACTTTGCAAGCTATGCTTTTAATAAATCGCACGCCGCAGCATATGCAATCGTGGCATACCAGACGGCTTACTTAAAATGCTTCTATACGGCCGAATATATGGCGGCGCTTTTATCGTCTATGATGGGCTCAAGAGATAAAATTGTTGAGTATCTTGCCGATTGCAAAGCGCGTAGCATCGATGTTTTGCCTCCCGATGTAAACAAGAGCTTTTACCGCTTTACCGTTGAAGATTCAAAGGTGCGCTTTGGTCTTGAGGCAGTAAAAAATGTCGGACACAAGCTTCTTATACAGATAGCTGACGAGCGCGCTCGAAACGGCGAATTTAAAAACTTTACAAATTTCCTTGAACGTATGAGCGGAAGCGAGCTTAATAAGCGTGCGCTTGAAAACCTTATAAAATGCGGGGCTTTCGATTCGATGGGCATGACTCGCCATTCGCTTATTATTGCATATGAACCGCTTTTATCAGGCATAGCTACACAAAACAAGCAAAATATTGCAGGACAGATATCTTTGTTTGATGACGGAAGTGCTCTCGAAACAGGAAGTGCACCGGAAGAGATCGCAAACTTTCCCGAATACAGCAAAAAAGAGCTTTTGGCTATGGAAAAAGAGACGATAGGTCTTTATTTGTCGGGACATCCTTTAGACGAATATAAAGAAAACATCTCCCGCCTTTCAAGTGCCAACACTATGCAGATTAGCTCTCTTGCCTCGCAGGATGAAAACGGCGATTACATTATAAATGAAGGCGGCGCATTTAAAGACGGCGACTTTGTAACAATCGGCGGAATTATAACGGCGCGCCGTAACAAAACGACGAAAAACAATACACAGATGGCTTTTCTTACATTTGAAGATTTGTACGGCAGCATCGATGTAATCGTTTTTCCAAAAATGTACGAAAAGTTTTCACAAATTATGAATGAAGACAGTATCGTATTTATAAAAGCACGAATAAGTCTTCGAGAAGATGAAGCGCCAAAGCTCATGTGCGAGCAGATTATTTTATACGATGAATACGCTTCTTTATTTAAAACGCTCTATCTGAAAATAGAGACAGGCGCAGAACAAAAATGGGACGATGTTAAAAATGTCCTTTTAGAGCACAAAGGAAACACACCCATCAAGGTTTTCTTCGAAAAAGAAGGCTGTGTTCGCAGCGTTTCAAAAGACCTTTTCTGCACGTTAGATGATGATTTTTGCCACAAATTAAGCGATATATTAGGCGAAAATTGCGTGAAGATAAAATAATTATGTAATTTTATATTGCATTTGTGTGCAAAATAATATAAAATGTAGTTTGATGTGCGCCCCAAAATAACCGGCGGACATAATAACGATTAACAGTTTTTGTTGATTAGTAAATGATTTACACCCATGCGGTGTGTTTCGAAAAAAGGAGTGAGTCGCAAAATGTGGACAGTTGTTTACATTGCGAAAAGCATGGATATTGCCGAGCAGATACGCGAACTGCTCGAAAAGGATGGCTTGCTTGTAAAATTGCATCCTATTGCTAAAAAAGCTGACAGCGCAGAGGGAAGCTGTGAAGTGCTTGTTCCCGCATCAGAGGTTGAACAGGCTCATGGGCTTATTATTGATTCGGACTTTTAATCTTTCCGGATTATTGACAGAAAGGAGTTTTTTATGGCTGAGATAAAAAAAATCGGCGTACTTACAAGTGGTGGCGATGCACCGGGTATGAATGCGGCGCTTCGTGCAGTTGTTCGCACAGCCGTATATAACGGCATTCAGGTAATGGGTATAAAAAAAGGATATAACGGCCTTATAAATGGCGATATTTTTGAGATGAATGCAAGAAGTGTTTCTGAAACACTTCAACGTGGCGGCACAATTCTTCAAACGGCAAGATGTGCTGAATTTAAAACCGCCGAAGGAGTAAAGCGCGGCGCAGAAATCGCAAAAATTTTTGGTCTTGACGGTCTCGTTGTAATCGGTGGCGATGGTTCATTCCGCGGTGCGCATGATTTGGCGGCGGAAGGCATTGCAACTATAGGTATTCCTGCTACAATCGACAATGACATCGGTTGCACAGAATACTGCATAGGATATGATACTGCATTAAATACTGCCATGGATGCTATAGATAAAATCCGTGACACAGCTACAAGCCATGAGAGAAGCTCGGTAATCGAGGTTATGGGCCGCGACGCCGGTTATATCGCCTTAAATGTCGGTATTTCGTGTGGTGCGGAAGCTGTAATCATACCCGAAAAAGACCTTAACTTTGACGAAGACGTTCTCCGTCCCATTATAGAAGGAAAACACAGAGGCAAAAGCCACTACCTTGTTATTGTAGCTGAAGGTGTCGGTTCGGCTATTCCAATGGCAGAAGAAATCGGGAAACGCACAGGCATCAAGACAACGGCAACAGTTTTAGGTCATATTCAGCGCGGCGGAAGCCCAACCGTGCAGGACAGAGTTAATGCGAGCGCTATGGGCTTTAAGGCGGTAGAGCTGCTGCTTGAAGGAAAGTCAAATCGCCTTGTTGTTATGCAAAATAGCAAGGTTTGTGACGTTGATATCGTTGAAGGATTAAAAACACAAAAAAAGATAGACCCTGACATAATAAGAATGTGTAAGGTTTTGTCTTGGTAAAATTATTTATGAATTAAAAAAGCAGCGGAAAAATTTATTCCGCTGCTTTACTTTTTTAAATATAATTATCGGGGTTTTGCAATACGCCGTTTTTATAAATTTCAAAATGACAATGGTTTCCTGTGGAGTTTCCCGTCGAACCCATATATGCTATTGTTTGTCCTTTTTCAACGACATCGCCTACACTAACTGCAAATGAGCTGTTATGTGCATAATAAGTAACGTATCCATTCTGGTGGTCGATTTTTACAAGCTTGCCAAACAATCCTGACCAGCCCGCTGCAATTACTATACCGTTATCAGCTGCACGAATCGGTGTGCCATATGAGTTTGCGATATCAATTCCCTTATGAAAACCGCTTCGTCTGTAACCATAGCGCGATGTAATTGTACCATATACAGGAGAAATAAATTTTCCTGTTCCATAGCCCTTTGGCGGCTCTTTTGTGCCAACCTTTTTAATGCGTGTTACAGGCTCCTTAATCGTTGTCTGTGATAGAATCTCTCTTGAAACCTCAAGTCCGTTTTCTTTTACTATGCTTGCAACGACTGCGACTTCGCCGTTTTCACCGCTCTGTGTAATCTCACTCTTTCCGCGATACATGCTGTCGGTTTCCACAACCTGTGTTTCATAACCAATCGGCTCTGTGTATTCCTTCACCTGCTGTGTTGTAACGTTTACAACAGGAACATACGCTTTAACACTTATAACATCGCCAAGCACAATATTTTCCTCAAGCCCCGGATTTATCGAAAGAATTTCATCGACACTTGTATCAAATTTTCTTGATATGCTCCAAAGTGTATCACCTTCGGCAATTTTATATTCATTTTCCTTTCTCTCGCTGCCCCTTAACACTGCGACAGCTTCCTTCGGGCTGCGTAAAAGTGTCAGCGGAGCTCTTTGCATTCTTATAACAAGCTCTTTATCCGTCTTAAATACTACGTCTTCTCTTCCGCCCGTATAAAAGTTTTTGAACTCATCTAACACCATTTGTGCTTCTTCTTGAGTCGTGAGTGCACAAAGCTGGGTGTCATCAAGGCAAATTACGTACATTTCATGCATTTTATCACTTAATGCACAAATCGAATTCTTTACATCAATCTTATCTGTATACGTACCACGCGCAACAAGTCGCGGTATCATAACTATGTCTGCACTGATTTTGCTTTCTTCACCGAAGTTTTCTACAAGCATTGTGTTTACATCGTTTACTATGTTTTCACATACACTCTTGCTTTCCACTATGCCGATGCTCTGTCCATTTACAACAGCCTCAAAGCCAACCGAAAAGTTAAGCACAACAACTAAAAGAGCTGCCAGGGCAAGCGTAACACTTCCGCCAAAAGCTACTGCAGAACGGTTTTTCTCGGCATTCATATAATTTCTTATTTTCTCAATGCCACTTACACACTTATACTTAAAACTTCCACTTACCTTTTCTCTGCCCGCAATATTGTCAAGCTCCATATACTCGCCTATCGCTTTTTTGCTTTTTATGTATGCTTTCTCAAATACCTTTGCAGTGTTAAGGCGAGCATTTTTATATGCTTTTCCAAAAAACTTTGAGGTATTATCCCATGCATTTTTGCATGCGGATTTTATCGCCGTAGTATTTATGGCCGACTTTTCTGTACGTTTTTTCGGCGCTTCTTTTGTTACAGAGCTGATAATCTCAAATTTTACAGCATTATATTCACTTTTCTGTGCTACTAATTTTATAACCTCATTATCATCTTCTTCGTTTACAGCAAAGCATCTTCTGCGATCTTCTGCTGCAGCGCTTTCAAAGCTTTTAGATTCAGAACCTCTGTATATTCCTCGTCTCATCTTTTCACCTCACTGATCCTCGTCCGACGAAACAATTTCTCTACGCCGGATATCCTCTATAACATATCTTCTTCATACTATACAAATATTACAAATTTATTAACTAGAATTATTTTACACCATGTAGAAGAAAAAATCAAGTGTTTTCGAAACTTTTTTGTAACAATTTTGTAAACATTTATATTTGCTCACTCTTTTTCATTTTTCATAACGAAAATTTTTTCTTCATAATTATATGATAGAAAGTCAATTCCGTTAAAAGATTCGCTCCTTATTAAATGATGGATCTGCTGCTTTCTAAAATTTTAGACAAAACAGCGTCTTGTTTTTTGGCCTTATTTATACACTAACACAATCCCGCTCGCTCCATTTGTAAATATATGGTAAAAACTGCTTATTTTTAATAAAATTTTCTTGCAAAAAAGCATTAAATGGTGTATATTGTTTAATAGGAGATAGCGGGTTTGCAGACGATACATGGTTTTATTTGCATCCCGATTTCATATATAACTATAATTTTAATATGAGGTGAACAGTCTTGAGCGATTTTGTACTCGACATACTAAATGTAGTTACAATGGTAATTCAGCTTTTGGCATTAGCAATAACTTTGTATTATTTTGTTGTTGGTATTTTTGGATGGATTCCTAAAAAAGAGCGTGGCGAAAAAAGCACACGAAAAAATACTTTTGCGCTGCTTGTTGCTGCCCACGATGAAGAAATGGTTATAGGCAACATGGTCGACAGCCTTGCATCTCTCGACTACGACAAGGATTTTTACGACATTTATGTGATTGCCGATAACTGTACGGACGCAACAGCACAGATTGCACGCGAACATGGCGCAATCGTATATGAGCGTTTTAACACTACCGAGCGTGGCAAGGGTTTTGCTCTTGAGTGGATGTTTGAAAAGCTCTTTAATATGGAAAAACAATACGACTTTATCGGAATATTTGACGCAGATAACCTCGTCGACAAAAATTTCCTAAAGGCGATGAATAATCAGATTAACAACGGCTATAACGTTGTACAGGGTTATGTTGACAGCAAAAACCCGTTTGATTCATGGATTACTTGCGCATATTCATTCTCCTTCTGGTCAGTAAGCAGAGTATTTCAGCTTGCAAGACATAATCTCGGCCTTTCGTGTCAGCTTTCAGGCACAGGCTTCGTTATGAAAACGCAGCTTCTAAAAGAGCTTGGCTGGGGCGCGACATGTCTTACAGAAGATATGGAATTCACGATGAAGCTTGCTCTTAATGACGAAAAAGTCGGTTTTGCGTATGACGCTGTTATATATGACGAAAAGCCTCTTACGCTTGTGCAGAGCTGGAGACAGCGCAAGCGCTGGATGCAGGGACACGCAGACGTTGCATCGAGATTCTTTGGAAAACTCGTTAAAAAAGCATTTAGTGAAGGTAAGTTTATGTGTCTCGACTGTGCACTTTATCTCGTACAGCCGATAAGAATTATGGCCCTCGGTTTTATAACACTTTTTGCATGGCTTCAGGCTGCATATCCGGATGGCAACGTAGGTCTTTTCCATATGGATTATCTCTTTACTCCTATCGTATGGAATACATTTGTTATTCTTCAGCTTTTGTATATGCCTGTTGTTATTGCAATCGAGCGCAGGGTGTTCGACAAAAAAATGTTCTGGGGATATCTTACATTTATGATTTATAACCTTACATGGATACCGATTGCAGTTCAGGGCATGATCGACAAGAATAAGACAGAGTGGTCACACACAAAGCATACAAGACAGATTACGATAAACGATTTTGAAAAAAAATAATTCCTAACATAAAAACCCCACATCAGACGGTGTGGGGTTTTTAAAACAGATAATAAACGCGGAGATTGATATGTTTATAAAAAGTGAGCTACGAAATGAATACAGGCTTATTCGCAGAAGTCTTGATAATTCTTTTTGCGACAGCGCATCAAAAAAAATCTGCGAAAGCATCATCGGCTTAAGCGAGTATGGTTCGTCAAAAACAATTATGAGCTACAGTGCTATAAACAAAGAGGTTCGTACTGATTTATTAAACGAACATGCTTTAAACTCGCAAAAAACCTTGCTTCTGCCCGTTTGTAATACAAAAACCGAAACGATGCATGCCGCAAGGCTTAATGGCGCGCAGGACATGGCTCTTGGCGGATACGGAATTTATGAACCGAGCGATAAGACGACTTTTGACGAAGAAAAAATCGACATTGTAATTGTACCCGCTCTCGTATTTAACAGACGTGGATACAGAATAGGTTATGGCAAGGGATATTATGATAAATTTCTTCGTTCATGTAAAAACGCTTTAAAAATTGGCTGTGCATACACGTGCCAGATTTCAGATATGGATTTTTGCAGCGATTACGATATCGCTGTAGATATAATCGTTACACAAAAGGAAGTGATATACTGTCATGGTAAAAGCATTTAAAAATTATATAAACAACCTCACGCCGCACAGACGTGCGTGCGCTGTTCTTCTCGTCTTTTTTGTGCTTTTTTCTGTGTCGCACAAAATATTTTCATCTATTGCCATTTCAGATTATATCGCTACCGCACTTGCGCTAATCGCACCGATTGTTATTGTGTTATCTTTTTACCTTTTTATAACAAAGCCTGATAGGAAGAGGTTTTTCCGCGCAAACAAAGTCAGCGCATCCGATATGGTTTTGTGGTTTTTTCTCGGCGTATGTGCAAACTGTGCACTTACAGTAATCGATATCCCGGTAAATGCGTTCTGGCAACAGTTTTTCTCCCTGCCAAGAGCAATTTTATCACCGCACTCTTTTGGCGAATATATTGTCGGCGTAATTTGCATCGCTGTTGTGCCGGCAGTATTTGAGGAGCTTTTTTGTCGCGGCATAATCCTTCGTGAATACGAAAACTATGGCAGAACTTTTGCAATTTTTGCAAGCGCACTCGCCTTTTTAGTATTGCACAATTCTGTCACAAGCGCCGTTTCAATGCTACTTCTCGGACTCATGCTTGCCTTTATTGTCACAAAAACAAATTCAATTTTCCCCGCAATGATTTTCCACTTTGCGCTAAACTTCTTTTCTCTCACAGTAAGCTACATATCAGAAAGCGTCATACCGTATCATCTTCAAAGTGAGCTTTCGCTTGTTATAAACATACTTTTTATTTTTCTTGCACTCACATTCTTTATAACTGTATTTTCAGTTTTGAGCAGTAAATCAAAAAAATCAGGACGCACAAAAAAGATTGCACGTCCTAAAATGGGTTTTAGTTTTTCTTTAATTATCGTAATTTTAATATACATCTTTACACAGCTAAAGTTCTTTATGTAATTCTTATTTCACAACGCGGATGCATCCGTCTTGCATGCCCGTTATGCGCATACCCGCTTTGCTCGCTCTTATTATATTATCAACGGTTTCTTCTTCAATTTTTGCCCCCGGCACAAGACATACCTCGCCAGGCGGATATATACTGACAGTGTCGGCACATATATGTCCGATGCTTTTTTTAATTTCAACCATTTTTGTGTCTGAAAAAAACGCTTCGCTTATGTTCTTTTCGATTTTCAAAGGCGTTTTTTCAATTTTTATTTCCGATGCTTTTTTCCGCACGCGCGCCTTTGAGCATATCTCGCCCAGCGCTAAAACAAGCGCATCAATTTCTTCTATTTCATTTGCCTGCGAAACAATGCAAACCACATTATAATAATCCGCCATTTCAGCATCGATTTTATATTTATCACAAAGCATTTGTGCAACTTTCTCGCCCGTTATTTCATATGAAGAAAAATTTATAACAAGCCTTGACATATCGCCGCCTTCCTTGGGAAGACACCTGCACTTTGTCGTTTTCTCTATTTTTTCTTTAGCATATTTTGTAAGCTTAATCGCTTTTTTAATAAGCTTCTCTCCGTCACGTGACATCTTTTCACATATAGCATCTGCCGCACACATAAGCATATACGACGGGCTCGTCGTAGTAACCATATTTATACACGTTTTAACCGTTTCAAAACTTATTTTCTCACTATTATGCAAAAGAAGTGCGGTCTGTGTCGGTGCACCGAGCGTTTTATGGAGCGATACTACACACATATCTGCTCCCTGCTGTGTTGGAAGAGATGGTAACTCATCCGAAAATGTAAAATGTGATCCATGTGCACAATCAACAATCAATGTCATATTGTTTTTATGCGCCATATCGGCTATCTCATCTATAGGCGAACATATTCCGTAATATGTAGGCGATGTTATAAGCACGGCTTTTGCGTGTGGGTTTTTCTTTATCGCTCTTCTAATTGCATCGACGCTAAGCGGTGCGCTAATACCAAAATCCTTATTTATCTCACGTTCTATAAACACAGGCACAAAACCATATAATACGCACGCATTTATAACGCTTATATGGGCGCATCTGTCGATAAGCACCGTATCGTTTCTTTTTAAAGAAGAAAGCATCATCGCACTTATCCCTGCACTGCTGCCGCCTACAAGAATGTGCGCATTTTTCGCTTTGAAAAGACGTGCCATATTTTCATGCGTATGAAGGATTGCTCCTTTTGGCGCCGCAAGATTATCCGTCGCATCAAGCTCGGTTACATCAAAAGCCATTATGTTTTTTCTGAATTCTTCATCATAAATTTCGCCGCCGCCATGCACGGGCATATGAAAAGATATGCGCTTTTCGTTTATAAAGTTTTTTATAGAATTGTATAGCTTCGCGTTATACGACATAAACTCTTTCTCCTGTACGCTTAAATCTTTTATCCTTATACTATATTATCATAATTTGCGCTTTTTTCAATAGAAAAAATTAAAAACATATTTTTACTACTTTTCGCATATTATGTACAAAGCCCGGTCCACACTTTGTTTTATACTGTATTGGATTTTGAAAATAGGAGGAGTAAAAGTGGATATTCAATTAAAAAAAGAGAAAGTTGCCATAAATGAAACGCTGATGCGCGATAATCGCCAGGTAGTTGTTGAGGGTGATATAATTGTGCCCGACATAAAAAGTGATATGGCAAAAATTTTGCAGATCGATGCTGCAGCTATGGTCGAAAAAATAGATGTTTTCGATAAAAGCATTAGCGTCTCAGGCTCGGTTAGCCTAAACATATTATATGTGCCCGAAGGTGACAGGGCGCCACTATGCTCTATATGCACAAGCCTTCCCTTTGAAACGCAGATAGAAAATCAAATGGTTTGCATAGGTTCATCGTGCAGTGTTTGCGCTGATGCTTACCACGTAGAATTTTCGATGCTTAATTCAAGAAAGCTCAGTGTTAAAGTTGTGCTCGAGCTTGATACGCGCTGCAGCAAAGAAAATAACGCTGAAATTATTTGCGACGTATCTTCCGATAAGCCAATCGAGAAAAATATGCGCGACTTTGTAATCTATAATCTCGTAGACACATCGCAAACCAAACTTGCCATAAACGAAACGCTCGACTTTCCGTCAGGCAAGCCAAGCGCACTGAGCGTTCTTCGTTTGGATGCAAAAATCTGCGACAAGGATGTTCGCCTTGTTACCGGTAAAATCGTTGTAAAAGGCAACATTGACCTTTGCACTCTTTACGTTTCTGATTCAGGCTCTCTTGAATTCATGGAGCACGAAATCCCCTTTACCGAAGTGCTTGACGCGCCAAACGCAACCGAAAACTGTATGTGTGACCTTGATATTGATATATGCAAAACTGATTTTTCGCTGCGCGCAGATATTGACGGCGATATGCGCCTGCTTGATGTTGAAATTATGTTGTGCGCAGATATTTCTGTAAGCGAAAACACAAACATGAGCGCAATTTGTGACTGTTTTTGTGCAGAGCAAAAGCTTGTGTGCGAAACAAAAACCTTCTGTTTTGATTCTCTCATCGGGCGCGGAAAATCTCAGGAGGCTCTGCGCGCAAGTATAACCCTGCCTGAAGGGGCACCTGAGCTGCTTAGCGTATATAATATTATCGCAAAACCATATATCTCAAATATAGATGTTGAACAAGACAAAGCTATTGTGCACGGTATGATAGACTGTTACCTTTTGTATTTGTCCGACTCTTCCGCTTCACCCGTGAGCACACAAAAAGCACAGGCCGAATTTGAGATCCCAGTAAGTATAAACGGTCTTTGTTCCGATATGGATTGCTGCGCTAATATTGAAATTGCACACTTAAGCTATAATATTACAATGTCAGGCGAAATAGAATTGCGCATAGCTCTGATTGCCCAGGCGAGCGCTGTGTGCAAAAAGGAGATTGCTCTTGTAAGCGATATATTTGCGGACATGGATGCGCCGATTGATATACGCCGCGGAATCATAATATATTTTGTTCGCCCGGGCGATACTGTATGGAAAATTGCAAAAAAATATAACGTTGCTCCGACACTTATCGCCGAAATAAACAATCTCGAAAATCCTGACGTTTTAAATATTGGTCAGCGCTTACTCATACCAAATAATATAAAATAATATGCTATTTGAAAAGCAAAATCCGCACACTACTGTGTGCGGATTTTCTGTATTTCGCATATAAAATAGATGCAATCAGTTTTTAATTCTGTTCCTTTTGAGAACCTGTAGGATTAACAATACTGTATCCGACGTTGACAATATGGTCAGCGACTCTTTCAAGTCCGACTATAACGGATGAATAATAGGGGCTTACATCCACGCTACAATTACCCTCAGCAAGTCTTTCAAAGTGGCGGGCAATAAGTTCTTTCTTCATACCGTCAACACTGTTCTCGAGCTGTGTCAACTCAGATAAATTTTCTTTATTTAATGTCTCAAATGTATTTAATGCTATTGTAAACATCTGCATAACTGTATCACGCATTTTAGTGATTCCACCAAGCGCATGTTCTGAAAATGAAATATTTTTGTTCATCATTTCAATACCGATTTCATTGAAATTCTCGGCATGATCACCAATACGTTCAATGTCGTTTAGAACATGGAAATAAGAACCAATAATTTTTTCCGCACTTCCCTCAACCTCGGCAGATAATCTAATCAAAAATCCTGTCAATGCACTGTTCGTATAGTCAATGATTTTTTCATTTCCATAAATCTGGTCATTATACTTCGAACTGCCCTCTTCCATCGCTACAAAGCTCAGGCGAGTATTTTCCTCTGCCAAAGAAATCATATAATCAATTTCCTTTTTAACCTGCATAAGTGCAACAGGAGGTGTAGAAATAAGTCTATCGTCAACATATTTAAGAGATAGCTCGTCCTTCGTTTCTTTCTTTTCTTTGATTATTGCACATGAATAATCAACAAGCGGTTTTACAAAAGGAAGCAACATGCAAGTGGTGATTGTATTAAATACAACATGGAAAAGGGAAACTCTCATTTGAAGCGACATCGTATCATCGCCCGGGAATACTGATATCAGGAAATTCACAACCGGTTCTTTGAAAATCCAAATGATTGCCGTAAACAATACCGTTCCTATCACATTAAAGGTAAAGTGGATAAGCGCAACTCTTTTAGAGTTAGCCTTTGCACCAACTGATGCAAGAAGTGCTGTTACACATGTACCAATATTTGCGCCAAGGATAATGAATAGTGCAAGGTCAAGCGGAAGCACGCCTGTACCAACCATTGTAATTACTACGCCGGTAGCTGCAGATGAGCTCTGTATAAGTGCAGTAAAGATAACACCAACTAAAATCAAAAGAAGAGGAAAATCTATCATTTTAAATATTTCGGTGAATACATTTTCTACGAGAGGATTACCAAACGCCTGCTCACTACTCATAATATTTAAACCAACAAAGATTAAACCAAGACCAGAGCAAAGACTGCCGGCAATCTTAACTTTTTCCTTATTGGAAAACCCCATCATTACGCCTGCAAAAGCAAGGATATACATTGCCATATCAAAATAATCATTTTTAAGAGCAACAAGAATACCTGTGATAGTTGTTCCGATATTTGCTCCCATAATAATAGGCGTTGCCTGCATAAGAGTCATAACACCTGCGTTAACAAGACCTATAACCATTACGGAAGTCGCTGATGAACTTTGAATAATTGCTGTAACGCCGGCACCTATTCCAACACCAGAAAATCTGTTATTGCTGATTTTTTCAAGCAATCTCTTCATTCCCATGCCGGCACTTCGTTCTAAAGCGTCGCCCATAAAGTTCATTCCGACAATGAATACTCCAACGCCAGCCAATAGCCAAATAAGACTCTGAATAAGTTGCATAATATCCTGTGATGTTAACATATTTTCGCTCCTTTTTTCTATATGTAGTTTGTCTTTGTTTTTTTCAATGACTTTTGAAACTAAATTTTTTGTTTAATACATATCTTCCTATGTTAATATTATATCATTGATCCTATTTAAAATCAATGAATATTCATAACTAATACAAAAATAAGCTTTGCTTATGCAAAGCCACCTCACTTCTTCCTTATTCACTATTACCTATTACTTCAAAAATCCGCACACGAATACTTTTTAGGGAATAGTGAAGAGGTAATAAGTAATAAGTAAAAATCCGCACACTATCGTGTACGGATTTTCTGGCTCCTCAAGTTGGGCTCGAACCAACGACCCTGCGGTTAACAGCCGCATGCTCTGCCAACTGAGCTATTGAGGAATATTTTCATATAAGGTAAATCTG
>JAZQIM010000002.1:0-119082 GCA_045541115.1 Candidatus Aphodoplasma sp.
TTTAATTTGGGCAAAAATATTCTGCGAGAATTAAAAAATATTATTGCAGAATTGTTCTCTACAGGCGAAATTGATAGAATTGACGAAATCAAGTGATGCTAAAATGATGATGTAGCAGACGGAATCGTTAGAAACGGATGCAACCGTATGCGAAATTGATGCTCATTTCAGGCATATTTATTTGAGTCTCAAGACCATGCGCCGTCATCAAAAATATAATTAAAAATTACTGAAATTCAAAATTGATGCTCAAAAAATTGAAGATTGCTGCTCTCGAATTTTGACAATAAAAAATGGCTCAAACCCAATGTTTGAGCCAAATATATTGGCAGGGGTAGAAGGACTCGAACCCTCAAGAACGGTTTTGGAGACCGGCATGTTACCATTACATCATACCCCTAAAGAGCGCCATATTAAGTTTTTATTATGCAATATTTGCAACATAGGGACACGGTTTTGGAGACCACTGCTCTACCAACTGAGCTATACCCCTATTTAAATATGATACTAATATATTATACTTTGTTTTTGATATAATGTCAATACAAAAAATAATATTTTACAAAATATTTTTGTAAATAAGGGTATAAAACTATATAACAAACCCACCGTTTGGGCTAAGTACTTGACCTGTGATAAAATCGGCTTTTTCGCTCGCAAGAAAAAATACGCTTTGAGCAATTTCGCTTGCACTTCCCATGCGGCAAAGGGGTGTTTGCGCACAAAGATCTTCTCTGTCATCCTCAGTGAGCTGTCGATTCATATCAGTATCAATTACTCCCGGCGCGACACAATTCACACATATATTACTGGGACCGACTTCGCTTGCAAGCGCCTTTGTAAAGCCGATTACAGCTGCTTTTGATGCAGAGTATGCAACTTCGCATGCTCCGCCGCATATGCCCCAAATTGATGATATGTTTACGATTTTTCCACTTTTATTTTGAATCATGTAGGGAAGAGCAAGACGAGTGCACGTAAACATCGAGCGCACATTAACGTTAAAAATTTCGTCCCAGTCGCGCTCACTCATATCACAAAGCATCATTGTTTTTGCTATTCCGGCATTATTTATTAAAATGTCAACGCCACCAAATTCAGCCTTAATATCGTCAAACATTCTCTCTATTTGAGTTGTGTCGGAAACATCGGCACAGTATGCTTTTGCATAGCCGCCATTTTGTTTTATTTCATCAACAAGACCGGCTGCTTCTTTTGCACTTTTATTATAATTTATAAGAACTCTGTGACCGTTTTTTGCAAATTTAAGAGCACAAGCACGCCCAATGCCACGCGATGCACCTGTTATAAGCACTGTTTTAGAACTTGTCACATAAATCATTCCTTTCAACAAATAATCTCGCCATACATTATTCCGTCTTTATGTTCTGTAAGATTAACACATACAATCTTTCCTGATAAATCCGTTTCGGACTTACATACTACGGTTATATAGTTTTCTGTCTTGCCTTCATAATAGCCTTTTTTGCCGCCATACTCGCGCTCAAATAACACATCGAGTTTGCGATCCACAAAGCGGTCTAAAAAGTTATCTCTGCACTCGCCTGCAAGCTCTATTAAACGAGCGCTTCGCTCATGTTTTAACTGGGCTAAGACCTGGTCTTTCATTTGTGCTGCCGGTGTGCCCGGACGTGGAGAATACGAGAAAACGTGCATGTCAGCAAATCCGATTTTCTTTGCAAAGGATAAGCTCTTTTCAAATTCTTCGTCTGTTTCGCCCGGAAAACCTACCATAATGTCTGTTGTGATTGCACTGTCAGGTGAAATCGCGCGAAGGTTAGATACAATTTTCTCGAAATCTACTGTGTTATAGCGTCTGTTCATGCGCGATAGAGTTTCGTCACATCCCGATTGAAGTGATATGTGAAAGTGCTTGCACAGCTTATCACCTGCACCTTCTACTGCGCGCATAAAATTCTCATCAAGTGTCATTGGCTCTATAGAGCTTAATCGTATGCGCTTAACTTTTTCGAGTTTTGCGATTTCGCAAATTATTTTGTCAAGCGACGTGTTTTTCAAATCCTTGCCATACGATGCAATATGTATACCTACTAATACGAGCTCACAAAATCCGGCATCCGAAAGCTTTTTTGCCTCGGCTATGACATCATCTTGGTTACGGCTTCTTATAGGTCCTCGTGCATATGGGATTATGCAGTATGAGCAAAACTGCGAGCAACCCTCCTGCACTTTTATATATGCTCTTGTTTTGTCTTCGAAATTGTTAATGGAGAGTTTTTCAAAGTCGTGTGTGTGCATTATGTCACCGACACACACCCGTGTGTCTTGCTGCGAAGCGTTTTCTACCAGCTCTACAATATTTTGCCTGCCGCTCGTGCCGATTACAATGTTTACGCCGTCTATTTTTGAAACTTTATCTGTCGCAGTCTGGGCATAGCAGCCTGTTACAGCGACAATGCAGTCGGGATTTAGCCTTTTTGCACGGCGTATCATCTGTCGTGATTTTCTGTCAGAAAGTGATGTCACAGAACAGGTATTTATAACGTACACATCGGAAATATCGCCAAAATCGACTTCGACATAGCCTTTGTTTATAAAAAGCTCGCGCATCGCTTGTGTTTCGTATTGATTTACCTTGCAGCCAAGCGTGCAAAAAGCAACTTTTTTCATGTGCGACATCCTTTCATAGAGATTTAGTGAAGTAAACTTTTGGTATCCATATTATGTTAAAAGTTTGTTAAATTTTTTGAATTTTATTGACTATTGATAATGTTTAGTGGTAATATAAATGTGTGAAAAGGAATTTTCATATATAAAGAAAAGGGAAGGAGTAAATATCATGATAACATTTAACATTTCGCTTAACTCAATCAACAATGTTAAAAATTTCGTTAACACTGTGAATAAGTACGACTTTGATGTAGACTTAACTTCAGGCAGATATGTTGTGGATGCAAAATCAATAATGGGAATATTCTCACTTGATTTGAGCAAGCCGATTATCCTGGAAGCACATTGCACAGAAGAAAGCGCTGAAGGATTCAAAGCTGATATGAAAGAATTCATAGTTGACTGAGTATAGTCGTAAACACCCAAAGTCGTCGTATGACGACTTTTTTTCTTTATATATGATTTTAATTTTCAGGCGGCATCTCAAGCGTTATTTTGCCGATTTTTGCGCCGCGAAATTCATCAAGCACAACGTTTGCGCCTCTATATGTGTCGATTTCTCCGCCTGATATAACGAAGCCACGCTTTTTTCCGACATACTCTAAAAGCTCATATCCGCTCATCTGCGAAATGTCGCTATCTAGTTTATAGCGCGCACAGAGCATATCGCAGTAGTTATCGCGAAGAAATTCGAGTAGCTTGCACGCAAGCGTTTCTACATCCATTATTTCATCACGAATAGAGCCTATAAAGGCGAGATTTAAGCCTATTTGTTGGTTTTCAAATTTGGGCCACAAAATGCCCGGTGTATCTAATATTTCAATTTGTGAATTAGGGCGTATCCATTGTTTTCCTTTTGTTACACCCGGTTTGTCTCCTGTTTTTGCACATGCTCTGCCGGAAAGGCGGTTTATGAGTGAGGATTTACCCACGTTTGGAATACCGACAACCATTATGCGCACAGATTTCGTAAGGCCACGCTCGGCATCGCGCGCAATCTTGTCTGCGATTGCGTTTTTTGCTGCGGCAGAAATTTTGTCGATGCCTTTGCCGAGAAGAGAGTCAGTAAGTAGCACGCTTACGCCGCTTTTTTCATACCACGCCTGCCATGCTTTTGTCGCCGAGTCGTCTGCCAAATCATATTTGTTCATAACGATTATACGTGGCTTTGAGCAAAGCAAATCGTCAAAGTCGGGATTTCTGCTTGAAAGCGGAACGCGGGCGTCGAGAATTTCGACGACAACATCTATAAGTTTCAAATTTTCAGCTATCAGTCGGCGTGTTTTCGCCATATGTCCGGGATACCATTGTAAATCCAATGCATTTTCCTCCTGCACACAAGAAAATTTATGGGGTTAACCCGCATGAGTCAACCCCTCAAAAAGCTATTTTACAATCAATCAACTATGCCAAAGTCATTTAGCGGCCAAAAGCGTAGGGAAGCCTTTCCTAAAATTGCTTCATACGGAATTGTACCCGGCATTTTGTATCTGCTGTCGCGTGAATCTTCGCGGTTGTCGCCCATTACAAAAGCGTGGCCATTTTCAACTGTATAAGGAAATTCTATCTCAATTCCGCTGTATGTTTTGACATTGTCAAGGTAGGGCTCATCAATTATCTGGCCATTTACTGTTACTGTATTTGTTGTATTATCAATATCGATAACATCGCCTTCGAGCGCTATAATTCGCTTCACATAGTGGAGCGGTTCGATGCCGAACTTTTTTTGCTCCCAGGAAAAGTTTCTAAGTTTGAACTCGTCAAACGCAGTAAAGCTTTCGCCTTTTAATTCCTTTTGTGTTTCGATATATTTATCGCGAAGCTTATAATTTGCATCAAGAACGACTATATCACCTTTTTGGGGAGTATAGGCGAGCTTTGTGAGAATAAGTCTGTCATTATTCATAAGAGTAGTTTGCATCGAGCGGCCATCAACAACGATGAAGTCAAATAAGAATCCTTTGATAAGAGCAACTATGATTATTGCAGCGGCTATTGCACCTATCCACTCAGTTACTTCCTTGAGCCAGTTAACCTTGTTTTCGCTTTCCTGCTCGTCTTCGTCGTTTGTTTCTTCGGCCTCTTCGCTTCTTTGCGAATCTATTGATATGGTCATAGCTGCATCGTCGCACTCGTCTTCTTCGCATATTTCGATATATGCACCATCGTTTATTTCTATATCAGCGCCAAGCGATTGTTCGCTTTCGTTGTTTTCTATTTCAAAGTTATTGTTTTCTTCCATAATTGCTACCTCCCAGTCATAAAGTATGCAATAATATATGGGTTATGTGGAAAAAATTGGCTAACACAAAAGGGACAAAAATGTCCCTTTTGTAAGTAGGTGTTATATTCTTTCTTTAACCTTGGCACTCTTGCCGACTCTGTCACGAAGATAGTAAAGCTTAGCTCTTCTTACGCGACCTTTTCTTGAAATCTCAATCTTTTCAATTTTTGGAGAATTAACAGGGAATGTTCTCTCAACGCCGATGCCGTAAGAAATACGTCTTACAGTAAATGTTTCAGAAATTCCGCCGCCGTTCTTCTTAATAAGTGTTCCTTCGAACATCTGGACTCTTTCACGAGTACCCTCGATTACCTTAAAATATACCTTTAAAGTATCGCCGATATTAAGCTGAGGTAAATCTGTTCTGATCTGACCTTCTGTGATTGATTTAATCATATCCATTTTCATTTGCCTCCTTCCTTCATAGATGTTCATGTCCGGCTATGACAGAGGACCATCCGTATCACCCGATAATTTTACCATAAAAAAAATATAATTGCAAGCTTTTTTTTATTTTTTTTAAGTTTATATTAAAAATAGTGGTTTTTTATATTATTATCGTGTATTTATGTATGAAAAATAACTTTCTGCAAGCTCTTTTGAGAAAAACAAAAGGGATATCGCAAACGATATCCCGCATAAACTGTTACAAGTATAAATTTGTGTAGTAAAAATTAGTCGGAAAAGTTTGAATCGATAAGATCAACGAGCGCATCAACAGCCTGCTTTTCGTCAACACCATCAGCAATGATGTTTATAACAGTACCGCGAGCTATACCGAGTGACAAAACGCCCAAAAGGCTTTTTGCATTAACTTTTCTTTCTTCTTTTTCAACCCAGATACTTGAACGAAATTCGTTAGCTTTTTGAATAAAGAATGTAGCCGGTCTTGCATGAAGGCCTACCTGGTTTTGAAGAACAACTTCTTTGGAATACATTAAAAAATCCCCTCTCAGAAATATTATGCTCTTATAATTTATTATGCTTATTATAAATATACTAAAAAAATACATTTTAGTCAAGTATTTTTTTTGATTTGGAGTATAAATCTTCTTTTTTAAGACCGAAAATTATATTCTGCGGCCCATTTTGACTGTGTTTTCACGTCTGTACTCATCAAAGCGATCCTCGTCTAGAGCAAGGCGGATTTCGCTCATAAGGTTATTGTAGAAATAGAGATTATGCAAAACACATAGCCTTTGTGCAAGCATCTCCTTTGCCTTAAATAAGTGGCGGATATATGCCTTACTGTAATTTTGGCACGCGCTACATTTGCATCCCGGCTCAATCGGGTCCATATCGGATTCATATTTCACATTCATTATGTTTATGATGCCATCATGCGTGAAAATATGTCCGTGGCGCGCGTTTCTGCTTGGCATTACACAGTCAAAAAAGTCTACTCCGCGACTTACGGCTTCAATAATGTTAACCGGTGTGCCGACGCCCATAAGATAACGCGGTTTATTTGTCGGCATAAAAGGCTCTACCTGTTCTATTATATGATACATTTCCTCATGTGTTTCTCCTACGGCAAGTCCGCCGATTGCATATCCGTCAAGATCGAGCTGTGCAATTTGCTGCATATGTTCTTTTCTTATATTATCGTATGTGCCGCCCTGATTTATACCAAACAAAAGCTGATTTTTATTTATTGTGTGGGGAAGAGAGTTAAGGCGCTCCATTTCGTTTTTGCAGCGTATAAGCCAGCGTGTTGTGCGCTCGGTTGATTTGTATACATAATCATATGGCGCCGGATTTTCTATACACTCATCAAATGCCATTGCAATAGTGGATGCAAGGTTAGACTGGATCTGCATGCTTTCTTCAGGGCCCATAAAAATTCGTTTTCCGTCGATATGTGATGCAAAATGCACGCCTTCTTCCTCTATGCGGCGAAGTGACGATAAAGAAAAAACCTGAAAACCACCACTGTCAGTAAGAATGGGTCTGTCCCAATTCATAAACTTATGCAATCCACCAAGCTCATGTATAAGTTTATCGCCCGGGCGAAGATGAAGATGATATGTGTTTGAAAGCTCAACCTGACAGTCAACTTCTTTTAAATCCATGCTTGAAACGCCGCCTTTTATTGCGCCGCATGTTCCGACATTCATAAAAACAGGTGTCTGTATTACGCCGTGCACAGTAGAAAATTCTGCGCGGCGGGCTTTTCCTTGCGTTTTTATAAGTTTAAACATATTTCCTCCAAAGTTATCTATAGTTATATATCATTATTTTTCAATATACCATGAGGCAATATTTGAAAAAATATTTGAATCAACAGGCGCTTTGACGCCTTTGATTTTACTGTTTAATACGAGCGCGTCACAACCCATTACAAGCGGTATTATCGGCATCTCACTTAAGAATACTTCTGCAATTTCTTTGTAATACGTTATAAATTCCTCATTAGTTTCGGCAAATCTGCATGCTCTCATCAGAGAATCGATACGCTCGGTTGAGTATATGCTGTATGAGGCAGATGAGCCGGCAAACGCGGACAAATTAAGATTTCTGTTTATCCTTACTTCGCCTAAAAACATATCGTATTCACCTGAATCGATACAGTCTGTATAATCTTCAAAGGCGAGCTTTATGATTCTTATGTCGATGCCTATCTGGCGAAGGTCATTTTTAATCTTCTGAGCTGTAGAAACTCTTAATTCATTTTCCATGTTTACTACAAGATCGAACGATAATTTCTCACCGTCGGCATTTTGCATCATGGAGTCATCGCCTTTTAAGTATCCTGCATCCAAAAGAAGCTTTGCCGCTCTTTCGGTATCTCGCGCATAGTCGTAAATTCTGTTATACAAATATGAATCCGGAACAATCGGAACGCTTACGCTTTGTGCTCTGTCAAAAAATACATCTTTTTTTATTGTATCACGGTCAATTGTATATGAAAGTGCGCGTCTTAATAATGCTTTGTCAAGGCCGTCTGCTGTTGTGTTGATACCGACAAAAGTCAGAGTATTATTTGAATAAGGTATTTGAGTGAGGTTGCCTTTCGGATTATAGTTTCTCATTTCCGATGCACTAAAAGCTGCTGCCTCAATCTCTCTTGCTTCGAGTGCGCCTGCAAGAGAGTCTTTGTCGGGGAGCTGTTTTATAATAATTTGTTCGATAAGCGGTTTTTGCGATACGGCGTAATCCTCATTTCGTACAAGTCGTATCGCACGGCTTAAATCGGAGCGGACATATTTATATGGGCCCGTGCCTATAGGAATATATTCTTTTAAAGAATTTACACAGTCTGTGCCGCTTTTTATTATCGGAATGTCCATAAGATTTATAAATCCGCTGTCAGCATATCCAAGCGTTACGACAAAGACGTTTTTGCCTGCTTTTCTGTACGAAGCGACATTGCTTAGTCTGCCTTTGTATGCGCTTTGTTCAAGCGCCTCTATCATTTCAAAAGTATATTCGACATCATCTGCGGTAAACTCCGATCCGTCGTGCCATTTTATGTTATCTTTTAGCGTAAAGGTGTATGTCAAGGAAGAGTCGCTTACAGTATAGCCGCTACACAGACACATCTGGATGCTGCGGTCGCTTGCACGCTTTACAAGCGAATCATATATAAGTGCGCTCGTCTGTGTAACCGATTGTGATACAGTAGCAATCGGATTATATGTATCAAAATTGTATACACCTATGCTTATGCTGTTTTCGTTTTTGATATATGATGCATTATTTTGAGGGTCTGTATCAGCGCCGCCAAAAGAGCAGCTGCAACATATCAAAAGTGAAAAAGCACAGATAAGAGCCGTTAATTTTTTAATTGTGACATTGTTTTTTCTCACGTAAATCACCATAATCTAAAATCTATTTTAACTCCATAAAAGCACCCATAAGTCCGATTTTGCCCTTATGAGCTCTGTTTGAAAAAAATTCGTCGCTCATACAGCAAGTACACATGCCGCTGATAGTTATATTTTCTTCGCATATTCCTTCCGTAAGAAGTTGATTTTTTATAACGCCCCATAAATCTATATGGAATTTATCGCCGCGTTTTTCTTTAAATTCCAGCGAAAACATATCCGCAACATCGCCATCTACTTCAAAGCAGCATTTGCCTATTGACGGGCCTATTGCACATATAATATCTTCTGCTTTGCAGCCAAACGAATTCTTCATTACTGACAAGACATTTGCTGATATGTTTTTCGTCGTGCTACGCCATCCTGAATGGGCAAGCGCCGCAACTGATTTTTTAGTGTCAAGAAAAAACACCGGCACACAGTCGGCACAAAAGATTACGAACGGCACGCCGGGCTGTGCACACACAAACGCATCTATGCCTGTTATATCGCTGCTGCGCACAATGCCTTTGCCGCAGTCATCATTCGTGATGATTTTGACATTGTTTTCGTGTATTTGATTTGATAAAACAAGCTTTTTTGAATCGATGCCTATTGAAGAGCAAATTATGTCGTAGTTCTTAAGCACATTTTCACGTGTGTCGCGTTTGTTAAAGCCAAGGTTAAGCGAGGCTGTTTCGCCACTGCTTACTCCGCCAAGGCGCGTCGAAAAGCCGTGGCGCACAAGGCCTGTTTTATCAAAGGAATCTACCGTATAATAAACAAGAGAATCTTTTTTGTGACGCGAAAAGCCTGTAGCCAATTACATTTCCTCCTAATTGAAATAGTCGTATACGCTTTTTGCTGTTTTTTTGTCGATGCCGGAAGATATAAGCTCTTCTATAGATGCATTTGCGATATTGTCAATCGATTTAAAATAGCGCATAAGTTTTTTGCGCTTTACATCGCCAACGCCATCAATGTTTGACAGCTCGGACGAAAGACCTTTTTTACCTCGTAATTTTCTGTGATATCCTATCGCGACTTCATGGACTTTTTCTGAAATTGAGCATACGAGATTATATGCGGGCGAGTTTTTCGGTATATCAATTTCGTGTTTTCCGTCTGTGAGCGCACGAAAACTGTGACGGTCATCTTTTACCATGCCGTAAAGAGAGATATCAGCATCAAGATCGGCGAGCACACGCAAAATCGTATTCACATGACCTTTTCCGCCATCGAGCAGTATAAGGTCGGGGAGAGGAAGAAACTTCGCGTCGCCTTTCTTGAGCGTGCCTTGCGATATTTTATTTTCCTCATCTTTTGCTCGAATGATACGCCTTTTAATTACCTCCGCCATCGCCATATAGTCATCGCTTCCTTCAAACGATTTTATGCGAAATTTCCTTACACACGATGCATCATATACACCATTTTTATATGTTATCATGACGCCGACGTTGCTTGTGCCGGATATGTTTGATATATCATAGCTCTCAATTCGCTTCGGTGTTTTACTAAGTCCGATATATTCCTTTAGCTTAATAAGGGCGTTTTTATTTACTTCTTTTTTCAGCATATTAAGCTTATAGTCGTCTATGCTTAAATCAACATTCTTTTCTACCATGCGAATAAGAGCCGCCTTATCGCCACGCTTTGGCACGGTAAATATAAGCTTTTTATTAAGCCTTGATGTGAGCCATGCGACAAAAAGCTCTTTGTCATCAATGTCGCACGAAGATATAATCTCGCCCGGTATATACGGCGCATCGGAGTAAAACTGCTTTAAAAATTCCGACATAATTTGCGTATCACAAAGCTCGTCAATGTCGTTTGTGACAAAGCTCTTGCGCCCGCTTATGCGACCACAGCGAACAAAAAATATCTCAAAAAATGCTTTGCTGTCATAGCACTTAAATGCAACGATATCCTGGTTTTCCATCTTGCCGCTGACAATTTTTTGCTTCTGTGCCGCGCTTTTAAGGGAGTTTAGCTTATCACGAAGCTCGGCTGCGCGCTCAAACTCAAGCTTTTGTGAGGCAATATTCATATTGCGCTCAAGCATATCGCAAAGAGCATCTGTTTTTCCTTCTAAAAACGAGCAGATGTCCAAAAACACCTTTTTGTAATCACCCTGTGATACTTCGCCTCTGCATGGCGCAAAGCATTTATTTATCTGATAATTAAGACACGGACGCCCTTTGCCGATATCTCGCGGGAAGACGCGTTTACATGTCGGAATTAAAAATATCTTTTTTATAACATCGAGCGTATCTCTTACTACGCTCATTCCGCTGTATGGACCGAAATACCGCGCGCCATCGGGCTTTATAGAGCGTGTCACCGTAAGGCGAGGATACGGCTCGCTTATTGTAACTTTTATATACGGATAATGCTTATCATCTTTTAAGAGTATATTATAGTGCGGTTTGTGTTTTTTTATAAGGTTGCACTCAAGCACAAGCGCCTCAAGTTCGGAGTCGGTTACGATGTATTCAAACCATGCGATGTGGCTTACCATGGCGCGCACTTTTGCGCCGTGACTTTTTTGTGCCATAAAATACTGTCGCACACGGTTTTTTAAAACTTTTGCTTTTCCAATATATATAATGTTGTCGTCTTTATCATGCATAAGATATACTCCCGGTTGCTCGGGGAGATTTTTAAGTTGTTTTTTTAAATCGAACACATAATCACCAACATATCTCGTTATGGTTTAATTATAGTATATCACGCTTTGTGCATATATTATGAGCGTTTCTTGCCTTTGAAAACAAATATTTTCATCATAATAAATGTCACAGGTACGCCGATTAGCGCTGCAAGAATGTATGCAATAAGCTTATCGAGTGAGAGCAGGTTATACACTATAAATACAATAACATTTTGAATTATAAAATTCGGTACATACGATGCGGCAAATTTTATAAATTTCCCAAACTCCATTTTTTCCTTAAAAGTTATATACGAATTTAAAATATACGATATTATAAGGCTTGTAATATATCCTGCGGCAAATGATACGTTTGCATCAAAGTACCGTGAATAAATATATGAAAAGATAACAGAGTTTAATGTATTTATAACGCCGATAAATGCAAATGAAAGAAATTGACGGTCAAAAAGCATCTTTATAAATTTTTTTGGCGCGCTTACTTTGTATTCGCTCCATTTTATAAGCTTATCTACGCAAACAATATAGCTTTCATTTTTTGCAAGTTTTGCGAGCGGTGTATCGGACAGTGAGTCCGAATAAAAACTTTCTATCTCAACATCGCCAAACTCGCCATGTAAGCGCACAACCTTTTCTTCGCCGTAGCAGTTTAAGCCGTCATATTTTCCTGTAAAACGATCTACACGTGAGGCGATAAGGTGTTTTATACCAAGCTTTGCGCATATTGGTGAGAGCAAAAATTCGGGCGATGCAGAAATTACAATGTCGCTTTCTTTTTGCGTATCAAGATACCATTTTTTTATGTTATGCATATGGCTTTCCCAAAAATCCTTAACCAATACATCAACGTTCTTTACGCTCTTAAAAAAGCTGTAAAACCGCTCTTTAAACTGCGTCTTATCGTAGTAGCCGATAATGTAGCAAAAAAATACCCATGCCTGATAGGGAAGATGCAATAAGATGCGCGGCTGCTTTTTTAGACAGTAAAAGTAAAAATGGGTTGTGCTGTCGCCGTTATATATCGTTTTATCGAAATCATAAACGTTCACTCTATCATTCTCCTAAAATAGTCATTTATGCACATATATACCTAATTATAATTTTATCATATATTTATATATATTGTCAATTTATTGGCGCGAAAGAACAAAAGCTTTATATTATAAAAAAGACACATCAATTTGATGTGTCTTTAATCAGTTATTTCATTATTTTCGTCACAAATAACCTTTTCTTCAAAAGATACTTGCATTTCCTGCAAATATTTGATTAAATCTGAAATTTCATTATAAAGTTCAAAATATAGCTTTTTGTAGTTTGGCATAATTTTACACCCCCTTTTACAGTTGACATTTAATAAATGTCATTTATTTTATTATACATAATATAATAAATTTGTCAAGCACTAAATGTCAAAGGGTGATTAAATGTTTAAAAACAAATACTTAAATGAAAAAAATAATATTTGCGGCGAAAAAATTGCAGCGATAAGAAAAGGTATTACACCTAAAATGTCACAGCGCATGCTTGCGGAAAAGCTTCAACTTGTTGGAATTGATGTCGATAAAAATGCCATACAGAGAATAGAGAGCGGTAAGCGTTTTGTGACGGATATTGAATTAAAGGCGCTTGCTGAAATACTTAATATAACATGTGATGAATTATTAAAATAAAAAGACACATCAAAATGATGTGTCTTTTTTAAGTTCTTAAGATTTAATTATTTGCTTGCTTCTTCAATAGCAACTGCAACTGCAACAGTAGCACCGACCATCGGGTTATTACCCATACCGATAAGTCCCATCATTTCAACGTGAGCAGGAACAGAAGATGAACCTGCGAACTGAGCGTCAGAGTGCATTCTTCCCATTGTATCAGTCATACCATAGGAAGCTGGACCTGCAGCCATGTTATCAGGATGGAGTGTTCTGCCTGTACCACCGCCTGATGCAACTGAGAAGTATTTTTTACCCATTTCATAGCATTCCTTTTTATAGGTGCCTGCAACAGGATGCTGGAAACGAGTCGGGTTTGTTGAGTTACCAGTGATTGATACGTCAACAGATTCGTGATGCATGATTGCAACGCCTTCACGAACATCATTTGCACCGTAGCAATTTACAGCAGCACGTTCGCCCTTTGAATAAGGTGTCTCGCTTACGATTTTAAGCTCGCCTGTATAATAATCAAACTGCGTCTCAACAAAAGTAAAGCCGTTAATTCTTGAAATAATCTGAGCAGCGTCTTTACCAAGACCGTTTAATATAACCTTAAGAGGTTGTTTACGAACTTTGTTAGCTGATTTTGCAATACCGATTGCACCTTCAGCAGCTGCAAATGATTCGTGACCTGCCAAGAAAGCAAAGCACTTTGTCTCTTCTTTTAGAAGCATCGAAGCAAGGTTACCATGGCCGAGACCAACCTTTCTGTCGTCAGCAACAGAACCCTTGATGCAGAATGCCTGCAAGCCTTCGCCGATAACAGCAGCAGCATCAGCAGCATTTGTAACGCCTCTTTTGATTGCAATTGCAGCGCCTACGATGTATGCCCAGCAAGCGTTCTCGAAGCATATCGGCTGAATACCTTTTACAAGGTTGTATACGTCAATGCCCTTATCCTCACAAATTTTTCTTGCCTCTTCGATAGAGGAAATTCCATTTTCTTTTAAAACTTCGTTTATATGGTCAATTCTTCTTTCATAACTCTCAAATAAAGCCATTTTACTAATCCTCCTTTATAAATTTACAGGGTTATTCAGCACGCGGGTCGATAACTTTTGCAGCATCGTCGAATCTGCCGTACTGACCTGATGCTTTTGCAAGCGCATCATCAGCAGACATTCCTTTTTTGATGTTTTCCATCATCTTACCGAGATGTACGAACTTATAACCTATAACGAGGTTGTCCGCATCAAGAGCAACCTGAGTAATATAACCCTCAGCAAGCTCGAGGTAACGAACGCCCTTTGCATTTGTGGAAAATACAGTACCTGTCTGGCTTCTGAGACCTTTACCAAGGTCTTCAAGACCTGCACCGATCGGCAAACCGTCATCAGAGAAAGCAGTCTGAGTTCTGCCGTATACGATCTGCAAGAACAATTCACGCATAGCGGTATTGATTGCATCGCAAACAAGGTCAGTGTTTAAAGCTTCGAGAAGAGTTTTGCCTACAAGAGCTTCACTTGCCATAGCGGCAGAGTGAGTCATACCTGAGCAACCGATTGTTTCAACCAAAGCTTCTTCAATGATACCTTTCTTGACATTAAGTGTAAGCTTACATGCGCCCTGCTGTGGTGCACACCAGCCTATACCATGAGTAAGGCCGTTAATGTCGCTGATTTGTTTTGACTCTGTCCATTTGCCCTCCTGCGGGATGGGTGCCGGACCGTGTGATACGCCCTTTGCAACGCAGCACATGTTTTCAACTTCGTGAGAAAAATTCATCTTGTTACACCTCTCATAATAATATTACTTAAATCATTAAACAGTGTCATACACACCATTGTTATTATTTTATCATTATTTTTCTTCATAATCAAGGAAAAAATACACAGTAATTATAAATTTTTACAAACTTATTTAAAAAATGTCGTTTGTTCTACTTTTTATACAACAATACACTAAATAATCTATATGCATATTGGGCTTTATAACAAAAAACTGCGCCGCTGATTTGATGAGGGCGCAGTTAGAACTCTTTGTTCATATAAGCTGGCTTTTTGAAAAGTGTTTTTCAAGTTTTGCAAACAGCTTTGTAAGTACGAATGTCATGATAAGGTAGAAGATTGCTGCAACGACAAATGCTGAAACGCTTGCTTCGCGCATTACAATTATACGCGTTTGATGCATTATATCGGATAATGCGATAATTGATACGAGTGACGTATCCTTTACAAGCGTAATTGCCTCGTTGCCGACAGGTGGCAGCACGCGGCTTACCGTTTGCGGAATAATAATTTTGCTCATCGTTTGAGAGCTTGAAAGGCCGAGCGCCTTTGATGCTTCGAACTGCCCTTTGTCAATCGACTGAATTCCTGCCCTGAAGATTTCAGCAAAATATGCCGCGTAATTTAGTACGAAGGCGATAATTGCTGCAGGGAAATTTTCGATGTTTACGCCGAAAATCGGAAGACCGAAATAGACGAACAAAAGCTGAAGCAAAAGAGGTGTTCCGCGAAGCAGCCATATATAAAATTTTACAAGGGCGCATAGTGGCTTAAATGGACTTATTGCGCCGAGAGAAATTATAAGACCGAGCGGAATCGACAAAAGTATCGTTGCAAAAAACAGCCCCAATGTTACGCTAAGACCGTCGCTAATATTTTGTGACACTCTCATAAAGTATTCCCATGCTATTGTAAGCTGTGCCATATGTATCTACCTTTCAGAAACTTGTTAATAAATTTGTATGCCACAGGGCATAAGTCCTATGGCATACAATTAAAGGTTAATAAAAATTACAGGATAAGACCTTTCTGGCCAAACCATTTCATTGAAATTTCATCAGCCTTGCCGTTTGACTTAAGTGTTTCGATAGCTTCCTGAACTGCTGCGCAAAGCGCCTTGTCTTCCTGTCTGAAGCCTATGCCGTAAAGCTCGTTGCCGAAATCCTCATCAAGAATTCTGTATTTACCTTCATGCTTTGAAAGGTAATATTTACCTACAACTTCGTCAACAACAACACTTGAAATTCTGCCTGCATCGAGGTCCATCATAGCAGTATTGTTATCGTCATACATCATAAGACTTTTTTCGATTTGTGAATATATAGCATCAGCTTTGATAGCATCTTCTGCTGTTGAACCTGTCTGAAGACCTACTTTACCGCCTGCTATGTCAGCTTTTGCAGTAATGCTTGAATCAGCTTTTACTATGATAATCTGTTTGTTTTCAAGATACGGATTGCTGAACAATACTTCTTTTTTTCTTGCATCTGTGATTGTGTAGCCGTTCCAGATAACGTCGATTTTTCCGCTCTTAAGCTCAAGTTCTTTTGCCTTCCAGTCGATAGGACGAAGTTCAACCTCGATACCCATAGCGTCGCCAACTGCTTTTGCCAAGTCAACGTCAAGACCTACGATCTCGTTGTTTTCATCCTGGAAGCCCATTGGCGGGAACGCGATGTCAAGACCTACAACAAGTTTGCCTTCGTTTTGCACTTGGATAAGTGACTTGTCAGATGTGCTTGATGTTGGCGCGTCGGTAGGAGCACCGCAGCCACTCAAAACCATGCATACTGCCAAAACGCTTGCCAATACGATTGCAATAATTCTTTTCATAATAAAACACTCCTTAAAAATATGTAGTTCGAACTGTTTTGTATCGAACAATTCATATTATACTTCATTATGATAAAATAGTAAAGTATTTTTTGAAAAAATCTAAAAATATTTTCAAATAGCGTTTAATATTAAAAACCCATCTTCTTATCGTGTCAAAGAAGATGGGTAGCGGCTATTCTTCGTAGTCACCTCGATCACATACGATTTCGTATCCGATTTTCTCCATGCGTTTTTTTAGCTCGCGAAGGCCTTCGGCTGCTTCTTCGTTGCTATACGCCTTATTGTCGTATAATAAGTAATTTTTTCGCGTATCGACGGGGGAGAGATTTGGCATAATTACGTTTGCGCCTGATAAAATGCCTTCGCTATGTCCGTCTTTATCGAGCGACGCAAGTGCTGTGGTCGATGGAAGAAGGACTTTTGGAAACATGATTCTGCACAGCGAGACCATAAACAGACTCGTGCTTACTTCGCCGCTTTTCATGTTGGCAAAGGGGGTGTCTTTGTGAACGATAAACGGACCTATGCCTATCATGTGTGGCTTAAAGTTTTGGATAAATTCCATATCGGCGGCAAGGTTTTTGCTCGTTTGATACGGTGAGCCGACCATAAAGCCTGTTCCTACCTGGTAGCCAATTTCTTTTAGGTTATAAAGACACTGTTTTCTTTCGTCAAGTGAAAGGGTAGACGGATGAAGCTTTGAATAATGCTCGCTGTCTGCCGTTTCGTGACGAAGAAGATATCTGTTGGCACCGGCATCGAATAACCGTTTGTACGATTCATACGAGCGCTCGCCAAGAGACAGGGTAATTGCGCAGTCACTATATTTTTCTCTTATCTGTGATACGATAGAGCATAAGTAATCGTCATTAAAAAAGATGTCTTCGCCACCTTGAAGCACAAATGTGCGAAAACCGAGCGGATATCCTGTGTCACAGCAGGAAAGTATCTGCTCTTTTGTAAGTCGGTATCGAGTACAATTTTTGTTACTTCTACGAATTCCGCAGTAATAGCAGTCGTTTTTGCAGTAGTTTGTAAGCTCGATAAGACCGCGTATATATACTTTGTTTCCAAAGCTCGCAAGTGCAATTTTATGTGCTTTTTCGCGAGTGTAATCAAGCAAATTATCTTTATTTTCTATAACTGCTAACCACTCATCAAAATTAAGGCTTCTGTTAGCTTCGAGCTTATCAATTAAATTTTTCATAAGGCTATCCCCTTAAAAGTTTAGGTATAAAGCTATTCTATTCTATTATTCCGCCGCCGACAACATAGTCGCCGCTGTAAAATACGACTGCCTGTCCGCTTGTGAGCGCACGCTGCGCCTCGTCAAAGGTGCAACTTACTCTTCCGCCATCGAGCGGTGTAATCGTTGCTGCGACGGCGTTTTGCTTATATCGCGCCTTTGCGTATACGCGCATAGGCTCTTTTAAATTGTCAAACATAATCCAGTTTAGATCACGCGCAGTAAGTGTGTCTGAAAAAAGCTGTTCGTGTTTGCCGAGAGTCACGGTGTTATTTTCTGCATTTTTTGATATTACATATCTCGGCTCTCCAAATGTTATGCCGAGTCCCTTGCGCTGACCGATTGTGTAATTTATTATTCCGTCGTGGTTGCCCAAAATGTCGCCGTCTGTATCAATAAAGCTTCCACGTGCGCATTTTTTGTCGGTGTTTCGCCTGATAAACGAAATATAATCGCCGTCAGGGACGAAGCAGATATCCTGACTGTCAGGCTTATGAGCGTTTATAAGACCGCGTTCCTGCGCCATTTTTCGCACTTCGTCTTTTGTGTACGCGCCGAGAGGGAACAGGGTATGTGCTAGCTCATCTTGCGTCATATAAAAAAGTACATAGCTTTGGTCTTTTGACAGGTCAGCAGCTTTCTTTAAAAGATAGCGGCCACTTTTTTTGTCGAATTCAATTTGCGCATAATGTCCTGTTGCAATATATTCGTAGCCGAGAGTGCGCGCCTTAGCAAGAATTTTTGAAAATTTTATATGCCTGTTACAATCTATACATGGATTTGGCGTCTCGGCTTTTAGGTATGAATCGATAAATTTATCTACTACATAGCTCCAGAATTCTTTTGAAAAGTCGAAGACGTGGTGTCCAAAACCCATTTTTTGCGAGACATTTTTTGCATCGTTAATATATGCATCACAAGAACATGTACGCTCTGTTTTATTGCAGCCTTTTTCGCCAGAAAAAAGCTTTAAAGTAGCACCGCACACATCATATCCATCTTCAATTAACAGAGCGGCTGCAACAGAGCTGTCAACGCCACCGCTCATTGCCACCAAAACTTTCTTGCACATATTATTCTCCATTCGCTAAACTATATATAAAACTTTTTTCTAATTATATTACAAAATAATTACTTTGTAAAGTACACGTCCTGTTTTTATTGACGTAGTAAGAAAAATGTCGTACAATGTATATAGTAAGTAATTTATTATACTTCAAACGGAGATTATTATGGGAAAAAAACTAAAAAAAATAATATGCATGATTATGCTTACAGTCGTATTTTCTGCCGCATCGTCTGTTTTATGCAGTGCGCAGGAGATAAAGGTTCCTGTGATTTTATATCATAACATCGCGCAGAACACAGGAGAAGGGTATTATGACCCGTATTTAAATATTCCTGCCGATTTGTTTGAAAGCCACATAGCCACGCTTAAAGAAGCGGGGTATAATGCGATTACATATGAACAGTATTATGATTACGTGATAAACGATGCACCACTGCCCGATAAGCCGATAATTATAACGTTTGATGACGGTTACTCGAGCAATTATATGTATGCATATCCTGTTTTAAAAAAGTACAATACAAAAGCGACTATTTTTGTCATAACGGACAGACGAGGCCTGGCGTTTAGCATAAATCCGCATTTTTCGTGGAATCAGGCGCGTGAGATGCAAAATAGCGGCATTATTGACATACAAAGTCATACACATTCACATCAGATGTCGACTACGCTTTCTGATTTTGATTTGTTTTTTGAGCTTAAAACATCGAAGAACATGATAGAAAACAAGATGGGTAAAAAGTGCAGCGTTTTGGCATTTCCGTTTGGAGATGCCGGCGAGCGTGAAATTGAGGCAGCCAAAAAAGCCGGATACCTTGTTATAAATAAGGTAGGAGATGCGGGCGTAAATAGAAAAAGCGAGGGCGTAGATGCGCTCAAGCGAATTACGGTGCGCGCTGACTGGTCGGCGCAAAGGCTACTCGATATTATAAATGAGAATATGGATTTGTAATAAAAAAGGAAGGGGAAATCCCTTCCTTTTTTATTAGTATAAAATTATAATTTAAATCAGCCGATAAGCTTGATTTCGTCATCGATTGCCGACACAAGCTTTTTTTCGATTTCATCAAAACTTGCAATCTGTGTAAGAACAAGCTCACTTAAGAGGATTTGTTTTGCGTTTGAAAGCATTTTTCGCTCGCCGGTAGATAAACCTTTTTGTCTGTCGCGAAACATAAGATGTTTTACGACGTCTACGACTTCAAAAATATCTCCGGTTTTGAGACGTGCCATATTATCGCGAAAACGCTTATTCCAGTTCGAGTCTTCGTCGTGCATATGATCGCAAAAATGAGCCAAAACTTCTTTGGCTTTTTCTTTGGTGATGATGTCGCGTACGCCGATTTCTGCCGCATTTTTCATCGGTATCATAACCTTCATATCTCCTGCAGGTAAACGCATTACATAATATGAATGAATTTCTCCGAGTATTTCCTGCTGTTCAATAGCTTCAATTACTCCGGCACCGTGCATAGGATACAAAACCCTGTCTCCTATTTTATAGCTCACCGTAATCGCCTCCAAGCCCTGGGTGAAAATAATATGGCATATGTACACAATGTTTCTTGTTACCATTTATGTATATATTATACTACATTAAATTAAAAAAGTCAAAGGCAAAAAACAAAGAAATCGGAAAAATCCGATTTCTTTTTATGGCTTTTTTATGTATTTTGCTGCATTAAACTTACTGTATGCCAAAAAGCAACTCCGAATATGTCGGATACGGCCAGTACTTTGATGAAACGAGTGTTTCGATTTCATCGGCAACCACGCGAAGCTTTTGCATACGCATAAACACACTCTCATAATAGTAAAGAGCGATATCTTTAGCGCTCGCAGAGTCCTTTACGCCTAAAAGCGCCTCTTCAAGCTCATTTGTTTCTTTGTATAGACTTGTGTTCAAATTGGAAAGCTTTGAAATAAGTTCTTCTTCTGCTTCACAGTTTAAGCCTTGCGAAATTGATTTTTTCTTAATAACCGTATCGGATAGTTCATTCACATACGATATCGATGAAGGTAGAATATCTTTTCTCGCCATATCAATCATTGTGAGTGCTTCGATATTTATAACCTTGCTGTAATTATCGAGCATAATCTCACATCTTGAGCGCACTTCCGTTTCTGTAAATATTGAGTGCTTTGTGAAAAGCTTGATATTCTTATCGCTTTCATAGTAGGGGATTGCTTCCGGTGTTGATTTTAGGTTAAGCAGTCCGCGCTTTTCGGCTTCACATACCCATTCATCAGAGTAGTTGTTGCCGTTAAATATGATGCGTTTATGATTTTTTACAGTATCTCTTATAAGCTCATATATTGCTTTTTCGACATTATCAGCCTTTTCAAGAACACCTGCAAATTTGTCAAGCTCTTCTGCAACGATTGTATTTAATATAATGTTTGGGCCTGCAATTGATATCGATGAGCCGAGCATTCTGAATTCAAATTTATTTCCTGTAAATGCAAGAGGGGATGTGCGGTTTCTGTCGGTAGTATCCTTTACGAAGTTTGGAAGAGAACCTACGCCTGTTTCCATTATGCAGCGCTCTTTTTTCTCGTACTTTTCTCCGCTTTCAATTGCATTTAAAATATCTTCAAGCTCATCGCCTAAAAATATCGATACAATAGCCGGCGGCGCTTCGTTTGCGCCGAGTCTGTGGTCATTTCCTGCACTTGCGATAGAAAGACGCAGTAAATCCTGATACTCATCAACGGCTTTTATTACTGCCGATAAAAATAATAAAAATTGCGGGTTTTCGTGTGGGTTTTTGCCCGGACTAAGCAGGTTTTTGCCGTCATCTGTTGAAAGTGACCAGTTATTGTGTTTTCCGCTTCCGTTTACGCCTTCAAACGGCTTTTCGTGAAGCAGGCATACGAGGTTATGGCGAAGTGCTACCTTTTTCATTGTTTCCATCGTAAGCTGGTTATGGTCTGTTGCAATATTAGTCGTTGTAAATATCGGTGCAAGCTCATGCTGTGCCGGAGCGGCTTCATTATGTTTTGTCTTTGATAAAACACCAAGCTTCCATAACTCTTCGTCGAGCTCCTGCATGTAAGCGGCAACACGCGGTTTGATAGCACCAAAATAATGGTCTTCAAGCTCTTGACCTTTAGGCGCCTTTGCACCAAAAAGTGTTCTGCCTGTAAAGATGAGGTCTTTTCTTTTATCGTAGATATCTTTGTCAACAAGGAAGTACTCCTGCTCTGCACCTACTGTTGTAACAACGTGATTTGTAGTAGTGTTACCGAGAGCTCTTAGTATACGCATAGCCTGTTTGTCGATAAGGTCCATCGAACGAAGCAGAGGAGTCTTTTTATCAAGAACCTCTCCGCTGTATGAACAAAACGCTGTTGGTATACAAAGCGTACCATCCTTTATAAATGCATATGAAGTCGGATCCCATGCCGTATAGCCTCTTGCTTCAAACGTTGCGCGAAGACCGCCGGAAGGAAATGAAGAAGCATCAGGCTCGCCTTTGATAAGCTCTTTGCCTGAAAATTCCATGATAGCAGAGCCGTTTGGACCCGGCGCGATAAAGCTGTCATGTTTTTCGGCAGTAATTCCCGTCATTGGCTGAAACCAATGTGTATAGTGCGTAGCGCCCTTTTCAACTGCCCAATCCTTCATAGCACCTGCAACTATGTTTGCGACATCTATTTCAAGATTTTTTCCTTCTTTTATTACTTTTTGAAGTGTTTTGTATGTATCTCTCGGCAATCTTTCCTGCATAACGCTATCGTTAAAAACAAGACTGGCAAATATTTCTGGGATGGAATTCATAGCATAGCCTCCTATGTATATTTGGTCTGTAATAAAGAAGGCACTGTGAGAAAAGTATGCTCACAGCGCCCCTGCTGTCTGTAACTGTAAGTATATACCAAAATGTTTTTATTGTCAACATTTTTTTACATATTTCTATGCGCGGCGTAGCGCGGTTTTAAATATCAAACTGTTATAAGCTCTTTTGTAAAGTCGCTTAGGTTGAGCGGTGTGTCGCCATGTATCACAACAAGGTCTTCTATTCTTACGCCAAAGCATCCTTCGATATAAATTCCCGGCTCAATCGTTACTACCATATTGTCTTTTAGAATTTTATCGGATTTTGATGACAGGGTGGGTTGTTCGTGGATAAGTATTCCGACTCCGTGACCAAGCGCGTGTCCAAATTCTTTTTTATAGCCCGCATCTGTAATTATATCTCTTGCGACAGCATCTACCTGCCGGCATTGTTTGCCCGCCATCGCCTGAGACAAAGCTTGCTTTTGAGCTTTTAAGACAATGTCATACACATCTTTTTGAATATCGCTTATATTGCCTATGGCGATTGTACGTGTCATATCTGAGCAGTAACCATCGTATAAGCAACCAAAATCAAATGTCACAAAATCACCTTTTTCAAGGATTCTGTCGGTCACGCACGCATGTGGCATCGATGAGTTTTTGCCCGATGCGACAACTGTGTCAAATGCAGTAGACGAAGCGCCTGCTTTTTTTATCAGATACTCAAACTTTAATGCGAGCTCACGCTCGCTTACGCCTGCCGACAAATGCTCTACGATATCTTTAAAGGCATATGTGGCGATTTCGGCTGCAGTTTTAATTTTTCGTATTTCATTTTCGTCTTTAATAAGGCGCATTGCATCGATTTTATCGGAGCCGTCGACAAACTCTGTGTCCGGCATTTTTTGCTGATACATTTTATAACGGCTTACCGTAATATTTTTTTCTTCGATTACGAGTTTTTTTATGTTTTTGCCAATTATGTTTTCTATGCCGCGCTCTATATTTTCTACGCTAAAGCCTTCGCCATTTTTCTTTGCATCTTCGATATATCTAAAGTCGGTAACTATAATGGCACGCGCGCAGTCAATAACGAGCATGCCCTCGCCTGAAAAAGAGCTCAAATAAAAGACGTTTTCGCTACTCGTAATCAAAAACGCCTCATCTGATTTAATGTCTTTACAAAGCCTTGCTAATTTTTCGTTCATTTTATGCCTCCGATGCGGCAATAAGTGCAAGCTCGTAGCCTAATGCGCCAAATCCTGCGATTTGACCTGCGCATACGGGCGCGATAACGGATTTGTGGCGAAATTCTTCTCTGTCATAAATGTTTGACAGATGAACTTCAATTGTCGGGATTTTTATTGCCGAGATTGCATCGCGGATTGCAATGCTGTAGTGTGTGTATGCGCCGGGGTTTATTATGATAGAATCAAAAACACCCATAGCACTGTGGAGTTTGTCTATTATTTCGCCTTCACAGTTCGACTGATAAAATTCGACACTGCAATTAAGCTCCGATGCCTTTTGTTCAAGATTTTTATTTATGCTTTCGAGTGAGTCGTTGCCATAAATACCCGGTTCTCTTACGCCGAGTAGGTTAAGATTTGGACCGTTTACAATTAAGATTTTCTTCATTAAAAAAACTCCTTTATTATAAAATCGCTTTGTATGTCGCAATTATTTTTTCAACAATTGCAAGTGGAGAGAGTGCGTCAATTTGTATTTCAAAGTCGTTGTTTTCATAATATTTTTTGCGGGTATTAAGCATTTTTTCGATATCTTCAATACCTTTTTCGCTAAGAAGCGGACGGGTAGTGTTTTGCAGTGTGCGCTCATAAATAGTTTTTGCAGATGCACAAAGATTTACAATGATTGAATTTTTTCTTAGCATTTCAATGTTTTCTTTGTCGAGCACGGCTCCGCCGCCGGTCGCAATTACAGTATCTGAAAGCTCGCTTACGCAGGCAATTATCTGTTTTTCAACTGCCCTGAAATATTTTTCGCCGTCTTTTTCAAATATTTCGGAGATGCTTCTTTTTTCGCGCTCTACTATCAGTGAGTCGGTATCTATAAACTTTCTGCCAAGCTTTTTTGCCAAAAGCACGCCTACAGTTGATTTGCCGGTTGCCATAAAACCTGTAAGTACAATATTTTTCACGCCTTAAACACCTCGCGTTTTATGTCGTTATATATATTATGGTCAATCTTTTTATCTGTAAATATTTCATACGACAAAATTCCTTGATAAATAAGCATGCCAAGACCGTTTACAGTCTTTGCCGCGCCGTGATTTTCCATTTGCTCCAAAAAAAGCGTTTTGGCAGGATTGTATATTATATCTACTGCGCAAGTGTTTTTATCAACAAATGAAAAATCGTTTATAGGAGAGCTGTTTATATCAGGCGTCATGCCTACTGATGTTGTATTTATAACGATGTCATAGCGGCTATGCTCTCTTGTTGTTGGTATATCTGTTTTACAAATATCTTTAATAAAGTGCGCCAGCTCATCGGCTTTTTCTTTAGTTCTGTTTATTATTGTTATACTTTTTGCGCCATCAAGAGCAAGTTTTATGCAGATTGGTTTTGATGCGCCGCCGGCACCGAGGACGAGAATGTCTTTGTCTTTGTATTGAATCTTCTCATTTTCAAGCATCAGGCAAAATCCGTCAGCGTCTGTGCAGTAGCCATAGCTTTTTGAGTCTTTGAATTTAATCGTGTTGACGCTGTTATACATTTTCGCATTTTCGTCTGTAAAGTCGATAAACTTTATTACATCGCTTTTATATGGAGCGGTAACGTTTACGCCGCAGGCGCCAAGCGCACAAAGTCCCTTTATGGCATCGCCAAGGCGTGAAGGCTCAACCTGAAAGGCGTTATATACATAATTGTCGTTATACACAGATGATATATAGCTATGCATTTTCGGAGAAAGGCTGTGCGATACAGGATTTCCTATAAGCCCGAGAAGGCGTGTGTTTGCATCTGTTTTCATATTTATCAGACCTTCTTTTGTTTTAGAAGTTTTTAATATAATCTGCAATGTGCATAAATACGATATAATTATACTCCATATAAAAAGCTTTTTCCATAGTTTTTTTAATTTTTTTGTTTCATATTATAATAAATTGAATCCGTATTACATACTACAAAGGATTTTTGAGCTTTTTGGCGTATATAATATAATAGGAAATTTTGTTTAAGGGGAGATAATTTGATGAAAATTGTAGGTATAAACGGTAGCGTAAATAAAGATGGCAATACGTTTTACTTAATTGATAAAATATTAAAAATTTGCAAGGAAAACGGTGCTGAAACGGAGATTATAAATGCCGCAGCAGCTGTGTCGGATGCAAAGACTCCATTTTGTGTTTGCTGCTCGACTCCATGCTCAAAAATATGTTATAAAGATTCGCTTCTTGACGAAGCATATAAAAAAATTGAAAATGCTGACGCTGTAATTTTCGGAAGTCCTGTATATTTTGGCTCGATGAGTGCACAGCTGAAGGCATTTTTTGATAAGACAAGAGATGTAAGAGCACGCAAAGCGTGGGTGGGTATACCTGCGGGCGTAGTAAGCGTCGGTGGGTCGAAATACGGCGGTCAGGAGGCAACTATAAATGCGATACAGGATTGCCTTTTCATATCGGGAATGAGCGTTTTTGGTTCGGGATATTTTGATACTGATGGCGGTCAGATGGGAATAGGGGCACATAAGCCTGCATGCGAAGATGAGTTTGCGAACGGACGATGTGAGTCGATGGCAAAAAGATTGTTGTTTGAAGCGGCAAGAAATGAATTTTATAAAAACAGAAGGTAGAAAAGCTTTGTATCGGAAAGGAAGTGGCTTTTTTGTATAGCATAAGAGAACAATTTGAAGAAAACGAAAGAAATACTCTTTCTGAATATGCGCAGCTTGTGTGCAATACGAAGGGACGCGAAAAACCACAGGAAAAATGTGATTTTCGAACGGAATATCAGCGTGACCGCGACAGAATAATTCATTCGAAGTCGTTTAGACGCTTAAAACATAAAACACAGGTGTTTATAACGCCGCAAGGCGACCATTATCGCACACGACTCACTCACACGCTCGAGGTTAGCCAGATTGCGCGCACAATTGCCCGTGCACTTTGTCTTAATGAGGACTTGACTGAGGCGATGAGTCTTGGACACGATCTGGGACACACGCCGTTTGGGCATAGAGGCGAAGATGCTCTCGACGCACTTTGCAAGGGAGGATTCCGCCATTATGAGCAGAGCCTTCGCGTAGTTGATGTGCTTGAAAATGGAACGGGTCTTAATCTTACATACGAGGTGCGTGACGGAATACGAAACCATACGGGGAAAAATGTGCCGTCAACACTTGAAGGAAAGGTTTTAAAATACGCAGATAAATTTGCATATATAAATCACGATATAGATGATGCAATACGCGGAGGCGTAATTTGCGAGGATGATTTGCCAAAAGAGCTCATAAAAATACTGGGCGAAAAGCATTCGCAGAGAATCAACACTATGATTTGCGATACGGTTATAAATTCACTTAATAAAAATGATATTGTAATGTCAGATGAAATCGGTCAGGCTATGCTTGCGCTTCGTCAGTTTATGTTTGACACTGTATATGAAAATCCGATAAAGCGTGAAGAAGAAAGAAAGGCGACATATATTATCGGCGAAATGTTTGAGCATTTTACAAAAAAGCCCGAGCTTTTGCCTGATGAATATAAGCAGTTTATTGGCGATTATGAGGTGGACCGCGTAGTTTGTGATTATATTGCAGGTATGAGTGATGACTATGCGGTAGATACATTTAAAAGCATATTTGTACCAAAATCGTGGACAGTTTTTTAAAAAAATTATAGTCATATTTATGTAAAAATTTGTATAAATTCTTGAAAAATGTGGAAATATTAACTTGTATTTGTGTATCACAAAAAAGAAGGAATTTATATAAAAATGTCGAAATTAGTATATTGACGATAAAATGTTAAAGTGTTGTGTAAAGTTGTTTTACTTTACATATAAACAGAATGTGATATGACGAAGGGGAGTTATGGTTGCTTTATTCAGATGAGCTCATTAGCGAAATATTATCTGCAAATGATATTGTTGATGTTATTTCCTCTTATATCACTTTGAAGAGAAGTGGCAGAGGGCTTGTTGGACTTTGCCCGTTTCATTCAGAGAAGACTCCATCTTTTAGCGTTTCTCCCGACAAGCAGTTATATCATTGTTTTGGATGCGGAGAAGGCGGAACGGTGCTGACATTTGTCATGAAGATGGAAAATCTCGATTTTCTCGAAGGCTTAAAGTTTCTGGCTGACAGAGCGCACATAGCTCTTCCGGAGCCTGAAATGAGCGAAAGCGTGGACAAGCATTACAAAAAGAAACAACGCATCATAAGTGCAAATACATACGCGGCAAAATTCTTTTATAATACGCTTATGTCCAATCAAGGCGAAGTCGGAAGAGAGTATTTTGCAAAACGTGAGATTTCGCCGAAAATTGCATCGCAGTTTGGACTTGGTTTTGCGCCCGATAGCAGAAATGCTCTTATAGAACACTTAAAGCCGCTTGGTTTTAAGGAAAATGAGCTTGTTGATTTTGGTCTTGCGACGATAAAGGACAATAAATATGTCGATAAGTTTCGTAATCGTGTAATGTTTCCTATAATCGATGTGCGCGGAAATGTTATAGGTTTTGGCGGACGCGTGATGGACGATTCAAAGCCTAAATATTTAAACTCGCCGGAAACACCTGCATTTAACAAAAGACTAAATCTTTTTGCGCTAAATTTTGCAAAGAATAAAAAGAGCGACACACTTATATTGGTTGAAGGATATATGGATGTTATAGCACTTCATCAGGTGGGTATAAATAACGCAGTAGCGACGCTTGGTACTGCGCTTACAGAAGAACAGTCGCGGCTTATATCGCGGTTTGCCAAGAATGTGATTCTATGCTATGACACAGATGAGGCAGGCGTCAAGGCAACGATGCGTGCGATAGAAATTTTTTCTAAAACACAGTGTCGCGTTAAGGTTTTAAGCCTTACGGGAGCAAAGGATCCGGATGAATTTATAAAATCGCATGGCGGCGGTAGCGATGCCTTTGTGGAAGCGGTGCGCAAGGCACTGCCTGCGACGATGTTTCGCATAAACATACTAAAACAAGGCTACGACATAGATAACAGTATAGATGATAAGATAAGCTTTATTACTGAAGCAGCAAAGATTCTTTTATCTACAAATAACATGGTGGAAGTTGATGCATATGCTGACATGCTTTCTAAAAATTATGACATAAAAAAAGAGTCGGTGTATGCCGAAATAAAAAAGCTTCAGGGAAAACAACAAATGCAGCAGATGGGGCGTGTAATACGGCAAAGCGCATCTGCAGGCGTGAGCACAAGGGTAAATGAAAATCAAAACAGTGTAAAAAAACCGTTTTCTACGCCAGCGATATCGCCGATAGAAAAAGCGGAGAAAAGTATACTGTCACTTGCATTTTCGAGCCGTGCTGTAGCAAAAATGGTACAATCAGAGCTTGCCTTTGGTGATTATTCAAACGAAATACATCAAAAGCTCGCAAATATGTGTTATAGTGCATGGGAAAGTGGAAGAGCACCTGATACAGCGTATATTGTATCTTCGTTCGAAGGTTCGAATGCTGGGTATGTGACACAGGTTTTAATGGACAAGTCTGTTTACGACGATGAGATGTCGGCGGTAAAGGATTTGCTTCTTACAATAAAACAGGAAAAATTAAAAAAACAAATAAGTCAAGAGACTGACCCTGCCATGCTTATGGAATTATTAAAAAGGCAGGCAGAGCTGAAGGAAAAGAGAGGAGGAGCGCCGATATGAGCGATGTTGAAATCAGCAAAAAAGCGATAGCAAAAGAACTTTTAGAACGTGGCAAAAAAAGCGGCATGCTCTCGTTTAAAGAAATAATGGATGCTTTTGAGGCAGTTGATATCGAGCCCGAACAAATTGATAAGGTGTATGAGACGCTTGAGAAGGCGGGAATTGAAATTGTAGGAGATATCGACAAGGAACTCGAAGAAATTGAGATGGCAGATGAGGAAGTAGAGGACTTGTCTGTGCCGGAAGGCGTTAATATTGACGACCACGTCAAAATGTATCTTAAGGAAATAGGTAAGGTGCCTCTTCTTGATTCTGAAGAAGAAATTGAGCTTGCAAAGCGTATGTCTGAAGGTGATCCGGCTGCAAAGCGTCGCCTTGCAGAAGCGAACCTAAGACTTGTTGTAAGTATTGCAAAGCGCTATGTGGGACGTGGAATGTTATTTCTTGATCTTATTCAGGAAGGAAATCTCGGTCTTATAAAAGCAGTTGAAAAGTTTGACTATACTAAGGGATATAAGTTTTCGACATATGCTACATGGTGGATACGTCAGGCAATTACGCGTGCTATAGCGGACCAGGCGCGTACGATTCGTATTCCGGTGCACATGGTAGAAACGATAAATAAGTTGATTCGCGTTTCGCGCCAGCTTTTACAAGAGCTTGGTAGAGAGCCACAGGCAGACGAAATCGCAAAAGAATTAAATATGCCGCCCGAAAAGGTGCGTGAGATAATGAAAATAGCACAGGAGCCGGTGTCGCTTGAAACACCTATCGGCGAAGAAGAAGACAGCCATCTTGGTGACTTTATTCCTGATGACGATGCACCTGCACCGTCGGAGTCGGCAAGCTTTGTGCTACTAAAAGAGCAACTCCTTGACGTGTTATCTACACTTACACCGCGTGAAGAAAAAGTGCTTAAGCTACGCTTTGGTCTTGATGACGGACGTGCTCGTACTCTTGAAGAGGTTGGCAAACGCTTCAATGTTACGCGTGAACGTATACGTCAGATTGAGGCGAAGGCTTTGCGCAAGCTACGGCATCCGAGCAGAAGCAAAAAGTTAAAGGATTATCTTGATTAAAAAAATAAATCCGATACCTGATGGTATCGGATTTTTTATATACATATGACCTCAAGACCTTGCTTTCTTGCATAGAGCTGTGTCGAATATGTGCCGCCATGGCGTTTTCTTATATAACAGATACAATATCCGCTGTTGTCGACCATAAAGCGATTTCGCATTTTCATGCACTGTGAATTATATTCTTCTGATGTATATATTACCTCGTCTGCAAGCTCTTTAATAAATTCATACGTCTGTTTTTCGTATCGGTTAAAGTATTTTGCCTGACTTTTGCATGGGAGGGCAAGAACTAAATCGATATCGGGATATAGCTTTTTTTGCTCTAATATGCAAATTTCTGCGAGCATATCAAAGCCGATAGCTCCGCCACAAATAAAACGTCTTACGCCAAAGCCGATAAGTCTTTTTATCTGTTCGGTCAGTCTTGCTTTTATATTTTCCTCATCCTGTGCGTTTATCTTTCTGTGTCCGGTGAAGCAGCATGAAAAATTCTTCAAAAAAATCTCTCCCATAATATTATTTTGTCCAGCCTACGTAAGTGAAAAATTTATTTTTGAATGGCTCTGCAGCCTTTTTTGCCGTATCATAACAATCAAAAAGTGCAAACACGGATGGACCGCTTCCACTCATAAGCGCGCCGAGTGCTCCGCGGCGTATAAGCTCGTTTTTTATATCGCCGATAACGGGGTGCATTTTTATTGTGACGTTTTCCATGACATTTACCATATTTTCGGCAAGCGTTTTTATATCGCCATCAGACAACATTTTTATTAAAAAGTCTGTATCGGGGTGAATATCTATTGGGCTTTCATCAATTTTTTGATATACTGTCGGTGTAGATACGCTAAACGGTGGTTTTACGATAACGATGGGTGTTTTCGGAAAGTCAGGCAGGCGGGTGAGTTTTTCGCCTATACCTTGCGCAAGCATCGTTTGTGCATGTATGCAGTATGGTACGTCAGCACCAAGAGATGTGCCGATAGTGCAGAGCTCATCTATTGAAAGCGAAGTGTCATATAGCTTGTTAAGACCGCAAAGCACAGCGGCAGCATTACCGCTTCCGCCGGCAAGACCGGCACCTACCGGGATACGTTTTGAAAGCTCAATGTTTACACCGCCATCTATCGAGCAATACTCAAAAAATTTTACAGCCGCTTTGTATGCAATGTTTCTTTCATCGCATGGCAGAAAGCTTAGATTCGATGCAAGAGTTATATTACTGTCTGTGCGTTCAAGCAATATGCTGTCACAAAGACCGCAGCTTGTCATAATCATTGAAACTTCATGGTAGCCGTCAGGACGCAGTGCGCACACATCAAGACTTAAATTTATTTTTGCGTGTGAGTTAAATATAATTTTATCCATATATTTCTCCGTTTTTCTGTGAGAAGTGTGTTATGTTTGCATATTCTCACTTTGTGATGATATAAATATATAATATCATAAAATTATTGTGAGGTAAACACTCAAAATGATTTATTATAAAAATAAGATATTTATATTGACTTACAGCATATTTAATGATATAATATTTTCCGTTGCAAAGATATGGTTTTTGCGTATTTGCTGGTGTAGCTCAGTTGGTAGAGCAGCGCATTCGTAATGCGCAGGTCACGTGTTCAAGTCACGCCACCAGCTCCAAAAAAGAGGCAATTTCAATTGAAATTGCCGCTTTTTGTATTTAATTTAATAAATAAAAAATTTAGAACAGATGAGCATCAAAAAGCCCGGTACACCCAAAAGGCCGCATATTGCAGATGAATATAGGTTTACGCCGAGCGTTATGCCAAAAAGGCTTCCGACATAATTAAATAAGATAAGACACAGTGCGCCGAGTGTGCTGTTTGCAATCATTTTTAAAAGAAACTTTACGGGCTTTATGAAAATCCAGACGAGTATGTATAGTGCGGCAAAGCCAAAAAATAGCAGTGCCACGGTGCTAAGAGATATTTGCATAAAAATTTTCCTTTCCGCTTTTATTGCGCCTTGTTTTCAAATGTCTTTTTAAGGTAGTCATATTGTTTGAGTTCTTTTCTTCGTGCCTTTTGCAGAAGATAGCTGTATTTTGCCTGTGCCGCCTTAATCTGATATGCATACACATCTACTAAAAGTGCGTCGGTTGCATACGAAAAATTCTGATTTGCTATTTCAAGCTCAAGCTTTGCAAGAGCGATATCATGTAATAACTCACGGTCTGCAATATTTTCCTTATATTTTTTTTGTGACGACTTTGCTAAAGCATTAAACATAAATATTTATCCTTTCGTACGATTTATAATATAATTGTGGTATATTTTTCTTGCTAATATAAGTATAGTCAAAGCCATGGATAAATATTCCGCATGAAATTTAAAACTCTTTTTTTCCTTGGGCGACAAAGGATTGGGAGAAAATTGGAAAAAAATTGTAATTTTTTTCCAAAAACTATTGATTTTTAAATTTCTGTGTGATATTCTATCAATAGGAAAAAATTTACAGTTAGGAGAAATGTGAAGATGAATAACAATATTTCGGTTTTATTGGCGGATGATAGCGAGGAATTTGTAAAAACGATTAAAGATTATCTTGATGAGCAGGAAGGAATTACCGTAGCAGGTGTTGCGCATGATGGCAGAGAAGCTTTTGAGCTTGTGAAGGAAACAAAACCCGATGTTGTTTTGCTTGATATGATAATGCCGTATATAGACGGCCTTGGAGTATTAAAGAAAATTAAAAATACTAATCTGGAAAAAGAGCCTGTATGCATGATGCTTACAGGTGTCGGACAGGAAAAGACGACTCAAAAGGCGGTTGAGCTTGGAGCACAATATTTTATGTTAAAGCCTTTTGAACTCGATGCACTTGCTGAGAGAATAAAGGAATTTGGCTCGGAAGGTGTTGATGAAAGCAAAAAACATATTGATGTATCGCCGGTAAAGAACGAAAAAGTATTCGTAAAAGATAAGAGCAATAAATGCTATAATAAAGATGACCTTGAGATGATAGTTACGGGCATAATTCATGAGGTTGGCGTCCCGGCACATATAAAAGGATATCAATTTATAAGAAGTGCAATACTTATGGCGATTGATAACATGGAGGTTATAAATCACATAACTAAACAGCTTTATCCTGACCTTGCAAAAATGTATAAGACTACGCCAAGCCGTGTTGAGCGTGCGATAAGACATTCTATTGAGGTTGCATGGAACAGAGGCAGAAGTGAGACGATGGAGTCGATATTTGGTTATACTGTTTCGTGTGATAAAGGAAAGCCGACAAACAGCGAATTTATTGCGATGATTGCCGATAATGTGAGATTAAGAATGAGATAGAAACAAAAAAAGATACCATATGTCATATACGGTATCTTTAATTTTTATCGGATTTGTCCGTTTCCATAGACAATATATTTTATTGTCGTAAGTTCATTTAACCCCATCGGACCGCGGGCGTGAATTTTTTGTGTGCTTATACCGATTTCGGCACCAAGACCAAACTCGAAACCGTCGGTAAATCTCGTTGAAGCGTTTACATATACAGCTGCAGCATCAATCTCGTTTAAGAATTTTTGTGATGCGCTGTAGCTGTTTGTAATGATTGCTTCGGAGTGCTTTGTGTTATGTGTATTTATATGATTTATCGCATCATCGATGCCATCGACAATTTTTACCGACATAATGTAGTCGTTATATTCTGTAAAAAAGTCTTCGTCTGTAGCTTTTTTCATGTCGGGGCAAATCTTTATGCTCTCGTCGCAGCCGCGTACTTCGACATTGTTTTCTTTAAGGGCGCTGTATAAAACAGGAAGAATCTCTGGCGCAATTTCTTTGTCTATTACAAGGCTTTCCGCAGCATTACATACTGCCGGACGACTTACCTTTGCATTGATGAGAATGCTTTTTGCCATTTCAAAGTCGCAATCGCTGTGAACATATATATGGCAGTTTCCTGTACCTGTTTCGATTACAGGAACGGTTGCATTTTCGACAACTGTGCGGATTAGTCCCGCGCCGCCACGCGGAATTAAAACATCGATATAGCCGTTAAGTGTCATGAGCTGTTTTGCAGTTTCGCGGTCAGTGTCTTCAACAAGACATATGCAGTTTTCATCAAGACCTGTCACAGAGAGTGCTTTTCGCATAATATCTGTAAGAGCCTTGTTTGAATTTATTGCTTCGCTTCCGCCACGTAAAATTACGGCGTTTGAGGATTTAAGGCAAAGCGCTGCAGCATCAACGGTTACATTCGGACGAGCCTCATAAATTATGCCGATTAGTCCGAGCGGCACACGTTTTTTGCCTATAACAAGTCCGTTCGGACGTTTTTGCATGCCGAGAACTTCTCCAATCGGGTCGTTTAGCGAGCGTAGCTGCATAATGCCTTCACAAATTGATTCAATGCGCTCAGCTGACAATGTGAGTCGGTCGAGCATTGACGCGGAAATTCCTTTTTCGCGCGCATTTTTTAAATCAATTTCATTTGCCTTTATAATCTTGTCGCTCTCTTCTTTTAAAAGCTCGCATATTTTAAGAAGTGCAGCATTTTTTGTTTCGCTGTCAGCTTTTGCAAGTGAGTATGATGCCTCTTTTGCTTTTTGAGCCATTTGCATCAGATTGTTCATAAATTATATACTCCTTTAGTATAATAGCTTATTTTTGCGATAAAAACCGTGTTCCCATGGGTTTATCGTTTAGCATTTCGTAGATATCGTATGGATTGTTACCATTTAAAATTACCATATCGATGCCTGCGCGTGTCGCGATTTCTCCGGCTTTTATTTTTGTAATCATACCGCCTGTACCGCGTCTGCTTCCCGTGCCGCCGGCACATTGTTTAATATCTTCGTTAATTTCCGGAACAATATGTATAAGCTTTGCATCGGTGTTATTTTTAGGGTCTTTATCATACAGACCGTCAATGTCGGAGAGAATAACGAGAAGATCCGCGCCTATAAGGTCGGCTACAAGTGCAGAAAGAGTATCGTTATCACCAAACTCTATTTCCTCGGTAGATATAGTATCGTTTTCGTTTACGACCGGTATAATTCCAAGCTCGAGCAAAGTTTCAAAAGTGTTGTGCGCGTTTTGTCTGCGCAAATCATGTTCGAGCACATCGGCAGTTAAAAGAAGCTGCGCCACGGTGTTGTTATATTCTGAAAAGAGTTTGTCGTATAAATACATAAGCTCACTTTGACCAACTGCGGCAAGAGCCTGTTTGTGAGGGAGCGATTTTGGTCTTTCGCTGTTTCCTACTTTTGAAACGCCTACAGCAATAGCGCCTGATGAAACGAGCACGATATCTTTTCCTGAATTTCGCAAATCACAAAGTACACGTGCAAGCTTTTCGACGCGCTGTATATTTATTTTGCCGTTTTCGTATGTAAGAGTTGATGTTCCTACTTTAAAGACAATTCTGTTAACATCTTTTAGAGATGAGTAATTCATTTACAAGTCACTGCTTTCTTAAATATATTTATAATTATACATATTAAATAGTATAATACGAAAAAATAAAAAAGTAAAGAGAAAAGATAGCTGTCATTCAAAATTTCGAAAAATTGTTCACAAAAAATTTTCTTTATTATTTAAATTAGGTATGTTATACTCTTTATATAAATGGAACGTAAGGGAAAAATTACATAAAACGATTTTTGCTATATCAAAAAAATATAGTAGGAGGGATTGTTATGCAACAAACAAAAGTACTTATTGTAGATGATGATGCAAATATTTGCGAACTTATACGGCTATGTCTTGAAAAAGAAGGTTATCATACTATTGTAGCAAATGACGGTCTTAAGGCAATCGAAAAGTTTAAGATGGAAACGCCAAATCTCGTGCTTTTAGACATTATGATGCCTAAAGTCGACGGATGGCAGGTTTGCAAAGAGATAAGACGAATAAGCAATATACCGATTATAATGATTACTGCAAAAGGAGATACGTTCGATAAGGTTTTGGGCCTTGAGCTTGGTGCGGATGATTATATGGTAAAGCCGTTTGAGAGCAAAGAGCTTATTGCACGCATCAAGGCTGTAATGCGCCGCTATGAAACGAAGGGCCAGGAGATTTCAAAAGAGGTTGTATACCCTAATCTTATTATCAATTTGTCGAATTATGAGCTAAAAATCGGGGGCGAATCGCTAGACATTCCACCAAAAGAGCTTGAGCTTTTGTTTTTCCTGTGTTCAAACCCAAACCGCGTATATACTCGCGAGCAGCTTTTGGAGGAAGTGTGGGGATTTGACTATTTCGGCGATTCGCGCACGGTAGATGTTCACGTAAAACGCCTTCGTGAAAAGCTTGAGGGACACGAGGAAAACTGGCAGCTTAAGACAGTATGGGGTGTCGGATACAAGTTTGAGGTGAAATAGATGTTTAAGACTATATTCGGAAAGATAATGTGGGTAAATGTTATCGTTTTATTTTTGAGTTTTTTGTTTACGGGTATAATGCTTTTTGGAATGCTTGGAAAATATGCTGTGGACCAGAAAGCCATAAGCCTAAAAGAAGTTGCTCCGATGATTTCCGAAATGACGGTTAGTTTACAGGTCGAAAGAAACAGCGTAGTTTATAATAAGATTTATAACGATAACCTTGAAACGATAAGCGTTATAAACGGCGTAAATATAATTGTCGCAAATTCGAACGGTGAAGTTTTTGCAAAAACATCAAAAATAAAGCCGTCTGTAGAAGAAATTGATATGCAGTATATGAATCAGTCACTTGCGGGAGTGGCGACACAGTTTACCGGTGAGCTCGGCGGTATATTTGATGAGAAAATGCTTACTGTTGCATATCCGATAAAGTATGAAAAGCAGGTAATAGGAGTCATATTTTTAAATGTATCGATGCCTAATCTTGACCGTGACAGACTCAACACATCGAGGCTGTTTATCTGCGTAAGTGCCGTTGTTTTATTATTCGCTTTTGTTGTGTGTTATATTGTATCGCAGAGAATGACGCGTGCACTAAAAAACATTAACAAAGCAGCGAAAAGTATTGCATCAGGAAACTTTAAATCGCGTGTATATGTAAGCGGAAAAGATGAGATAGCCCAGCTTGGCGCGACGTTTAATTATATGGCTGATTCACTGCAGAAATTAGACGATACCCAGACAAGCTTTATTGCAAATGTTTCTCACGAACTGCGAACGCCGATGACTACTATATCAGGATTTATTGAAAATGTGCTCGACGGAACTATTCCGCCGCAAAAAGCCAATGAGTATCTTTCGATTGCGCTTAGCGAGTCAAAAAGACTTTCGCGTTTGGTAAGCGACATGCTCGATATTTCAAAAATGAGCCTTGGTCAGTTTAATATTGACATAAAGCCGTTTGATGTTTGCGAGATGATAAGGCTCTCTATTATTAAATTTGAAAATGCAATTGACGAAAAGAAGCTTGATGTTTCGGTTGATTTTTGTGATGAAAGCATAAGAGTGCTTGCCGACAGAGATTCGATTTCGCGTGTCGTTACAAATCTAATGGAAAATGCGATAAAGTTTTCTGACCCTGTGTCGAATCTTGCAATTAAGGTGTTTACCAAAAATGGTAAGGCATATATCGCATTTTCAAATGAAGGCTTTGGAATTGAGAAAGAAGATTTGCCGCATATTTTTGACCGTTTTTATAAGACCGACAAATCGCGTAACGATAAAAAAGGAACGGGACTCGGTTTGTATCTTGTTAAAAATATTTTATCTCTTCATGGTGAAAACATCGTTGCGCAAAGCATCGATATATCAGACGATGAGTATGAAGGAAGCACGAACCATCCGCAAAAGAGAACGACATTTATTTTTTCTCTTGAGCTTGAATAGTTTTTTATGTTTTTACATTTAATTCATACTTTATACAAAAATAAAATATATAATTAAGTTGTAGTGAAAATAGTATATGAGGTGACGTTTATGGATGAATACAAATGGTATCCTGATGATTATCAGCTTGGGATTGAACCGGTAAAACCGCAAAAAGCAATCGTCGTTTCTGAGGCGGTAAGCAAGACAGGAAGCAAGAAAAGCAAATTCCAAAAGCCGTGGGTTATAGCGCTTGTGACAGCTATTATTACAAGCATTTTGTGCAGCAGTGTTTTTGCGGCGTTTGTGCTTGTGCCGATGGTAAGAAAGAACAACCTGGATTCTGCCGTGATATTCAAGGACGGAGAAGATATGCGCACAAAATATGATGCTTCTGTTATAGCTGCCCTTCAAGGAAAATCGAAAAGCGGACAGGAGCCACTTAGTGTCGTCGAGATTGCAAGACGCGTCGGACCTGCTGTTGTAGGGATTGTTGCACAGGGGCAGCAAACATTTAGTAACATATTTTTAATTCCGTCACAAAGCAGTGGCTCGGGCATAATTATAAGCTCTGACGGCTATATCGTTACAAACAATCACGTTATTGAAAATGCAAATGCCCTGAAGGTTATATTAAATAATAAAGAAGAGTATGATGCAAGAGTTGTAGGAACAGATGCAAAGACCGACCTTGCGGTAATAAAAATTGAGGCAAGCGGTCTTACGTCGGCTGTTTTGGGAAATTCGAGTGACGTTGAAGTCGGAGAGCTTGCTATTGCAATCGGAAATCCGCTCGGTCAGGAGCTTGCGGGCACTGTTACAATGGGAATCATAAGTGCGACTGACAGGGTCGTTACGGTTGATGATGCGCAGTATACACTTTTGCAAACAGATGCTGCGATTAACAACGGTAATTCTGGTGGTGCGCTTGTAAATGCCTATGGCGAGGTAATTGGAATAAACAGTGTAAAAATGGCATCGACAGGTGTTGAGGGATTAGGCTTTGCGATTCCTTCAGATGTTGCAAAACCGATTATAGAAGACCTTATGAACTCCGGTTATGTAAAGGGACGCCCCGTGATAGGTGTTAATTATAGAAACATCACAGAAGAAATGTCAAGATATTATGACTTGCCTGTCGGAGTATATGTTACAAACGTTATTGCTTTTAGTGCGGCTGAAAAAGCAGGCATAAAGGCGGGCGATGTAATTATTAAATTTGAGGGACAGACTGTTAAAACGGCGGACGAACTAAACGCTCTTCGTGATACCAAACAAGTGGGCGATACAGTAACGCTTACGATTGTGCGTGATTCTAAAAAAATGGAGATAGACGTTGTGCTTGGTGAAGAGAGACCGAGCCAGCCTTAAAAAGTCAGACGAGAGAACCGACATTTGTTGTCGGTTCTTTTTATGTTATGAAAACACGATGGTAAAAATTGCACTAAAAAGAAAAAAATATTTGTTAAAAATATGACAAAAAAATGTTTTGTCCGATGTGTTTTTTAGAATAATTAAAAATATTTTAAAAAACTTTAAAAAAAGACTTTAAATTTTATTTGTTTTAGGGTATAATATGAAATAATTATTATAATGGGTAGTTTTTGGGTTTCAAATTATAATATAATATATTATCAGCAAATGCCATGTGCTTATTTTGGCAAAAAACTGCAAATAACATTTGGTAAGTGCTATAAAGGAAAGGATGGAAAACACCATGACACAAAACAAGAAAGTGCTCACATGGCTTGAGGAAATGAAGGCTTTGACAAAGCCTGAAAAAGTAGTGTGGATTGACGGAAGCGAGGAGCAACTCGAAGCGTTACGCGCAGAGGCTGTTGCAAGCGGAGAAATGATTAAGCTAAATCAAGAGAAACTTCCGGGATGTTATTATCACAGAACAGCTGAAAATGACGTTGCACGTGTAGAGGAGAGAACATTCATCTGCACACCTACAAAAGAAGAAGCAGGTCCTATCAATAACTGGATGGCACCTGATGAAATGTATGCAAAGCTTAATAAGCTCTATGACGGCTCAATGATTGGAAGAACAATGTATATTATTCCTTATTCGATGGGTCCGGTCGGTTCACCGTTCTCAAAGATCGGTATCGAGCTTACAGACAGCATCTACGTTGTTCTTAACATGGATATTATGACAAGAGTTGGCGTAAAGGTTATGGAAGCGCTCGGTGATGATGGCGATTTCGTAAAATGCTTACACGCGAAGAAGGATGTAAATCCTGATGAAAGATATATCGTACATTTCCCGCAGGATAATACGATTATGTCAGTTAACTCTGCATATGGCGGTAACGTATTGCTCGGCAAAAAGTGCTTCGCTCTAAGAATTGCATCATACCAGGGTATGCAGGAAGGCTGGATGGCTGAGCATATGCTTATCTTAGGTCTTGAGAATCCGCAGGGCGAAGTTAAATACATCGCGGCAGCATTCCCGTCTGCTTGCGGTAAGACAAACCTTGCAATGCTTATTCCTCCGAAGTATCTTAAGGAAAAAGGCTATAAGGTATGGACAGTAGGCGATGACATCGCATGGATCAGAAAAGGTCCTGATGGCAGACTCTATGCTATCAACCCTGAAGCTGGTTTCTTCGGCGTTGCTCCGGGAACAAGCGAGAAAACTAACTTTAATGCTCTTGCAGCTACAAAGAAAAATACAATTTTCACTAACGTTGCAATAAACAATGATGATATGACAGTATGGTGGGAAGGCCTCGATAAGAATCCTCCGGAAAATGCTACAGAGTGGAAGGGTGCAAAGGTAAACGGCAAAGAATTTACTGCCCAGGGTAATAAACTTGCTCATCCGAACTCAAGATTTACTGCTCCGGCTGTAAACTGCCCATGCATTTCACCTGAATTTGAAAATCCGCAGGGTGTACCGCTTAGTGCTATCGTATTTGGCGGAAGACGTGCAAAGACAGCTCCGCTCGTATATCAGGCATTTGATTGGAATCACGGTGTATTCGTAGGTGCTACAATGGCATCTGAAACAACAGCAGCAGCAGCAGGTGCTGTTGGTGTTGTTCGTCGTGACCCGATGGCTATGAAGCCGTTCGTTGGTTATAACATGGCTGACTATTTTGCACACTGGATTGAAATGGGCGAAAAGCTTGATCCGGAAAAAGCACCGAAAATTTTCCACGTTAACTGGTTCAGACTTGACGATGAAGGTAAGTTCATGTGGCCTGGATTTGGCGACAACATGAGAGTTCTTAACTGGATTTTGGATCGCTGCGAAGGCAAAGTTGATGCTAAGGAAACAGCTATCGGTTACCTTCCGAATGAAATCGACACAACAGATCTCGATATCTGCCCGAAGGCTATGGAAGAACTACTCAGCATTGACAAAGAAGTATGGCTTGAAGAAGTTGCAAGCCAGAAGGAATTCTTCGCACAGTTTGGTGACAAACTTCCGAAGGAAATTATGGAAGAGCACAATGCTCTCGAAGCAAGACTTAACAATATGTAATATTTTTAGGCGGCTGACCGTTTGGTCAGCCGCTTTTGCGGAAGTGAAGGTGAGACGAAATTATGGATAAGTGTTATTTATGTCCGAGGATGTGTGGCGCAGACAGGAAAAACAATCTCGGTTTTTGCGGTGCGGGCGATAAGATACGTGTGGCTCGTGCATCGCTTCATATGTGGGAAGAGCCATGTATAAGCGGCAAAAATGGTTCGGGCACAATTTTCTTTTCCGGCTGCACGCTAAAGTGCTGCTTTTGCCAGAACTATAAAATCAGCGCACAAAACTTTGGCGTTGATATTTCCAAAGAGAAATTATGCGAGATTATGCTCGACTTGCAATCACAGGGCGCACATAACATAAATTTCGTTACCCCGACACATTACGCCGACAAAATTGCGTCTGCGCTTTTGTCAGTAAAGGACAAACTTCATATACCGACGATTTATAACAGCTCGGGTTATGAAAACATAGAAACGCTCGATATGCTTGACGGACTAATTGACATATATATGCCTGATTTGAAGTATTTTTCAGGCGATTTGTCAAAAAAGTATTCGCGTGCACACGACTATTTTGATAAAGCGTCGCAGGCTATTATACACATGTATAAGCAGGCGGGAAGTGTACGCCTTGATAAAGATGGCATGCTTGAAGGCGGAGTTGTGATTCGCCATATGGTGCTTCCCGGCGCATACAAGGATTCTGTTATGCTGCTTGACTGGCTCGCAGAAAGCTTTGATACCGACAAAGTTATGCTTAGTCTAATGTGTCAATATACGCCGCAGTATAAAAGCAGCGACTATAACGAAATAAACAGGCGCCTTACAACATATGAATATGAAAAAGTAACGAGCTATGCAGAAAAGCTCGGTTTTTGCGGCTTTATGCAGAAAAGAGATTCTGCAAGCGAGAAATACATACCGGATTTTGATTTAAGTGGTGTAAAATAAAGACGTTTTTTTGTGCAATTTTTGTGCAATAATTTTAAAAAAACATATGAAATATACCTTGCAATTTTATATTAAATAAGTTATAATAATAAATTGATATAAATTTTAGACAAAATACGAAAGAAGGAGTGGCGAAATGCAAAAGAGTGCGTACTTAATTTTAGAAAACGGCACAGTATTTAAAGGCAAGAGCTTCGGCTATGAAGGCGAAACAATAGGCGAAGTTGTTTTTACTACTGCCACAACAGGTTATATTGAAACACTTACTGACCCGGGATATTATGGCCAGTTTGTTACACATACTTTCCCACTTATCGGAAACTATGGTATGATCAGTTCTGATGTTGAGAGCGAAAAACCGCAATTGAAAGCATACATTGTACGTGATTGGTGTCGACAGCCTTCAAATTTTCGTTGTGAAGGTTTGATTGACACTTTTTTAAAGCAAAATAAGATTATCGGTTTATATGGAATTGATACGCGTGAGCTTACGAAAATTGTGCGTGAGCACGGTGTTATGAATGCTAAAATCACAACATCTGATGCGGTAACAGATGAGCTTATGGAGCAGATAAAAAGCTATAAAATTGTAGATGCGATAGAAAATGTTACGTGCAAGGAAGAAAAGGTATATACACCGGAAGAAAAGAAATACAGAGTTGTGTTATGGGATTTTGGTGCAAAAAACAGCATCATTAAAAACCTTACAGACAGAGGATGCGAAGTTGTAAGAGTGCCGGCATCTACGAGCGCAAAACGCATTTTTGAGCTTGAGCCTGACGGTGTATTGCTTTCAAACGGTCCGGCAGATCCTGCGCAGAATATGGATATAGTTTCGGAGGTTAAAAAAGTATTAGATAAAAAGATTCCTGCCTTTGGTATTGATATGGGACATCTTTTAATGGCCCTTTCACAAGGCTTTAAGACATATAAGCTTAAAAGCGGTCACCGTGGTGCGAATCAACCGTCACTAAATACAAAGACAGGCGGAGTTTACATAACGAGCCAGAACCATAGCTATGCAGTGTCGACAGACAGCATTGGTAAAAATGCGCGTGAAAGCTATAAAAATGTAAACGATGGAAGCTGTGAAGGCATAGAATATCTCGATATGCCGGCATTTTCGTCGCAGTTCTTCCCGTGTGAAAGCGGCGGCCCGCTTAATGCCGCAGTTATGTACGACGAGTTTGTCGAAATGATGGCAAAAGGAGGTAGAAAATAATGCCGCTCAGAAAAGATATTAAAAAGGTAATGGTAATAGGCTCAGGTCCTATTGTAATAGGTCAGGCGGCAGAGTTTGACTACGCCGGAACACAGGCATGCCGTGCCCTTAAAGAAGATGGACTTGAGGTTGTGCTTGTTAACTCGAATCCTGCTACGATAATGACTGATAATGCGATGGCGGACAAGATTTATATCGAGCCGCTTACGCTTACAACAATAAAAAGAATTATCAAAAAAGAAAAACCTGACAGCCTTCTTTCTACGCTTGGCGGTCAGACGGGACTTACGCTTTCGATGCAGCTTGCAAAGGAAGGCTTTTTGGAAAAGCACGGCGTAAAGCTTCTCGGTGCAAACCCCGAAACGATTGACAAAGCCGAAGACAGACAGATGTTTAAAGATACGATGATGCAAATCGGTCAGCCGATCATTCCTTCACGCGTCGTAAATGATGTTGAAAGTGCGGTTGAATTTGCAAATGAGATAGGTTATCCGCTTATTATACGCCCTGCATTTACACTTGGCGGAACAGGCGGCGGAATTGTAAAAGACGAAGAAGAGCTTCGCGAGATAACACATGGTGGTCTTGAGCTTTCGCCTATCCATCAGGTGCTTGTTGAAAGATGTGTATCAGGCTGGAAGGAAATAGAATTTGAAACTGTTCGTGACAGCAAGGGTAATGTTATTACTGTCTGCAGCATGGAAAACTTTGACCCTGTGGGTGTTCATACAGGTGACTCGATTGTAATTGCGCCTGCTGTTACTCTTTCAGATAAAGAATATCAGATGCTTCGTAACGCTGCACTGAGCATTGTATCGGAGCTAAAAATTGAAGGCGGATGTAACTGCCAGTTTGCTCTCAATCCCGACAGCTTTGAGTACGCTGTAATCGAGGTTAATCCTCGTGTATCGCGTTCATCTGCGCTTGCATCAAAGGCAACGGGTTATCCGATTGCGAAGGTTGCGGCAAAGATTGCGGTTGGTCATACACTCGATGAAATTAAAAATGCCGTTACAGGCAAGACATATGCTTGCTGTGAGCCGGCGGTTGATTATGTAGTTGTAAAATTCCCGAAGTGGCCGTTTGATAAATTTGTGTATGCAAAGCGTTCACTCGGCACACAGATGAAGGCAACGGGCGAAGTAATGTCAATTGCGCCGAGCTTTGAACAGGCTATTATGAAGTCGGTACGCGGTGCGGAGATATCGCTTGATTCACTTAATTACCCGAAGGCGATGGCGCTAAGTGACGATGAGCTTGAGGCTGCTCTTCATGAATGTAATGACGAGCGTATGTTTATGGTTTACGAGGCGATAAGACGTGGTGTGAGCTGTGAGCATATTTATGATGTTACAAAAATAGATGAGTGGTTCTTATATAAGTTCGTAAATATAGCTGAGATGGAAAAGCGTCTTTCTAATGAGAAACTTACACAAGAGCTTTATGAAGAAGCAAAGAATATGGGCTTTTTAGATAGCGTAATAGAAAGACTGTCTAAACAGAAGATAGAAAATCCGCTCGTGGCATCGTATAAAATGGTTGATACATGTGCGGCGGAATTTGCAGCGCAGACACCATATTTTTATTCGACATATGACAGTGTAAATGAAGCAGAGCAGTTTATTAAAGATAAAAATTCTGATAAAAAGACTGTTATAGTATTTGGTTCAGGTCCTATCCGTATCGGTCAGGGAATCGAGTTTGATTATGCATCTGTACACTGCGTATGGGCGCTCAAAGAAGCAGGTTATGAGGTTGTTATCGTAAACAACAACCCCGAAACTGTATCGACAGACTTTGATACTGCTGACAGACTCTATTTTGAGCCGCTTACAAAAGAAGATGTCATGAACATAATCCGTACGGAAAAACCGTATGGCGTAGTTGTGGCTTTCGGCGGACAAACTGCAATAAAGCTTACAAACTTCTTAAATGATAATGGCATTAAAATTCTTGGAACGAGCGCCGACAGCATCGATATGGCTGAGGACAGAGAGCGTTTTGATGCACTTTTAGAAGAGCTTAAGATTAAGCGTCCGAACGGATATACCGTAATGACATGTGAAGAGGCACTTGAGGTTGCAAACAAGATTGGATACCCTGTACTTATGCGTCCGTCGTACGTTTTAGGCGGACAAAATATGATAATTGCATTTAACGATGAAGATATCATCGAGTATATGGGAATAATATTGCAGCAAAATATTACAAACCCTGTTTTAATCGATAAATACCTTATGGGAACGGAGATTGAAGTCGACGCTATATGTGACGGCGAGCAAATCCTTATCCCAGGTATTATGGAGCATATTGAGCGTGCAGGTATTCACTCCGGTGACTCGATTGCAGTATATCCGGCGTTTAACATCGGCGATGCTATGCGTGACAGAATCATTGAATGCACAAAGATGCTCGCAGTAAGCCTTAAGACACTCGGACTTGTAAATATACAGTATCTCGTTTATGAGGACGAATTGTATGTAATCGAAGTAAATCCGCGTTCATCGCGTACGATTCCATATATAAGCAAGGTTACGGGCGTACCGATGGTTGACCTTGCAACTCGTGCGATGCTCGGCGAAAAGCTTTCAGACATGGGATACGGTACGGGAATTTACAAGATGTCTCCGTATGTGGCAGTAAAGGTGCCGGTGTTCTCGTTTGAAAAGCTTATAAACGTAGACAGCCATCTCGGACCTGAGATGAAGTCGACGGGCGAGGTGCTCGGACTTGCACAAACGCTTGAAGAAGCTTTGTATAAAGGACTTATCGGCGCAGGATACATGCTTAAAAAGCATGGTGGCGTATTTATAACAGTGCGTAACAGCGACAAAGCTGAAATTGCTGATGTTGCAAAGAAGTTTGCTGATTTAGGCTTTACGCTTTATGCGACACACGGTACGGCAAAGGTGCTTGCGAATGCGGGTATAGCTGCGCAAGGTGTTGACAAGATTCATGAATCGGCAAATAACACGCTTACGCTTCTTGAAAGCGGCAAAATCAATTATGTAATTTCTACGTCGACGAAGGGAAGAATTCCTACGCGTGACAGCGTTAAAATACGCAGAAAGGCTGTAGAAAGAAACATACCGTGTCTTACATCTATCGATACCGCAAATGCAATTGCAGACAGCTTAAAGAGCCGCTACTCAGAGATGGCGACAGAACTTGTCGACATAAACAATATGAGAAGCGAGAAAATGAAACTGAAGTTTTCCAAGATGCAGGGTTGCGGAAACGACTATGTTTACTTTAATTGCTTTGACCAGACTATTGACAATCCCGAAGGATTAAGCATTCGTCTTTCTGACAGACATTTCGGTATAGGCGGCGACGGCGTTGTGCTTATCGGACCGTCAGATGTTGCAGATGCAAAAATGAGAGTGTTTAATATTGATGGCAGTGAAGGTAACATGGCAGGAAACGCTATACGCTGTGTGGGCAAGTATTTATATGATAATAAAATTATAGACAAAACAACGCTTACAATTGAAACACTAAGTGGTATTAAGACGCTTAATCTCTACCTTAAAAACGGAGAAGTGAGCGCCACAAGAGTTGATATGGGTAAGGCAATACTTGCACCAAACCTTATTCCGGTAAAGCTTGGCGGCGAGGTTGTAGTTGACAGACCTGTTACGATAGCAGATAAGCAGTATAATATTACCTGCGTATCGATTGGTAATCCGCATTGTGTAGTATTTACAGACAATGTCGACGGACTCGATATTGAATCAATCGGACCGCGTTTTGAGAACAGCGAGCTGTTCCCGGAAAGAGTTAATACAGAGTTTGTGCGTGTAATCGATGCTAAAACAATTAAGATGCGCACGTGGGAGCGCGGAACGGGCGAAACATGGGCATGCGGTACAGGTGCTTGTGCGGCGGCTGTTGCGGCGGTTGAAAACGGATATTGCAAAAAAGGCGAAGACATAACCGTAAAGCTTGTTGGCGGCGATTTGGTTATACGCTATACAGATGATGGCGTATACATGACAGGTGCTGCAGTTAAAGTGTATGACGGTGTCGTAGAGGTTTAATAATCTAAAATAAGCATTTTAAAGGCAGTACCTTTTGGTACTGCCTTTTTGTATTGTATCAATGTGTATTTTTTTCATCTATCAAGCCAATTACAAGCTCAAGTCTGTTTTTGAGCTCACAAACTTCGTTTGACAGAGCAGAAATTGCCGATTTTATGCGGTTTATTTCCGATATATCGTCATTTTTTTGTGTATCCTTTTTTATTATCCTTCTGTTTTCATATGTATGTGGTTTTTGGAGCTCGCTGTTAGTGTATGCGCCTACATTTATAAATCGTATGTCATTGCAGGAAAAAGTCCCGGGAGAAAATGTGCGCTGATGCTCATTTTGAATTGCAAAAAGAGTCGGTACATCACCGGAGGATATGATTCTTGTGGGCGATGAAAAGCTTTTTGCATCATCGATGCTAACAGAGTATATCACATTATAATTGCTGATCCATATAATATAAATTTTCTCATCGACAAGCTGAATGTATGCATTCTGGTCATCTTCGGAATATGAACAGGGGATATGAGATTCTTTTATATAATTTGATTCGAGATTGCGCTGAAGATATATTATGTCGTTTTTACACATGCAGCATATATGATGTCTGCCATATTCATCGATGAGCGCATGAATGCACCTCGCGCTCTCCTCTGATATGCACACAAAATCGCCAAGCGATTTTGATGACCACCTATATACTTTATATCCAAAACCGCCGCTCTCGCTTTGATAGTAGATGTATGTATTAAGGGCGTTGTCACAAACTGCGAAAAAGCCTCGTTTGCTCTGCGCAATCGGCGCTATTACAATTGGATTACTTATTTCATCGCAAATAATCTGCTCAACAAGAAGAAGTCGCTCGGCTGATTTTATTGTATAAAAGAGCTGCAAACAATGCCCTGTTATAAGGAAATAAAAGTTTTTGTTATACACACCTTTTGTTTTGCTTACCAAAAGAGTATATTTATGCCACTTTTCATCGAAGTATTTTAAAAGGATAATATTGCCGTCGGTATTCTGACATATAAGATATATGACCGAGTCTAAAAGACATACATCAAAGTCATTGTGTGCTTCTTTTATAAGGACTTTATTAACCCCGCCTTCACTTAAACATAGCCCGTCCTTGTCTGAATAATAAAAATGCAGTTTTGCTCCGCTTTTTGTATAGATGAGCTTGCTGTTTGTACGTTTCATAAACATCACCTCTACATATTATATTGCCTTTGCTGTTGCAAAATTACATCATTTTGCATACTATGTAAAATGAAAGACGATTATCAAAAAGAAGGTGAATATGTGGAATATATATTGATTGTATTTAACTCTGTTACGTCATCAAACAGAGCAAAAAGGCTTGCAAAAAAAGTTGTAGATTATGCACAGGTAGTACAGCTTCCGCCTAATTTGGGGATAAGGGGTTGCAACTATTGTCTTCGTATAAAAAAGAGTGATTATCAAAGTGTTTTAGAAATTGCAAACGAGTATTCTCTTGCTATAAAAGCAGTTTTTACCGAAAAAAATATAGATGGACGAAAGGTGTATGAAGCTTATGATTTATCTTGATACGGCGGCGACATCACATAAAAAGCCTGATAGTGTTTATAAAACGCTCGACTTTATGACGCGCCATAAAAGTGCAAACGCAGGACATGGCGCGAGCACGCTTTCACTTGAGGCTGCGGGGTATATATACGATGCAGCAGAGCAATGCTGTTCTCTTTTCAATATAGACAGTACGGAAAATATCGCTTTTACACATAACACGACATTTGCTTTAAATATGGCGATAAAAGGATGTATTAAGGAAGGAAGCCATATCGTAATGACATCGATGGAGCATAACTCTGTCGTGCGGCCCGTGTATGCGAGCGGTGCGCGCTATAGCATAGTTTGCGCAGACAAAAACGGTCAGGTAAATGTGAGCGATATCGAAGATGCAATTTGTAATGATACTTCTTTGGTTGTTGTAAATCACGTTTCAAATGTATGTGGACGTATACAGGACATCGAAAAAATCGGTGCGGTGTGCAAAAAACATGGCGTACTATTTTTAGTAGACAGCGCACAAAGTGCAGGTGTAGTAGATATTGATGTAGAAAAGCAAAACATTGATATGCTCGCTTTTGCGGGACACAAATCCCTTATGGGACCGCTCGGCACAGGTGGGCTTTATGTAAGAGATGGCATCGTTTTAAATACGATAGTTGAAGGCGGAAGCGGAAGTGGCTCGGAAAATATGGCGCAGCCAATGTTTATGCCAGACAGACTTGTGAGCGGAACGATGAATATGCCGGCAATTGCTGCATTGGGAGAATCAATAAAATTCGTAAGACAAGTTGGGTGTGAAAATATTTTATCGCACGAGCGTATGCTCGCAGCACGTTTTATTGAAGGGGTAAGAAATATTGATGATATTTTAGTTTATGGACATGAAACCGATAAATGCAGCGGCGTTATAAGTCTTAATGTAAAGGGAAAAAGCTGCACCGAGGTGGCTGAGATGCTTGATAGTGAGTATAAGATATGCGTTCGCGCCGGACTTCACTGTGCGCCTCTTGCGCATGAAACTCTCGGCACGCTTGAAAATGGAGGAACAGTTCGCTTTTCATTTGGCCTTTTTAATACAAAAAAAGAGATTGATAAAGCGATTTATGCTCTTTATAGAATTTGTAAAAATGTATAAAAAAATAAAACCCTGCCAAAAATACACACAGAGGTGATGATTTTGAAGGTTTTTAAATTTTTTATTATAGCTGTGTTATCTCTTACCATAGGCTTTAGTGCGGGATATTATACATTAAAAAGCGCAAATGGCGATACAAAGGAAAATAAATTAAGTGATGTAAAAACACCTACAAGCACTCCTGTGCCTGTGCCTACGCCAAGTATAGAGCCGGAGATAGAGATGCCATCGCAAAAAGCCGCAAGTGCGCCGGGTGATGTCTATATAGATGAAGAAGACGATAAGGCAAGACAATATTATGTGCTAAAAGAATATAATGGAAGAATTGCTGTATATAAGTCGTATGCATCGGGACAAAAAACGCTTATGAATATAATAGACACTGATACAAATGCACTTCCCGAAAACGACAGAAAGCTGCTCCAAAAGGGAATAGAGGTAGCTACCGAGGAAGATATGCTTCAACTCCTTGAAGATTATACGAGCTAGTTTAACAGGGCGAGTGGTTATAAGACCACTTGCTCTACAACGGTTTGTTTTTTTCCATATACGCCTGCAATATAAAAGTTGCAGCAACCGTATCAACGACGTTTTTACGCTTTTTGCCGCGTGTGTTTGTTTCGTTTAATGTGCGAATTGCACTTACAGTCGTAAGACGCTCGTCGAAAAGCTCTGTTTTTCCGTCGTAGATTTCTTTTAGTCTGCGCTCAAATTCGATGCTTTTTTCGGCGCGCTCGCCGAGCGTTCCGTTCATGTTTTTCGGCAGGCCTATAACTATAGTTGCAGGTTTATACTGCGCTATAAGTTCGCTTATTCTTTCAAACAGTGCGCGCCTTCCTGTATTTTGTATTGTTTCAACGCCTTGCGCCGTAATGCCGAGTGCATCAGTAACGGCGATGCCAACACGTGAGTCGCCGTAATCTATAGCCATGATTCTGTCCATAAACATAATATCCTTTCAAAAATATCAGTTTGATTTTTTCGCTATAAGCTCTGCTGCCAAATGCGCATTCTTCTTTGCAAGCTGCTGCATGGCAGTGTTTTTTTGTGCAAGAGAGTTTGTGATTTCGTTTTTATCATCTGTGCAAAGCTTTATTTTTTCCAAAAGAGTATCAAAGGTTACATCGTTTATATCGAGATAATTCGTCTGACCTACATAGTCCATAAATGATTTGATTTTCGGGTCATATGCGATACCTACAAAAGGCACGCCTGCGACGGCGGCATAAATCAATGTATGCAGACGCTCTCCAAGGATTAAGTCGGTTTTGTTAATGATGCCAAGCATCTGTGCATCGTCCATATTATCACCGATAATATATGCCTTTGTGTTCATTTTTTCGATTATTGAGCGCGATATTTTTATGTCGAGAGGATACTGCATATTTATAAATACAGGAGCATACCCAAGCTCTGTTTGCATATAGTCGGCGATTTGTGCGATACTTTTTTCAAATTCGCTTCCGTGTTGCTTCCACTGGCGTACCGAAATGCCGAAAAGCTTTTTTGATGTATCGATTCCAAAGCCTTCTAAAAGTTCTGTTATCTCCTTATCATCGGCAGGCTTTATATTAAATGCCGGATCGGCAGTCAAAACTACGTTTTGCGTGCTAACGCCAAGCGACTCAAGCTCGCGCAGTGAATCCGGGTCACGAAGTGTTATAAGGTCAAGTTCTGAAAGAATTTTTGATGTGAGTTTTATATTGCTTTTGTGTACGAGTGGTCCGATGCCGTTTGCATAAAGCATAGACTTTATGCCGTAGTGTTTTGCCATTTTCATTATTGAAAGATAATACAAAAGAGATTTTGTACTTGTGCCGTCCTGTATAAGTGAACCACCGCCACTTATCAATAGCTTTGCGCTACGCAGCTTTTTAGCTATTTTTATAAAATTAAATCTGTTTACTGCCTCGATTCCGTATGCTTCTGTCGTTTCGGAAGGGCGATATGACAGAACGCAGAGCTTGATGCTTGGAATTTGCTCGCGCAAATCATCGATAATCGCCGACAAAAGCGCATCATCGCCGTTGTTTTTAAATCCGTAATAGCCCGATATAACAACATCGCTTATAAGCTTCTTTTCTTTAAGAAGTGAATCGTATGCATCTACTGCGTCTTGTGCCATACGGCTTGCTGAATAATTTTCAAGTATTATTTTGTGCGAATACGCTCCAAGCTCATCGAGCTTTTCTTTATCATACGTTTTTAAAAGTGTGATTACATCATTATATAAAAGCTCGCTCGACGGCACAAGGCAATCGCGGCATGTAAAGTTCGTCCTGATACTTTCTTCAAGCTTTGTTTCGTCGAAGATACCGATATAGCCTTCGTTTCCTGCGACTATAACGGGCTTTGATGCAGCCATTGCCTCAAGAGCCGCGCGTGAAACCCCGACAAATATATCGCCGGTTTTTATAAATTTGTTAATGTCGGTGCGTGCGCCGGCAAGCTTTATTACATCACTTCCAATCGACAAATTTACACTGTCTGCCTTTTTCTTTAAAGCGTTAAAATCGTCTCCGCCGCCGACAATTACTATTTCGAGATTTGGTATTTCGTCATAAAGCTTTTTAGTAATTTCTACGAGGTGATGTGCGACAAGACTGCGGTCGGTGTCCATGCGGCTTACATAAACGATTCGCGTCTTATCGGGCGAAAGAGAAAATTCCTTTTCTACCGATGATGAATCGATGCTGTCTGAAAATTTATTTAAATCAATTCCGTTAATTGTTACCGTAATATCGTTATCAGAGATGCCATAATTATCAATAAGGTATTTTTTTATGTCGTTACTTACGGCAATAGTTTTTTGACCCCAGTTTGTAAAGTGGCTTAATATACTGCTTGTTTCAAAAACCCAGTGTGCCGTAGTTATGAAAGGAAAGTGCATGCGCTTATGCAAAAGTCCGCACAAAAAAGACGGTATTCTTGCATGGCCATGTACGATATCTATATTTTCATTTTTTATGATACGCTTAAGGCCCATATATGATTTGATGATGTTAAACGGCATTTTATTGTGCAGAGGAAGCTTGTAATGTTTTATGCCTGCCTCTTCAAGCTCTTTTTCATAAACACCGCCATTCGATGCAACAATTATATTGTAGCCGCGGCCTTTAAGCTCGCGGGAAAGCTCAAGAATGTGTGTCTCGGCACCGCCTATTTCCATGCCCATTGTTGCCATAAGTATATTAAGGTTAGCGTTCATATTTTTCTTCCTTTCAGCAGTTGAAAAAGTACATATTTATTATATGAAATTATAACATAAGCATTATACGTTGTCAATTTGTGTAAAAATAAATAATATAGGCTTTGTGCTGGAATAATTTTCATAAATAACAAAATAATGAGAAAAAGGGAGTATTTTAGAGATTTTGTGAGAAAATATTTAAATATAGGGCATAAATTGGTAGTAATGGTATTTGATTATAGTTTATAAAACAGTTAATATATTGTTAGCACTCGACAAGAGTGAGTGCTAACAATATGAGCAAATTATATTTCAGGAGGTTATAGAGATGAACATTAAACCCTTAGGCGACAGAGTAGTTATTAAGATGCTCGAGTGTGAGGATACGACCAAAAGCGGTATTATTCTTGCGGGCAGCGCAAAGGAAAAGCCGCAGATGGCTGAGGTTGTTGCGGTTGGCCCGGGCGGCATGGTTGACGGCAAGGAAGTAAAGGTGGAGGTTTGTGTTGGCGATAAGGTTATCACAAGCAAATACTCCGGCACAGAAGTAAAGCTTGACGGTGTTGAGTACACAATCTTGCGTCAAAGTGACATTTTGGCAAAGGTAGACTAATATTTATTTAAATTCCGGGAGGTAGTTAAAAATGGCTAAAGACATATTATTTGGTCAGGAAGCAAGAAATGCTCTTGAAAGAGGACTTAATACACTTGCTAATACTGTTAAGGTAACGCTTGGTCCGAAAGGAAGAAACGTTGTTCTTGATAAGAAATTCGGTGCACCGCTTATCACAAATGACGGTGTTACAATCGCAAAGGAAATTGAGCTTGAGGACGCTTTTGAAAACATGGGCGCTCAGCTTGTAAAAGAAGTTGCAACAAAGACAAATGACGTTGCAGGCGACGGTACAACAACTGCAACATTGCTTGCACAGGCGCTTGTGCGTGAAGGATTAAAAAATGTTGCTGCAGGTGCAAATCCGATGGTTGTAAGAAAAGGTATTGCAAAGGCAGTTGATGCGGCTGTGGAATATATTAAATCAAGCGCAAAGGCTGTAAGCGGCAAAGAAGATATTGCAAGAGTAGCATCTGTTTCGGCTGCTGATGAAACAATTGGCGCACTTATTGCAGAGGCTATGGAGAAGGTTACAAACGACGGTGTAATCACTGTTGAGGAGTCAAAAACAGCTGAAACATACTCAGAGATTGTTGAAGGTATGCAGTTTGACCGTGGATACGTTTCACCGTACATGGTTACAGATACTGACAAGATGGAAGCAGAGCTTGACGATCCGTATATTCTTATTACTGATAAGAAGATTTCAAATATTCAGGATATTCTTCCTGTTCTTGAGCAGATTGTTCAGCAGGGCAAAAAGCTTTTAATCATTGCCGAGGATATCGAGGGTGAAGCTATGGCTACACTCGTTGTTAACAAGCTTCGCGGTACATTTACATGTGTTGCAGTAAAGGCTCCGGGCTTTGGCGACAGAAGAAAAGAAATGCTTCGCGATATCGCAATACTTACAGGTGGCGAAGTTATAAGCGAAGAACTCGGTCTCGAATTAAAGGAAACTACATTAAATCAGCTTGGACGTGCAAGACAGGTTAAGGTTCAAAAGGAAAATACAATTATTGTTGACGGCTTTGGCGATAAAGAGCAAATCAAGGCAAGAATTTCTCAAATCAAGTCACAGATTGAGGAAACTTCTTCTGAATTCGATAAAGAAAAGCTTCAGGAAAGACTTGCAAAGCTTTCAGGCGGTGTTGCTGTAATCAAAGTTGGTGCAGCTACTGAAACAGAAATGAAGGAGCTTAAATTAAGAATTGAAGATGCTTTGGCAGCTACAAAGGCAGCAGTTGAAGAAGGAATAGTAGCAGGCGGCGGAAGCTCATATATTGCTTCGCTTGACAGTGTTGCAGCTCTTTTAGACAAAACAACAGGTGATGAAAAGACAGGCGTTTCTATCGTGCTTAAAGCTCTTGAAGAACCTGTTCGTCAGATCGCTGCAAATGCAGGCGTTGAGGGCAGTGTAATAGTTGACAAGATTAAGGCTTCTGCAAAGGGTATTGGATACAATGCACTTACAGAAGAATATGTCGATATGGTTAAGGCTGGTATTGTTGACCCGACAAAGGTTACAAGAAGTGCTCTTCAAAATGCAGCAAGCGTGGCATCAATGGTTCTCACAACAGAGAGCGTTGTTGCAGATAAGCCCGCTCCTGAACCGGCAATGCCGGCAGGTGCACCCGGTATGGGCGGCGGAATGGGAATGTACTAATAAATAGTTATTCATCAATGAAAATGGACAGTTCTTTGGACTGTCCATTTATTTTTTGCATATAAAAATTTTTGTGAGATATTTATAAAAAAACAAGCATATACATCTCATATGAGGTGATGAGATATGAGATGTGCGATAGTAACGCTTGCCGGAGAAGAAAATGAAAAACGCTCTTTATGGCAAATATTTAAAATAAAAAAATATAAAACAGATGATATAAATGTTATCAATTCGACACACAATATCTGCATATATACGATAGATTACACTATCGGAGAAATCTGTGAATTTAGCGAAAAAAAGTTAAGCGCTGTATTGCATCGGTGCATAAAAGAACTTAAAAAACGCGAGATAAAGAGCGTTTATCTTACAGATGAAATACATGGGTTTGGACTTGAGAGCAATTTTTACAAATATTTTAAGGTAGTATCAGGCAGACGCGTATTTGATTTGCTGCTTGGTCGTGTGATACGAATGTGTGCCGACAAAGAAAAAATAGAGAGTGACAAAGCAGAAATCGGAGTGTGGCAAAGCAGCTTTGACAAGCACGGTGTGGCTCTTGTAGAAGGTATATGCTCGCAGTTTAAATATATAACGCTTTTTACAAAGACGACAGAGTCTGCAAATCTATACGCTGACCATATATATTCACAAACGGGACTTTCGCTTAAGGTCACGGAAAATATTTCTGAACTGAATTTGTGCGATATCGTAATTGCGGCGGATAAGCTTGAAAAAAATGTTGCAAATGAAAAAACGATTGTTATAGATGAGAGCGGCGAGTGTGGTTTTCGATGCAAAAATACAATTGAGTTTTCGCTCCCGTTTGGGTATAATGCCCTAATGCAATATTTTGGTGTTTGCGATGAAAGATGCGTCGAATTTCTGCTCGATTGCTGTGGTATTGATATTTATAACAGTAATGAAATTGATAGCAAACTTGATAAAATTGGATGCAAAATAAAAAAAGTTTTATACAAGCCGCACAAAAATTCTTGACAAAGTATAAAGCAAATAGTATAATATAGAAATTGTATAAGACATTTTTAGTTTTGATTGACGATTTCTTTATAAAAATATATATATTGTTTATGGAAACAATGGCAAGGTTTGGAGGATTTGTAAAATGGAAAAGGCAAAGGAACTTCTTATGACTGCTGAAGGAATTGCTAAGCTTGAAAATGAGCTTGAAGAGCTTAAGGTAGTTCGCCGCAAGGAAGTGGCAGAAAAAATTAAGCAGGCATTGGCATTTGGAGATTTGTCGGAAAATTCAGAATATGATGAAGCAAAAAATGAGCAGGCGCAGGTTGAAGCAAGAATTGCTCAGATAGAGGGAATGCTTAAAATTGCACGCGTTGTTGACGAAAAAGATATAAGTACAGATGTTGTAGGAATCGGCACACGTGTAAAACTATTAGATGTTGAGTTTGAAGATGAGGAAGAATATTCTATCGTCGGAAGCTCGGAAGCTGACCCGTCAAAGAACAGACTCTCATATGAGTCGCCTGTAGGCAAAGCTATTATAGGTAAAAAAGTGGGAGACGTTGTTGACGTGGAAGTTCCTCAGGGTAAAATTCAATTTAAGATTCTTGAAATTTCACGCTAATAAAAAAATGTATTATGAGAGCCCATACGCATTGCTCATATGTGTGTGGGCTTTATTTTTAATTAAAAAAGTGAAAATGGGAAACGAGTATATGAGAGAAAAAAAGAGAAAAACGAAGAAAAACGAAGATTGATTTTAACAAATTAAAAAAATAATAAAAAAGTGTTGACAAAATTATAGGCTTGTATTAAAATATCATATGGTAATTATTTTATAGCTCAATTTTTTAGGTGAGCACAAGATTTAAGGAGGTAAAAATATGAGCAGCTATATGGCAAAAAGCAGCGAACAGAGCAGAAAATGGTATATTATAGATGCAACTGATAAGCCGCTTGGCAGAGTTGCTGCAGCAGCGGCAAGCATTTTGAGAGGAAAACATCTTCCTACTTTTACGCCTAACGTTGACTGTGGTGATCATGTTATCATTTTAAACACAGACAAGGCAGTACTTACAGGTAAGAAGCTTGACAATAAGGTGCGTTACTATCACACCGGTTGGATCGGCGGCCTTAAGGAGATTAAGTACAATAAGCTTATGGCTGAAAACAGCGATAAGGCTATGTACATGGCTGTTGAGGGAATGCTTCCTCACAACACAATCGGCGCACACGCGCTAAAGAGACTTCGCGTATACAAGGGTAGCGAGCATGAGAATGCAGCGCAGAAACCTGAAGTATGGACAGGCGAGATTAAATAAGAAGGAGGATGACGAAAATGGCAGATAAAACAGTATTTTACGGTACCGGCAGAAGAAAGAAATCTGTTGCGAGAGTACGTCTTGTAGCTGGTTCAGGAAAAATAACTATCAATAAAAGAGATATAGACGATTATTTTGGTCTTGAAACATTAAAGGTTATCGTACGTCAGCCGTTGGCTGCTACGAAAACAGATGCAAAGTTTGATGTAATTGCTAACGTTACAGGCGGTGGCTTCACAGGTCAGGCCGGCGCAATTCGTCATGGTATTGCACGTGCTCTTCTTGAGGTTGACGGTGAATACAGAGCCGTTCTTAAGAAGGCAGGTTATTTGACACGTGACCCGAGAATGAAGGAAAGAAAGAAGTACGGTCTCAAAGCCGCACGTCGTGCTCCGCAGTTCTCAAAACGTTAATCGAATCATTTTACAAATCGAAAAGCTCCGCATTTTGCGGAGCTTTTTTATATTCATATGGACTTTTTAATAGCTTTATGGTATAATTATAAAAAGCTTTTATATTATCATCGAGGTGAGAAAAATGATTAAAAAAATGATGAAAATCGTAATAACATGTGCGGTTATGCTTTTTTCGGTTTGCACTATAGCAAATGCACAGGTACAGCCGAAGCTTATTGTAAATGACGCTGTGATAAAAACGGACAGTGTCACGGTAAATGACACTACATTAGTTCCGCTGCGTGCACTAATGGAAAGTACAGGCGCGCAGGTAAAATGGCACGAGCAGGACTATAAAATTGATGTCATCAAGGGCGACAAAACATTATATCTTCAGATTGACAGGGGACATATGCTTATAGGAGATAAGAAAGTAGACCTTCTTGCAGCGCCCATATTATATAATGGCGATACTACATATGCTCCGCTAAGAGCCGTTTGCGAGGCGTTTGATTTTGTAGTTGATTGGGATGAAGATACGAAAACTATCTTAATAACAGACCCGCAAGGATGCGTGTATGTGGATATTATGGGTATCAGCAATAAGCAGCTCGTAGAGAGCGGCGCGATGAGCAAAGATGAGTTTGAGGATTATACGGGACTATCTTATGAAGCAAACATGAATTTGCCTTATTCGGTTACACAGTACCTCGTGACGCCGCAAAGAGTTGCGGATAATTCCGGTATGTCTGTAGATGATTTGAAAGAATATATCGGACTTGACATAGAAAATGAGTATGCAACATGGGGAGATATGCTTGGAGATGCTACGCTGCAGTATGTAATCCCTGCGGTATATGGTGTAGAGTTTACGAAGGAAAATTTTGCTGATTTTAAAGAGTACTTTAATTTAGGCGATGAATATATACCGAATACAAAGTACAGATATGTAAGAACAATCGTCGATTTAGCTGAAAAGGCGTATTATGAAAAAAACGAACAGACACAAACAGATGAGAATAAAAAGCCCACAGCGGAAGAAAAATTAGCCGAGCTGTGTGAAAATAAAGTGTATTTTACAATTACTTTAGCTGACTCAAGAGTTATGAAAGGCGAACTTTATCCTGACCTTGCAAAAGAAACGGTAGCAAATTTTATTTCTCTTTGCGAAAAAAACTTTTACGAAGGATTGATATTTCATCGTGTAATTGATGGGTTTATGATTCAAGGCGGCGGATATGACAAGGATTTTAATGAAAAGGACGCGCCGTCAATTTTCGGCGAATTTGACGCAAACGGATACGCAAATCCATTAAAGCATGAAAAAGGCGTTATATCAATGGCACGAACAAATGATCCAAATTCTGCATCGAGCCAGTTTTTTATAATGGATGAAGCAGCACCGCATCTTGACGGAAAGTATGCAGCGTTTGGAAGAATTACGCAGGGACTTGATGTGCTTGAATCAATTTCAGCGACAAAAACAATAACGCATAAACTGGGATTTGCGGATGTGCCTGAAAAACCGATTATTATTAAGTCTATTACAATTGATAAATAAGGAGGATTTAGTATGTTAAGAAAAATAGCTTTATTTATGGCTTGTATTGTATTTGCAGCCGGAATTGCCGGATGCCAAAACAGTGTTGATTCATCAAAGACATTGACATCTGAAAAATTGCTTACAATGTTAGGGCAGGATAAAGCAGCTGTTGTTGAAAGCTTAAAGCTTGATGAAAATACTGCGCAAATTTCTTCTAAAGGCAATCAAGAACAATGGAGTATACAAACGCAAGAAAATAATAAATTGAATATTACTTTTTACAATGGCGTATTTATGGCATATCAGTTTATGTTTGATAATTTAGAAGGCGCATATGAATTCGCAACAGAAGAGCGAAAAACTATCGGAAAAGCATTTGGAGAGCCGACGACATATCCGGGAATGTCTAATACGGGTGTCCGCTTTGATGAGATTGATAGCGTTGATAGCATTAGAAATGATGTACCGAAGGAGTATTATGAAGATTGGACTCCGACAACTGATGAAACTCAAATTAAAAAGATGTTAAACGGTAAAGATTTTTCGAGAATAGATGTTAGATTCAGTTTTTCTGCGCTTGCAGAAAACGTATTTTTTGTACAGGTTAGATATGTAGCGCTTCCATAAAAAGAACACCGCCCAAATTGGGCGGTGCTTTTTTTATTCTTATTTTTTATATTTTTTCACAAATCGTTCTATGCGCGTTAGAGCTTCTTTTATATTGTCTATTGAATATGCATAAGAGCATCTGATAAATCCTTCGCCACTTTCTCCAAAGGCATTGCCCGGTACGACGGCGATTTTTTCTTCCTGAAGAAGTCTTTCGCAAAATTCGTTTGAACTAAAGCCTGTGCTCTTGATACATGGGAACACATAAAAAGCACCGAGCGGCTCAAAACATGTAAGCCCCATTTTGCGAAATCCGTCAACGATGAAACGTCGGCGATAGTTATATTCTTTTTTCATTTTTTCGATGTCATCATCGCCGTTTTTTAGAGCTTCGATAGCTGCATATTGACTCGTAGTAGGTGCGCTCATTATTGCATACTGATGGATTTTTGTCATGGCGGCAATCAAATCCTTGTTTCCGCACGCATAACCGAGACGCCATCCTGTCATAGCGTATGCCTTTGAAAAACCGCTTACGATAACTGTGCGCTCACGCATCGACGGAATCTGTGCGATTGAAAAATGCTTCTGCCCATATGTAAGCTCGGCATATATTTCGTCTGAAATAACGACGATATTTGTGCCTTCAAGCACTTGTGCGATTTCTTCTAATTGCTCTTTTGTCATTATGCCGCCTGTAGGGTTGTTAGGATATGGCAGCACAAGAGCCTTGGTCTTATCTGTAATTGCTGCGCGAAGCGTGTCGGCTGTGAGTGCAAAACTGTCTTTTTCGTATGTTTCGAGCGGAATCGGAACACCTCCTGCGAGCTGTGTGTCGGGTTTGTAGCAAACAAAGCTCGGCTCCGGGATAAGAACTTCGTCACCGGGAGCTATAATCGCTCGCAGTGCAAGGTCGATTGCCTCGCTGCCGCCTACTGAAATTATAATTTCGTTTGCGGGATTATACGATAAGTCGAAGCGTCGATTTAAGTAGTTTGAAACTTCGCCGCGAAGTTCGCTAAGTCCGGAATTTGATGTGTAATATGTATGTCCGTTTTCAAGCGATGCTATTCCTGCTGCACGGATATGTGCCGGAGTAATAAAATCCGGCTCTCCGACGCCAAGCGAAATTGCATCCTTCATTTCATTTACTATATCAAAAAATTTTCGTATACCGGATGGTGGCATGTTTGCAACCGTAGGCGATATAACGTCGTTTATATTGAAATTGCTCATAGAGTAATCATCCTTCTTTCGTCCTCGGACTCATGCGCAAAAACAACACCGGCATCTTTGTACTTCTTGAGAACAAAGTGTGTTGCGGTGCTTATAACGCTGTCCATGGGCGCAAGCTTTTCCGATACGAAAAGAGAAACTTCTTTAAGTGTTTTACCCTCGATAAATACCGACAAATCAAAGCCGCCGCTCATCAGAAAGACGCTTTTTACGCAATCGTACTGATATATTTTTTTTGCGATTTTGTCAAAGCCTTCTCCAAATTGCGGAGTAACCTTTAACTCGATAAAGGCTGTGACATATTCTTTCATCGTGTTTTCCCAGTTGATGAGAGTTTTGTAACCTAAAATTATATCGTCCTCTTCAAAGGACTTAATGGCGGCGGCGACCGCCTGTGGGTCTTTATCAATCATAACTGCAATTTGCTCTGGTGTGATTCTGCAGTCTTTTTCGAGAATTTCTAAAATCTGTTCCATAAAAGTTTATCCTCCTATGACTAAATTTTTCTATATTCTTAAGTATACATCAAAACCATACGTAAAATCAATAGGTTTTTTAGAATAAGGCTTGTTTTTGCATAGTAAAAGTAATATAATTGTTGCATAGAGAAATTTAGTTTAGTAAATTGGAAGTGATTTAATGTATAAAGAAAGCGTAAAAGCTCAAAAGAATGCAAATGTCATTATAGTTGCAATAGTTATATTTGCGCTTGCATTTATGTGGATAGCAGATATGCTTGCCCTGCAATTTGGCATTCCGTATAGGTCGCTGTATCAGCTTTTTGCAATTGCAATTGCCGCGATAGGTGCATACATCCTTGTGCGAAGCGTTTTGTCTGAATATGAATATGTGGTTGATGAAGATGAGTTAAGAGTTAATTTTAAGCTTGGAATCAAAGAAGAAAAGATAGTTAGTGTGCGTTTGTCGGATATAGAAGCAATATATAAAAAAGATAAGATTGAAGATAAGATTTCGTGTACAGAAAAGTACAATGCAAAAAAGTCGCTTGTGACTGATAACGAGTATGTATGCTTTTTTACAAGAGAAGAGAAGAAATGCAAGTTAATGTTTGAGCCGAGTGATAAGATGATAGAGTTTTTAATAAAAAAAGGTATTAAGGTTGAAAAATAACGTTCAGATAAGGCGGAGTAAAATCCGCTTTTTTTGTTTTTTGCCTGTAACCACTTTTGCATAGGTGTCATATTATGATATTACGATAATCAATTGCAAACGGCAAGTTAGACTTTATGGTTGCAATGGTTATTTTCGGGCAGATGAATTTTTGTCTGCGCAAAATGTGTGCGAAAGGAGGTTTGGCTATGGGCTGCTTCTTCAATGGATGTGGCGATGATAACGGTTGCAATTGGATTCTTTGGATAATCCTTATACTAATCGTTATCTGCTGCTGCTGTAACGACTAATACAAAGGCGATTGTAAAAAGCAAACGAGAACATAAAAGGTCAACAGATAAAAGCTGCCTGTGCTAAAATAAATAATACATTAAGGCATGCTTTCGCACAACTCACAAAAGTCATAAAGCAGACCGCCGTCGCATGTTGTCGGCGGCTGTTTTTATTATTAAGAAGAAAAATGTAAAATTTATCTTGCATTATCAAATTTTATGTGATATAATACTTACAGATTATGATTGATAGCTAACGTTGAAAGAGTGGGACATACGCCCACTCTTTCATGTTTGTAATGCGGAAATGTTATGTATTACAGTAGCGGAAAGGAGCAGTAGGTGTCTAAAGTAGAACAGATTGCATACGAGCTTGCATCTCCAATAGCCGAACAGATTGGGTGTGAGGTAATTGAGGCGGAGTATAAAAAGGAAGGCAGCGATTACTTTTTGAGAATATACATCGATAAAGAAACCCAAAGTGTCGGCATCGATGATTGTGAATATGTATCGCGTGCACTTGAAGTTGAGCTTGACAAAATTGATCCGATTAAAGAGGCATATTACCTTGAGGTATGCTCGCCGGGTATCGACAGGGTGCTTAAGCGCGATAAAGATTTTGAGCGGTTTATGGGTAGTGAGGTCGATATAAAGTTTTTTGCCCAGCGTGACGGTAAGAAAGAGTTTTGTGGTGTGCTAATCGGATATGACGGCACAAATGTCACAGTTGAGCTTGAGAATAGTGGAAAAATGACCTACGACAAAAATGATGCAGTTTATACAAGACTTGCAGTTAAATTTTAATATAAGATAAAAGTTACATCTATACAGAAAGGAATGGTTATAAAAAATGAAAAAGAAGGCTAATGCAGTGAATAATAATCAGGAGTTAATCCTTGCGCTTGACGCTTTATGCAAGGAAAAACAAATTGCAAAAGAAGTTTTGGTGGATGCGCTTACAGCTGCGCTTGTGTCAGCGTATAAGAGAAATTTTAATTCTTCGCAAAACGTTGCAGTAAATTTTAATGAAACAACAGGTGAGATTAAGGTTTATGCACAAAAAGAAGTTGTGACAGATGTTGAAAATCAGCTTGAACAGATTTCTCTTGACGATGCGCGTGAAAGAGACGGCGCATACAACATCGGCGACATCGTAAATATTGAGGTTACACCGGCAAACTTCGGCAGAATTGCAGCACAGACTGCAAAACAGGTTGTAATGCAGCGCATACGTGAGGCAGAGCGCGGCATAATATTAAACGAGTATTCTGACAAGGAAAACGATATTATCACAGGCGTAATCCAGCGCATAGAAAAAGGCAAGGTATTTTTAGCTGTTTCAAACACAGAGGCGCTGTTGATGCCAAACGAGCAAATCCCCGGTGAAGAATATAATTTCCACGACAGACTAAAGGTATATGTGCTCAAGGTTGAAAGTGGCTCAAGAGGAGTTCAGATTCTTGTATCGCGTGCACATTCCGGTCTTGTTAAAAAGCTCTTTGAGGCAGAAATTCCTGAAATTTCACAGGGCATAGTTGAAATCAAGGGTGTATGCCGTGAGGCAGGTTCAAGAACAAAGCTTGCGGTATATTCGAACGATGAAAACGTAGATGCACAAGGTGCATGTATAGGTGCGCAGGGACGCAGAGTACAGATTATAAGCGATGAAATCGGCGGCGAGAAAATCGACATTATAAAATGGAGTCCGGATCCGGCACAATATATCGCGGCGAGCCTTAGCCCGTCGAGCGTTGTAAGCGTAGAGGTTGATGAGCAAAACAAATCGGCACGTGTTATCGTTCCTGATTCACAGCTTTCACTTGCAATCGGCAAGGCAGGACAAAATGCCCGTCTTGCAGCAAAGCTTACAGGCTGGAAAATAGATATAAAAAGTGAAAGCGCAGCACAAAGTGACGGCGAGCTTTCATAATAAAATGCGGGCGTGATACAATATGACAAATAAGAAAAAACCCGAAAGAATGTGTGCAGTATGCAGAAGACATATGCAAAAAGATGATCTTTTGCGCATTGTTAAAAACAAAGCTGGCGAAATTTTTGTCGATACAACTTATAAGGCGGCAGGTCGTGGTGCATATATATGCAAGAATATAGAGTGCATTGAGAGCGCGGAAAAGAAAAATGCACTTTCGCGTGCCTTTAAGATGAATGTTGATGGCGGGATATACGAGCAGATACGAAAAAATACTAATTAAGAGGTGTCGGTATGGCAACAGATAAAATACTGTCGATGATAGGGCTTGCTAGACGAGCCGGAGCGGCACAGATCGGGGCGTTTTTGACGGAGCGCTCTATACGTGAGGGCAGCTGCGAACTAATAATTCTTGCAACTGATACGGCGCGCAATAATACGAAGAAGTTTTTAAATGCGTCAAAGAGCTATGAAATACCACTGATCGTATATTCTACGAAAGAAGATATGTCACAGGCACTCGGAAAAGAAAATGTGGTTGTAGTCGGCATATCGGACAAAAACTTTGCAAAGGGCATAACTGATAAGTACAATAAGTTATGCGAGCTAAACAAATAGTTATACAAAAATCGCATATAGGACGCAAGATGTCCTTGACATAAAAATTTTGATTGATGAGCCTATCGGCAGAACGGAGGTCATATAATGTTACAAAAAATAAGAGTACATGAAGTGGCAAAAGATTTAAAACTAAAAAGCCCTGAAATTCTTGAAATGTTTGCAGAGCATGGAATCATACTCAAAAACCATATGGCAACGCTTGACGAAAAGCAGTTGAGTCTGATTTTTGAGGTTTATACACAAAAATATCAGCTTCCTGAAGGCGAGGTCGATATGTCTATTTTTGGCGACCTCATAAAAGTGGCAGAAGAGAAGAAAGAAACGCAGGAAAAGAAGGAAGATAAGGCTGCTGATAATAGTGCGCAAAAATCGCAGGAAAAGAAGGAAGATAAAAAGGAAGATAAAAAGGAAGGCGAAAGTTCAGTAAGCACTGATATTTCTGCGCGCAAAATGCGCCATGTTGATACGCGCCAGACTGTCGTTGACCTAGAAAAGCTTGATACAGAGCGTATTGAGGCGGAGCTTGTGCCGGAGAATATAAGAGAAAACCAGGGTCCGAAAAAGCAGAAAATTAAAAAGCAGTCACAGCGCCAGCAGCAGGAGAAGAGAAGCAACTTTAAAAAGCAACAAGAGCAGATGGTGCGCGAAAAGCCAAAGCCGCAGCCGATTACTGTAAGCATTCCTGATGAAATTTCCGTTGGCGAGCTTGCAAACCGCATGAAAAAATCTGCATCGGAAATAATAAAGAAGTTAATGGTTTTAGGCGTAATGGCGTCTGTGAGCCAGATGATAGATTTTGATACGGCCTCTATCGTTGCTGATGAATTTGGCGCAAAGGTTGAGCATGAGATAGTTTTGTCCGACGAGGATATTTTGCTTAAGGAATTTGAAGAGGCAGACGATGAGAAAAACCTTGAGCCACGTTCACCGGTAGTTGTTGTAATGGGTCACGTTGACCATGGTAAGACTTCACTTCTTGATGCTATACGTGAAACTCACGTTGCAAGCGGAGAGGCGGGCGGTATTACACAGCACATCGGTGCATACCGCGTTCATATAAATGACCGTGATATAACATTCCTTGACACACCCGGACACGAAGCGTTTACGGCGATGCGTGCGCGTGGTGCACAGGTTACTGATATTGCAATCCTTGTAGTTGCGGCAGATGACGGAATTATGCCGCAGACTATCGAGGCAATTAACCATGCAAAAGCTGCTGAAGTAAGCATTATTGTAGCTATAAACAAGATAGATAAAGAAGGAGCTAACCCGGACAGAGTAAAGCAGGAGATGACAGAGTATGGCATCGTGCCTGAAGAATGGGGCGGCGATACGATATTTGTTGAAGTTTCAGCAAAGCAGAGAACGAATATAGACGGCTTATTAGAAATGGTACTTTTGACTGCAGATGTGTTAGAGCTTACTGCAAATCCGAACCGTCATGCAAAAGGTACTGTTATTGAGGCGCGTCTTGACCGTGCTCGTGGACCAATTGCAACTGTACTTGTAGCAAATGGTACGCTCAAAACAGGTGATATCATAGTTGCAGGTAAAACAACAGGTAAGGTTCGTGCGATGGTAGATGACCGCGGCAACACTGTAAGAAGTGCGGGACCGTCTGTTCCGGTTGAGATATTAGGTCTTTCCGAAACACCTGATGGCGGCGATATATTCTATGCTGTTGAAGATGAAAAGAGAGCAAGAGCCGTTGTTGAAGCACGTAAGTTCACTGAAAAAGAAGAACATTTCAATGCAAGAAAAGTTATTTCACTTGACAATTTGTTTGACCAGATTCACGAAGGCGAAGTGAAGGAACTTAAGGTTATAGTAAAGGCCGATGTACAAGGTTCTGTTGAGGCGGTGCGTCAGTCGCTCGAGAAGCTCTCAAATGATGAAGTAAGAGTAAGAACTATTCATGGCGGCGTTGGTGCTGTCAACGAAACTGACGTTATGCTTGCATCGGCATCGAATGCAATCATTGTAGGCTTTAACGTAAGACCTGATACGGTTGCACGTGGAGCTTATGAGCGTGGCGACGTAGATATAAGATTATACCGCGTTATTTATGATGCGATAGAAGAAATTGAAGCAGCTATGAAGGGTATGCTCGATCCGAAATATAAGGAGAGCGTAATCGGTCACGCTGAAGTAAGACAGACATTTAAGGTGTCCGGCGTAGGCACAATTGCCGGCGGATATGTTACTGACGGTAAAATTGCGCGTAATGCACAGGTTCGTGTTGTACGTGACGGTATAGTATTTCATGAGGGCGTGCTCAACAGCCTTAAGCGCTTTAAAGACGATGCAAAAGAGGTAATGAGCGGCTACGAATGTGGTATAGGAATTGAGAAATTTAACGATATTAAAGATGGCGACGTTATTGAGTGCTTCATTATGGAGGAAATTAAACAGTAATTGTTGCAAAAGAGAAATTGGCGCAATATTTTTGCGCTGATTTTTCTGTAGAATGGAGAAATATTATGGCACAAAACAGAATTAACAAAATAAATGAAGAACTTATGCGTACTATAAGTACGATTATACGCGAACTTAAGGATAGTCGTATACCGCTTATGACAAGCGTTGTATATGTGTCTGCGACGAGTGATTTGCGTTATGCAAAGGTGCGTGTGAGCGTTATGGGCGATGATAATGTAAAGAAAAAAGCTCTCGAGGGATTAAAAGCTGCGGCAGGATATATCCGTCGCGAGATAGGAAAGCGTATGCAGATACGCTATACGCCGGAGCTGATTTTTGAGCTTGACACATCGATTGAATACGGCGCAAACATCAATAAAATTTTACACGAGGTTTTAGGCGATGAATAATGAAGCTGTAAGTTCAATTATTTCGGCAATAAAAAAATACGACACATTTGCAATAGCGGCGCACACAAATCCTGATGCGGACGCTATCGGCTCATGCTATGCTATGGCGCATGTATTAAAGGCTATGGGCAAAAAGGCTGATGTGTATGTAGAAGAGAAACTCCCAAAAGTTCTTGCGTTCTTGCCCGGCAAAAGTCTTGTGTATGAAAAGGCATCAGACTATGATGTATGTCTTTGTATTGATTGCGGTGATATTGGCCGTGTCGGTGTGCGCAAGCCGCTTATCGATTCGTCAAAACTTAGCATAAACGTTGACCATCACTATGCGAACACAAATTATGCGGATATAAATTTAGTTGTTTCGCAGGCGAGCTCGGCAGGAGAGATTTGCTATGATTTAATTAAAGAGCTTGGGGTAGATATTGATATGGACTGTGCAATCTGTCTGTATAGCGCGATATGTGCCGATACGGGCGGATTTAAATTCTCAAACACCACGCCTGACACAATGAGAAAGGCTGCCGATTTGCTCGAGAAAAAAATTGATGCAGCAAAAATAACCAGGCTTTTGTTTGACACGGAAAGTATCGAGCAAATGCGCCTTAAGGGCGAAATATCGAGTAAGGTCGAGATTTATTGCGATGGCGTTGTTGCGGTAGCTTATCTTACTAAACAAATGCTTGAAAAGTATGATTTAAACGAGAAGGACGTAGACAATATCTGCGATATTGCCCGCCGCATAGAAGGTGTGGAGGTTGCAATTTCTGTCAAGGAATGCGCTTCTTCGATTAAGATAAGCCTTCGCTCAAATGAATATATTGACGTCTCGAAAATTGCCGAGAAATTTGGTGGCGGCGGTCATGTGAGAGCATCGGGGCTTATGCTTGAGTGTGACTTTGATACGGCAAAGAAAAAGATTGTTGATGAGGTTATAAAAACTGTAAAGGAATATAGACGATGAATGGTGTAATCGTGCTTAATAAGCCAAAAGGAAAAACCTCGCATGACATGGTATATGCGTGCAGAAGGTTGTTTAAATTACGACGTGTGGGACATACGGGAACGCTCGATCCGAATGCGACGGGTGTCTTGCCGATATGCATAGGTAATGCAACAAAGGCAGCAGGCTATATTACAGATTCAAAAAAAAGGTACACGGCGCAGCTTATTTTAGGTGCAAAAACAAATACGCTCGATTCTTCGGGCAAGGTTATAAAAACGGCATGTGCAGAAATTACGAAAGAGCAGCTCTATGATGCATGCAAAAAATTTGTCGGCGATATAGAGCAGATTCCACCGATGTATTCTGCGATAAAAATTGACGGAAAAAAGCTTTATGAGCTTGCACGTGAAGGAAAAAGCGTAGAGCGCAAGCCACGAAGCGTTACTATCTACTCGATTGACATAGATAAAGTTGACCTTGAAAATAACAGCGCAACTTTGACGGTTGAATGTTCGAAAGGCACATACATACGAACGCTTTGTGACGATATAGGAGAGTATCTTGGATGCTATGCTCATATGGGCGAGCTTACAAGAACGTATAGTGGCGGCTTTGATATATCAAAAAGCTACACGATAGATGAGCTTGAGAAAATGAGTGATGAAGGTAATCTTTTGAGCGCACTTATAAAAACAGATGAAGTCTTTTCGGATTATGAAGCTGTTGTGCTTGATGAAAATGAAACAAAAAAAGTCAAAAACGGTGTTGCGCTTGTGAAAAAACAACTCATAGACGGCAGGCTTTACCGTGTTTACGATTATGAAAAAAACTTTTTGTGCATCTCAAAACAAATTGCGGACAAGCTGACGATGCAGACGTCATTTTGGACATAAACAGGCTTTAATACAGTTATCGGCGGTGCAAACATGAAGGTATATACAAACGGACAATTTAATAAAGATGGTGGCTGCGTGCTTGCGCTCGGCAGCTTTGACGCGCTTCACAGAGCACATATAAAACTTATTGATACGGCTGTATGTGAAGCAAAAAAGCGCGCTGTTAAATCGGGTGTACATATGTTTTTTGGGCGGATTGAGAATGTAATTTTTCCAAACGCCAATCATAAAAGCATTTATACAGATAAAATGCGCATGGATTTTGCAGAGCAAACGGGCGTTGATTTTGCATATTTTGAATCGTTTGACGAAGAATTTATGAATATTGAGCCGTTTGATTTTGCAAAAATGTTAAAAGAAAAATTTGGCGCTGCATGTGTTGTGGCAGGTTATGATTATACATTTGGACGAAAAGGCGCGGCGGATGTTTTAGAGCTTGAAAAATTCGGCAAAATTTTAGGCTTTGATGTAGTTGTTATAGATGCGATTAAATACGAAGGCGAGCTTGTGAGCTCATCTAAAATAAGAGAGTATATAAAAAATGGCGATATAGAATCGGCAAACGCACTTCTTGGGCGTGATTATTCGCTTTGTGCAAATGTCGTTTCAGACAGAGGCGTCGGACGAAAGATGGGAGTGCCAACTGCGAATTTGTCTGTGCCAGGTGAGATTTTGCTTGCTAAAAACGGCGTATACGGCGGGTATACAGTTATAGATGGAAAAAAATATGTATGTGTGATAAATATTGGCATAAGACCTACGTTTGAACTTGAAAACATTTGCGTCGAAGTGCATATAATAGATTTTGATAAGGATATTTATGGCAGGGAGTTGTGCGTTTATTTTAAGGAGCGTATACGTGACGAAAAAAAATTTGCCACAAAAGAGCAATTAACCTTGCAAATTTTAGACGATATTGACAAAGCTAGAAAATATTTTTGAAAAAAAGATAAAAAAATAGGAATATTTATATGTTTTTTTGAAAAAAACATAAATAAGCCTTGAAAAAAGTTGAAAAACATGAGAAAATTATAGTGTAAGAAAAAAGTATAAGTAAATATTTCAGGCGGGGAGGAATTTTTATGACGAGAGATATTATTTCTATTGTACTTGCTGCCGGTGAAAGCGCCGATATGAAATCGGATATTGCGCGTGCGATATTCCCGGTTATGGGAAAGCCTATGGCATCGTATGCACTGCGGGCTTTGAAAGAGGCGGGTTCATCTGTAAATGTTATGGTAATCAAAGAAGATGCAGATGATGTAAAAAGCGCATTTGAAGATGAGGCGAAATTTGCTTATCAAGAAGAGGCTGTCGGAACGGCTGATGCTGTTATGCAGGCTAGAGATTATTTTGAAAACACGAACTCATATGTTGTGATTGTGCCTGCTGATGCTCCGCTTATTGATGCTAATACAATAAAAAATGCTATCTGCTATCACGAAGAATTTAAAAATGATGCAACGCTCATAACTGCAATTACAGATAATCCTGACGGTTACGGCAGAGTTATAAGAAATAATGCAGGAGATGTTGTATCGATTGTTGAGCACAAAGATGCAAACCAAAGCGAGCTTGACATATGCGAGATAAATTCAAGTATGTATATATTCAATTCCGAGTCTCTTTCGTATGCTTTAGATAATTATGATAAACTGTATGGTAAATACGATAAAAACAATTTGATACATTCTTTAGAGGTTTTAATAAAGACGGGAAGACGCGTGGGTGCATATGATGCAGATGATGCCGACTTGATACTTGGCATAAATGATCGTGTTCAGCTCTTTGAGGTTGAGGCGATTATGCGCTATAAAATAAATATGGCGCACATGAGAAACGGTGTTACTATAATGGCGCCTGCATCGACTTATATTGAGCCTGATGTTACAATCGGATCAGACAGTGTTATTGAGCCGAATGTGTATTTGCGCGCTTCTACTGTCATTGGAAAAAATGTTACAATTGGCATGGGCAGCGTTATAACAAACAGCAAAATAGCTGATGGAGTAAAGATATTAAACTCGCATGTGATTGACAGCGAGATTTGTCAGGGTGCAAGCGTTGGTCCGTTTGCATATATACGCCCGAACAGTAAGATCGGCAAAGGCGTTAAAATTGGAGATTTTGTCGAGATAAAAAATTCCGTTTTAGGTGATAAGACAAAAGTTTCCCACCTAACATATGTAGGCGACAGCGATGTGGGAGAGAATGTAAATTTTGGATGTGGCTGTGTAACAGTCAACTATGACGGTAAAAACAAATACCGTACAACAATCGGCGACAATGCCTTTATCGGTTGCAACACCAATCTGGTTGCACCTGTAACTATAAAGGATAACGCATATATTGCTGCAGGCTCTACAATTACTGATGATGTGCCTGATAGCGCACTTGCGATTGCAAGAAGCAGACAAATAAACAAGCTGGACTGGAAAGATAGGAGGAAGAAAGACAAATGATAACACACGGCAAGAATATTAAGATTTTTGCAGCTAATTCTAATCCCGACCTTGCGGCTAAAATAGCCGATAAATTGGAACTTCCGGTTGGAAAATCAAGCGTTGGAATGTTTAGTGATGGAGAAATTTCGGTTAACCTTTACGAAACGGTTAGAGGTTCTGATGTATTTGTTGTTCAATCAACATCGAATCCGGTAAATGACCATCTCATGGAAATGCTTATTATGATAGACGCCCTAAAGCGTGCATCGGCAGGACGTATTACAGCGGTAATACCGTATATGGGCTATGCAAGACAGGACAGAAAGGCGAAGGCTCGTGACCCGATTTCAGCAAAGCTTGTAGCGGACCTTATCGCAACGGCAGGTGCGGACAGAGTTCTTACAATGGATTTGCACGCTGCGCAGATACAGGGATTTTTCAATGTTCCTGTTGACCACTTGTTAGGCGTACCGATTCTTGCACCTTATTTTGCAAAGAAATTCGGACGTGACCGTGACGATATCGTAGTAGTATCGCCCGATTTAGGCAGTGTTACGCGTGCGAGAAACTTTGCACAGCGTCTCAATGTTCCGCTCGCGATAGTTGACAAGAGAAGACCAAAGGCAAATGTGTCCGAGGTTATGAATATAATTGGCGATGTAAAGGATAAGGTTGCAATACTTGTAGACGATATGATTGATACTGCAGGTACGATTACAAACGGTGCACAGGCACTTGTTGATTACGGCGCAAAGGAAGTATATGCATGCTGTACTCACCCTGTTCTTTCAGGTCCGGCAATTGAGCGTATTCAGGCCTCGCCGATAAAAGAGATGATTGTTCTTGACACGATTACTCTTCCTGAAGAAAAGAAAATCGATAAAATCAAGACAATATCGGTTGCACCTGTATTTGCAGAGGCAATCGAGAGAATCTACGAAGATTTGTCAGTAAGTACATTATTTGTATAAAATTTACAGTACATAAAGTCAAAAGGGTCGGGTATATGCTTACCGGACCTTTTTGGCATATGATAAACATAAGGAGGTGCAAACAATAGATGTTTTTAATAGCCGGTCTAGGTAATCCGGGCAAACAGTATGAAATGACAAGGCATAATGTAGGCTTCGATGTAATAGATTACGTTTCAAAGGAGTATAATATAAAAGTAAATAAGATTAAGCATAAGGCGGTCATTGGAGAAGGTTTTTTACAGGGGGAGCGCGTCATATTGGCAAAACCGCAGACGTTTATGAATTTAAGCGGTGAAAGTATTCGTGAGATATGTGACTACTATAAGCTTTCCGCAAAAGATGTTATTATAATTTATGATGATATCGCTTTGCCTGTCGGTTCATTAAGAATTCGTGAAAAAGGCTCTGCCGGCGGACATAATGGCATGAAGTCTATTATATACCAGTTTCAAAGCGACGAATTTATGCGCCTTCGAATAGGCGTTGGTGCGCCAAAGCACGATGGATACGATTTAAAAGATTATGTGCTTGGACGCTATGGCAAAGATGAAATAGAGCTTATAGCCTCGACAATAAAAACTTGTCCTGATGCGCTTGCCGTTATGATGAAATCAGGCGCGCAAGCAGCTGCTTCAAAGTTTAATAAAACAATTAAGGAGGAGGACAATGGAAGCGGCAAATGAGCGTAGCGCATTTGCATCGGTACTCGACAAAAGCAGTGAGTTTGGTGAGCTAATGCGATGCATAAAAGAAAATATTTTGCCGGTAAATGTGATTACAGGGGTGGGTGCACAGCGCGCGCACCTTATTTTTGCTGCCATAAAAAAGCTTGACAGACCTGCTTTTATATTGACTGCAACGGAGATGGAAGCGCGCACACTTGCTGATGACCTTTCATTTTTTGCACCGGATAATGTCGTACATTTTTGCGCAAGGGAGTATGTGTATTATGATGTGGAGAGCATGAATCATGATGTAAGCATAAAGAGATTGTCGGCGCTGTCACGTCTTTTAGATGAAGACAAAAAGCATATTGTGGTTGCAAGCGTTGCCGGCGCACTATCTCATTGTATACCCAAAAAAGATTTTAAAGACAACATATTAAAATTTACTGTAGGTGAGATTTGCGATATAGACAATTTAAGCGAAAAGCTTGTGCTTATGGGATACAGAAGGGAAGATACTGTTGAAGGATGCGGCCAGTTTTCGATTCGTGGCGGCATAGTAGATATTTTTGGCAGTGACATGGAAAACCCTGTCCGAATTGAATTTTTTGACGATGAGGTCGACTCGATCAGAAGCTTCGATGCCGAAAGTCAGCTTTCAATCGATAAAATAAAAGAGGCTGTGGTATATCCTTGTCGTGAAATAATATTTGATGACGATAAAAAGGAAGAGCTTTTATCATCGATGCGTTCATCACTTGCAAAACTTAAACGTAAAAAAAGCGATATGAGTGCGGCGATAGAGCACCTTTCGTCAGACATAGAGCGACTTTGCGAGAAAAGATACTTTGAATCGCTCGATAAATATATTTATGATATATACAACAATGTTCCAACTATTTTTGACTGGCTTTGTGACGATACATTGTTTTTTATAGATGAGATGCGCAAGGTAAATGAGAGCGCAAAAAGCTTTGAGTGGGATATGAGTGAGATTACCACATCGCTTATGGAAAAGGGCGTACTTGCCCCTGAAAAAAAGGAGTTTACGCTAAAATATGCTGATGCGATAGATATGCTTTCCAAAAAATCGCTCATTGGCCTTGCTGCGATGTCATTTGCAAGTCCTGATTACAGAGCAAAAAATAACATAGATTTAAGCATAAAAGGCTTAAATTCATTCCACGGAAAAATCGAATTTTTATGTGATGATTTGGATGTGTGGCATAAAAAAAAGGCGTCTGTTGTTATTTTGGCAGGCGGTAGCAGCCGCGCTAAGAATCTTTGCTCACAGCTTAATAATCTTGGGATAGAGTGTGTATATTCTTCTGATATATCCGAGATAGTGCCCGGAAAAATCGTTATTACAACAGGCAGTTTATCGAGCGGATTTGAATATCCTTTACTGGGGTTTGTGCTTATAAGTGAACGCGAGATATTTATTAAGAATAAAAGAAAAAAACATAAGATAGATAAGTCGCAGGGTGCTAAAATAAATTTGTTTGCCGATATATCGGTTGGCGATTACGTCGTACATCAAACGCATGGCATAGGTCGGTATGAGGGAATACAAAAGCTTTTGGTAGATAAGGTAGAGAAAGATTATCTTAAAATTTCGTATCAGGGAACGGATAATTTATATGTGCCGGTTGACCAGCTTGATTTATTATATAAATATATTGGCGGTGCGGATAAAAGAGTTCATGTAAATAAGCTCGGTGGGGCAGACTGGAACAAGACAAAAGCACGCGTAAAAAAATCGACGGCGGATTTGGCGGAGCACCTCTTAAAGCTATACGCCGAGCGTGAGAAGACAAAGGGGTATGCTTTTGGCGCAGACACACCGTGGCAGCGTGAATTTGAGGATATTTTTGAGTATGTAGAAACTGAAGACCAGATGCGCTCAATCGAGGAAGTTAAAAAGGATATGGAATCGACACGCCCGATGGATAGACTTTTGTGTGGCGATGTCGGTTACGGAAAAACTGAAGTTGCGATGCGTGCGGCATTTAAATCGGTTATGGAATCAAAGCAGGTGGCATACCTTGTACCTACGACAATTCTTGCGATGCAGCATTACAATAATTTTTCGCAGCGTATGCACGATTTTCCCGTAAAAGTCGAGATGCTTTCACGATTCCGCTCTGCTGCGCAGCAAAAAGAAACTTTAAAACGTTTAAAAACGGGCGAGACTGATATTATAATCGGGACACACAGGCTTTTGCAAAAGGATATTGAGTTTAAGGACCTGGGACTTTTGATTATTGATGAGGAGCAGAGATTTGGAGTTGCGCATAAAGAAGCAATAAAGCAGATGCGAAAAAATGTCGACGTGCTCACGCTTACGGCAACGCCAATACCGAGGACGCTTCATATGGCAATGGTAAATATACGTGATATGAGCGTCATTTCCCAGCCGCCTGATAACAGATATCCTGTTCAGACATATGTGATGGAGAAAAATGACGATATTTTAGCCGATGCAATAAGAAAAGAGATTGGCAGAGGCGGACAGGTGTACTATCTTTATAATAGTGTATCGGGCATACATTCAGCTGCAAGGCGCATAAAAGAGCTTGTGCCTGAGGCAAAAGTCGGTGTTGGGCATGGCAAGATGCGCGAAGAAGAGCTCGAAGAAGTTATGATGCAAATGCTTGATGGCGAGATAAATGTTTTAGTATGTACGACGATTATTGAAACAGGTCTTGACATTCCAAACGTCAATACCATAATAATTGAAAATGCAGACAGACTCGGTTTGTCGCAGTTATATCAGCTTCGCGGAAGAGTAGGCCGCTCAAACAGAATTGCATATGCATACCTCACATATCAGCGTGATAAGGCGATTAGTGATGTTGCGCAAAAAAGACTAAGCGCCGTACGTGAGTTTACGGAGTTTGGGTCGGGATTTAAAATTGCGATGCGTGACCTTGAAATACGTGGTGCAGGCAACCTGCTCGGAGCTCAGCAGCACGGTCATATGGACGCGGTAGGTTACGATATGTATTGCAAGCTCTTAAAAGAAAGCGTAAGCGAAATGAGAGGCGAAAGCGTCGAAGAAGCGATAAATACAACGGTGGATTTGCCTGTCGATGCTCATATTCCACAGGATTATATCAAAAATCAAAATGTTCGCATAGATATTTACAAAAAAATTGCATCGATTGCGACTCTTCAGGATAGCTATGATGTTGAGGAGGAAATTGAAGACAGGTTCGGTACAATACCTGCATCCGTAAAAAATATAATTGATATAGCGCTCATAAAAGCATATGCGCAGCAAATGGGAGTAGTCGAAGTTGTTAAAAATGATAATGCAATTCGTTTTACGCTCGATGCCAAGAGCATTGATATGAAGATTATTTCGGGAATTGTCTCGCTTACGAAAGGAAATGCACTTTTTTCTGCGGGTGAAAAACCGTATTTGCTTATCAGAAGGGCTCCATCTGCGCAGGGCGAGCTTCTTTCCAATATTAAGTTTTTATTACAGAGCATGAAAGAATTGCGCAGTAAATAAAAATTTGATATAATGTAATTACTTAATTATTGTATGGATATGCATACTTCGGAAAGGAGATAATGCAATGAAACAAAAGAAAATGTTAGCAATTTTTTGCGCTGTAGTTTTTTGTGCAAGTGTTTTGTTTGGATGTTCTAAAAACAGCCAGGAAGTTTTTAGCGTTAATGGAGAAAAAATTACACAGGAAAAATTTTCGTTTTTTCTTGAAAGCATGAAGGAAATGATTGCGGCTGAATCGGATCTTGATATAGTCGATGAAAATTCGTGGTCAACAATTGAGATTGACAACAAAAAGGCGATAGATGTTGCAAAACAAAAGGCTCTTGACGATGTTGTTTCGCTTATTGTACAGGTTCAGAGAGCCAAAAGTGAAGGTATTGTCTTAACCGATGACGATATGAATCTTATGAAAGCTCAAAAGCAAAAGATTATTTTGCAGTACGGCGGAGAGACAGGATTTAAGCAAAAGCTCGATAGCTGGCACGTTTCGTCAGAGGAATTTGACAAAATTATGCAGGACTATATGTACGCGTCAAAGCTTGAAGCAAAGTATAAAGCGGAAGATGAAAAGATAAATACCATTACAGAAGAGGAACTTCTGGCAAAGTATAATACACTTAAGGAAGAAATGATTTGCGAATCGATTTTTGCAAAGCATATATTGATTATGGTTGACAAGCAGACCGACACAAAGCCTGCACTTACACAAGAGCAGGCTCAAGAGCAGGTGCAGACAGTTCTTGCAAGACTTTCTGATGGAGAAGAATTTGACGATGTAATGCGTGAAATGTCATACGATATCGAAGCATCATTTGAAGGATATTCATTTGTGCACAACGACGGACAGTTCGACACTACTTTTGACAATGCCGCGTATGCTCTTGAAATCGGTGAAGTCAGTAGCCCTGTTTTAACACAGTTTGGATATCATATTATAAAAAGACTTCCGTCACAAAGCGAGATTGCGCCACTTGATGATGTGCGCCAGATGCTTATTGACCAGATAAAAACAGAAAGATACGGCTTTATGGTGCTTAATGAATGGGTGCCTGCGGCTACAATTGTGAAGCAGGACAAAATATTTGATTCATTAAAATAAATAAGAAAAATGCAAAAGACGGCGATTTGCCGTCTTTTTTTTGTTGTGGAAAATCCGGTTTATGTCGTTAAAAATAAAAAAATAATAAAAAAATGTAGACTTTGTGATTTTTTAATAGTATAATGTAAACTGCGGTGTTAGCCCACTAATTCAAATCGGAGGGAAAAATCGTGGCAAATGCAACTAAAAAGCTTGTAGAATGCTGTGAATATATGAAAAGCAAAATAGATTTTAAGCCGCGTGTTGCGCTTGTGCTTGGTTCGGGACTTGGCAATTTTGCTGATTGCATTGACATACATTCGTGCATAAGCTACAGAGACATTAAAGGTTTTCCCGTAAGCTCGGTAAGCGGCCATAATAATCGCTTTATATTCGGCTCTGTATCAGGTGTAGATACAGTGATTATGCAGGGGCGCATCCACTATTATGAGGGCTATGATATGGCTGACGTTGTTTTGCCGATAAGGCTTATGCGTATGCTTGGGGCAGACACTCTTTTACTTACAAATGCCGCAGGAGCGATTAACGAATCGTTTTTACCGGGAGATTTTATGCTTATAAACGGTCATATTTCATCGCTTGTGCCATCGCCGTTAATTGGGGAAAATATTGACATTCTTGGTGACAGATTTCCGGATATGAGCGAGGTATATGACAAAGAAATAAGAGAGCTTATTAAAGATGCCGCAAGGCGCGTGGGTATAGCACTTAAAGAGGGAGTGTATATACAGACGAGCGGGCCCAATTATGAAACACCCGAAGAAATAAAAATGTTTAAAACATGGGGAGCAGATGCGGTTGGCATGAGTACGGCGTGCGAGGCCATTGCGGCGCGTCATGCAAATATGCGTGTAGCTGCTATAAGCTGTATTTCAAATATGGCGGCGGGCATCTCAAAATCAGCTCTTTCACATGAAGATGTAAAAAAGACAACATCAAAGGCATCTTCAGATTTTCAAGAATTACTGTTTGAAATTTTTAAATCACTTAGGACATTATTATAGACTGCGATACATATTTATTGATTTATAATTTCACGTAAAGGAGGATAGAGGTACACAATGATTGATTTACATTTGCATTTAGATGGCTCGCTTGATGTCCAGACGATTTTAAAGCTTGCTAAAGAATGCGATATAGTTTTACCGGGTTCAAATGCCAGGGAGCTAAAACCGTATATATGCGCAGCAAAGCGTGGCGGCAATTTAGATAGTTATTTAAATTGTTTTGAACTTCCGATTAGTTTATTGCAGACTAAAGATGCTCTTAGGTATGCCTCTCGTAAACTTATAAAGAGGCTTGACAATAATAAGATGTGTTATGCAGAGATTCGTTTTGCACCGCAGCTTCATACACAAAATTATCTCTCGCAGGCTGAAGTGGTTGAGGCTGTAATAGAAGGAATAAATGAAGGCTGTGAGATTTCTAAAAACATGAAGGCAAATCTGATACTTTGCTGTATGCGCGGCGAGAGTAATGAAAATGAAAATCTTGAAACACTTAATGTTGCAAAATACTTTTTAGGTAGCGGCGTTTGCGCGCTTGACCTTGCAGGAGCAGAGGCAACATATAAAACGGGTAACTATAAAAAGTTATTCGAGCTTTCGTCAAGATACGATATTCCATTTACGATTCATGCCGGAGAAGCCGATGGCGCGCAAAGCGTGAGAGAAGCAATCGAAATGGGAGCAAAAAGAATAGGTCACGGTGTGCGCGTGTGTGAAGATGATGAGGTTTTAGAGATGGTTATCTCGCACGGAATTGCGCTTGAGATGTGTCCAACGAGCAATGTGCAGACGGGAGCGGTAAGCAAGATTAAAGAATATCCTATACGCCGCTTGCTTAAAATGGGCGCGATTGTGACGGTAAATACTGACAATATGACGGTGTCTGATACGGACATAAAAAAGGAATACACGCTTTTGAAAAATTCTCTTTCGCTTACGGCGGAGGAGGAAAAAATGCTTCTTCTTAATGCTGTGTATGCTGCTTTTTTGCCGGAAGAAGATAAACAGATACTTTCTGAAAATATATACCTACATGGATTATACATATAAAAAGTCTACTTACGAAAGAAGGTAGACTTTTTCATTTTAAATATTATCGCAGAGTTCTTCCCAAAGAGCATAAAGCTGGTCAAGTGTTTTTTCAAGCTCTGAAATCTGATTTGACATATCGTTTGCTTTTACATAGTCGGTCGCGTATTCATCACTGGCAAGAATGGCATTTTTTTGTTTTATCTGTTCTTCGAGTTCGCTGATTGCTTTTTCTGTGCGCTCAAGCTTTGCTTTGTTTTTGCGTTTTTGCGCATCAAAACGTTTTTGTGCAAGATAGCTTTCCTTGTTTGATGTTTGCGCGATTTTCTCTTTTTCAGGCTCTGCTTTGAACTTTTCGAGAAAATAATCGTAGTCGCCGTTATAGTTTGTGATACCATTATCACGCAAATATATAATTCTGCTTGCAAGCTTATTTATGAAGTATCTGTCGTGCGATACTATAAAAAGCGTTCCGTCATAGTTAGTTAGCGCATCTTCAAGCGCTTCGCGTGAGGCAATATCTAAATGGTTTGTAGGCTCGTCAAGAAGCAGTGTGTTCGCGCCGGAAAGCATAAGCTTTACAAGTGATACGCGTGCGCGCTCGCCACCTGAAAGCGTACTTATTGGCTTAAACACATCATCGCCGACAAATAAAAACATCGCAAGGGCACATCGCAGCTGAGTAAGACTCATTTTAGGATATGCATCATATATTTCATCGAGCACCGTCTTATCGTAGGATAAATTTTCCTGTGTCTGATCGTAGTAGCCGATTTGTATATTTGTCCCCAAATTATATTCGCCATCAATTGGCTTGAGCTCTCCTGTAAGAATTTTAAAAAGCGTCGTCTTGCCTGTGCCGTTATCGCCGAGCAAAAACACATGCTCTTTTTTCTTTATCTCAATATCTACATTTGAAAACAGTTTCGTAATCCCGTATGCCATAGATAAGTTTTTGACGGATAGTACGTCGTTTGAGCCGGAGGATACTGTATTAAAGGAAAAGTGTATCGAATCAAGCTCCTGATCCGGTGCATCAAGGGTCTGGGAGAGTTTGTCTATGACTTTTTGTTTGCTTTCGGCAGTTTTTATGTTTTTTTCGCGGTTCCATCTTTTTTGCTGCTCGACAATTCCTTCAAGTCTGTGAATTTCACGCATTGTATTATCGTATTTACGCTTTTTTGCCGTTTGCATCTCTTCTTTAAGAATTAAATAACGCGTGTAATTTCCGCTATATGTCGTTAAAGTATTGTTTTCAAGCTCGAATGTTTTATTCGTGACACGGTCTAAAAAATATCTGTCGTGCGAAATGATAATGTATGCGCCCGAATAGTTTATTAAAAAGTTTTCGAGCCATTCTACAGACGATATATCCAAATGGTTTGTAGGCTCGTCGAGGAGCAGTAAATTTGCATCGCTCAGTAGTATTTTACATAAAAGCACGCGGGTTTTCTGCCCACCGGATAATGTTTCGAACGGTTTGTCAAGCTCGCTTTCGTTAAAACCAAGCCCTATAAGAGATGAGCGCGCAATACTTTTATATGTATAGCCACCACGACTCTCGAAACGCGCCATTAGCTTTGCCTGACGCTCGATTAGTAAATTAAGGTCGCCATTCTGATTTTCAATGTCGCAGGCAATTTTACTTATCTCTTCTTCGAGAATGAGCATGTCGTCATACACACTCATTACCTCCTCAAAAACTGTCTTGTCGGAATGAATGTCTGCATGCTGCTGCATATATCCTATGGATGTATCCTTGTTTATAAACACATCTCCGCTGTCAGCATATGATGGGTTTAGAAGCGTGCGAAAAAGTGTCGTTTTTCCGGCACCGTTTACGCCGACAAAACCAATTTTGTCTTTATCCGAAACGCTAAACGATGCATCCAAAAAAATGACATCCTCGCCAAATGATTTATTAAGTTTTGATGCATTTAATAGTATCAATTCTAATCACCGCCTAATATTTTATCACAACAAGCAGTGTTTGTAAACTCAAATTATATCCGTATTTTCTTGACATAAAAGCTTGTGGGGTGTAGAATTATATAAAAAATAAGGGGGCATAGAAAAAATGAAGAAAAGAATATTTTTAGCGTTATTTTTAGTTTTGGGAGTGCTTTTGCTTACTTCGTGTGAAGCAAAAAAAGGAAATGAAATAAGCGTTAATGTAAAGATTTGCGCAGATTATGAGATTATAAATGATACGGTAAAAATCAAAGAAGAAAATGCAAGTGCCGCTGATGCGATTGTAGCGGCATGTCAGGCAAAAAAGATTGCATACACCGCCCATAACGGATTGTATGATGGCTTTGCCGGGGTAAAGTCTACGTTAACTGATGGCTGGCTTTTGTATATAAATGGCACTTTAGCACAGGTCGGGGCGCAACAGACAAGCGTAAAAGACGGCGACAGCGTTGAATTCAGATATGAAAATTATGAATCTGTGTTTGCTCAAAATTTCTAAAAAAAAAAAGGAAGAGCCGGTTGCTCTTCCTTTCCTTATTTTTATAGTTCTTTTTTCTTTCGCTTTAATGCGCCGACAACTACTGCCGTAAGTATTGCAGCGACGATTGCCTCTGGGATACCGTTTATGCATATTACTGACAAAATAACCGAATAAAGTGCATCGGCAGCAATGTTTTTAGCTGCACCATAACTTTCGCCGAAAAACAAATAAATCATATTCATTACGAGAAGTGTATTTGTAAGCGAACCAAAAAGACCTGCTATTGCGTAATTTATTTTTGTATTAATTTTTGTTTTATTAAGTGCGCGGCATACATAATACGGAACAACGCCGACTAATATTCTTGGCACAAAGCATATTACAAGACTCAACAGATTTCCCGATGTACCATTTACTGAGTAAAATGGTGTAAAGACAAAAGATGTCATATTCGGGCTGAATGTGTTTGTATACAAGCTTGTGAGTCCAAATATAAAGCCAAGCGCAGCACCGCAACCGGGGCCTAAAAGAAGTGAGCCTATTATAACGGGGACGTGTATGATTGTCGCGTTCATGAAGCCGAGCGGTATGTAACCTATACGTGTGAAGGTAAGTATCAGCTGTATTGCTATTATTATAGCTAATCTCACGAGTTTTTTTGTTTTTTCTGTACCTTTCATCAATGTAGTATGCTCCTTTCAAAAACGATAGTGTCACATATAAATGATAAATAACTATATCACAGTTTTTGTGCAAAATCAAGAAATTTATATATATATTATAATAAAATGAAAAATTGCGACAAAAAATTAGAAATTATATTTAATTTTTTCATATATTTTTTATATTTTTCTTGACTTTTTTTCAATGTTTGATATAATCAACATAGCGATAGGGCAAAATAAGCCTGTAAATTATGCTTTAAAATTATGCAGTAACGGCGTTTGCTGTGAGGAGGCGGACACAGGATGCAGACTACGGAGCATTGTTTGACATCTTATAATTCCGTTGCCGATGAACAGTTGGCAATTATGGCACAAAATGGCGACGTCGGTGCAACGGAGTATATTTTAGAAAAGTATAAAGGCCTTGTAAAAGCGCGCGCCAGAGCGTATTTTTTAATTGGCGCTGACAGAGAAGATATCATTCAGGAAGGAATGATAGGACTCTATAAGGCTATACGCGATTTTCGCGCCGATAAGCAGTCGAGCTTTTCTGCGTTTGCTGATTTGTGTGCGACACGCCAGATTGTGACTGCAATTAAAACGGCAACAAGGCTTAAGCATATTCCGCTTAATAACTATGTTTCGCTCAATAAGCCTGTTTATGAAGATGAATCTGAAAAAACGCTTATTGATATTGTGGCGCAGACTATTGTATCTGACCCGGAGCAGATTGTTATTAACGAAGAATCGTATAACCATGTGAGTGCGGAAATTTTCAAATGCTTAAGTAAGTTTGAAAAAAATGTTCTTGATTTATATCTTGAAGGTAAGACTTATCAGGAGATCTCAGTTCTGCTTAAAAGAACGCCAAAGTCTATAGATAATGCTCTTCAGCGTATAAAAAGAAAGCTTGAATCGCAGCTTGAGGCGAAAAATGATTAAAAAAATATATAGAGCAATTTGCGGATGTGAAAATTCGCGTTGTTATAAAAAGTAAATTTGCCATAAGGCTTATTTATTCTCTACATGGCAATATAGACACGGCGGTTTTTTCGTTGGCGTATGGGCGTTGTAGAGCACCAATTATTCAAAGTGAGGGGATTAAAATGTACGAAGACAAGACACTAATCTGTAAGGATTGCGGAAACGAATTTGTTTTCACAGCAGGTGAGCAGGAATTCTATGCAGAGAAAGGCTTTGAAAATGAGCCGCAGCGTTGCAAGGATTGCCGTGTTGCAAGAAAGAACGCTATCAGACAGTCAAGAGAGATGCACGATGTTATTTGTGCTGATTGCGGAGCTGCCACACAGGTACCGTTCAAGCCGAAGGATGACAGACCGGTATACTGCAGCAACTGTTTTGAAAACCACAGATAATTTATTTATCAAAAAGAAAAAACACACTATTTATAGTGTGTTTTTTTTAATGTATTATAAGCTTTTTATTTGCCCTCATATATACTTATAAGATGTCTTCCCGTGCTTGACAAAAGATTTACATAATCCTGCAGAAGCTGTATAGGCTTGTTTTTAAAATCTGCGCTTTTTACTTCGTATGTCAAATCGCCCGTATAACCGATTTCGGCAAGAGATTGCATCGTTTTTTCCCAGTTGATAATTCCAAGGTAGGGCATTGTATGACTGTCATTTGTGCCGTCAACATCATGAATGTGCAGGCAGGCGAGACGTTTATTGCCAAGTGCGCGGATAAAATCATCAGGCATCTGGCGAACAAGCATAGCATGACCTACGTCAAGGCAACATACAATGCTGTCATTGTTTAATGTATCGACATAGCGAATCATTTCATCGGGGGTTGAGCACGTAGAATGACTTATCATGCCGGGATATTGCCACATATTTTCTATCGCAATACGAATATCATATTCTTCTGCATAGGGGATGAGGCGTTTATAAAAATCCATATTATATTCAAATAACATTTCCGGTGCATCTTTATCTATATATCTAAGATGCTGGCATGGGTGCACAACAATGTTTTTAACTCCGAGATATGACGCCGATTTTATTGAAAAAACAATATCATTAAACAACTCTTTTGACTTTTCCTTTGATATGTTGCTCGATGGAGCGGGGGCATGTGCCTGATTGAAAAAAAGCCCTTTGTCGTTTGCATACTTCTTTAAATCTATATAATAAGATTTTTCTTTTTGAAGCTCATTAAAATATGTTTCGGAAAACGAAAAGTCGATAGCATCGAAACCTGCTTTTGCTGCATAATCTATTGTTTTTTGCGTTCCGAGTATGGGATATAATGAGCCTGAATTTAATGATAGTTTCATAAGTACATATCCTCCCATGTGTATTTTTCGACTATATTATTACATAGTGGTTATTAAATGTCAAGACGTTTTACAAGTTATTTATGTATAAAAAAAGCTAAAAAATGATGTTAAAACTATTGAAAAATAAAAGAAAATGTAGTATTGTATAAAATGTAATAACGCTTATGCGTGGGACGAAAACGTTTGAACAGAAGCGCGTTTTTAACCCGGATTAAAAAGTAGGATGATGATATGATAAATATTACTACAACTACAAACAAAACATACAAATTCATAAAATCACTTTTGATGAAAAAGGCGAGAAGCGAGCACGGATGCTTTAGCGTTGAGGGAGTTAAGTCTGTTTATGAGGCACTTTGCTCTGATGCTGATGTATATATGCTTGCTTTATGTGAGTCGATGTGCGATAAGTGCAGCGAAATTATCAGTATGGCAAATAAACGCGCAGTGCAGATTTACGTTATTTGCGACAAAATATTTGGCGCGCTTTGTGATACAAAATCGCCTGAAGGAGTTTTGTGTGTTATAAAAACAAAGAGTACTGATATAGACAAATTTGACGATGGTTTGTATTTATACTGTGATTGTGTTGCCGATCCGGGAAATGCCGGAACATTGATTCGCACAGCTGACGCAGTGGGCGCATCCGGCGTGCTTTTCTCTGAAGGAAGCGTCGATATTTATAATCCAAAGACGGTTCGCTCCACTATGGGTTCTCTTTTTCATCTTCCGATTTATGACAATGTTAAGGGCGATGTGCTATCGTGTATGAAGGAAAAAGGCTTTTGCGTGCTATCAGGTGCGCTTTGTGAAGATGCAAAGGATTATCAAAGCGTAAAATATCCTAAAAAAACTGTTATAGTCGTAGGAAATGAAGCGAATGGTGTATCGCAAGATGTTTTAAAATTATCTGATGATGCGGTTATTATACCGATTTTGGGTCGTGCAGAATCTTTAAATGTATCTGTTGCAGGCTCTATACTTATGTATGAGTGGCGCAGAAATAACTGACTTTTGTGGGGAAGTATAGATGAGTTTTGATAAGGAAGTATTTGAAAAACAATTAAATTTTTTAGTGGAAATCGATAAAATGAAAAGCGTTTTTCGACGCACATCACTTATCGATCTGACGCGAAGAGAAAATGATGCGGAGCATTCGTGGCATTTTGCTATGTGTGCGCTTGTGCTTTCGCAGTATGCAGAAGATGATATTGACATAAACCGTGTTATCAAAATAGCGCTTGTGCATGATTTAGTTGAGGTGTATGCAGGCGATACGTTTGCGTATGATGAGACGGGATATCTCGATAAGCAGGAGCGTGAGCTTAAGGCGGCAGACAAAATATTTGGTATGCTTCCGTATGAGCAGGCGTGTGAGTTTCGCGCGCTCTGGGACGAGTTTGAGGAGTTTAAAACAAAAGAAGCCTGCTATGCAAACGCGATAGACAGACTTCAGCCGTTTATAAATAACTACAAGACAGATGGTCTTACATGGAGAGAAGGACGCGTAAACAAAGCGCAGGTCTATAAGCGTATGGACCCTATAAGATTGTATGCGCCTAAGCTTTGGCCGTTTGTTGTTTATGTAGTTGATGAGTCGATAGAAAAAGGATATATACAACCATAAAAAAGCGCCTCATATGAGGCGCTTTTTATATATTATTTAGTTTTTTTGCCATCTCAATTAGAGCTTTTTTCTTGTTTTCTATTTTAGAGTCGATTACGAGCGAGAGAAGCTCTTTTAATGTATGGCCTATTTTTTCTCCTTTTATGCCGACAGATATCATATCGTGGCCATTTACTGCAAGGTCTTTTAGCGAAAAACATTCGCCTTCCAAAATTACTTCATCGGTAAGATTTTTTATTTTGTCCAGTTGCTCTATTCTTTTGCCTATATAGTCCGGGTTATGTGCGAGTGTGTCGGCTTTTTGCAGTGATATAAGGTCAAAGAAAAGCTCTTCACCAAGCTTTGAGAGCCATTTTTTTATGCTCTTTTTACTGTCACAAAGAACAGCGTCATGGTAGCTGATAAGTTTAAGCACGTTGTTTTTTGTCGCGTTGTCACATTTTAGCGCATTTAAAATGTCGCGCGTGTGATCCGTGCTGAATTTCGCGTGAGAGTAAAAGTGGCCTGCACCATTTTCGTCTATTGTAAAGCAGTCGCTTTTGCCTATGTCGTGAAACAGTGCTGCGAGGCGCAAAGTAAGCTTTGGCTCGGTATGAGAGAGTGTGCATATAGAGTGTTCCCATACATCGTATATATGGTATTTACTGTGCTGCTCAAAATCGAAAATTGATTCTATCTTCGGAGCAAAAACAGCGATTACATCTTTGTACTCGTTTATAATTCTGGCGGCGTTTTTGCCGCAAATAAGCTTGAAAAATTCTGCTTGTATCCTTTCGGCTGCAATGTTTTTTAAAAGAGCCTTGTTTTCATGGATGCTTATGCTCGTGCTTTTATCTATATCAAAACATAAAACAGATGCAAAACGAAGTGCGCGAAGTATGCGAAGTGCATCTTCTTTAAAACGCGTTGTCGCATCGCCTACGCATCGTATGAGCTTTCTGCTTAAATCATCTTTGCCACCGAAAATATCGACAAGACCTGATTTTTGATTGTATGCCATGGCGTTTATTGTAAAGTCACGTCTTGCAAGGTCATAATTTACATTGTCGGTAAAAATAACGCTTTCGGGGCGGCGATTGTCTTTGTATTCTCCGTCAATTCTGTATGTCGTTATTTCAAGTGGTTTTTTGTCGATAACGACCGTTATTGTACCGTGTTTTATACCTGTTTCAATAACGTGGTACTGATTAAAAATTGATTTTATCTGCTCGGGTAATGCATTTGTGGTTATATCGTAATCGTAGGGAACTGTGCCGAGCAGCATATCACGTACACATCCGCCGACAATATATGCACTGTAACCATTTTCGTTAAGAATATCAAGTGCTTTTTTAGCATATGGTGGTATTTTAATCATATTACATCACCTCGCCAAAAACGTATTGGCAATCAATTTGTTAAAGTATCAATCATAGCAGTAGCGTCTGTGTAATCGAGCGAAGTTCTTGTGCTTGAGACAACTACCAGACCGCGCTCATCATAAAAAACGTTTGCTCCTATCATTTCACACAATGCGCGTACAGGCAAAAACAGTCTGTCGTAAGCATTGACAGGCGGCTGATCAAGAATCTGATGTTTCTGCTCATACATGCGCTGCTCAGGCAGATATCGTATTACGTGAGCATTTTGTGTGTTTGGTGCAAGCAAGATGGAGATCTGCGTACTCTGCACGAGAGCGCTGCTTGAAATATAGTCCCATGTGACGCTGTAACCGGGAAGGTTTTCGGCGATAAAGCGCATAGGCAGAAGTGTGCGCCCATTCGATGTAAAGGCAAATACGCGCTCATCGTTTCCATCAATAAGCGTTTGCTTGCCATTTATTAACGCTTTTGGAGAATTGAGCATAAGCGCAATTTCAAAGTCGTTATTTTGCTCGTGTATTTGTTCGTATTTAAATTGAGGTATCTCTTCCTCTTCGTCAGGCGATGTGTATGAAAGATCGCTCATTATAAAATATTTTTTGTCGCTTAAACGCTCGACAAGCATTTTACCTTCGCGAAAACCTCCGTAGTGGAGTGAACGGTATTTGTTTGAGTTGTATACAATTGTGCCGTCGATATTCATTATTGAAAGAAGGTCGCTTCCTGCATTGACACAAAAGCCCGAACAAAAGTCAGACGGCATAAGGTATGAGCTTACGCTTGCAAGTTCATCTCCCTCATTATTTATTAAAAATATTTTGTCGCTGTCCTTCTTTCTTGCCCAGCAAACACCGTCGTTAAATGTCGATGCATCGGTATATATACCCGGCTCAATTAAGAAGTTTCCCGACAGGTCAATCAGACCCATGTTTATATGGTTAAAATCGCTTCCCATATCCTTGCTTGCCCAGCAGACGCCGCCCGACCATTCGCCTGACCAGACAAAGTCAAACTCACTTAAAATTTCGCCCGATATATCCATTATAGCGCGCTTGCCATTTTTATTTTCCACCCAGCAAACTCCGTCTGAAAATGAGCTTATGGGCGTATATTCATCACTCTTTAATATATCTACAAATTTACCGCTCTTATCTATAAAGCCAGTCTTTGTGCCTTTGCGAACAAGAGCGAGTCCACACGAAAATTCGCATGCCTCATCAAATTGCGGCTCGATTGCAAATTTACCACTCTTATCTATATATCCGAGTTTTCCGTAAGCTATATTTGCAGGAGCAAGTGAGTCGGAAAACGAGCCTGCATATGCAAAATCAAAGTTAATTGCAACTTTTCCGGCATCATCAATAAAACCGCTTTTATGGTCTTTTCCGCATACCATAAACATAGAATCAGACATCTGACAAAGATCATATATTTCGCCATCGTAGTCTACCTCGATGAACTCAAAACGAGGCACTGTTGATGAAGATGATGCATCTGCGCAGGGTGTATGGATAGGCAAAAGTGAAAATATAAAAATTATAATTAGTGCATATGCTGTTTTTTTCAATCTGATTACTCCTAACTAAATGTAGTTTTTATCTATGTTTATTACGGTAAAATAACTGCTGTCCAATGCCCGGACTTCTTCCTGAATCTGAGATGTGATTAGCTCGTCGCTTATCTTAAAATCATACGGCACTACAAGATCAAATATAAGGTTTGTGTGCGTAGGGCCTGTTACAAGACGAAAATCGTGTATGGATAATCGCGCATCAATTTTATAAATTATATTTTCAACAACTGCTCTCATTTGAAAAATCAATGCGTTGTTTGTTTCAATCGGATCTAAATGTATGACGGCGTCGCATTTATATTTCTCGCACAGTTTTTTTTCAATCAAATCTATCGTGTCGTGAAGCTTTATGACGTCGTCGTCGGCGCTAACTTCCGCGTGAAGTGAGAGCATAAATCTGGTAGGACCGTAGTTGTGTATTATAAGGTCGTGCATTCCAATTACGCCGTCGTGCGACATTACGAGTTCTTTTATTTGATTAACAAGCTCTTCGCTCGGTGGCTGACCTAATAGCGGAGATAGTGAGTCGCGAATCGTCTGATAGCCTGTATATAAGATAAACGCGGCGACAATGAGTCCTATATAGCCGTCAAATGAAAGAGCAGTAATTTTGAAAAGAATCATTCCGATAAGCACTGCAGTTGTTGCGACGCAGTCGCTTAAGCTGTCCTTTGATGCGGCAATAATAGATTGTGACGAAATTTTTTGGCCGATTTGCCTGTAAAATAAAAACATCCACAGCTTTATAAGAATTGAAATTGTAAGTATAGTAACTGATACGTATGAAAATATAATTGGCTCGGCGCTTATAATTTTTTCAAACGAGCTTTTGGCAAGTTCTATTCCCATATAAAGTATAAAAACTGCTACAAAAAGAGATGAGATATATTCAATTCGTCCGTGACCGAATGGATGCTGTTTGTCTGCAGGTTTTGATGACATTTTAAAACCGATTAGTGTTATTATTGATGAAAGTGCATCAGACAAATTGTTAAACGCATCTGTAAGTATAGAAACGGACATAGACAAAATGGCTATGCATATTTTTATAATGCATAATATAACGTTTAAAGCGATTCCGCTTACACTTCCTAAAACACCATATTTTTCGCGCACATGTGGGTCAGATACATTATTATAATCTTTTATAAAGAGCCTAAACAACAAATCTGCCACGGTATTTGCACTGTCCTTTCATATTTTATATACTAAAAATTATGACATAGAAATGACGTTTTGTCAAGGGAAAGCACGCCTTCAACGTGCCTTGGATCTTTGTCTTTCTATAGATATAAGAATGTGAAGATTACACTGAATTATGCATAAAAATTTTAACACATAATTTTATAAATCCTATGGAAATGTGCATCATATTATGCTATAATATATTAAATAAATTTCGATTGGGGATTGACGAAAGTGGAATTATCATTAACAGTTGCAATTCAAGTATTTATAATGTTTATAATTATTATATTAGGTTTTATTATCAAAAATTGCAATATTATAACAAAAGAAGCATCAAGACAGCTTTCGGACATACTACTCATTTTTGTTACGCCGTGCGTTGTGATAAAGGCATATCAGGTACCGTACCGCGAGGATATGGCAGAAAATTTGCTTGTTGCTTTTGCGGCGGCTATAGTTATAAATGTAGTCGGTGCTGTTGTGTCGAAATTTATTTTTAACAAAAAAGATGAAAAGAGTATTATAAACCAATACTGTGCGACATATTCCAATTGCGGTTTTATGGGCGTACCGCTCCTTGAGGCAGTGCTTGGAAGCCAGGGCGTGTTTTATGGCGCGGCGTATCTTGCAATATTTAATATTTTTAACTGGACTCACGGTGTATATCTTTATACTCAAGACAAAAAAACACTTTCGATTAAAAATGTTATTCTTAATCCCGGTGTACTTGGCGTTACGGTCGGACTTGCCCTGTTTTTTGCCCGCATAGCGCTGCCGGAGGTTATTTTAGCGCCTGTAAGTTATATGGCATCGATGAATACGCCTGTCGCAATGCTTTTGCTTGGAGTGTTTTTGGCAGACGTTGACTTTAAAACTGCGTTTAAAAATATCAGCTTATACACGGTGTCTTTTGTAAGGCTTATAGTAATTCCCATATTGGCAGTTTTTATTTTGCAAATTCCTTTTATACCGGACATTGTCGCTGTTGCTGTAGTTATACCGGCGGCATGCCCGAGTGCAACTGCGGCGGCTCTTTTTGCATCAAAGTACGAATATGATGCATCTTATGCTTCCGAGATAGTTGCTATAAACACCATAGTATCTATTGCAACTCTTCCAATGATAGTTGCAATAAATTCACTTGTTTCAACGATATTTTAACTTTATATAAAGGCGGTGCGCCGTGATCAGAATAAGTGGCATCAAAGTAAAATTGGGTTGTGATATAAATAAATATCTTCTTTTGGAAGTTTCGCGAAGGCTTAAAGTAGGCACTGATATGATAAAGTCAGTTGATATATCGAGAAAGTCTGTTGATGCGAGAAGAAAAGATAATGTGCATTATGTGATAAGTGTTGACGTTATCTTATCGTGTGACGAGGAATTTGCGCTTGGAAGAATAAATGATAATGCCATAAAAAAGGTTATAAAATCATCATTTGAAATTTGCAAGGTAAAAAACAAACCTGCGTTGCGCCCTGTTGTGTGCGGTTTTGGACCTGCGGGAATGTTTTGTGCGCTGATGCTTGCACGCGCAGGACTTGAGCCGATTGTAATTGAGCGTGGAGCAAGCGTCGATGAAAGAGCGGTGGCAGTTGAAGGCTTTTTTGATACAGGAAAGCTTTCTCTAAACAGCAACGTGCAGTTCGGCGAAGGTGGCGCAGGAACTTTTTCAGATGGTAAACTCACTTGCGGCCTAAACGATAAACGAATGGATTTTATTCTTTCTCAGTTTGTAAAGTTTGGCGCAAGTGAAGATATTTTATATATGGCAAAGCCGCACATTGGTACGGATGTGCTTCGAAACGTTGTGAAAAATCTGCGAAAAGAAGTGTTAAGCCTTGGCGGCAAAATATACTTTAATACGCGCCTTGATGATATACGTTTAAAAAATGGCAGGGTATGTTGTGTTGTGTGTGATACACCCAAAGGTGAGCTTGAGATTGAATGTGATACGCTTATTATGGCAATCGGGCATAGTGCGCGCGACACGTTTGAGCTTTTATATGATAAGGGTGCTCTAATGGTGCAAAAACCGTTTTCTATGGGTGTGAGAATTGAGCATTTAAGAAGTATGATAGATGAGGCGCAGTATGGCCGTTTTTCAAAGTATAAAGAGCTTGGCGCGGCAGATTACAAGCTATCGTGTAAGGTGGCGGATGCAAGAGGTGTATATACGTTTTGCATGTGCCCGGGCGGAAGCGTTGTTGCAGCAGCGTCCGAGCATGAAGGCGTAGTTACGAATGGTATGAGTCTTCACGCGAGAGATGATATAAATTCAAATGCGGCTATTTTGTGCGATGTAAAAACGAGCGATTTTGAAAGCGAGCATCCGCTTTCCGGAATAGAGTTTCAAAGAAAGTGGGAGAAAAAAGCGTACATCCTTGGTCAAAGAAGCTACAAGGCACCCGTGAATCTCGTAGGAGATTTTATGGATAAGAAGGTAGCGACATCCTTTGGAGCAGTTTTGCCGACATACAGACCGGGCACAGTATTTGCGCCTCTACACGAATGTTTGCCTGAGTTTGTAAGCAACGCTATCAGGCAGGCCTTGCCGGTATTTGACAGCCGACTGTGTGGCTTTGCAAGCCGTGATGCAGTTTTAACAGGCGTAGAAACACGCTCTTCATCACCGGTTCGAATAATACGAGGCGAAGGATATGAAAGCAATAAGGTTGGAATTTTCCCTTGTGGCGAAGGTGCAGGATATGCGGGCGGAATTATGAGTGCGGCGCTTGACGGAATTAAGGTTGCATGCGAAATTATAGGCAGATGTAATGGAGATTAAGCAGTCACGTACCCTTCGGCGCAAATTGACTTTTAATGTTTTTAATGATAATATAATCTAGTATTTTAGCTATAAAAATATGTTATAAGAAAGAGAAAATAATTATGATAAATAAAATGGATAAAATCTTAATGTCAGTACAAAAGCCGATTCAATATACGGGCGCAGAGATTGGCATGGTAAAGAAAAACCCTGATGACGTGTCTGTTCGCTTTGCTTTTTGTTTTCCCGACAATTATGAGGTGGGAATGTCGCATTTGGGCATGAAAATTTTATATCATCTTTTAAATGAACGCGCTGACACATACTGTGAACGTGTTTTTGCGCCGTGGCCCGATATGGAGCAGAAAATGAGAGAAAATGATATAAAGTTGTTTTCTCTTGAAACTAAAACACAAGTATGCGATTTTGACATGGTAGGCTTTACGCTCATGTATGAGCTTTCCTATTCGAATGTGCTAAACATGCTCGATTTAGCAGGAATCGCACTAAAAAGCAGTGAGCGCACGGAAGGCGCGCCTTTTGTTTGTGCGGGCGGTGCATGCGCATACAATCCTGAGCCGCTTGCCGATTTTATCGACTTTTTTATTATGGGCGAAGGCGAGCAGGTAATGGGAGAGCTTATGGATGCATATGGCGCGTGGAAGAAAAGCGGTCAAAAGCGTGAGAAATTTTTAGAGGCTATATGCGAAATTGAAGGAATATATGTGCCGTCATTTTACGATGTTACATATAACGAAGATGGTACAATCGCTTCATTTGAGCCGAACAGAGCATGCGCAAAAAGAAAAATAAGAAAGCGTATTGTGCGTGATTTTGATGAGTCGTATTTTCCCGAAACCCTCGTTGTACCATATGGCGAAACTGTGCATGACAGAGTTACGCTTGAGATATTTCGCGGCTGCATAAGAGGTTGCCGTTTTTGTCAGGCGGGATATGTTTACAGACCTGTGCGCGAAAAAGGCGCGGACAAGCTTGTAGGGCTTGCAAAAAAGCTTATAGATGTCACTGGATATGAAGAAATATCGCTATGCTCACTAAGTACGAGCGATTACAGTCAGCTCTCAGAGCTTACAGATGGACTTTTAAATGAAATATGCGAGAAAAAGAAAGTGAATTTATCGCTTCCTTCACTTCGTATTGACAATTTTTCATTAGACCTTATGGAAAAGGTGCAGACTGTTCGAAAAAGCGGTATTACTTTTGCGCCAGAAGCGGGAAGTCAAAGGCTTCGAGATGTCATCAAAAAAGGTGTCAGCGAACAGGATTTATTAAATTCCGTATCGCTTATATTCTCGGGCGGATGGTCAAATGTAAAGCTTTATTTTATGATTGGACTGCCGACGGAAACAGATGAAGATATTGTCGGAATCAGCGATCTTGCTCAAAAGGTGCTTTCGACATACTATTCTCTGCCAAAAGAAGACAGACACCAGTCACCAAGAATAAGCGTGAGCGCGTCGACATTTGTGCCAAAGCCGTTTACACCGTTTCAGTGGGAAGCGCAAGACGACATTTATACTATATACGAAAAACAGCGCCTTCTGAAAGGCTCAATAAAATCAAAGCAGATTAAATTCAGTTATCATGACGCTGAAACAAGCTTTCTTGAGGGCGTGTTTGCGCGTGGTGACAGAAGACTTTGTGACGTGCTTATACAGGCACATAAAAATGGCTGCAAATTCGATGGTTGGAATGAGTATTTTAATTTCGAGGCATGGAAGAATGCATTTGAGAGCTGTGGTGTTGACGCGACATTTTATAATCAGCGTAAACGAAGCTTTAATGAGATTTTGCCGTGGGATCATATTGATGTTGGTGTGACGAAGGCGTTTTTGGAAAAAGAGGCACGCCTTGCATATGAAGAAACGCTTACACCTAATTGCCGTGAGAAATGTCTCGGATGTGGTGCGACATGCTTTGGAGGAGGGATATGCGTTGAAAGGTAATTATACATACAGATTAAGGTATGAAAAAACGGACCTGGTAAGATATATATCCCATCTTGATTTTGTGCGCGTTTTAAATCGTGCCGTAAGGCGTTCTGATTTGCCGATAACATATACCGAAGGCTTTAATCCGCATCCCGTTATGATGGTGGCGATGCCGATTTCGGTGGGCGTGACGAGTGAAGATGAATATATCGACATCGACTTTGATGAGATGGTCGATGAAAGTATTATCATGGACAGATTCAATGACGCGTTTGGCGATGGAATTGTTGTGAAAGCCGTAAAGCGTATATTGCAAGGTGATTTGAGTCTTAAAAAGCTTGACGGTGCAAAATACAGGGTAATAGTCGAGCAAAAAGGGACAAAGGTGCCTGATATTGATTCGTTTTTGTCGCGTGAGAGTATTATTGTATCTAAAAAAAGCAAAAGCGCGGTAAAAGATGTCGACATTAAAAACGACATAAAATCGCTTGAAATTGTCGAGGCAGACGGTAACTACGTTGTGCTTGATATTTACGTTCCTGCAGGAAATGAATATAATTTAAAGCCGGAGCTTGTTGTCGAGGCGATGGATAAGTATATCGATGGTTTTGATGTGGTTTTTGTGCAGTGTCACAGAACGGCACTGTTATGTAATGGCGAAAAATTTATATAAAAAATTATGGTTTATGTTTTGGAGGGATAAAACATGGATTTAGCAAAACGCTGGTATCGCGAGAATTTAGCGAAAAAAGTTATTGAGGCATTAAAAGATAAGGGATATAATGCGCTTTATGCAGAGGATGTGTCTGCACTTCGTGCACTTGTTGCGTCGCTTATACCGCAGGGATCACGCGTTGCGACAGGTGGCAGTATGACTCTTGAGCAAACACAGGTGATGGCAGACATTAAAAATGGAGCATATGAGTTTATCGACAGACATAACTATACGACTCCTGAAGAAAAAAGACAAAGACAAATTGAAAGCTTTGGCGCAGACTTTTTTGTGACAAGCACAAATGCAATTACAAAAAAAGGCGAGCTTATCAACATTGATGGTTATGGCAACAGGGTGTCGGCGATAGAGTTTGGCCCGAAAAACGTAATTATTGTTGCGGGCACAAATAAGATTGTACGCGACATAAATGAAGGAATTTTGCGCGCAAAACAGATTGCGCCGATAAATGCAAAGCGCCTGAATTGCCAGACGCCATGCGCCGTAGATGGCGTGTGTCACGATTGCAAGGGTGCACACAGAATATGTAACATCACAAGCATCATACATAATTGCTATCGCCAGCCGGGAAGAATTACGGTTATTTTGGTGCCACAGGAGCTTGGATATTAAAATTAAAGAAAATAAAAACCTCTTACGCGTGCTTTGCGTAAGAGGTTTTTTATATTTAGTTGATTATTTTAACGCATCTATGCTTGCTTCAACTTTTTCAAGCATCTCAGCATATTTCTTGCCTTTCTCGGCTTCTGCCTCAACAACAGCGGCAGGCGCTTTGTCGGTAAAGCCCTTATTTGACAATTTTGATTCTACGCGTTTTATTTCTGAAATGAGGTTTTGTCTTTCTTTTTCAAGACGTGCAAGCTCTTTTTCCTTGTCAACAAGCTCGTTCATGGGAAGATAAATGCTTGCGCCTTCAACAACGATACAAACGCTTCCTTCGTCGATGCCTTCCTTATCTGTTACAACGCTTACACTCTGTGCACTTGCAAGCTTTTCAAAAAAGCCTTTTCCGCTTGAGAATACGTCTGTAAGCTCTGTGACGATTAGCATATTACACTTTGTCGACGGCGGAACATTCATCTCGCTTCTCGTGTTACGGATGCTCTTGATAGCGTCCATAATAAGAGTCATGTTCTTTTCATCAGTAGCAAAGTTTAGTTTTTCATCGTATTTTGGCCAATCGCTTACCATGATGCTTTCGCCGCTGTGCGGTAGATGCTGCCATATTTCCTCTGTAATAAACGGCATAAACGGATGTAGAAGTTTCATCGTTTCTGACAATACGTATGTGAGTACATACTGCGCTGTAAGGCGTGTGTCATTTTGCGTATCAAACAGACGCGGTTTTACAAGCTCTATATACCAATCGCAATAGTCGTCCCAGATAAAGTCATAAATTTTTGAAAGCGCAACGCCAAGCTCGAACTTATCGAGATTGTCTGTAACTTCCTTGACGATAGTGTTAAACTTACTTATAATCCACTTATCTTCAATGAGCAGCTCGTCTTGTGACGGCAAGCGATTTTCACTTATTTCAAGATTCATAAGGACAAAGCGCGATGCGTTCCAGATTTTGTTTGCAAAGTTACGGCTTGCTTGTACTTTTTTGTCTGAAAAACGCATGTCGTTTCCGGGAGCATTACCCGTTACGAGAGTAAAGCGAAGTGCATCGGCACCGTATTTTTCAATGATTTCAAGCGGGTCAATGCCGTTGCCGAGCGATTTTGACATTTTACGTCCTTGCTCGTCGCGTACAAGACCGTGAATAAATACATGCTTGAATGGCTCCTTTTTCATGTGCTCTGCACTTGAGAAAATCATTCTTGCTACCCAGAAGAAAATAATGTCATATCCTGTTACAAGAACTGATGTGGGGAAGAACTTCTCTAATTCAGCTGTCTTTTCCGGCCAGCCAAGTGTTGAAAACGGCCAAAGAGCAGAAGAAAACCATGTATCGAGAACGTCGGGATCCTGCTTTAGAGGCTTGCCGCATTTTGGACATGTGTCTACGCTCGTTTTTGATACGACTGTTTCGCCGCATGCATCGCAATAATATGCGGGAATTCTGTGTCCCCACCAAAGCTGACGGGAAATACACCAGTCGTGAACGTTTTCCATCCAGTTAAGGTATGTTTTTGTAAATCTTTCTGGAACAAACTTTGTTTTGCCTTCTGTTACGATTTTTATAGCTTCCTTTGCGAGAGGCTCCATCTTTACGAACCACTGTTTTGATGTAATCGGCTCAACTGTCGTTCCGCAGCGGTAGCACTGACCTACGTTATGTGAATGAGGCTCGATTTTTACAAGAAAGCCACCTTTTTCAAGGTCATCTACGATTTGCTTTCTTGCTTCATAGCGGTCGAGTCCTTCGTACTTTCCGCCATATGAATTTATTGTTGCATCGTCATTCATAACCTTGATTTGCTCGAGGTTATGACGAAGACCTACTTCGAAGTCGTTCGGGTCATGTGCAGGTGTGATTTTAACTGCACCTGTACCAAAGTCTTTATCAACATATTCGTCTGCAATAATCGGGATTTCACGTCCTACGAGCGGAAGCACGAGCATCTTACCTATGAGATGTGTATATCTTTCGTCGTCAGGATGTACGGCAACGGCAGTATCACCGAGAAGTGTCTCGGGACGAGTCGTTGCAATTGTAAGATATTCGTCTGAGTCTTTTACGAAATATTTAATGTGCCAGAAATTGCCTGCCTGTTCTTCGTATTCAACTTCCGCGTCAGACAGTGCCGTCGCACAACTCGGACACCAGTTTATTATTCTGCTGCCCTGATATATAAGGCCTTTGTTATAAAGGTTTACAAACACTTCCAAAACGGCGTCTGAACAACCCTTATCCATCGTGAAGCGTTCACGATCCCAGTCGCATGAGCAACCGATCTTCTTAAGCTGGCTAATGATTCTGTCGCCGTATTGCTTCTTCCAGTCCCATACACGCTCTAAAAATGCATCGCGTCCAAGGTCGTAGCGAGTTTTGCCTTCTTCTTTGCGTAATACTTCTTCAACCTTTATTTGTGTAGCGATTCCCGCATGGTCAGTTCCCGGCACCCATAATGCCTCGTAACCTGACATGCGCTTATAACGGATTAAGATGTCCTGCAGCGTTTCGTCAAGAGCATGTCCCATGTGAAGCTGACCTGTAACGTTCGGTGGGGGGATTACGATTGTGAACGGCTCTTTATCGCTCGTTTCATCTGCATGAAAAAAACCGCTCTTTACCCAAAAATCGTATAGTCTGTCCTCGAATTCGGACGGCTCATATGTTTTTGCAATATTATCACTCATTTTTATTTAACCTCCGGATTTATATATAGTTTGGCAATATTCCTATTACCGCAAATATTATCATAATTGCGAGCATTAAAAGCTTAAAACCTATAATGTTGTTTTCGCTCGGCTCACTTTTTTTGACGGCGCGTAACACTTTTGCTGCTTGCAAAGATGCGACGCCGCAAATGACGACTACCGTGGCAGATATAATCTTTATAACCATTAAAAGTTCAATCCTTTGCACATAAATATACATATTATAGTTTAGAGCAAAAGCGCTAAAAAGTCAAGCGAAAATTGGTATTTATCGTAAAAATGTCGATTTGTGACAGGAATTGAAAAAATGAATAATATGTAAAATTATATATTTATTATTTTGACAAATTATATATTAAATGTTATAATTAAATAAATAATTAAAAAATGTAAACGGAAGTGATTATTTGCTGCTTTCAGCTATAGGCTCTGATATGAGCATCACACAAATTATAATCGAGTTAATAATGCGTCTTCCGGCTGTTATACTTGCGATTTCGTTTCATGAGGCGGCACATGGATATATTGCTTATAAATGCGGCGATCCTACGGCAAAAATGATGGGGCGTGTTACGATGAATCCCGGCGCGCATTTCGATTTGCTTGGTACTTTGAGCATGCTTTTTGTTGGCTTCGGATGGGCAAAACCGGTTGGGATAAATCCGAATAATTTTAAAAATGTAAGACGCGATACTGCGCTTGTAGCACTTGCAGGACCTGTGTCAAATCTTATAATGGCTGTATTTGCGATGCTTATATATTTTGTTGTCGGCATCGTGGCAGATATGTTTGTGTTATCGGATAGCGCATTTAAAATTATAGGAATTGCGATGGAGATGATACAGCTGATTGCTCTTATGAATGTGAGTCTTATGATGTTTAATCTTTTGCCAATCCCGCCGCTCGATGGTTCGAAGGTGTTGTTTTCGTTTTTGCCTTCAAAGGCGTATAACTTAATTTTGACATATGAGCGCTATGGATTTTTGATACTCTTTATCGTGCTTATGACAGGCATAATTGATGTGCCGCTTATGCGTGCGATGAATTGGATTCTAAGTTTATTATACAAAGGCTGTTATGCTCTGTTTTCACTTATAGGGCTTTTGTAAAAAATGAATATATAAAGTGAGCAGAGAGGAACTGTATGGATAAGCTAACTTTTAAACTCGATGTGTTTGAAGGACCGCTCGATTTGCTTTTACATCTTATAAGCAAAAATAAGGTCAGCATTTATGACATACCGATTGTAACTATTACAAATCAATATTTCGAAGCTTTGGAGATTATGAGTGAACTCGACCTCGAGATATCAAGCGAATTTTGTGTGATGGCGGCGCAGCTTTTGTATATAAAATCAAAGATGCTTTTGCCGAAACAGGAAGAAGAGACAGAAGAAGACCCGCGCGAAGAACTTGCAAGACGCCTTTTGGAATACCAAAAGTATAAGCAGGCATCACAAAAGCTTAAAGAACGCGAATTTTATTATAAATATATGTATTTTAAAGAGCCTGATGAGGTTGAGCCGCTTGAGCCACCACTTCCAGACAGTTATCCGATTGAAAAGCTTATGGAAGCGTTTTATGACGTGCTTGAGCGAACAAAAAGACGTGCACCGCCGCCGAGGAAGAATTTTGACGGTATTGTGAAAAGAAGAGTTGTATCGGTAAAAGAAAAGGCTTCGCGCATTATAAATATCCTTGGCGCAAAAAAACGTGTAAGCTTTGTATCTATTTTTGATAAAGATGTGGACAGGCCCGAGATTGTGGCGACGTTTCTTGCTCTTTTGGAGCTTATCAGAATGAACAGAGTGTACGCTTGCGATGAGGATGGTCAGATAGTTTTAAGCGGTGCGCAGGATGGGGATAATGTTGATGGAGAAGAATTTACAGGGAATTATTGAGAGCGTGTTATTTGCTGCCGGTGAGGCGGTAAGAACAGATAAAATTGCACAGATTGCAGATATTTCACCGGCTCGCGCAAAAGAAGAGCTTGAGAAGCTTTCAGCGTATTATACAAATGAGCAGCGTGGCTTTGCGCTAATAGAGCTTGACGACGGATATCAGATTTGCACAAGACCGGAATATTATACATATGTGCAGGCTATGGCGGGTATGAAAAGGCAGCAGGGTCTTTCGAATGCCGCGTTTGAGGCATTAAGCATTATTGCATATAATCAGCCCGTGACAAGAGGCACGATTGAGTTTATCCGCGGAGTAAACAGTGATGGCGCCGTTCAGCGTCTTGTGGAACGTGGACTTGTGGAGGAAAGAGGCAGACTCGATGCTCCCGGTAAACCGATACTCTACGGCACTACACAGGAATTTTTAAGAACTTTCGGTCTTAAAAACCTTAGCGATTTACCCGAAGTTGAAGTGCCGCTTCCGACAGAAGAAGAAAACGAGAATCAGCTAAAGCTTGATATATAGCGCGCGTGTGGAGGATGAGCATATGTGGTGGATATGTCTTTGCGTGGCGATTGTTGCCGTATTGACAATTTTAATATTTAAACGTATGCCGATTGAGCTTATATATGCCGCAAGTGTGAAGCATAAACGCCAGGCATTTAAAGTTAAAGTGTATAGCATTGATATCATACGCGATAAAAGCAAGAAAAAAGAAAAAAAGAAGCTAAAAAAAGAAAAGGAAAAAGAAAAATTTACTTTTTCCGGGTTTATGCAGAAGGTTAAGTGGGTAAAAGAAATATATAAGTCCGTAAAAGAAGATATAGAAGAGATATTAAAATATCTCGGCAAGAAAGCAAGTTGCAGACAGTTTATAATTCATCTTGATTTAGGGTTTGAGGATGCGGCACAAACAGGAATTGCGTCGGGTGCGGCATACGGAATTGTATATGGCGCGGCAAGCGCTATATATAATAACCTCGATATTACAAAGGAAGATATGGATATACAGGTAAATCCGCGCTTCGATAAACAATGCGGTGACCTCTATATTAAAAGCATATTTTACCTTTCGCCGGCGCATATTATTAAGGTAGTTATAATGTTACTTAAAATAAACAAAAAGATTAAAAAAATTATTAAACAATAAGAAAAGGCGGTGTGTTTTATGGCAAATCATCCAATCGACGGACTTATGTCCACAGCAATGCAAAACATTAAGGAAATGGTAGATGTAGACACAATTGTCGGTGCTCCGGTAGAGTCACCTGACGGCAGCGTGATTATTCCTATTTCACGCGTAGCTTTTGGATTTGCTGCAGGTGGCAGCGAATTCGGCAAAAAAGAAAATGAAGCAGATGCAATGTTTGGCGGCGGTAGCGGCGGCGGTGTTTCAATTTCGCCGGTAGCGTTTATGGTTGTCGGACAGGGTCAAATGAAGCTTTTGCCCATCGGCGCTCCAATGAGCCCTATCGATAAGATTCTTGATTATATTCCGGGAATTATTGATAAGGTAAACGAGAAGCTTAATCAAAAAAAAGCTGAAAGAGCAGAGAAGGCTGACAAAAATAAGCCGGTAACTGTTGAGGCAGTATTTAACGACTAATGTTAGTTAAAAAAGCGTATGCAATTGCATACGCTTTTTTATTAGCCGCCTACATTTATTCTTTTGATTTTTTCTTGCTTTCTGTAGCAAAGAGGTGTCATGTTTTCATATTTTTTAAAGATGTCATTAAAACGCTGCTGACTTGAAAATCCAATTTCTTTTGCAATATCGTTTATTTTCTGGTCGGTGCTTGAAAGAAGCTCTTTTGCTGCGTTAATTCGCACATTCAAAAGATACCTTTTCGGACTTATGCCAAACTCATCTTTAAATGTATGAGCAAAATAACTCTCGCTTAAGAATATATATCCCGCAACATCGGCAAGTGAAAGCTCCTTGTTGTAGTTTGCATCTATGTATTCCTTAGATATAGTTAAAAGCTCTTTTAATTTTACACTCCTGATTCTTATGCTTTGCTCCCATTCTTGCTTAAGATTGCGGCTTACAAGGATAAACAGCTCCATTATAAGAAGATAGCAAAGGTAGTCGCTCCATATTTGTTGCTTGTCATGTTCGCGCAGTATGCGGTTCATTACTCCGACTATATCGTTTTTGCGGCTAAGCTTCAGATTTATAAATGGTGTCGATTCGTCGTTTACAAATTCTATAAAATCGGCAAGTGACAATTCCGGTTGTTCGCTTGTTTTTGTGTTTGAGAACTTAAAGCTTAACACTAAAAATTCGCATCCGCCGCTTGAGCGTACAATAAATTTATGTGGCTGGTTCGGTTTTATTATAATGATATCGTTTAGTCCCATTTCCACATCCGTGCCTGCAACCTGAAATATTGCGTTGCCACGCTTTAAATATACCATTTCAAAATGGTCGTGGTAATTGACGTTCATTGACCAGTTTACATCGTGGATTTTCTCTATTGTTTTTACGATTACAGGCAAAAAGCTTTGCTTGTCAAAAATAGATTCCCATGTGCGAGGCAGTTTTGTATGGTTTACATCTTTCATATTCTCCATTACAATATCCCCCTTTTAGCGTTTTATTACATTATAACTGTTATTACACGGCTTTTCAACCCGAAATTTAATATTTTAACAAAATTCGTTAAAATTCGCATCGGAATTTATATCGTATGACGGGCAAAGAGTAAAAATTATGTTAAAAATTATGACGTCTTGTTTACAAATATAAATAATTTGATATAATTATATAAGAAGTATATGGCTTTATACGAAAGGTCAGGTTTTTTCCGTATGGCAAGAAATAATCAATTCGGCAAAAAAATACTTGATTGCATCGACCCTGTGCTTGTAAGCCTTTGCACGCTGGCATCAATTTTAGGGCTTGTTGCGATTTTTTCTGCTACCTACAGTATGGGTACATACAGGCTTGTGATTGTGCAGGCGTGTGCTCTTGTGGTAGGCCTTGTTGCTATGCTCTTAATAAGCCGCGTTTCTTATGAATTATGGGGCGAAGTTACAAAGCTCATATATATAGGAAACGTCGTGCTTTTAGTGCTCGTTCTTATAATCGGTATGGGACGTGATACGACAGGTACGCGCGGTTGGATTGATTTGGGACCGATAAGTTTTCAGCCTGCCGAAATTGTGAAATTAGGTTTCATTTTGACATTTGCAAAGCATTTACAGCAGGTTAAGGAAGATGTTAACTACATTCCGACACTTCTTTTGCTTGCTCTTCATATGGGTGTGCTTGTCGGACTTATTCTCCTGCAGCCCGATGCAGGTACGGCAATGGTATTCGTATTTATTTTCCTATCGATGATTTTTGCAGCAGGACTTAGCTACAAATACCTTGCGATAGGTGTCGGAGCATTTGCTGTGGCGGCGCCGGTTTTCTGGTATTTTAAAGACAGATTTTTATCAAGCTATCAGATCGACAGGTTTTTAGTATTTTTTGACCCGTACCGCGATCCGACAGGTGCTGGATATAATGTCATACAGTCGGAAATCTCGATTGGCTCTGGGCAGTTTGCAGGAAAGGGCTTTTTGCAGGGAAGTCAAAATCAGCTTGAGTATCTTCCCGCAAAACACACAGACTTTATCTTTGCAACGATAGGCGAGGAATGGGGTTTTATCGGCTCTATTATAGTAGTTATATTGCTGCTTTTAATCATTACAAGATGCCTATACGTTGCACGACGTGCAAATGATGATTATGGCTCGTTTATTTGTACGGGCATTGCGGCGATGTTTGCATTTCATGTGATAGAGAATATAGGCATGTGTTTGCAGCTTATGCCTGTGACGGGAATTCCGCTTCCGTTCTTCAGTTATGGCGGCTCGTCGCTTTTAACGAGCTTGATGGCGATAGGCTTTGTAAACAGTGTCAGCCGACGAAGTAGGTCAATAAATTTTTAAATTAAAAATCCACCCGCTATGCAGGTGGATATTTTTATAATAATTCATCAAAGCTGTATATAAACATATCAGCATCGTCTATGATTTTTTCTTTATCTTTTTTAGAATATTCATCATAAACGCCGACGGTATAAAAACCGCCTGATTTTGCACTTTTTATTGCAGAGTATATGTCTTCAAAAACTGCGCAGTCATCTGCATTTACTTCGATTTTTTGTGCGGTATGAATGTAAACGTCGGGAAAGCTTTTGTCGCGCGAGACCTCGCGCAAGTTTACAATCTCATCAAATAAATCATAAATCTTATTGTTCTTTAGTGCCGGCTCATATAAATCGGGATTTGATGCGGTTGCAATGGCAAGGCGTACTCCGCGCTTTTTAAGGCTCGTAAGATACTCATATGCGCCCGACTTTAAGCTTACCTTGTTAGAATATGCGTTAAGTGCCAGCTCGTTCCATTCGTCCATTAAATCCTGTGGGCTATCTTTTAAATTAAATCTTTTAATGGTATAATCTGCCGCTTTATAAAAACCGATAGGCGAGATTATCTCTATATAATCATCGGGTACGGCGATGCCGCGGCGACCGAGAAATGATTTGTCGACATATTCCCATACCCACATTGAGTCGAGAAGTGTTCCGTCCAAATCGAAAATTGCTCCCTTAAAGTCTATCATATTATCACTTCCTGCAGATTAAATTTATAACTAATGCAATCTAAAATTTTCTCTTTATTTCCTTTACAAGACCGCATATTTTAATTCTTTCCATATCCTTTCCCTCAAAGCGTCTTGGCGGATACATAGGATTTATTGAAATAAGCTCGATGTAGTCATCATCAATTATTACCTTTTTAATAACTCCGTCACAATCGTCAATCAATACGACGGCGTAGCTTCCGCTGTCCACGTTTGTTTGTGCCTGAATTAAAACGAGGTCATTTTCCATAAAAACGGGATACATGCTGTCGCCTGTAACTCGAAGGTATATGTATTGTGAGTCACTGTTTATTGATGATGCGGATGCGCTTTCATATCCTTCGTGATATTGCTCGGCAAGATTTCCTATGCCTGCACTTACTCGTCCCACAATAGGGATATATACCGTTTCGCGCTCGGCTAATTTTGTGTTGTCCGCGTTAGTAAATGCCAAAACGCTGCAACCTAGCGCCGTTGCAATTTTTTCAAGAACTGCCATAGGTATTTTTTCAATCTCGCCTTTTTCATATCTGTATAAAGTTGCTTTCGATATATTTGCTCTGTCTGCAACTGTCTGCGCGTTTATTCCAAATTGTTTTCGCAGTTGTTTGATTTTCTGACCGACTCTCATTTTAACGCCTCCTAAAAAATATAATTCATCGATTTATGTATATTTTAGCATAGTAGTTGCATAAATGCAATATATTTTTAAAAAATTTATTTTAAGTATTGACAAAAATGCGACTTTGCGTTATAATAGCATACAGAAAAGGAAATATTTTCTAATTTTTTTATCAAAAAAGTCGCATAAATGCGACGAAGGGCGTATTTGAAGATGAGGTGACAGAAGTGAGTATTTGTATTGACTGTAAAAAAGGTGCTGATGAGTGTAGTTGGCTTTTTCGTTTAAGGCCCGTTAAAGGATGGAGTGCTAAAAAAGTAAGATGCAGTGGTTTTCTTACTTATGATGTAGAGGCTTGTCCAAACTTTGAACAAAACAGAAAAAATGCAAGAATAAGGCGCACAAAAAAAGAGATTGCGGCAAGCAAAAAAGTGTCGCAAATAAAAACACAAAAAGGAGGTCGGTCATGATTGGAAATTGATTTTCGTATAAATAATTGCCTTTCGTATGGACATGAGCACGGCAAATATGATGATGCACAAATCAGGTGTGGTGTATGTGGACGCGGTATTTACAGTGGCGAGGATTATTATAATTTTTTTGATGAAGTTGTTTGCAGTGATTGTGAGTTTGATTATGTGCTCAAAAACTTTCATAAATATTTATAGTTTTTTACGTATTTTGTTTGCTGGGAGGGATAATATGCACAATTCAGATAAAAAAGATGACAACCTAAATAAATTGTCACAGACAGAAGATATTTTTGCATCTAAAGGATGTGAGGTAGTAAAAAGCGGTATGCTTCTAATTCTCGAAAGGTTAAAATTTGCAAAAAAACACGATGCAAAAATTCGGCGGGCGATATGTGATATTGATAATGAAAGTGAGCTTAAAGCGACACAGATTAAGACGCTTATTGATACGCTTAAATGTGGCGGAGTTATGGATACAAGTGAGGTGCTCTCACTCGTGACACAGGTTATTGAGCGATTGAAAGGTACGGATAAACCTGTAAAGGAAGATGCGTGCGAAGAGGTTTTTGTGACCATAGATGAAAGGGTGAAAAAATGGGCGCAGTAAAAAAGAAAAAAAGTATGCTGCGCCTTGGCAAACCATTTTCAAAGCAGGAGGAGTTTTTCTGTGCCACACAGCGCTTTGTGGCATATGGCGGTGCGCGTGGTGGCGGTAAAAGCTGGGCAGCGCGAACAAAGGCAGTAATGCTTGCACTGGCATACAGTGGCATACAAATTTTATTTCTGCGCCGTACCCTCGTTGCACTTCGCGAGAATCACATTTATCCATTAAAAAAACTTTTAAACGGTATTGCAACGTATAAATCGACGACGCGTGAATTCGTATTTAAAAATGGCAGCCGTATTGTGCTTGGATACTGCAGCGCAGAAGATGATGTGCTTCAGTATCAGGGGCAAAGCTACGATGTTATTTTTATGGAGGAAGCAACGCAGTTTAGTGAGTTTCAGTATCAGGCGCTCACGGAGTCAAACCGATCGAGTGGGCTATGCAAGGAAAAATTTGAGCCGAGAATGTATTTAACGTGTAATCCCGGTGGAGTCGGACATGGGTGGGTGAAGAGACTTTTTATAGATAAAAATTACCGCAGAAGTGAGCAGGCAGGCGATTATAAATTTATTAAATCTCTTGTCTATGACAACAAATATCTTATAAAAAACTCGCCAAACTACGTTAAGGCGCTTGAAAACCTCGACAGCGTGCGGCGAAAGGCAATGCTCTATGGCGACTGGGATGTGTTTGAAGGACAGTATTTTAACGAATTTAACCGCGACATTCATGTGAAAAAGCCTTTTGTTATACCAAAGCACTGGAAAAGATACATAAGTATAGACTACGGACTCGATATGCTCGCTTGTTTATGGATAGCTCTTGATGAGCGCGGGAAGGCGTATGTGTATAAAGAGTTATATGAAAGCGGACTTATCATATCTGATGCGGCAAGAAGAATACGGGAAATAAACGGCGATGATGAGATTACAATGCGATTTGCACCGCCTGATATGTGGAACAGACGCCAGGAAACGGGCAAGAGTGCAGCAGATATATTTTTAGAAAACGGACTCTACTTTTATAAGTCAAACAACAACCGAATTCAAGGTTGGTATGAACTAAAGGAATGGCTAAAGCCATATAGCGATGAACAAAAGATAATGACAGCAAGGCTCGTCATATTTGAAAATTGTACAAATCTTATACGCACTCTTACTTCGCTTGTGCACGATAAGAAAAACCCGAATGATGTATCGGGCGAGCCGCATGAGCTTACGCATGCGCCTGATGCACTTCGCGGCTTTGTGTGTTCGCAGAGCATGTCGAGTAAAGGCGGAAGTGAGATGCAGGAGTTTTGCAGTGATTATGAAAACTTTTTAAGTTATGGTATGTAAACCGGATTTAGATGGGGAGGTGAGAAAAATGGTTGTTGCTATATTTGCGCTTGTGGGGGTTATGCTCGGTGTTTTTTTGACTCTTTTTGCAAAGGGCGAGATTTCTGTGTGTAAAAAACATTTAAAAGAAAATTCGTCTGATGTAAGTGAAGATGAGCAAAATACATCGGCAAAAAGCGAACAACAGCTTATGCGTCAATGGCAGAATTTATTAAGCTACGGCGTAGAAAATGAAAACGAGTCTTATGTTTAAGGGCTATGAAAATTTATAGGAGGTGATCGTGGTGCAAACACCTACGAAGCTTACGCCTGCAGGTATTTATAACGAATACCAAAAGGGCGTGTCATATAATCAAAGCATAGAGCTATATGACAAGGTAAGAAAAAATGAAAACTTTTTTGTTGGAAATCAATGGGAGGGAGTAGATGCGCCTGACCTTGACAAGCCGGTTTTCAACATATTAAAGCGTGTGTGTAATATGTTTATTTCGCAGATTGTGTCTGATGATATAAGCGTGAGCACATCGATGTTTACATACAGGCCTGACGGTGAGCGCGCGATGAAAATTTTATCAAAAGAGATTGAGCGTGCTATTGAGTATAGCCGTGCAAAGCAGAAAAACAGAAGAATTTTAAGAAATGCATGTGTTGACGGCGACGGATGCCTGTACGCGTATTTTAATCCCGGTAAAAAAACGCCAGGTCAATCGGGCGGTCTTATTGAGCTTGAGATAATCGATAATACAAATATTATTTTCGATAACACGGCAAGCGCCGATGTACAGTCGCAGGGACATATTATACTTGCGATGCGAAAAAAATTAAATGAAGTCATAGCGGAAGCAAGACGAAACGGTATTGATGAAAAGTTAATCAGCGAGATAAAGCCGGACAGTGAAAGCGAACTCGACGATGAGCGCGATGACTGCGTAAGCGTGCTTATACGCTTCTGGAAAGAAAACGGAAGCGTACACTGCTCAAAATCAACTAAAGACATATTCATAAAAGAGCCGTTTGACACAAAGCTCTCGCTCTATCCTGTAGCATTTATGAACTGGGAAGGCGTGAAAAACAGCTATCACGGACAAGCCGTTGTGACAGAGCTTTTGCCAAATCAGATTTTTGTAAACAAGTGCTATGCGATGGGGATGGATTATGTAAAGAAGATGGCATTTCCAAAGCTTATATACGATAAGAATCGTTTCCCGAATGGCTTTAGCAATAAAATAGGTGAGGCGGTAAAGATTGAGGGCGGCGTAAATGACGCTATCGCAACAGCGTTTAAAATGCCTGACATGAGTGGCGCCGTTATGGAGCTCGTTGAAAAGACGATGGTATATACAAAAGAGTATATGGGTGCAACTGACGCAACTCTTGGTAACATCAGACCTGATAATGCTGCGGCTATTATTGCAACTCAAAAGGCAAGTAATGCCCCGCTTGAGCTTATACGTCAGTCGTTTTATCAGTTTGTCGAAGATTATGTGCGAATATTTGCAGATATAATGCGCGCATATTACGGCGTAAGGCAGGTAAGCGTGGAGGAAGGCCAAATTGAAATGTTTGATTTTTCTACGCTTGGCATCTACGACATGAACATAGATGTAAATGTCGGTGCAAGTGCATACTGGTCGGATATTATGCAGGTGCAGACAGCAGACAGCCTGTTTGCGCATGGCATCATAAAGGATCCGGAAATTTACCTTAATTCGATACCTGATTCATATATAAAGAATAAACAAAAAATTATTTCGCAAATCAGAAATGAAAAAGAAAAAAACGGCGGAGTAATTTTAAATGAGAATATTTAAAAATTAAATTTGTTAAAGGAGTGTTTTATATGTTTGATACAACCAATCAAACCGAAACAACTTTAAATACAGCGTCCGAAAGCAATTACGATGATGTTTTTGAAGTATGCGATGAAAATGAATATGAGAAAAATGAGAGCGCAGATTCTTCTTGCGACGATTTGTTTGCTGATTTTGGCAAAGAAAACTCTGAAAACCAATCAGACGACGCTCAAAACGGACGTTACCGGGTGGTATATAACGGCAAGGAAATGTTTTTAGACCTTGAAGAGCTTAAAACCAATGCGCAAAAAGGACTAAATTATGACCATGTCAAAAACGAGTACGATATATTGCGTGCACAGCCCGGTGCGCATGAGCTTTTGCGCGATGCAAGGCAAAGCGGACTTAGCTCAAAGGAGTACTTGATGCAGCAAAAGCTTCGCGACAAGCGAACGCGCGTAGAGGATTTGATGGCGCGCGGAATTGGCGAGCGTGAGGCACAGTATGTAACAGATTTAGAGGATAAACTCGAAGCCGAGAGATTAAGTGCACAGCGTAAAAAACCGTATTACGATTTTGCGCTTGCATATCCTGACGTTTCGCCCGAGGATATTCCTAAAGAAGTATGGCAAAGATTTCATGAAGGTGCAGACCTTATTTCATCGTATGCCCTTTATGAAAACGAAAAGTTAAAAAAGGAGCAAATGATGCTCGAGCAAAACAAAGACGCCAGTGAAAGAAGCGTCGGTAGTGCTATTGGCAGCGTTTCTCAAACGGCGCCCGATGCATTTTTAGAAGGGCTGCTTTCTTAAATGGGCGCAAAATGTTAAGAAAAGAAAGGATGATTTTTTATGGCAATCAATTTAGCAGCAAAATATTCTGACAAAATAGCAAGCATGTATACGGTAGGCTCACTTGTGGCTGACAAAACATCAAAGGAGTGGGATTTTAGCGGCGTTAAAACAATTAAAATCTATACTCCGCAGACAGTTGAGCCTGTTGATTATACAAGAAGCGGCTCAAATCGCTTCGGCACACCGGTTGAAATGGCTGATACTGTGCAGGAGCTTACAATGTCACAGGACAAAAGCTACTCAATCATTATTGACAAAGGAAACAACAATGAGCAGATGCTCGTAAAAAATGCAGGCAAAATGCTTAAGCTTCAGACAAATGAAAAGGTTGTTCCAATGGTGGACAAGTATGCTCTTTCGCGTTACTGCTCACTTGCAGGAACTATTGCAGGCATCGAAAAACCTACTAAAGCAACAATTATTGCAGACATCGGAGAAGCGTGTAAGGTGCTTGATGATGCATGTGTACCGCAGGAAAACAGATACCTTTATGTTACGGGCGAAATTTATAGTCTTATTCGTCAGTCATCAGAGTTTTTAGGCATTGAATCGTTAGGTGCAAAGGCACTTGCAAAGGGCATTGTGGGCGATGTATTCGGCGCAAAAATCGTAAAGGTTCCATCAAGCTATTTACCGAGCGATGTGTATTTTCTTCTTACACACAAAGATGCAGTAATTCTTCCTTATAAAATCCGTGATGCGAAGGTACATCAGGATCCGCCGGGTATAAGCGGTGCGCTTTTGGAAGGCAGAAACAATTACGACGCGTTCGTTATCGGCGCAAGATGTATGGGTGTCTATGCGGCGGTTGCGTCGTCAGCGCTTACAGAAGAACCGACAATTACAATTTCTGATTCTACTGCTACAATCGGTGCAGGCGAAGGCTGCGATATCTATTATACTCTTGATGATACAGATCCGCGTTACAGCGAAAATGCTGAAAAGTACTCATCTGCTGTTTCCGTTTTACCGGGACAAACAATCAAAGCCTATGCAGTTAATGCAAATAAATTTACATCTTCAGTAGCACAGGCAACAGCATAAAAATCTTAAATATATACGGGGTAAAGATCGATTCTTTGCCCCGTAAATCAAAAAATGAGGTGATGAAGACTTGAAGGTATCAGAACTTTTTTTGCGTGCTATGGCACTTTTAAATGAGAATGAAAAGAGCCACAAAAGTTTTGTTAAAAACGCTTTGCCGCTTATAAATCAGGTCTTGGCACAAAATTTATCGCTTGAAAACGGTCTGCGCGAAGCAAACGGAAAACAAATTCTTGCGTGCGCCGATTGTGCAGATGATTTTGAGCATGAGATAATATACGATGAAAATTTCGTCTGCGAGTGTATGCCGTACGCTCTTGCGTCACTTATGTGTGCCGACGATGACCGCTCCATGTCAAATGCACTCGGCGAAGAATTTGAGGCATTGAAACGGAAGTATAAGGTGGTAAACTATAACGATATAATAAATCATTATTAAAAAGGGGGAGTGCAACATGGCGCTACATTTCAGAAGCAGTCCATCAGAAAAAATTTATACGGCAGATGAATTTTTGGGTGTAGATTTTACGAGCGAGCCATCTAAGCTCTCATCAAAACGCAGTCCCAATGCAAAAAATATGATTATAAATAAAAACGGATATGTCGAAAAAAGAACGGGATACAGGCGCGTGCTTGAGACAGATGGCAATATAAACGGCATGTTTGAATATATATGTGCGCAAAATGATACGACATATCACTTTATCCATGTGGGCACAAAATTATATAAATTCAGCTTTGATGATAACGGATGCATTGTTCTTGGCGATGAGCTTTTAAGCGGCCTTGCTGACAAAAAAAGCCGCTCATTTATGTTTGGCGGTGCGCTATATATTCTTGGAGCGGGGTATATAAAGATTGGCTATGACGAGTTTTCAAAATCCATTGTTTACGGGTTTGTAAATAAAGCCTGCACCGCAAATGATGAGTCGCAGGCACAAACAATTATTTCGGGACGTACACTTGACGGAAGGCTCGATGGGCAAAGCTATGACTATAAAGCAGATAACAGCTACAAGAAAATACAGTTTGCATATGGCTGGTATGATTTTAGCGGAAGCAAACTCTATATTGCACCGGAAGAGTATAAGAATAAAATAAGAGTGGCGTCGCTGTATTTGAACGAAGAAAAGAGAGTTAAAGAAATACATTACGTTGTAGAATCTGATGAATATGGCTTATATGTAAAGCTTGGAAGAGTTACAACCGAAATGGATAAGGATTATCTGTGCAGTCCATATGTTATCGTGCAATATGATAATTTCGTATATGCGCCAACTGTTTTGATAAACAGAATACCGGTGGGTGTTGATTGGTTGAGCGGTAAGCCAATTGATGAAAATGGGGAACGTACGACCGAATATAACGGATATACAGGAGACGTTTTAGAAGCTGTAAATCTTGCTTCGAGGCTTCGCAAGGTCGAGTTTTCTTTTGCGGGCAACGATTGGCACAGATCGGGAGAAGCCTACCGGTTTTACACGGGAGGACAAATACATATCACAAGAATATGGGTTAACGGAACATTGCTGCATAGATACCGAGATGCTGATGGTGACCTTCACAACAGAGAAACTGTGTGGTTCGGCAAAGATTGTGTGGATTTGTCTGTAGTTTCTTATGGTAAAGCCGGTATTGAAGGCATAGGTCAGACCGGCACAACTGTATGTGTCGAATATGTGGCAGATGTGGACTGCGATGTAATAGATAACTGCGATATATTTGCACATTATGGCGGTTCTGTGGACACGCGTGTATTCGTGAGCGGAAACAAAAAATATCCTTCACGTGATTTTTCGAGCGGACTTTTTGATGCGACATATTTTTCAGACCTCGGCTATACCGATGTGGGAGCAGAGGAGTCGGCTATAATAGGTTATCATAAGCTCTATGGCAATTTGATTATCGTAAAAGACGGTATGGGTATGGACAGCGCGCAGTATCTTCGCACCTTTTCACTCACAAATGACGAAAATGGAAACACTACGGCACTTTTTGCTGTCAAACAAGGCAATATATCATACGGCGCGCTTAATACAAGTTCATTTAAAAGTATCGGCGGCTTGCCGCTTTATCTTGGCGAAGATGGTGTGTTTGGAATAAGCGGAACGAATGTTGAAAACCAGCATAATACGTCTTGCGTGTCACAACTTGTAAATGGCAGGCTTTTAAAACATAAAAACCTTGAAAATGCTGTTTGTGCGAGCATGGGGAAAAGATATTATATCTTTGTTGATAATTGTGCGTATGTGTGCGATGCGGAAGGTGGCTTTGAGTGGTTCTATTTTGACAGTCTTCCAAACGTAAGGTGCGTGTGGATAAAGGATGATACGATGTATTTTGGCTCTGATGATGGCGTGATATATCGTTTTATGTCAGAGAATGAAGATAATGCGTATTATGATAATGTATCGATTGACGGATCAGTAGAAAATGCACATGCAATAGAAGCTGTGTGGGAGATTGCACCGACAACGCTTAATGAGTATTCAAACTACAAAACAATAAGAAATTGCTATATCACATGTATGCCACACACACGAAGCAGTGTAAAGGTATATTATAACACGAATGAAGATTATTGTGACTGGGTGCTTGATGAAAATATCGACTTATTTTCGTTTGATGATGTGGATTTTAATCGCTTTACCTTCCGCACGATACAAGCGCCGTTTGTATTTGCCACAGGTGTCAAGGTTAAAAACATATACGTTTTTGGCATTAGACTTGTAAACGATGTTGCGGGAGAGCCGTTCGGATTTTTGGCGGCGTCGATAAGGTATCGCACCGGAAAATATGTAAAATAGGGAGAGTGATTTAAATGGCATTAAGTGATTATAAAATAACGAGCTTTTCAAAACCTGTCAGCGCGCTTGACGATACACCGCAGATGAGTGCTGCGCAGCTTAAAGAATGGTTTGATTCAAACTCTGCAAATGAGATAAAAACAAGCATAAACGGCATTGTCGATGAAGTGGGAAAAGCGCTTGAGACAAAGATTGACAGAGAAGAAGGAAAGGCGTTAAGCAGTAATGATTTTACAGACGAGGAAAAACAAAAGCTTGAAGGCCTTTCAAATTATGACGATGCGCAAATTAAGCGGGAGCTTGATGAGAAAATTGAAGATGCACCTATTGACGGACAAGACTATATAAGGCGAGATGGCCAGTGGGTTAGGTCAAATGATGTTACAAACGGGGTGGTAGTTTTTCGTTCTGTCGTTGCTAATGAAGCAGATATGGCAGATAGAGCTAAAGCTGATGAATACGGTAATAACATTGAGCAGACCTATGCAACAAAAAAAGAAGTTATTGAAGAAGCACCTATTGACGGACAAGATTACGTAAGGAGAGATGGTGAGTGGATTAGCTCAAATGACCCTGTAAATGGAGTGGTAGTTTTTCGTGCTATAACTGCCGATGAAGCAGACATGGCTTATGCTGATGGAAGCGGCAATAATATTGAGCAAACATATGCAACAAAAGACGAAGTCGGCAATATTGAAACCGCACTTGATAACATTATCGCTATTCAAAACTCACTAATAGGTGGTGATAGCGTATGAGTATTGCAGAAAAACTTGTGACCGTTGCAGATAATGTGCCAAAAGTGTATGAAGCAGGCAAACAAGCACAGTATGATAGATTTTGGAATATATATCAGGAAAACGGCGAAAAACAATTTTACTCTTACGCTTTCTATTATTGGGCAAATGAATCATACAATCCCAAATATCCCATTTATTGCAACGGTAGCAATACCGCAAATCAGACGTTTCGTTATAGTAAAATTCTAGATACCAAAGTAGATATTACTATATATAGCGACAACAGCACTTACGTATTTGCTAACAGCAAAATTCAAACTATAAGGAAACTAAAAGTTGGATCAGCTACAACCTTTGTAAATTGGTTTTATAATGCTACCGACCTTGAAAATCTAACAATAGAAGGTACTGTTAGGAACGACTTTGATATTCACTGGTCTACTAAACTTTCACAAGCAAGCATTATAAACATCATTAGCGTGC
>JAZQIM010000003.1:0-125219 GCA_045541115.1 Candidatus Aphodoplasma sp.
CGATAAGTCGTGCCCTATACTAGTTGATAAGTGAATAACTTCGGGGTTAATGGATGAGAAATGGGTGTAGATAGCCTATAGCCAAGGAAATTTGAGGGGTTTGCCCGTCCTCTATAGTTGGATGACAAAGGGCACACACGAATGGGTAGTTCAAAGGGAGAACGTCTAAGAAATATTCGTTGTGAGTTCGATGCTCGCCCCATTCAAATATCAATCAGGTGCTATCTTTACATGATAGTTAAATGTCCAGTAAGGCTAAGGTGCTATGGTGCACACATAGACCGAAAGAGGAAACAGCCTAATTTATAAAAGATGTAGATTGGTGCTATTAAGTAACCGTAGGAACAACGGCAAAAGATAAGTAATTACCAGAGTAATGCGGACTGAGGAAGGAAGTGTGAGCGAGGTCACTGCATCCCGTTCGAGTCGGGAAAGAAACATTGCAACGGAACAGAACCTGCAAAACTGTTCATCTACATCTACACACGGGATAGTAGCTCAATCGGCAGAGCTTTACAGCGGAAGGGATATTGCTGTTGAATGCCCTTGGTTATCAGTTCGACTCTGATCTATCCCACCACTGGTAGATATGATAACAAAATGCGACACTACCGCAAGGCAGTGGACGGCGAATAGCTTTCGTTGGTCGTTGCGATTAAATGTCAGATGTGTGGTTGGCAGACCTACCTGTCTCCATATTGTCTCTTAGCCAAGTCGGTAAGGCACAGGACTTTGACTCCTGCATGCACTGGTTCGAGTCCAGTAGAGACAGCCAACGAGATACTTGACTTTACTATTTTCAAAGCACTCCATGAATAAGGTTAGCAAAATAGCGTTAAGACTTGTACGAAAATACAATCGCTGACGCCGTTCAGGATAAGGGAACGGAGAGCCAAGCTTAAGGAAACCGTTATTAACTCAGTAAAGTACGCTTATAAACGGAACCAATTTTTATTTTATGAAGGAGATGGATATGCAAGGTGCAGTAAGTAATCAGATTGTAAAATGTATTATCTTTTCAAACAACAAAGACAAGGCTATTGCAAAACTAAACGAGATTAAAGAAGAAAAAGTAGCACAGAATATCCAAGTTACTTATTCTGTGTTGAGTAAGATTTACAGCGAGATAAGATTCTCAGATGGTGAAGAGTGGGTTGTATTATCGGCAAATGATTCTGTAAGAGGATATCGTTGGAGAAAGGCTTGGATTGACAAGGATGTTCCTCAGTATACGATTGATACCTATATAAACCCTATTGGAGACCTGTACAAATGGGAAGAGTACAAGGTGTTTTAACCCGATAAATCGCTCGTTTTAAGGAGATATGAGGTGATGTATTGCGTCTGAATAAAAATCAAGAGAAGGCACTTGATGTTGCAACAACACTATTGGCTCAGGTGTTAGACCAAGGATATGACGATGAGGAATATGGGTTCGCTTGTGATGTTTTGTGCGAAATGAAAAGAAAATCTCGCGAATCTAAACAAAGAGAAAGAATGCTAAAAAAATTAAAAAAGAACAGAGAATAATATATTGTACAGAAAATTACGAAAGGAGTAAGAGTTTGATGCATCGTAAAACTATAGTTTACTCCAATATGATTATTGAAAATTTTAGGATTGTACGACGGAATGTCGTGCGGAATGATTACATTTACAGAACTTAGTTTAGCTGATCAAATCGAAAGGTATGTAGCTTATGAATATGACGTTAAGTCGGTTGGTAAAAAAGGTGCTGGCGAATTTGGTTTCCCGGCATTAGTTGCATCACATAATTTCCCCAACATAGAACAACGAGGGGATATTTTCAAGGCAGACTTCACAGAGTTTAAAGGTTTTGATTACATATTGGCAGGATTCCCTTGCACTAAATTTTCTATTGCCCAAAAGAAAGATAGAGAAACAAAGCCTTATTGTGGTGAAGGTTGGGATATGTTTGAAAAGGCTTGGGAAGCCGTTCAGGTAGCACAACCAAAGTTTTTCTTATTTGAAAACAATAAGTCTATGGCACAGGCAGTACAGGAAGAGATATCTAAAATTATAGGATTTAAGCCTATGGTATTTAACTCATCATTGTTATCAGCGCAGCAAAGACAAAGAATTTATTGGCTCGGCAAAAGAAATCCTGATGGCACATATAGTCAGGTTCACGTTGAATTGCCAGAAGACAAAGGCATAATTCTTCAGGATATTCTTGAAGATGGTATTGCAGATAGGGATAAGTCCTATTGCCTCAAACATCAGGCTGGTAACGCAAGAGATTATTTAAAGAAACACCATACACAAGTAAAGTTTGAACCCGTTGCTAAACGAGTGCCAGATTATGGTGTTCCTGATAAAGCAAGACCTCTTGGTGCAAGTTATGCATATAAAGGCGATGGCGAAGGAAGTTTGGTGTCAGAGGCTTTCCCAGACAATCCAAATAAACAAGTTAGAGATTATGTTGCTGAAACTGTAAGAGTTGGTGCTTTGCCAAGACCTAATGGCGAATTAAGTACAAGCCAAGCGTTTAGAATTTATAGCACAGAGGGTAAGTCTGTAAATATCAATTCTGGTGGCGGTGGTGCAGGTGGTAAAACTGGTTTATATGCTATTCCAGTCCCTGAATTTGCAGAGCCTGTAGAATGGGATGAAGATGGAAAACCCACGATGGCTGTAAGTAGTGCAGACGGCAAGAAGCATAAAGTCTATGAAGTAAAGCGTGGTTTTATTACGTTCAAAGGCAAGGAATATAAAATAAGCCTTGCTGACGGATTCTATATTATCCGCAAACTTACTGTCTTAGAATGTATGCGATTGCAGACAGTGCCGGAATGGTACGACTTTTCCATCACAGCCGAAACTCATGCTTACGAAATGCTTGGTAATGGGTGGACGGTAGAGGTTATTAAATATCTTATCAGCCACACTCTTGAATGAGAATTTTAGCATACTATATATAGTGTTAAATGATGATTTTAGCACTGTATATAGACTAAAAATGCCAATAAAACCACGCTTTTAAAGTGAGAAAGGAAATGCGATAATGAAAGAATTTATTTTTAGTGTTTATTTAAAAACAAAGAGCATGTTAATTTCCTTCAGCGAATTTCATAAAATTCATTTGATGGATAGGGTTATTTACAAAGGGCAAAAGTGTTTTGTAAATAACGGTACAAAAACAGATGGGCAAGGAAATATTCTTTGGGATATACTTCCTGAAACAATTGGAGAAGACGGCAAAAGAAAGGGTTGGGCTGTACCAAGGACTGAATTTAAAAGAGAATTCTGTTGGTTTAATATTAAAAATGCACTATTCCACCATTATAACTGGTGGAAACAGTATTGGTATAAAATTCAACTTAGAGAAATGATGTCTCGATAAAACAAGTCTTTTAACTGGAGGTGATAAAAATTTGTATTGAATGTAGACAAACGCCCTGCCATCCACGATGCCCCAATGCACCTGAGCCAAAAGTGCGTGGATACTGTGAACAATGTGGTGAAGAATTAAGAGAAGATTATGAGTACTATACAGATAACGATGATAACAAATTCTGTTCTTACGATTGTGCCTTAGAATATCACGGCATCAAATCAAAAGAATGGGATTACGAAGAAGAGGAGTGGTAAATTGAAAGTAACGGTCAATAGTATGACAGGTTTTGAAGATGCTTTTGTCGCCATGTATATAAGTAAGCGTTCTTGGACGCAAGAACTCGATGCAGAAATTAGAGATGTGTGTGATTCTGTTTTGGATAGAAGAGGTCGTATTGTATATAATTGCGATGTCAAAAATTTAAACAAGTTTAATAACTGGTTGTCAATGTTGTTGAGGATGGGAAGAAAGCATATAACGGTACTCCGATATATAGATATTTCTATCATGACAGAAGGAATTCATAGAGCTGGACAAGATGATATAGATGCCCACGCAAAAAGGTTTGATAATCGTATTATTCGTAGTAGTACCCGTCTTGCTGAGTTTGAAGAAAATGAAGTATCTGAATATTATAAAGACAAGATTATAACTGATGCAAAAGCACTTAAATTTGTTCTTGGAATTGATATGCCTAGTGAAATTACATATGAGGGTTATAAATATGTTAAATCTCCGAACGGATATGTAAGAGAAGAATATAAAAATAACAAAGATGTTAAGCGTGGTTTATATATGCTTAGTATTCCAAGTAACTTTATTTCCAAAATCAATTTAACAGAGTTTAGTCATGTGTTCAAGGAACGAAACGAAGATGGTGGAGCAAACCCTGAAGTAAAAGAATGGGCTGAGTCCACTGTGAGACAAATTACAGAATTCCATAGTCAGATCACAAGAGATTATGTATTGTCAATTGAGAACTAATAGGAGGAAGATAATTGAAGAAAGTATATATTACTAATGGAAGCGCCCAGAATGGTAAGGATAGTTTCGCAGAGTTTTTAAGCAAATACATATCAGTATATAAATATTCGTCAATCGACCTCGTAAAAGAAATGTTTGAGTTGGTAGGCGTAGACAAAGATAATAAAACGGAAAAGAAACGTAAACTATGGAGTGACGGCAAAGACTTACTTACAGAATATGACGACATTCCTTTTAAAGATATTACGTCAATCGTAACTGACTTTAAAAACAATAAGATTGAAGCTGAAGTGTTACTTATAGATATAAGAGAGCCAGAAGAAATTGCTCGTGCAGTTAAAATCTTTGGAGCTGAAACTATCTTAATTAAAAACCCCAATGTTAAAAAAATTGAAAGTAACCACGCCGACGCCGATGTTGAAAATTATGAGTATGATTATATAATTAAAAATAACGGAACTCTTGAGCAATTAGACAAGGTTGCAAAGTTTTTTGTTAGAGAGATTATTTGTTGGAACGAAGTTAAGGGTGGTGAAAAACCACATATTTTAACATGTGGCAACTATTAAACTAAGGAGGTAGTATGAGCAAAAAAATATTATATATATTATTAGTGTTGGCATATACACTTATTATTTCAATAGGAATTGCCAATAAGTGTATGGGTTTTGTAAATAACATCAATGAAACAACTAATATAATGGAAGTTGAAAATGTAGACATAAAAGAAGATATTGTGGAAGAAGTAGTAGTTTCGAGTTGTAAATATACAGATGAAGAATTAGATTTGCTTTCTCGTATCATCTTTGCAGAAGCCGGAAGTGATTGGCTAACAGACGAACATCAAAGAGCTGTTGCAAGTGTCGTTTTAAACAGAGTATCGGATAGTAGGTTTCCTAATACAATCAAAGGTGTTATTTATCAAAAAGGACAGTACGCATGCATACATAATGGTATGATAAATAAAACACCAAATCAAAGAGCTATAGATAATGCGAAGTATGTTTTAGATAATGGCGTTACAATACCAGAAAACGTTGTTTGGCAATCTCAGTCTAGACAAGGTAAAGGGTTGTATAAATATATTCAAGGACATTATTTTTGTTATTGAGGAGAAAAACAAATGAGTAAAATATATAATATATACACGTGTGGGGGTATGGGTAAATTCGGTAAAGAAAATTTTAATAAAGGAAATACTTGGCGAGTATACTGCAAAAACACTCTTGAAAACTGCGAAAGCAACTATGTTATCAAAGTTGTAAATCCTAATGATTTCTTTAATTTTATCGATGAACCACCACAATACAAATCTCAGTTAGAAGTTATGAATCTTGATTTAAACAAACTTCGACAATCAGATTTGGTTATAGTAAATTTTAATGATAAGTGGTCGTTAGGAACACAAAGCGAAATTGCTATTGCATACGATAGACGCATTCCGGTTATCGGTCTTGATGTAGAAAATCAAACTCTCCACCCGTGGCAAATCTGTATGTGTGAACGCATATTTAATGATATTAATGAAATGCTTGATTATATTCAAAATTTTTATCTTAGATAATGGAGAATAAATATATAGAAAGGAGGTTTGCATATGGATATTATACTATATTCAACACATTGTCCAAATTGTATTGTTTTAGAAAAAAAACTTAAAGAGAAAAATATTGGGTTTGTTGAAATAAACGATATTAAAATTATGGAAGAAAAAGGTTTCATGTCTGCGCCAATGCTAGATGTGAATGGAGTAGTAATGAATTATAGAACAGCAATTCAATGGATAAACAATCAGTAGGAGGAAACATTATTGGAAATAAACATTAACTTAGACAACGATTTTGAAAAGCAGATTGACAAACTGAAGAAAAAGTATGGAGACGAAATCACAAAAATCAATGGTCTTGCAGAAGAGCAATTGGACTACACAGATTTTATAGATGGATTTGTAGATAGCGATAATGTCGCAAATGCGACCATTGACCCAAATGCTAACGCAGGAACAAAAGATGTCCGTGGTCTGCTTGACGAAATGAACAAACCTCATTCTAAACTTTTAAGTCTTAACAAGATTTATTACGAAATCAAAAAAGAACACGGCAAAAAGGTGGCAAATAAATGGCTTGAAGATGAATGGTCTGGAGCTTTATACTTGCATGATGCTCCGTCTTCGTCTTTTTATTCATATTGCTATGCCTACGAATTACAGAATCTTGCTGAAAAAGGCTTATATTTCTTGCCAAAGAGCAACACAAATCCACCTAAACACTTAACAACATTTTTTGCTCACTTAAGAGAATTTATCGTTTGGGTGTCTAACAGAACGGCGGGAGCCTGTGCTTTGCCGAGTTTCTTCGTTTATTCTTGGTATTTTTGGAATAAGGATGTACAGGAAGGTTACTACTTGAAATCCCCGGAATACTACAGAAAACAAATGTTCCAACAGTTTATCTTTGAGGTTAATCAAATCCATACAAGAATTGTTCAAAGTGCATACACCAACTTAATTATTATGGATAGAAATTACATAGAGGAAATCTTCGGTGGCAGAACATTCCCCGATGGTAGTTTTGTAATTGACCATATCGAAGACATTATTGAACATCAGAAAGTATTTATGGAAACAGAGGCAGAGATAAGAAAAGAAGTATTCCATACATTCCCCGTATATACATACTCTTTGTTGTTCCAAGACGGCAAGTTTGTGGATGAAGAGTTTGCAAGATGGTGTAATAAACAGAATTTGCAGTGGTATGATAGTAACTTCTATGTGGGAGATAGTGTAACCAATCTTGCTTCATGCTGCCGTATGTTGAATGATTTGTCGAAGCAGAAACAGTTCCAGTCAAGTATCGGTGGAAGCCTTGTTGAAATAGGCTCTGTAAAAGTAAGCACAATTAACCTAATGAGAATTGCCATTGAAAGCGGCGGAGACAAGGCTAAGTTCATCAAGATACTCAAAGATAGAACAAAACTTAATATGCTTGTACTTGATAGAATTCGCCATATTATTAAAAGGAATGTAGAAAAAGGTTTGCTTCCTAACTATTCTTATGGAGTAATTAACCTTGAAAAGCAGACAACAACTAATGGTTTAACCGCTATGTACGAAGCCATTGAAAAAATGGGAATGACCCAAACCGATGAGTTTGGTAATGTAAGTTATACAGATGAAGGCGTTGAATTTGCTTGTAAGATTATGGACACTGTAAACACCCTTCAAGACGAGGTTGGATACGATTACAATGTATCGTTAGAAATTATCCCGGCTGAATCAGCTAATGTTAAACTTTGTAAAAAAGACAATATTATTTATGGCAACAATGATAAATTTATCTATTCAAATCAGTGGACAAGTCTTATGGCAAAGTGTGGAATTAATGAAAGAATTAAACTGTCTTCAATTCTTGACAAAAAAGCAGGTGGAGGTCAGATACTTCACATTTCACTCGAGGGTGCTCAACTTACAGAAGAACAGAGTTGGGATATGTTAAATTATATCGCAAATAGTGGCGTTATATATTTTGCATTTAATCCAAAACTGTCTCTTTGTGAAAAACAACACACATTCTTTGGTGAAGTTTGCCCTGTGTGTGGCAGATCTAAAACAGATGAGGCAAGCAGAATTGTTGGATATTTGGTTGCTACATCAACCTATTCAAAAGACAGAAAAGAAGAGTATGAAAATCGTAAATGGTACGCTCTTGGTGACGACCAGTATATGTAAGGAGTTGCTATGAAATTAGAGTGGTATAACAATGGTAGCGTCGAGACTTTGGTAGACGACGCTACCAAACTTTCAGATGATTTCCGCAAGGGTCGTCTCAATAAAGGCAAAAAGTGTTACAACAATGGCATTATAGAAAGATATTTTTCTGTAGATGATATTGTGCCAGACGGGTTTGCATTAGGGGCTTTAAAAAAAGAGTGGCGAAACATTACACCCAGACTATGTAAAAGATGTGGCTCTCAATTTACTCCAAGTAGTAAACACAAATATTGGTGTACTGATTGTTACAATGAGATTCATGCAACAAAACGCTGTCCGGTATGCGGAAAAGAATTCACAGGAACATATCAAAATGAAACATGCTGTAGTCGCAGTTGCGCGAAAAAATTAAACAACAACTTCAAAAATCCAGAAATTTTAGAAAAAATCAAAAACACAAACATTAAGAAATATGGATGTAAAAATCCGTTTAGCAACCCAGACATACAGCGAACCGCCCAAACAAACAAAAGTGCAATCACCAGAAATAATCTATCTAAAGAAGCATCTATTGTTTACAATATGCTAAAAAATGACGGCGTTCATACCGCAATAGAAAAAGAGAAGATATTCCCTGAATGCACATTTAAAGGGGTTTTGCCTTTCGATTTTTATATACCTGCGAGAGAACCTTATTCTGAGATTTTAGTCGAATATGATGGAAAACAGCACGAGCGTCCCGTAAAATTTAGGAACGATACCTCTGAGTATAAAACATTTATCCACACACAAATAACCGATTGGTTAAAAGATAAGTTTTGCATAGAAAATAAGATAAATTTAATACGAATTCCGTGTAGCGATATGTATAATCCCGACTTTGACGCTATTTATAAAAATAGTTATATAGTCGGAAAAGCACAAGCTTCAGACAAGATGATAGATGTATTTGATATAAACAATGTCGATTTAGTGAATTACAAAAAAGCAACTTTCAATATTGCATCAGGAATATCGTGTACTTTTAAATGCGGGCAAGATATATGTCAAAATTTTGAATTATCTAAAAAACAACCAATAAAGTGTAATATAGATGACATCATAAAGAGATATATGAATCAAAATATTTCACACACAATTACATTTCAAGGGTTAGAAGTCTTAGACAGCTTGAAACAACTATTATGGTTTATATATTATTTTAGGCAACAATCTTCTGACACAATTATTATATGGACAGGCTACACAAAAGAAGAATGCTCGGATTTAATATACTTAATACAAAATAAAATGAAGTGGGAAAACATAACAATTAAATTTGGGCGTTTTATCCCCGGACACGAAAAACATTATGATGAAGTTTTGGGTGTGGAATTGGCATCGCCCAATCAGTATGCGGAGGTAATAAGTTGAAAATCAAACTATCAGAGAATAAAGAATTAGTAGCAGAAATTAGACAAAAACTCAAAGACAACGATAATTATTGCCCATGTCGTTTAATTAAAAACGAAGATACAAAATGTATGTGTAAAGAGTTTTTAGAACAAACAGAGCCGGGCGAGTGTTGTTGTGGGTTGTATTATAAGGTTGATGAAAAATGAAATTTGAAGTTATAAATCAAGATAAAAAAGTTGTAATGTATTGCTCATCAATTGAGTGTATTCCAGACGAAGATGAAATATTATCTATGACAAAAGCAGGGTACAAGTTTAAAATTGATGGCAAAATAGTAAGCAAAAAACAAATTATAGAGTTAAAAAACAATAAATAATAGAAAATTTCTATGTAAAGAAATGGGGTAGTGTAATATGCAAATAAATATTGACTTGGACTGTACCCTTAATAACCTCGTCAATGTATGGTGTGAAACTTTAAATAGTGTTTATGGTACAAATGTTTTATATGAAGATATAATCAACTATAACATCCAAGAATTCTTCCCATCTTTAAATAAAGAACAGGTATATAACCCATTATATTTAGAGAGTTTTTGGAGCAAAACAAAACCCATAGAAAATAGTCAAGAATTTTTAAAAAAACTTTATGACGATAAACACGATATAAATATCGTTACATCTACGCACTATAGTAACGCAAGAGTGAAAACAGAATGGATTATGGAGTATTTTCCTTTTATTCACTGGAAAAAAATCAATATAATTCATGATAAGAAAAGATTTACAGGAGATTATTTAATTGATGACCATATTGATAATCTCATAGGGTTTGATGGCAGGAGAATATTATACACACAACCTTGGAATAAGAAATATAGCTCTTTTGAATTAGATATGTTAAATATAATAAGGGTAAATAACTGGGAAGAGATATATAATATCATTCCTAAACCATATCCTTGCGGTAAAAATAAAAAAGTATTTGATTTTGAGTGTTTAAATTGTCCTTTTGGATATGATGACGACGGCGGTATATATTGTAGCCACAAATAAAAAAATGGAGGGTATAAAATGCATACAATTAAAATTAAATATCACAACACAAATATAGATAAAATAGAAAAAATAGAAAAAGGCGATTGGATAGATTTGCGTGCAGCCGAAACTGTATCTCTTAAAGCGGGCGAGTTTAAATTGATTTCTCTCGGAGTATCTATGGAACTACCCGAAGGATACGAGGCTCATATAGTTCCAAGAAGTTCTACGTTTAAGAATTTTGGGGTAATTCAAACCAACCACCAAGGTGTTATCGATGCAAGCTTTAGAGGTGACAACGATGTGTGGAGGTTTCCTGCATATGCTTTGAAAGACACAACAATATCAGAAAACGATAGAATATGTCAGTTTAGAATTATAGAAAAAATGCCAAACGTAGAATTTGAAGAGGTTGATACGCTTGACAGTGTTGACAGAGGTGGATTTGGAAGTACCGGAAAATAAAAGGTAATAATTAAAACGATACTGCATATTATGTAATATAAAAAATAAAAGAGGAGGCGATAATTATAAAATATAATGAACAGATTAAAACCATTCATCTTAATCGCAACTCTGAAAAAATTTGTATCCAAAATGTCTTAAATCAAGAAAAAATTAGAAAAATGGTGTTTGAACAAATGAATAAAATTTTAAAGCAAAAACTTACATAAAATATACGGGCTTTATATTGTGTTTTTAAAATCGCTATGCTATACTTATAGCGATAATACAATGTGAAGCCTTTTTGTTTAAAATTACATTTAATTACAAAGGAGGACTTTATATTGTTAAATAATAATACGGTTGCTATTTATGTAAGGCTTTCTAAAGAGGATTTAGAAAGCCACGAAAAGGAGAGTGAATCAATACAAAACCAAAAATCCATGTTGGTTAATTACGCTGTTAATCAACAGTGGCAAATTTTCAATATATATTGCGATGAAGATTATAGTGGCGCATATTCAGGAGAAGAAAACAACAGACCGGAATTTAATAAGATGATTGAAGATGCTTCGCTAGGAAGGTTTGGCATCGTTCTGTGTAAAACGCAATCTAGATTTAGTAGAAACATGGAAGTTGTTGAGCAGTACATACATGGCAAATTTATAGAATGGGGAATACGATTTATAAGCATTGTTGATAATGCAGACACAAACGTAAAGGGAAATAAAAAAGCGAGACAAATCAATAGCTTGATTAATGAATGGTATCTAGAAGACTTATCTGAGAACGTAAAATCTGTTTTTTTAGATAAGATGAAAAAAGGAGAATTTTTAGCATCATTCCCGCCATATGGTTACGATAAAGATAAAAATATCAAAAACCATCTTGTTATTAATCCCAAAACAAGCCAAATTGTTAAACAGATTTATGATTGGAACTTAGAAGGATATGGGGCAGCAAAGATATGTAGAATGTTAAATAATCGAGGAATTCCAAATCCACGAAAACAACAAGAAATAGATGGATTAAGAAAAACATTTATGTATACACATGATGACATGGGTACATGGACTACAACTACCATCGGAGATATTTTACATAACCAAACATATTGTGGCGATGTTGTACAACACACAAAAGAAAAGGTTAGTTATAAATCTAAAGTTATAAAAAGTGTTCCTCGTAACGAAATAATTGTTGTACATGATATGCATGAACCAATTATAAGTAGAGATGTATTTGAGCAGGTTCAAAAAAATTTGGCTTCAAAAAGGAGAGCTACTGGAACAGGAAAACCTCATTTATTAGCAGGAAAGGTGTTTTGTCATTATTGTGGTAAACCAATGCAAAAAAATCATTCCGTATCTTGTAAAGCTGGACATATAGGTTATTTAAGATGCAGAGACAAATATGCTTACGACAGTGAGAAAAAGTGTCCAACTCCTAACATACGTGTTGACCATATTTTAAAAGAGATACAAATTGAACTTATTAACAAGTTCAAAAAACAATATTCTCAAGAATGCGATATTGAAAAAGTTGTCGCTGCATTTGATAATTCGTCATCACAATATAATTACCTAATCAATCATAAAAATTCATTACAACAAAAAAAACAACAATTGCAAGAATCTCAAAAAACTCTGTACTTTGATAAAGTAAATTCTATTATCACCGTAGAACAATTCATCGAATATAATAATGACGTAATAACACAAATAAAAAAAATAGATGCTGATATCCAAAATGCAGAACAAGAAATTTCAAACATTTCTTCAAACAGGACGTCTATCCAAAATACAACGCAACAAATACTAAGTTTTTTTGAAAATCATAATATTAATAGAAATATTATTGATGCCGTTATTGATAGAATAGAGTTTGGAGAGAAAGATGAAGTAACTGGGGAGTTTTTATTAAAAATTTTTTGGGCATGGGATTAAAAATGTGCTTAGAGAGTTCCACGTCAGAGTATACCCATATGATTTCAGCCTTGCGTATTTTGACGTTTATGGCCTTGTTAACGAGTTCCTGGCCATAGGGCATAAGGTAAACTCTCAAGTCTGTAAGACAATCTTTATCACGACACTGGTCGTAGATTTTGTCTGTATGTATGCATACAGCTTCGCGAAAGTCGCGCGAATCAGAGCCGCAAATCGGGCCCGGAACAATTTTGTCATGCATATTATATAACCTCCTGATAAGATATTTTGAGTTGGACTCTGTTATATAATATGCATACATTTTACAGATGTGATATTTTTTTGAAAATAAAAAAAGACTAAAGATAAACTTTAGCCTTTTTAATTGGATTTTATATACCGAAAAGTTTGTATGCATTTTTATAGAAAATGTTCTCTTTTTCCTCATGGGTGAGGTCAAGCTTTTTAAAACGCTCAAATTCCGTTTCATAATCTGAAAGCGGATAATCAGTGCCAAACAAGACTTTGTCGCTGCCGTGCGTTCTTACTATGTACATGAATTTCTCGGGTTCAAGAGCATGAAGAGTGCTTGATGTATCGAGGTATAAGTTTTTTCCTACAAGGTATTTTATTGATTCGTCCCACATAAATACACCGCCAAGGTGTGCGCCGATTGCAATTAAATTGGGGAACATTTCAAGAACATTTGCAAGACGCCTTGGGCTTGTGTGATCAAATACTCTGTCACCCATATGAAAAAGAATTGGCAAACCAAGACTTGAAATTTTATCGTAAATTGGAAGCATCTTTTTTGTATCAAGGTCGAAGTTTTGAAAATCCGCATGAATTTTTATTCCGCGAAGACCAAGCTCTTTGATGCGACAAAGCTCATCTTCGTAATTTTCGTAATCAGGATGTATCGTGCCAAAGCCAATTAGCATTTCGCTGTTTTCACGCATAAGTGATGACACGTAGTTATTCACATTTTCAACCTGTTCGGGCTTTGTTGCGGTTGAGTGAATGACGAGCTTGTCTATATTTGCCGCTTTAGCCTTATCGATTAACACATCAAAATGGCCTTTTGAAACGAGCGGCATTTTATAGTAATTCTCAAGGTTAATCGCAGCCTTTTCAGCAATTTTGTCCGGGAAAGCATGCGCATGAAAGTCAACTGTTTTATATCCAAAGATGGATTTTTTCTCGCTGTCCATTAAATATTTCTCCTTTATATCATCTCACACAAACTCACATAGTATTGAATTACTTACAGAAAAACCGCTTTTGGTAAAGGATATATGTGTATCTGTGCGTGTTAAAAAATTTGTTTGTATGTATTTATCTATAATTTCTTTATACTTTTCTTCGAATCTAAAACCAAATTTACTGTAAAAATCATCAAGCTCAATTCCTTTAGTAAGGCGTAGAGCCATTATAATGTAGTCGCTTACACGCTCATCAAAGCTTAATGTTTGATTTGTTATTTTAGCGCTGCCGTTTTCGTTTATCATACTTATATACTCATAGGTATTTGATGTGTTTGCATATCGCGCGCCATTATAATACGAATGAGCCGCCGCGCCGACGCCAATGTATGGCAGGCACTTCCAGTATTTTAAATTGTGTTTACATTCGTATCCGGGCTTTGCAAAATTTGAAATTTCATATTGCATATACCCGTGCGCTCTCAAAAGGGATATTACCATATCATACATTTTGCGCTCGTCATCTTCATTTGGCAAAGCAAGAATACCTTTGTTATACATTTCATAAAAAGGCGTTCCTTCTTCAATAATCAGGCTGTATGCACTGATATGTGTGGGGGATAGAAAGACGGATTTTTCTAAAGTGTCGCGCAAAGAATCAATCGTTTGATCAGGCGTAGCAAGCATCAAATCGAGATTGTAATTTTTAAAGCCACGCTGCTTTATAAGAGATACTGCATCGATAATTTGTTTTGAATTATGAATTCTGCCAAGCGATAACAGCTCGTTATCTTGCATTGACTGTGCACCGAGACTTATTCTGTTTATGCCGCATGATTTGTATGATATAAGCTTATTTTTATCAATTGTGCCAGGGTTTAATTCGATTGTTATTTCGGCTGATGTCTCAACTTTCATATAACGAGAAATTGTATCAAGCAGCTCATAGATGTACTTTTCGTCGACGCTACTCGGCGTACCACCGCCAATAAATATCGTATCGATTGAATCGCCTTCATAGAGGCTGATTTCTTTTTTTAGTGCATCGAAATATTTTTTGTGAACAGATACAGGCTCATTTGATGATGCAAAGTCACAGTATGCACATTTTTTTAAACAAAACGGTATATGGACATATAGACCATTGCGCATAAACGAGCCTCCTTAAATAATTATCAGTCGTCAAGTTTTAAAACAGACATAAACGCTTCTTGCGGAACTTCTACGCTGCCAACCTGGCGCATACGTTTTTTACCTTCTTTTTGCTTTTCTAAAAGCTTCTTCTTACGCGTAATGTCGCCGCCATAGCACTTTGCAAGCACGTCTTTGCGCATAGCTTTAACTGTTTCTCTTGCAATAATTTTTCCGCCGATTGCTGCTTGAATCGGTATTTCAAAAAGCTGACGGGGGATAGCTGTCTTTAATTTTTCAGCAATTCTGCGTCCACGCGCATACGATTTTTCGCGATGCACAATAAAGGAAAGCGCGTCTACAACTTCGCCATTTAAGAGCATATCAAGCTTTACAAGGTCTGATTTTTCATATCCTACGAGCTCATAGTCAAAAGAAGCGTAGCCACGGGTACGTGACTTTAGCGCGTCAAAAAAGTCATATATTATTTCATTTAACGGCAATCTGTAGTTTAATGAAACTCTGTCGGCATCAATATATTTCATGTCGATATACGTTCCGCGTCTGTCCTGACAAAGCTCCATTATACTTCCTACATATTCTTTTGGAACCATTATATCTGCCGAAACTATTGGCTCTTCCATATATTCAATTTCAGCCGTAGGCGGTAGATTTGTCGGATTATCTATATTTAAAATTTCGCCGTTTGTTTTGATGACTTTGTAAACAACGCTTGGTGCAGTAGTTACAAGGTCAAGATTATATTCTCGTTCAAGTCGCTCTTGTATAATTTCCATATGCAAAAGTCCCAAAAATCCGCATCGAAAACCAAAGCCTAAAGCGACGGATGTTTCGGGCTCGAAAATCAGCGATGCATCATTTAGCTGAAGCTTTAAAAGAGCGTCGTTTAAGTCATTGTATTTTGCGCCGTCAGCAGGATAAATTCCGCAAAAAACCATGGGCTGAACTTCGCGATAACCTTTAAGGGGTTCGCTTGCCGGATTATCTGTAGTCGTTACAGTGTCGCCGACACGTGCATCCTTCATTGATTTTATGCTTGCGGCAATGTATCCAACCTCGCCTGCAGAAAGTTCATCGGCGCTCTGCATACCAACAGATTTTAAGTATCCAACGTCAACAACATCGTATTTTGCGCCTGTTGCCATCATTTGAATAGTCTGACCTGGCTTTATAGTACCTTCTTTAATGCGGACATATATGATAACACCGCGATAGCTGTCGTAGTAAGAGTCGAAAATGAGCGCACGAAGTGGCGCGTCTTTTTCACCTGTCGGGCAGGGGATATTCTTAACGATTGCTTCTAACACATCGCCAATATTTATATTATTTTTTGCTGAAACTAACGGAGCATCGCTTGCGTCAATTCCAATTACGTCCTCGATCTCTGCTTTCACAACGTCAGGACGCGCAGACGGAAGGTCAATCTTGTTAATTACAGGTACGATTTCAAGGTCATGCTCGAGCGCCAGATAAGTATTAGCAAGCGTCTGCGCTTCAATGCCTTGCGAAGCATCAACGACAAGAATCGCACCTTCGCAAGCAGCAAGGCTACGCGATACTTCATAGTTAAAGTCAACGTGACCTGGAGTATCGATAAGGTTTAAAATATATTCATTTGAGTCGCTCGCTTTATATTTAAGACGTACTGCGCGCGCTTTTATTGTAATACCGCGCTCACGCTCAAGCTCCATATTATCGAGAAGCTGGTCTTCCATGTCACGCTTTTCCACTTCGCCCGTATTTTCTAAAAGACGGTCAGCGAGAGTTGATTTTCCGTGGTCAATATGAGCTATAATTGAGAAGTTTCGAATAAATTTTTGCATTATATATCTCCTGTAAAATAATTTATAGGTAATTATTCGGAAATTTTAACATTAACAATTTCTGATTCTGCCGCAACCCATTTTGTTGCGATATATTCTGTTGCGCCGAGCTGTATGTGCTTGCCGTTGCTTGTGTAGAGCGCTGTTTGTGTCTGCTTTCCGGCAGATTTAACAGTAACGTACACGTCGTATCTGTCGGTTGCAGATGTTTTTGCGATAGTGCCGTCAACGAGCGTATCAAATGATTCGTTAGGCTTCTTTACAACATCAACAATCTCACCTAAATAAGTCGCGTCAGAAAGACTTGAATACAAGCTGCCTTTCTTCATGAAAGCATCGGCACTTTTTTCTCTTATTCTTTCTACCTTAACTGTATATTCGATATTAACGGGCGTGGTTGTATTATCGCCTAAAAGTCCGGAAAAACGAATGAATGCTGCGCCAATACAAAGAATTATTGCAAGTACAATTATAATATCGATAACGCTGATTTTTGAAAATAGCTTTCCGTTCTTATCAATCATTATTTTATTTCCTCCCCATTTTCATCATATAAAGTCATATCGATTACTGTTCCGTCAAACGAGTAGCCTCTGCCTTCAAGCTCCATTTTTGTGCCTACCTTTACGGGCATATTTCCAATAGAAATGTCCTTGTCACTTATCGATGCCGGCGCACTTGCATAAGCCCATATGTCATATTTTTCAGGAACTGATGATAGTTTATATTCTCCGCTTACCTGGTCAAGCGCAAGCTTTTTTGCAGGGGTGTAGACTATGTTTGTTATTTTAGCTTGTGATTTGCCTGAAAGCGTTACTGTATCGCCGATTTTAGCGACATCAAGGATATCAAGTGTTGTGGCCGAAACTTCTACGACAAATTCAAGGTTGTTTTGCGCAGCGCTCTGTGTAGCAGGGATAGAGAAGAGCATGTATGCGATAAGCGCAAGAACAACTACAATCGCAAGTCCGATAAGTAAATCAAAAATATTAAACTTTTTCTTTTCACTTTTCATTTTTTATACCTCCGTTAAACCTGAAATTTTTTTATAATAAGATTCGATATTTCGACTCATAATTTCCGCTTTGAATTTTTCGTTAAATATTTTTAGCGCGCCATCTTTAAGCTCGTCCATCTTTTCTTGTGAGCTTAAAAGCTCAATTATTGCCTGGGAAATGGCTTCGGCATTTTTTTGCGGAACGATATAACCGTTTACACCGTCAGATATAACGCCCGGATTTCCGCCAAAATCGCTTACAACAGCAGGTACTCCAAGGCTCATTCCTTCGAGAAGTGAAAGGCTTGTTGCTTCGGTGCCGTATGACGCGTTTATTTGTATGTCGCATATGTTCATAAGTGAGCATACATCGTCTATAAAGCCTGTAAAAATAACATTACCTTCAACACCAAGCTCGCGCGAAAGCTCCTTAAGACTATCTGCAATATCGCCTGTTCCTGCGATTAAAAATTTAGCTTTAATTCCTTTGTCGAGAACGAGCTTTGCTGCCTTAATAAAATATTCATGTCCTTTTACGGGATTAAGCCTTGCAACGATTGCAATGACTTTCTCGTCATCGTTGACATTAAAACGCTTACGCGTTATAGCTTTGTCTTCGTCGCTTATCGTTTTGAGAGGCTCAACGCCGTTTAATATAACCTCAATTTTATTTTCATCAACGCCCGTATCGAGCAGGTTTTGCTTTGCTGCCTGAGCAACGGCTATAATTCCGTCAGCATAGTAGTTATTTATAATTCCATTGATTTTTTTGCCGATACCTTGAGAAATTCGCTTAGATGGGGGAAAGACGCTGTGACGCGTATATATAACCTTGCAGCCGACACTTCTTGCTGCAATTCTTGCAGACATGCTCGCATGAGAATGGACAAGGTCAGGTTTTTCGCGTCTAAATATCTTTTTTAGCTGCGAAATAGCATCAAAGTCAAGAGATTTATCGCTCATCGCATCTATCTCAAATATTTTAACTCCAAGCTCTTCTATATGTGGCTTTAATAGACTATTCTTCGGCAAAATCACACTTACATCAAAATTATCTTTGTCGTAATGTGATAGGTATGTCAACAGACATTTTCCTGCGCCGCCAATATTTGTATCGCTTATAACATTTATTACTTTAATCATTTTTTTGCCTCCTGACTTGTATTTATGACACTGCATAATGACGAACCAAAAGCAAAATACATCCAGAACATCATGAATACGCGGTAGTTATAAAACACATAATCGAATACACCTTGAACTAAAAAGCCTAATACCCCGGCACAAAGCGCGACAATCATTACTTTGTCTGCCGATTTTTTGCATAGTGTGTGAGCTTTTTGGCTCATACGCCTGAAAAAAGCAATAAATACAAACACCAAAGCACCTATACCAACAACGCCCGTTTCAACCATCTGCTGAAGATAGACGTTGTGTGCATGAGGAGCGATAATCATAGGATATGAATAACGCGGATATATAAGGTTGTAAGCCTGCGAGCCGGGGCCAACGCCCACGAGCCAGAAATCCTTTAACATCGAAATTGTTCCAAGCCAGATATATAGTCTGTATGAAGAAGATGTGTCGCCGAGATTTCCTATACTTAAAAAGCGGTTGAGTATGCTTGCGGGAAGAATTGACGGTGCTAAGAGTAAAACGGGAATAGCCAAAAGCCAGTATCTTGCATCAACAAACGTTATGAATAATGCAGCGGCAATCAAAATTCCGATCCAGCAGCCTCTTGACATTGTCAAAACGAGGCACAAAAGAAGTACGCCGCAAACACCCATATAAAAAATCTTTGTCCACGCTTTTTTTGTATTCCACATAAACGCAACGGCTACGGGAATTGTTAAAAGCAAATATTCTCCGAGTACATTTGGATTTTCAAGTGTCGAAAACGCGCGCATTTTTATGTCATTAAACATTTGCTCATCAATCCATGCCTGTTTATCAGCATCAAGGCCAAAAATGTATTGTATTATGCCGTAGCCTGCAACTAAAAGTGCAGATATAATAAACACAGTGAGCAGTGAATAAAGCTCTTGTTTTGTTTTGATTGTATTTGTAACAGTGAAATAAAAACTGATAAGTGCAATGTAGAGAAAACATATAGTTATACTGTTTTCGCGCGCAACAGATGTAACTGAGCATATTGCGACAATAATAACAAACAATATCAGCGCAAAGCCCACAATATCAAGTTTCCACTCTTTTTCGCCGTGTACACTTTTCTGTAAAAATAAAGCAAAAAAGCAAAGTATTGCAAGAGCAGCGCATAACATTGTCGGCAAAAATGGAATTGCAAATACTGTGATTGCCACGCCGAGATTAACATTATATAAAACAACTAATACTCCAAGAAGACCGAGCGCAATGATGGGGGATACAGATGCAGCTATAAAACCGAGAATAATTCCGCAAATTGCTGCCACGATAAGTCTGCCTTTTCTTGCAAGCTCATTTTCATCATAGTAATCAAAAGTCGGTTCTATCGATAAAAACAGTTTTAGAATATGTTTTATAATGCTTGATGATAATGCGCGAAGAAGTGAGAAATCAAATATGCACATAACAATTGATGCGGCAAGAGCGGCAATCAATATAGTATTTGAAAAATCTCGCAGGGCAATCATATATACGATAAGACCGCATGATAAAAGCACACCCACAAATCTTGTGTTTACAGCAATCAAATTATTTACAAGGCAATACAGCGCTTTATAAAGGGTTGTGTTTTTAAATTTTGTAAAGGTGTTTTTAACCCAGTCGTTTGCAAAGAGTGATAAAAATGCAAATGGCAAATAGAAAAGCTTGTATATAAGGCTTTTTTTCTCTGCGTTATTTGAAGATGTAAAAGAGCGCACAAAAAGAGAGTTTGCCCATGTATGAGAAAACGTATCAAATATTTTATTTGTCGTGCGCGCAAAAGAGGAAGCATTATACCATGCGACAAGCACTTGAAGTTTTTGATTTAAAAAGGCAAGGATTCTACTTTCTGACAAATTATTCACCTCGTTTAATAAATGTATCTATAAGAATTTTAACTTCACTCACTTTTAAAATAAAACATATGAAAATGTATATAATTGCACCTGCGGCGGCAGGAAGTGCAAGTGTAAGCACACGACCTATAAATCCGCCTAAAAACGCCTGGCTTGCCGTGTTTATCATAAACTGATAAACAACTATTACTATACACGACATAATAAGTACACTAAATATAATTTTTATAATATCAAAGACATCGTTTTTAGCAAAAATTCCTTTGATACGTTTATTCATCATTATAAAGTTTAAAAGTGCATTTAATGTTGATGCAAGTGCGCTTGCAAGAGCAAGACCGCCTATGCCGAAGCTTTTTGATAAAATATAGCTGAAAAATACGTTTGCCAAAATGCTTATAAGCGCTGTTACCATTGGTGTTTTTGAATCCTGCATAGCAAAAAACGACTTATTTAAAACTTCTGCATACGAAAAACCGATCATACCCATAGAATAAAATGTAAGCGCTGTTGATGTGAGCATAGCAGAATTTGAATTGAATTCGCCATACTGATATATAAGGCGAACAACAGGCAGGGAAAGAATTATAAATATCGCCATAATCGGAAGCATAACAAAGCTTACCGATTTTAATGCGCCATGCATAAGTGCATGCTGCTCATCTGAATTTTCGGATGCACTTGCCCGTGCAAGTGACGGAAAAACAAGGTTTGTCACAACAAAGGAAAATACGCCGACGACTATTATGTAAAGTCTGTTTGCATACTCGAGTGCGGACATTGTTCCTTCGCCAAGCGTCGATGCAAAACGCATATTAACGAGTGAGCCGATAGGTTGTACCCATGTGCTGATAAGCATTGGGAGTGCAAGAAGGGCAGTTTTTTTGAGTCCTTCATCCGAAAAATGAAAATCGAGTCTGTATTTATAGCCGAATTTTATAAGCGACGGAATTTGTACCGCTGCTTGAAGCGCCCATCCGACGAGCATCGCAACTGCAAGTCCTGTGACACCAAATTTGTCTTTGAAAATGATAAGATATAAAATCATCATGCCGTTTGATACAAGACTAATGATTGCAGGAATATTAAATTCGCCGAACGACTGAAGTATACCGACAAACGAAAATGCAAGTCCGGTAAATATAATCATCGGAAATAATATGTTCGACAGATGAATTGCGAGCTGCTTTGTGTCGCTTGAAAGTCCCGGCGTAATAATATCAATCAGCTGCGGCGCAAACACAATGCCGAGCGTACACATTATAGCTGTAATTATTAAGATGATATTTATAAATCTGTTAGCAAACTCAATCGCCCTTGCTTTAGTGCTTTTTTCGAGGTATTCATTAAAGACGGGGATAAATGCCGCCGAAATAACTCCTCCGATTACAACATCAAAGAATAAAAGCGGGATTTTTGTCGCGGCAAAATATGCATCTGCGCTGCTAAGGGTTCCAAACAGGGCGCCGATAAAAGAATCACGCAGCATTCCGCAAAGCTTTGCTGCGAGCGTTGCTATAATCATAAATCCAGCTGTTTTAATCATTTTTTTTGTGTTTTCCAAGAGATTAACACACCTTTTCAGTATATATTGACACAAAGCGTGCCGCGCATATAAAAGCTACCTTATATTATATAAAAACCGCATGCATTTGTCAATTAAAATATGACATATGCAGCGGTTTTTTGTGCCTGAAATATTATTAGTCGCGAACTAGCGCAAGTGCTTGTGCGACGCTCTTTACATAGATTAATTCTACGCTTGTTTTATATCCTTGCAATGAGCTTTTACTGCTGTATGGAACCATACATTTTTTAAAGCCGAGTTTTTCGATTTCACTTATTCTCTGGGGGAGTCTGTTTACGGCGCGAATTTCACCTGTTAGACCGATTTCGCCGATAAAAACCATATCCTCAGGAAGAGTAAATGAACGAAATCCTGATGCAATAGCCATCGCTACGCCTAAGTCAGCAGCAGGCTCGTCAATTTTTATGCCGCCAACAACATTTACATAGGCATCCTGATTTGACAGATTCATTCCTACACGCTTTTCCAAAACGGCAATAAGCATTGCGATTCTGTTATAATCTATGCCGTTTGATGTGCGTCTTGGCATGCCGTAAACTGTCGTTGAAAGAAGAGCCTGTATTTCGGCGAGTAGTGGCCTTGTTCCTTCTAAGGCGCAAATAACGCTTGTGCCGGCAACTTCCGTCGGACGACCTTCAAGAAGAGCGATAGATGGGTTTAAAACTTCGCGAAGGCCAATGTCACACATTTCAAAAACGCCGATTTCATTTGTCGAACCAAAGCGGTTTTTCACGCCGCGCAAAACTCTGTAATTTTGATGACGCTCGCCCTCAAAGTAAAGCACACAATCCACCATATGTTCAAGAACCTTCGGACCTGCGATACCGCCGTCTTTTGTAACATGGCCTACTACGAAAATTGAAATGGCATTTTCTTTGGCTTTTCGCATCAGAGTCATTGTTACATCACGCACCTGAGACACACTTCCGGGAGCAGAATTTACAGATGGGGAATACATCGTTTGTATAGAGTCAATTATAACTATTTTAGGTGAAATTTCGTCAATATTTTTTGTAATATGGTCTGTATTAACCTGCGAAACAATATATAGAGAATCGTTTGTAATACCAAGGCGTTCGGCACGCATTTTAAGCTGATTAGCTGATTCTTCGCCGGAAACATACAGTATTTTTTCGTCTGTTTTAACTGTTTTGCAAAGCTGCAAAAGAAGAGTAGATTTACCAATGCCGGGGTCGCCGCCAACTAAAACAAGCGAGCCTGAAACGATGCCGCCGCCAAGTACTCTGTCAAATTCGCTTATGCCGCTCGAAAATCTGATTTCATTTTCGGAGTTTATTTCATCGAGTTTTAAAGGAGATGACAGCGATGAATCTGCGGCAAGTTTATTTGTATTTGCCGGTTGTTTTGTCACAGCCTCTTCTTCAACAAGAGAATTCCATGCACCGCATGCAGGGCATTTTCCGTACCACTTTGTAGTTTCATTTCCGCATTCACTGCAAAAAAACACGACTTTGTTTTTCATATGAATACTCCTTTTGTTTTTTGGAATTTATAAAAAGTGCTTTCGGAAAATTGATCCGAAAGCACTTTAAAAAGTCAGGTATTACTCAAAGAGAATAGTTGAAATGTTTGTGTCAACAACGCTTGGTGATCCGCTGCCTTTCCACATATAGAGGTCATGTGTGCTTGTTTCGTTGTTAATATTTTTGATGTATAATAAGCTTTTATCTCCTCTTAAATAGAAGGAAGCATATGCGCCGGCATCTATAATATTTGCTTTTGAGTTGCCTGTTGTAGAAACAACACAAAGATTTCCTGTATAAGTTTGTGTATCAATGTTGTTTACATAGACAACCTTCTTGCCGCTTGGTGAAAGCTTATATCCTGATGTGAACACACCCTCGCCTAAAAGCTTTGTCTTGCCATTTGTATATGAATAGAGGTTTCCTGTGCCGGTAGAAAGATCAACATCTGTCATATATATAACAACTTTGCCATCTCTTGAAGCGGTAAAGTAGGTAACTCCTTCAGCAATTACTTTATCTTTGCCGCCACCGAAAAGTGTTTCTTTTCTTATATGAAGATTTCCTTTTGAAGTTGTCTGGTCAAAACCATCGATGTAGTAAATTGTTTTAAAATCGTTTGATGCAGCTGCATGTTGTGCTGTCATAAGTTCCTGTGCAATTTCAACGGCATCTTTGCCTTTTTTCTTAAGATACATATTTGGTGAGCCTGTAGGGGATGTTGAGTCTTCCGGAGTCTTTGCAAGAAGGAAGTTTTCATTCTCAATATCAATAGTAAAGAAGCCCATCAAGTCATCCATTATAGGTTTTGACTTATTATTTGAATTAATGCTGAAATTAAAATTATTATTTTCGTCAGCTGTGATTAAACCGAGCTTATTTGAAAAACTTGATGCCATAATATAATCGCTTAAAATATTGTTTGATATAAGCTTAGGGGCTTTTGATGCTCTTGCTTTGTATAACTCAAATGTATAGTTTGTTTCGTTGAGGTTTTTTAGATAAAGAGCCTCGCCGTTATCTGATATTTTAACACCCATAACAACTTCGTCGTCAATTTTTAAAGGAGTTTTACCTATTTTAACAGTATAAAGCTCGCCTAATCTCGTTTCGGGGTTAACATTTTCGAAAAATGCTATTGCTTTACCATTTTCGCTTACCATAGATGATTGGTAAAGTGATTGGTTTGCAATAAGCTGTGGCTCGATACCTTTTGTGTAATAATATAGTTTACATGTAAATGTGGAAACATCAAGGTCTGTTCCGTATACAACAGTCTTACCGTTTTCGGAGATAGAAAAGCCTTGAAGAACGTTGTCTGCAATGTGTATTTTATCCTTGCCGTTATAACTTACGTAAAGAGAACCTGAATATGTTGCGTAGTCATAATTTTCAAGGAAATATATAATTTTACCGTCTTTTGACTGAATTGTTGTCTGACTGTGTGAAGTAAAAGGAACCGATGTATCTTGTGTTAAAGAATCAGAAACCATAACCGGATCGCCAAACACAGATTTTTGGTATATAGAAAAATCCTTAATGTATGAAATTGCGAAATTGGAACGGTCAACAGGTATGTCATATTTTGGAGCAAATATTCCTGTAAACGCTATCCAAAGAACGATAGCAATAATAATAAGCGCAATTAAACCGGAAAATGAAACGAGCTTAACTTTTTTCTTGGTAACTTGCTCATTGTAATCGACGATTTTTTGTTCAACAACTTCGTTTTCGATAATCTCGTCAACAACCTCGCTATCAGCAATTTCATTATCGGAAATTACATCTTCGACAGCCTCTTCTTCAACGATTTCACTTTCTTCGGCTACATCAACAATTTCGTTTTCTTCAAGTTCAAGAGCCTCATCGTTAAGGGGTGTACCGCAATTTTTGCACACAATATCTTCGGGTGCGTTTTCATAAGAACAATTTTTACAAATCATTTTCTACATCCTCTCATTACGTAATAGAACAATATATAAAATTATATAAAATCACCTTTATTCTACACTAAAATTTTTTAAAGTGCAATATATAATATAAATTTAATTATAAATTTTTTATGAACTTGTATTAAATTTATTGATAATTTTTTAGCTTTGTATTGCAAATAAAATAAAAAAGATATATTATAAAACAAACGATAAAAGAGAGGAAAGGATACAGATGAAAATATTAGCAGCTACAAACAACGCCGGCAAGGTAAAGGAAATACGCGCGATTTTGGGAGCACTGGGTCACGAAGTGTTAAGCTTAAAGGATATGGGAATAGAAATTGATGTAGAAGAAACAGGCACAACATTTGAAGAAAATGCATTTATAAAAGCCCGCGCAATCGCCGATATAACAGATTGTGCTGTTATTGCAGACGATTCAGGATTATGTGTCGATGCACTTGGCGGTGAGCCGGGAGTATACTCGGCAAGATATGCAGGCGAAGGTGCGAGCGATGAAGAGCTTGTAGCAAAGTTACTTATAAATATGAAGGATGTAAAAGAAGAAAACAGGGGGGCACATTTTGTAAGCGTCGTTGCGCTTGTTTTGCCTGACAAGAGAGAATACAGCGCTATGGGTTGCGCTGATGGACGTATTACATTTGAACCATCAGGAAACGGCGGTTTTGGATATGACCCGGTTTTTTATTCTGATGAAATAAAAAAAACATATGCACAAATGAGTGCAGACGAAAAAAATAAAATCAGTCACAGATACAGAGCGCTTATAAAAATGAAGGAGATTATGGAAAACCTTTAAAACGATAAATAAAACATATAAAACAAAAAAATAACATAGAATGGTAAAAACATGCTATATATTTATGTGCAGATTTTGTCAGAGTAACTTTGGAGGCGAGATTTAGTGAAAAAATATTTAGTTATTGCTTTTAGCATTCTTTTTTTATGCATCAATTTAATACAAATGCCACAAAAAACGATGGCTATATCGGCGCAAAGCTACTGTGTAATAGATAAGCTTACAGGCAGAATATTATATGAAAAATCCTCTGGATTAAAGCATGGAATGGCAAGTACAACAAAAATTATGACGGCGATTGTAGCACTTGAAAATGCCGCGCCTGACAGCGTTGCTACGGTAAGCTATAACGCGTCGCGCACGGAAGGCTCGTCGCTTTATTTAAAACCAGGAGAGAAAATGAGTGTTATAGATCTTGTGTATGGGCTCATGCTTAATTCCGGAAACGATGCGGCAGTTGTTCTTGCAGAGCATATAGGGGGAAGTGTGGAAAATTTTGCATTGATGATGAATGAGCTTGCACAAAAAATCGGCGCAAATTCGACACATTTTACAAATCCGAACGGTCTTTATGATGATATGCATTATACGACTGCATACGACCTTGCACTTATTACTCGATATGCATTAAATAACGAAATGTTTGGGCAAATTGTATCGACAAAAAAACATACGATCCAGACAATTGGAAATGAAAGAAAGATATATCTTTCAAACCATAATAAACTTCTTAATACTCTCGATGGATGTGACGGAGTAAAAACGGGTTATACTAAAAAGACGGGCAGATGCCTTGTATCATCTGTATCTCGTAACGGTTGGCAGGCGATTTGTGTTACAATAAATGCTTCTGACGACTGGAATGACCATAAGACGCTTATAAACAGAGCGTTTTCGGAGTATAGCCCCAAAAAGATCATTTCAAAAGGCCAGTACATAAAAACGATAAGTGTGTTAGATGGCGTAAGTGACAGTGTTGGAGCGGTAGCAACGCAGGATATATTTGTGGCTGTGAAAGAAAATGAGGACATTGATTATGAAATAGTGTATAAATTGTGTGGCGAAATAAATGCACCGGTAGAAAATAATCAAAACATTGGATGCATTGATGTTGTATATAACAACAAAATTTTTGCAAGCGTAAGTGTGGTTACCAACGACTCTGTTGAGATGACAAAAAAGGCAAATTATTTAGGAAAATTATTGCTTATTTTAAAAAGCTTTGTGTAGAAAATGTATAATTTTAGAAAATGTATTTTTTTAATATTATATAAAATATCCATAAGAATAATTTTATAATATGTTAAAATTGCACTATTTGCAAAACCAAAATTATGCAAAAGGGAGAATGTAAACATGACTGATGTTTTCGTCTTGACCAGAGCATTTTGCATAAAATATAATTAAATTAGACAAAGAAACTTGTCGAAAATTATTTTTTAAGGAGGCGTATACAAATGAGAAAAATGAAAAGGAAAACTATGCAAGCGATAACACTTATACTCACGCTTGCGATGACACTGAGTCTGTTTACAGGCGTTCCCACTATGGGCGAGGAGACAGATGGAACAATAACATTCACGGATGTTCTTACACGAAAAACATTATTCGACGGTTCTGCTGCAATTGAAGCAGAAGATATAATTGTAAATCCGAATATGTTTGGTAGTGTAGAGATTGAATCTGCATCTGGTGGAAAAAGAGCAATAGTAAAAGCCAGCAATCTAACACAGCCGGCTGATGGCACATCTGCAGGACTAGGTTTTGAAGTTGTAGCTGATGCTGCAGCATCGTATTCAGTTTGGATGCGCCATGTTAACCTTAATGGCGGCACCGACTCAGTATGGGTTTCGCTAAATGACAGCAAATATTCATACAAAACTATTAATGCAGGTTATTCAGCAGATACGAATGATTATAAGTGGATGAATATTGGCACACTTACTGCTGAAGCAGTGGGAGATGTTCTTAAATTTCGCATAATATCTCGAGAGACATGTATATATGATAAGTTTATAATTACTCGTCATCAAACATATGTACCTACAGGCATGGGTGATTTCCCTGTTCAACAATTTGCCGCGGTTCAAGGTTCTGTTATATTAGAAGCAGAAGATGTGATAGTTGACACAAACATGATTGGAACTGCAGAGGTAGCAAGTGCATCCGGAGGAAAGAGAGCAATAGTAAAAGCCTGCTATTCGACAACTCCAGAAATTGCTAGAATGCCTGGATTAGGATTTGAAGTATTGACGGAGCAACCGGGAACATATTCCGTTTGGATGCGTCATATCAATACTGATGGCGGCACAGACTCAATGTGGCTTTCAGTAAACGGCAGTGCATATTCGTACAAAGGTATTGATGCAGGAGATTCTGTAGACACGCACGATTACAAATGGATGAATATTGCCAGCGTTACAGTAGCTAATGCGGGTGAAAAAGTTGCAATTCGTATAGTATCTCGTGAGAGATGTATATTTGATAAATTTATAATTACAAGAAACGAAACATATGTACCTACAGGCATGGGCGAAGTTCCGCCTGAACAATATGAGAGCTTTGCTGCAACAAACGGTTCTGTTATGATTGAAGCTGAGGATGTGATAGTTAATTCAAGTTTGGTATCCGAAGTGGCAGCAGAGAGCGCATCGGGTGGTAAAAAAGTTAATGCTATAGCAATAAATATGACACAACCGGCAGATCTTGCTCTTGCAGGACTTGGCTTTGAAGTAAGTGCGGACGAAATAGGCGAATACGCATTGTGGGCACGTGTAATAGTATTGAGCGGTGGCAGCGACTCTATATGGGCGTCGTTAAACACAACATCGTATGTTAACAAGCTTCTCGGCAGCGATTATTCTGTCGATAATGATGACTACAAATGGGTAAAAATTGGTTCGGTTACAACGACAACGGCTAATGAAGATTTTCTTATTCGTCTTATCCCGAGAGAACTTGCGGTTTATGACAAATTTATTTTGACAACGAATGCGTTGTTTATTCCAACAGGAACAGGCTCTTTGCCGACAACATCAGCTGGCGAACCGGCAATACTACCTTCCGGGGTTTATCCATTGCCTTCTGTAACTCCGCCTGCGGAGCATCCGAGAGTTATGTTCCGTGAATCAGACCTTGAAGTAATAAGAGATAACATGGAAGCGGCAGAAATTGCTCCTGCGATTACAAAGTTTAACGAGTATGTTGCGCAGACATTTACGGGCATATTGCCGGCAGAATCATATGAAGGCAAAGGAAATTACAGTCAAGACGGTCTTGCAATTATTGAGGCAAAAGCATTTGATTATGCTTTAAATGGTAATGAAACAAGTGGTCAAGCAGCAATTGATGCGATGTTTAACTATCTGGAAACATATGAATATCCACATGTTGCTGATAATTCGCGTCAAACTGGACATATGTTGTTTACAACTGCAGAGGTTTATGACTGGTGCTATCCTCTTATGACAGATGACGAGAGAGAAGAAATGGTTGTATTGGCTCAAACACACTCAATTACCATGGAGGTAGGCTTCCCGCCAGGTGCACAGTCAGCTTTTGACAGCCATGGTGGTGAAATGCAGTTCATGCGTGACTGGCTCGCATTTGCCATTGCTACATATGACGAATATCCTGACATGTACAATTATGTAGGTGGAAGATTCTTTAGTGAATATGTAGAACCGAGAAATTACTGGTATGAATCAGAAACTCATTCACAAGGTAATAGCTACGGTACGAGCAGCCGTCATGAACCTGAACTATGGGGTCAGTGGCTAATATACCGTATGTCAGGACAAACTCCGTATTCTGCTGATATGGGTCAGTTAAATTATGAGTGGATATACAAACGTCGTCCTGATGGACAGCTTCTGCGTGAAGGTGACGATTACAATGAAAATCTTAAATTAAAAAATACATACTGGTATACACTTGCAGGACCATTGTTCTATGCATCAAGCTTCTACGAAGACCCGATACTTAAAAAAGAGTTCTTCAGAGAAAGTGGATTTAATAACTTTGATAACTGGGCTTGGTCACGTACCCCGGTACAGTATATTGTGTTTAATGATCCTACAATAGGTACGGAAGATAAAGCGACTCTTCCTTTAACTAAATATTTCCCGGAACCGAGCGGCAGTATGGTTGCTCGTACAGGTTGGAATATGGGAATGAATTCGCCTGATGTTCTCGCGTATATGAAGATAGGTGGCCATTATTCGTCAGACCACGCTCATCGTGACGCAGGTAATTTCCAGATTTACTATAAGGGAGCTCTTGCATCTGAATCCGGTTGGTATGAATTATATAACACAGACCACGATGTAAACTATAACAAGACAGCTGCGGCACACAATACGTTCCTTATAGAAACAGAAGATAATCCTGATGGCGATCAAAGAACATATACATCTGCAATGATGACAGGAAACGATACGGCTGAAGTGCTCGCACAAGAGTTCGGTCCTGATATTCAATATCCGGAATATAGCTACATTTCGGGTGATATAGCAAACACATACAGCGATGATGTAAGTGAAGCGATTCGTTCAATGATATTTATGCCTCTTGAAGATGAAGATCATCCTGCTGCTTTTGTAGTATTCGATAAGATTACGACTGATTCAGCGACTGCAACGAAAAAATTCTTGCTTCATATGCAGGAAGAGCCTACAATTTCAGGCAACGTATCTACAATTACAAGAGTTGAAGATGGATATAACGGCAAACTCGTGAATCAGACACTTCTTCCGGCTAATGCATCAATTACAAAGCTTGGTGGAGAGGATCAGAGATTCTGGTTTAAAGGTGAAAATCATTATATACTCCAGGAACTTAACGAAGATTTTGAATTTGGAGGCTATGAATTTGATACACCTATTGTAAATACGGCTTCTTCAATTGAAATGGGTTGGGGAAGAATAGAGATTACACCGACTGCATCAAATACAACAGATTATTTCCTTAACGTAATGTATGTAGGCGATGCTGATTCTACAGCACCGGTTGAGCAGGCAACACTTATTGAAACAGATAGTTTTGCCGGCGCAAAAATACTAAACAGAGTTGCGATGTTTAACAAGAATAAGGCACGCACTAATTCTACAGTGACATTTACAGTACCCGGTAGCGAAACAGCTCTTAAAGTAAATGTTGCAGGTCTTGTTGCAGGCACATGGCAGATTAAGGTTGGCGACGAAATAATAGGTACACAAATTGCATCGGCAGATGGCGGAATAATATATTTTACAGCCCCTGCTGGCAACTATGAGCTTACATACTTAAATGCTACGGCTGACAAGACATTTACAAACAGTGGTGCGCCTGAAGTTGAAGGTATTGACGTAATGTATAACAGTAACTATTTGTATACAGAGGTTAAGCCTACAATGATTGGCGGCGAGATAATAGTTCCGTTAAATGAGCTTGCAGAAGCTATGGGTGCTACTGTTACTTGGAGTGAGGATTTGTCGACTGCAACAATAACTAATGGTGAAACAACAATAGTAATTACAAAGGATAGTCTGACAGCCTATGTTGATGGTGTTGCGACAACGCTTCCCGCTGCTGCAACTATGGTGAGCGATAGCTTTGCTGTGCCGGCAGAGTTTGTGGCACAAACACTTGGTGCAACGGTAAGCTGGGATTCGTATGGTAAGCTATTAAAGATAACTTATACCGCTCCTGTTGCATCATAAAAACTAAATAAAAAAATCCGTCGGCGTCAAATTCGTCGGCGGATTTTTTCTATGAACAAATATAAAATTTTTAAAATAAATGCTTTTCATTATCGTACGTTTGTGCTATACTATTATGGGTGATTTTTGTGAATAGTTTTAAAGTTGTGTCGGACTATAAGCCGCAAGGCGATCAGCCGAAAGCGATAGATGCGCTTGCACGCGGCATACAAAATGAATATAAAGGGCAGACACTTCTTGGTGTAACAGGCTCGGGAAAGACGTTTACAATGGCAAATGTTATTGCTAAAGTCAATAAGCCTACGCTCGTGCTTGCACACAACAAAACACTAGCGGCACAGCTTTGCAGTGAGTTTAAAGAGTTTTTTCCGGAAAGCGCCGTTGAGTTTTTCGTGTCGTATTACGATTACTATCAGCCCGAAGCATATATTCCTTATACAGACACGTATATAGAAAAAGATTCATCGGTAAACGATGAAATTGATAAGCTTCGCCATAGTGCTACGGCGGCGTTGTTTGAGCGAAAAGATGTAATTATCGTTTCGAGCGTATCATGCATATATGGACTCGGTGACCCGATAGATTATAACAATCTTGTTATTTCGCTTCGCACCGGAATGAAAAAGGACCGCGATGAAGTTATAAGAAGGCTCGTCGAGATACAATATGAGAGAAATGACATAGACTTTTCGAGAAATAAATTCCGCGTTAGAGGCGATGTCGTTGAGATTTTTGTGTCGAATCAAAATGAAAATGCACTTCGTATAGAATTTTTCGATGATGAAATCGAAAGAATTTCGGAAATAAACGTCGTAACCGGCGAAATTATAGGCATAAGAGAGCACTGTGTGATTTTTCCTGCATCTCACTATGTTACAACAAAAGAGAAGATGGAAAAGGCGATTGAGAGCATTGAAGAAGAGCTTGAAGAGCAGATAAAATACTTTAAAAGCCAAAACAAATTAGTCGAAGCGCAGCGCATTGAACAGCGCACACGATACGATATCGAGATGATGCGTGAAGTTGGATTTTGCTCCGGTATAGAAAATTATTCAAGGCATATAAGCGGACGTGCGCCCGGCTCATCTCCATTTACACTTATGGATTATTTTGACGATGATTTTCTTCTTATAATCGATGAATCCCACGTTACAATTCCGCAGGTAAGAGCAATGTATGCAGGAGACCGTTCGCGAAAAGAAGCCCTTGTCGAATACGGTTTTCGTTTGCCGTCGGCATTTGACAACAGACCGCTTTGTTTTGATGAATTTGAAGAGCGCATAAATCAGGTTGTGTTTGTATCGGCAACGCCTGCAATATATGAAAAAGAACATTCGGCGCAAATTGTAGAGCAGGTAATAAGACCTACAGGACTGCTTGACCCCGAAGTTGAGGTGCGTCCCGTAAAGCATCAGGTTGACGATTTGGTAAAAGAGATAAATCTTCGCACGCAAAAAGGCGAGAGAGTGCTTGTCACAACGCTTACAAAGCGCATGGCAGAAGATCTTACAGACTATCTTGAGGATTTAAATATTAAGGTGCGCTATATGCACTCTGATGTTCACACGATGGAGAGAATGCAGCTTATACGCGACCTTCGCGAAGGCGTATTTGATGTCTTAGTCGGAATAAATCTCTTAAGAGAAGGACTTGATTTGCCAGAGGTATCGCTTGTTGCAATACTTGATGCCGACAAAGAAGGCTTTTTGCGAAATGAAACGTCGCTTATACAGACAATAGGTCGTGCGGCGAGAAATGCGCAGGGGAAGGTTATTATGTATGCGCAGACTGTAACAGATTCGATGAGGCGTGCGATTGATGAAACGAATCGCAGAAGAAAAATACAAAAGGAATTTAACGAAGCAAATGGCATTGTACCAACAACTATAAAGAAGTCGATTCGTGAGGTTATTGAAGCGACGAGGTCGGTTGATACAAAACAAGATAGTAAGGCATATGAAAAAGACGATAATTTTGATGTCGAGCTTACTATTATTAAACTTACAGAGGAGATGAATGACGCTGCGCGAAGGCTTGATTTTGAACGGGCGGCGTATCTTCGTGATGAAATAAAAAGACTTAAAGGATAGACGAAAGGGGTAGTGATAGCTTTGTCACTTGATAATTTTTGCGATAAAAAAGATGAGGCGATAGATTTTCTTATAGAGAAAATAAATCCTGTATTTATATATTTTGCCGACCATATGGTAAGTGAAAATATTTTTGACGTTGCATACTATTGTGACGAAACGATTGATGAGTACAGCATTTGCCTGTATGAAAATGAGCTTACAAAAATTCTCGGCTTGCCGGTTGAGCTCAACAATTTAAAGGAATGTGATACAGATTTTGCCGTCGAAATAATATCTGATGGAGAAACGGTATATTGCAAAAGTGAGCTTGAGAAGAACAGATATCTTGCGTGTTTATCGCACGAACTTGAATCGATAAGAGTTAACCGCGCGATGCTTATAAACAGAATACAGGAATGTGACAGCATATACGAACAGTAAATTAAAAACTATGAAAGGCAAACGGTAATTATAATGGCAAAGGACAGTATTTTTATTAAAGGAGCAAGACAACACAATCTTAAAAATATTGATGTTACAATTCCGCGTGACAAGCTTGTCGTGATTACAGGCTTAAGTGGTTCGGGAAAGTCGTCGCTCGCTTTTGATACGATTTATGCCGAAGGTCCGCGCCGATATGTCGAGTCATTATCGGCATATGCAAGGCAATTTCTCGGTCAAATGGACAAGCCTGATGTCGATTATATCGAAGGGTTGTCACCTGCAATAAGTATTGACCAGAAAACGACGAGCAAAAACCCGCGCTCAACAGTTGGAACTGTTACGGAAATATATGATTATTTAAGGCTTTTGTATGCAAGAATCGGCATACCGCACTGTCATATATGTGGCAGACCTATTTCACGCCAGAGCATTGACCAGATTATCGATAAGCTTTTAACGCTTCCGCAAAAAAGCAAATTATATATATTAGCACCTGTTATAAGAGCGAGAAAAGGCGAGCATCAGAAGGTTTTTTCTGATGCGAAAAAATCCGGATATGTTCGTGTGAGAGTCGACGGCATTGTATATGATTTGACAGAAGTGCCGCAGCTTGAAAAAAACAAAAAACACAGCATTGAAATCGTGATTGACAGAATGGTTATGCGCGATGATATAAGAAAACGACTCACTGACTCTGTTGAAACGGCGCTGAAAATTTCTGGCGGAATCGTGATTGTCGATGTTGTTGACAAAGAAGAGATGGTTTTCTCACAAAACTATGCCTGCGATGTGTGCGGAGTCTCGATGGAAGAACTTACACCGAGAATGTTTTCGTTCAACTCGCCATTTGGCGCGTGCGAAGAATGCAGCGGCCTTGGATTTTTAATGAAAATAGACCCTGAACTTATAGTGCGCGACGAAAACAAAAGTATAAATGAAGGGGCGCTTGCTGTAAGTGGCTGGAGAGCGCCTGATATAGAGGACAGCATGGCATCGGCATATTACAGAGGGCTTGCCGCACATTATAATTTTAGCCTTGATATGCCATATAAAAAATTGCCCGAAAGAATCAAGGACATACTTCTGTATGGAACGAAGGGCGAAAAATTTAAAATTGAAATCAACAGAAAACAAGGACAGAGCGTATATATAACCGATTTTGAAGGACTTGTAAACAACCTTCAAAGACGCTATAACGAAACGACGTCTGAATGGATGCGCGCGGAGCTTGAAGGCTATATGAGTGATTGTGACTGCCCGTCATGTAAGGGACTTCGTTTAAAGCCACAGGTGCTTGCGGTAACTGTTGGCGATAAAAATATAAATGATGCGACCAATTTATCTGTCACAAAAGCCATAGAATTTTTCTCATCGCTTGATATAAGCGAAAGAGATTATAAAATAGCCGAGCAAATATTAAAAGAAATACTTGAAAGGCTTCAGTTTTTACAAAATGTAGGCCTCGGATATCTGACGCTGTCACGCTCGGCGGGAACGCTTTCGGGCGGCGAAGCGCAAAGAATCCGTCTTGCGACACAAATTGGCTCAAGTCTTATGGGAGTGTTGTATATACTTGATGAGCCGAGTATCGGACTGCATCAAAGGGACAATGAAAAGCTTATTGCAACACTTAAAAAACTTCGTGACCTTGGCAATACGCTTATAGTAGTTGAGCATGACGAAGATACGATGTATGCCGCCGACCATATTATAGATATAGGGCCGGGAGCGGGCGTACACGGCGGATATTTAGTTGCTCAGGGTAGTGCAGAGGAAATTAAGAAATTTGAAGGCTCACACACGGCTGATTACTTGAGCGGAAGAAAGTTTATTCCCGTTCCAAAGACAAGAAGAGTCTGTGAGAAAAAGTATCTTACAATAAAAGGCGCACAGCAAAATAATCTTAAAAACATTGATGTGAAAATTCCGCTTGGAGTGTTTACATGCGTTACGGGCGTATCTGGCTCAGGAAAATCTTCGCTTGTAAACGAAATAATATACAAATATCTTGCCCATGAACTAAACCACGCGCGCACAAAGCATGGAAAGGTCAAGAAAATTACGGGCATAGAAAATCTTGATAAGGTAATAAATATTGACCAGTCGCCGATAGGGCGTACACCGCGCTCAAATCCTGCGACATATACAGGCTTGTTTTCTGATATTCGCGAGCTTTTTGCAAGCACAATTGAAGCAAAAATGCGCGGATATAATGCAGGAAGATTTAGCTTTAACGTCAAGGGTGGTCGATGCGAGGCATGTTGTGGCGACGGTATTATTCAGATCGAAATGCATTTTCTGCCTGACGTATATGTTCCTTGCGAAGTATGTAAAGGAAAGCGTTATTCACACGAAACGTTAGAAGTAAAGTATAAGGGCAAAAATATAAGCGAAGTGCTTGATATGACAGTCGAAGAAGCGCTCGAATTTTTTGAAAATATACCGAAGCTTAAGCGCAAAATACAGACGCTTTATGATGTCGGACTAGGATATGTAAAGCTTGGCCAACCGTCGACAACGCTTTCGGGCGGTGAAGCGCAGAGAGTAAAGCTTGCAACGGAGCTTAGCAAGAGAAGTACAGGCAAAACGATTTATATACTCGACGAGCCTACGACGGGACTTCATGTTGCCGATGTGCATAAGCTTTTAGATGTTTTGCAAAGGCTCGTTGATGGCGGCAACAGCGTTTTAGTTATCGAGCATAATCTTGATGTTATCAAAACAGCTGATTATGTAATTGATTTAGGACCTGACGGCGGAGATGTTGGTGGCGAGATAGTATGTGTCGGCACGCCTGAAGAAGTAGCGAAATGTAAAGAGTCATATACGGGAATGTATCTGAAAAAAATGCTGAAAAAGCAAAATTAAGAGCAAAAAATATAAAATAAAAAGTAAAATCGCATAATTTTAGAAGGAATTTTATGCGATTTTACTTTACATAGTGGCGCAAAAGTTGTAAAATAAATATATTATGCAGTGAACTTTAGAGTAATATACATAATTTTGGGGAGGAAATTACAAATGAGTAAAGCAGTACGCCGAATTTTTGTTGAAAAAAAGAAGGAGTTTGCAGTTGAGGCACACGGAATGCTTTCCGATTTAAAGCAAAATCTGTCACTTGATAATCTGCAATCTGTCCGCATTATAAACAGATATGATGTAACGGGGATAAGTGACGAAGAATACATCAAGGCACGTGACCTGATTTTTTCAGAGCCACCTGTTGATAATTGCTTCGATGAAGTGCTTGAGCTTGACAAGGACTTAAGGGTATTTGCTATAGAATATTTGCCCGGACAGTATGACCAGCGTGCCGATTCTACGGAGGAATGTATATCAATTCTTACGCAAAAAGCTCGTCCGACTGTAAAGACGGCAAAGATAATCGTTCTTGACGGCGATATAAGCGATGCTGATTTTGAGCGTATAAAGCACTATGTTATAAATCCGGTAGAAATGAGAGAAGCATCATTAGATAAGCCGCAAACACTCGAGATGGAAGTAACAGTACCGGACGATGTGGCTGTGATTTCGGGCTTTGTATCTATGCAAGACGATGCGCTTGAAAAGATGGTAGGAGAAATGGGCTTTGCTATGGACAAAGACGATTTACAGTTCTGCCGCGACTATTTCAAAAACGAAGAAAGACGCGATCCCACAGTTACAGAGCTTCGTATGATCGATACTTACTGGTCTGACCACTGCAGACATACAACATTTGGCACAAAAATAAATAGCGTAAAAATCCCCGACGGAAAATACAGTGCTCCTCTTAAGCAGGCATATAGCGATTATATGGATGCTAAAAACGAGCTTTATCCTGATGGCCGTGACACAACGCTCATGGATATTGCACTGATGGCAATGAAAAAGCTTCGTCACGACGGCGTGCTTACAAAGCTTGACGAATCAGAGGAGATAAATGCATGCAGCATCAATGTTACTGTTGATGTTGATGGCAAAGACGAAGAGTGGCTCGTTATGTTTAAAAACGAAACACACAACCATCCGACAGAGATTGAGCCGTTTGGTGGTGCTGCGACATGCCTTGGCGGCGCAATTCGCGATCCGCTTTCGGGACGTTCATATGTATATCAGGCGATGCGTATTACAGGCGCAGGCGATCCGAGAAAAACAATGGAGCAGACACTTGAAGGAAAGCTTATGCAAAAGAAAATCGTGCGTACAGCTGCAGCAGGTTATAGCTCATACGGAAATCAGATCGGTCTTGCGACAGGTCAGGTTTGCGAGATATATCACGAAGGCTATATCGCAAAGCATATGGAACTTGGTGCGGTAATAGCTGCAGCGCCAAAGGAAAATGTTGTGCGTGAAAGACCGCGCTCAGGCGACGTTATAATACTTTTAGGTGGAAAAACAGGCCGTGACGGCTGTGGCGGTGCGACAGGTTCGTCAAAGGCACATACTGCGCAGTCACTTGAGACATGTGGCGCGGAAGTTCAAAAAGGTAATCCGCCGGTTGAACGTAAAATTCAGCGTTTGTTCAGAAACGGCGATGTTACACGCCTTATTAAGCGTTGTAACGACTTTGGTGCAGGCGGTGTGTCGGTTGCAATCGGTGAGCTTGCTGACGGACTTGACATCGATCTTGACAAAGTGCCGAAGAAATATGAGGGTCTTGACGGAACAGAACTTGCAATATCTGAATCACAGGAAAGAATGGCTGTTGTCGTAGACAAAAACGACGCAGACAAATTTATAGAGTATGCAAAGAGCGAAAATCTTGATGCACTAATCGTCGCTGTAGTTACAGATAAAAACAGACTCACGATGAAATGGCGCGGAAAAATTATATGCGATATTTCGCGTGATTTCCTTAACACAAACGGTGCATCAAAGATAACTGAAGTTGAAGTTATACTTCCTGATGAAAATGAAAATCCGTTTGAGAAAAAAGATGTTTTAGATGTGAAAAAAGAGTGGCTTAATACTCTTTCATCGCTAAATGTATGCTCACAAAAAGGATTAGTTGAGCGCTTTGACTCTACAATTGGAGCAGGCAGCGTTTTGATGCCGTATGGCGGCAAGTATCAGCTTTCGCCGTCACTTGGCATGGTAGCAAAGATTCCTGTATTAAACGGTAAAACTGATACCGCTACAGCGATGACATACGGATATGACCCATATCTTTCATCGTGGTCACCGTTTTACGGAAGTATTTATGCAATAATTGAGTCTATGTCAAAAGCAGTTGCTCTTGGCGTACATCATAAAGACATATACCTTACTTTGCAGGAGTATTTTGAAAAGCTTGGAAATGAGCCTGCGCGTTGGGGTAAGCCGTTTAGTGCACTTCTTGGTGCATTCGTCGCACAGACAAAGCTTAAGGTAGCAGCGATAGGCGGTAAGGACTCTATGAGCGGTAGTTTTATTGATTTAGACGTTCCACCGACACTCGTTTCATTTGCAGTAAACACACTGAAAGCAAGTAAAGCGGTTTCATCAGAATTTAAAAAGGCAAACAGCAGTGTTGTAATCGTTAAGGTTAAAAAAGATGAAGAGCTTATGCCTGATTTTGATGTGCTTTGCAAAAACTATGCGCAAATTTATAACCTTATACAAAAAGACGTTGTGCTATCAAGCGGTGTTGTTTGCGGCGGCGGACTTTGCGAAGCAATAAGCAAGATGTGCTTTGGTAACAAGCTTGGTTTTGAGTTCGATAAGTCAGTAAGCGCAAAAGATGTATTTGCAAAGGAATATGGTGCAATTGTGCTTGAAGTAGCAGATTTATCATGTCTTGGCAATCTTGATTATGAATTAGTAGGTACGACAAAGAAGGATGCTACTATATCGGTATGCGGTGCCGTAATCAGCATTGATGAGGCAATTTCATGCTGGGAAAAACCGCTTGAAGAAGTTTATCCGACAAAGGCGCAAAGTGCAAAGAAATGCGAAACATACTCATTTGAGCGCAAAAATATAATCACATCAAATGAAAAATTTGCACGTCCGAGAGTATTTATACCGGTATTCCCGGGAACGAACTGTGAATACGATACAAAGCGTGCATTTGAAGCTGCAGGCGCACAAGTCGAGGTATTACCGTTTATAAACCTTACACCTTCAGATACAGTACAGACGCTCGATAAAATGGCAAAGCTTATCGATGAGTCGCAAATTGTTATGATACCCGGCGGATTTTCGGGTGGCGACGAGCCTGACGGAAGCGGTAAGTATATAGCGACTGCATTTCGTAATCCGAAAGTAAGCGAGGCAGTATCAAGACTTCTTGAAAACCGTGACGGACTTATGCTCGGTATATGTAACGGCTTCCAGGCGCTCATTAAGCTCGGTCTTGTTACACACGGCAGAATCGTTGATTTAAAAGAAGATGCGCCTACACTTACATTTAATAATATTGGCAGACACGTATCTACTATCGTTACGACACGTATAGCAACGAACCGTTCGCCATGGCTCTACGGAACACAGGTAGGCGATATGCACTCTATAGCAGTATCGCACGGTGAAGGAAGATTCTATGCAAACGATACGTGGCTTAAAAAGCTTGTAGAAAACGGTCAGATTGCGACACAGTATGTAGACTTTAGTGGCGAGGCGAGCGCAGATATTCCGTACAACCCGAATGGGTCTGTAGCGGCAATTGAAGGTATTATAAGCCCGGATGGAAGAATACTTGGTAAGATGGGACACAGCGAGCGTTGTGGAGAAAATATCTTCAAAAATATTGGCGGAAACAAGGACCAGAAATTGTTTGAGTCGGGCGTTAAGTACTTTAAGTAATAAATTCGTATAGAAAGGCGAAAGGACAAGGTATATAAAGATGGGACTATTTAATATCGGACAAAATAAACCGAAAAAAGACATTGAGAAGGAAGACCTTCAAAAACATCGATTTATAATCTTTTTTGATGTATTTTTCAGAAAATTTTCGAAGTTTATCACACTCAATGTAATTTACCTATTATTTTCACTTCCATATTTATTGTTGCTTTACGTTTTTTCGCCATTAAATACTTCAACTGTCTTTGGCGAGCTCGTTATGAGTTTTTCAAATGAAGTATCAAGAAGCTGGGATATATTACTTCGATTATTTTTCGTATTCTGTGTAGTGATTTTCTGGGGTACGGGACCTGCATCGGCGGGTAATTCATACGTTATGAGAAACTATGCCAGAGAAGAGCATGCATGGATATTTAGTGATTTTTGGGATAGTTATAAGGCGAATTTTGCGAGGAGTATGGCGGTCGTTTTTGTCGACATGTTAGCGATTTATGTAAGCGTTGTCGCATTTCGCTTTTATTCGATGCAGTATGCAATATCGCAAAATCAATTTTTCCTGATTTTTCAGGGGATTTTATCATTTTTCCTTATAGTATACACTTTTATGCACTATTATATATACCAGATTATGATAGGATACGAAGGAGATTTAATTGATTTATATAAAAATTCGATGCTCTTTTGTATAGTCAGATTTCCGCAAAATATTATTTTTACAATAATTGTGCTTGCGATAATTATAGGACTTCACTTGTTATTAAATGTATATTCGCTTATTTTGTTTGCATTTATATTTACTGCTTTGTGTAAATTTATAATAGAATTTTACACGTCGGACGTCATACGAAAGATGTCTAACAATAAATAATTTTGGCAACATGGATTTTAATTTAACGGAGAAAATATATGAGCCGAGATAATGTGAGAATTCCTGATGAGAAAATGCTTGAGCAAAAGGAATTTATAAAAAAAATTCGACAAATAAATATTAAGAAAAACTCAAAACAAAAGGCACTTGTCGTTACATACGGCTGCCAGCAAAATGAAAACGACTCGGAGCGTATACGTGGCATGCTTATGGAAGCAGGGTTTGATTTTTGCGATGAGCCAAAAGATGCCGATGTAATAATTTATAACACGTGCGCTGTGCGTGAGCATGCAGAGCTTAAGGTGTATGGCAATCTTGGTGCGCTAAAGGTTCTTAAGAGAAAAAAACCGGAGCTTATCATCGGCGTATGCGGATGTATGATGCAGCAAGAGCATGTTATAAAGAAGATTAAATCAAAATATACACACGTTGACATTGTGTTTGGCACGCATACTCTCTACACTCTGCCGCAGCTTATCTATAACGTCATAGATAACCGACAAAGAATGTTTAACATAATAGATTGTGACGGCTATATTGCCGAGGAAATACCGATAAAACGTGAAGGCAGCGTGACGGCGTATATATCAATTATGTATGGGTGCAATAATTTTTGTTCGTATTGCATTGTGCCGTATGTGCGTGGACGTGAGCGAAGCCGCCTGGCAGATGATATTTTGCGCGAAGCAAAAGAAGTTGCATCTAAAGGCTACAAAGAGATAATGCTTCTAGGACAAAATGTTAACTCGTATGGCAAAGACCTTGAAGAAAAAATTGATTTTTCAGATTTGCTTGAAATGATATGTCAGGTAGATGGAATTGAACGCATACGATTTATGACGTCGCATCCAAAGGATTTTAACGAAAAGCTTATCGATACGATTGCATCAAATAAAAAAATATGCAACCAGCTCCACCTTCCTGTACAGGCAGGAAGCGATGATGTGCTTGATAAAATGAATCGTAAATATACGAGCGAGCAGTATATAAAAAAAGTGCTCGCTCTGCGAAAAAGGATACCTGATATTACGCTTACAACAGACATCATAGTAGGTTTTCCGACGGAAACTAATGAAGATTTTGAAAAGACGATAGAGCTTTTAAAGCAGGTTCGCTTTGATTCGATATACTCGTTTATATATTCAAAACGCTCGGGCACACCTGCAGCAAAGCTTGACATGGTGCTTGATGAAAAGCAAATTCATAAAAACTTTGATAAGCTTTTAGAAGTTCAAAACGAAATATCAAGGCAGATTAACGATTCTTATATAGGACGTGTATGCGATGTCCTTATTGAAGGAAGATCGAAAACCGACGAAACTATGATATCGGGACGCACAGAAGGCGGAAAGATTGTGCACATAAAAGCAGATGGTGACTTCGACGGGAAAATTGTTTATGCAAAAATTATAGCCGCAAAAACATGGTTTTTGACAGGCGAGTTAATATAAAATAAAATTTTTTGGAGGAAGATAAAATGGATATTTTAGAAATGGCAAGAGAGCTTGGTAAGGCGATTGCTGACAGTGAACTTATGGCAAACGTAAAAAAGACGGAAGAGATTCAAAACAATGATGAAGTAGCGCAAAAACTAATAGGTGAATATAATCTTAAGCGTATCCAACTTGGACAGCGTGTTCAAAAAGAGAATCCGACAAAAGAAGAGCTCGAAGGTATAAGGAAAGAACTCGCTGATGAATTTGACAAGCTTATGCAGCATGAGAGCATTAAAAACTTTATCAATGCAAGAAAAGAGCTTGATGCAGTGATGGATCAGGTTAATAATATAATTACTTTTTATGTAACAGGCAAAACAAATAATGGCTGCTCGTCAGATTGCAGCAGCTGCGGTGGTTGCCACTAATACAAGGGGGAAATCTTTGTGACTGATTCAACGCCAATGATGAAGCAATATCTGAAAATTAAACAAAAATATGACGATTGCATTTTATTTTACCGCCTTGGCGATTTTTATGAAATGTTTAATGATGATGCGCTGATTGCATCGCGTGAGCTTGAACTTACACTTACAGGTCGTGGTGGTAAAAAAGGTGATGAAATTGGCGGCGAAAACGGTCGTATACCGATGTGCGGCGTGCCGTTTCACAGTGCGGACTCGTATATAATACGTCTTGTATCAAAAGGATATAAGGTTGCAATCTGTGAACAGACACAGGATCCCGCACAGGCAAGCGGAATCGTTGAGCGTGATGTTATAAAGATTGTTACGCCCGGAACACTTACTGACGAAAGAGCGCTTGATGATAAGAAAAATAACTTTTTGGCGCTTATATATTGTACTGATAAATCTGATACTGCGCTTGTATTTGCCGACATATCCACAGGCGAGCTTTTTGCATCGACAGTATCGGGAATCAATATAGATGCAGTTTGTGATGAAATTGCGAGTTTTAATCCTTCGGAGCTTCTTTTTAGTAAGGATGCAAAAAGGATTTATGCCGATTCGGTTAAGGGTAGATTTGATGTATATGTAGGCGAAATTTCAGATGAGCTTTTTGATTATGATGTAGCGTATAGCGCTATTTCAGACGAGCTTTGCGCAAACGATTTGTCGGCTACGCAAATTCCTGATGACAAAACGCTTGTTGTGGCGATTGGCGCTGTTATTATGTATCTTGCCGATACACAAAAATCGTCACTGTTTAAGCTGTTAAATATCAACTGCTACAAGCCAATGCAGTATATGGGAATAGATTATTCTACAAGACGTAATCTCGAGCTTACAGCATCGATGCGGGAAAAAGTAAAAAAGAATACACTTCTTTGGGTACTTGATCATACAAAAACATCGATGGGTGGAAGAAGACTTGCACAGTGGATTGAAAAACCGCTTTTAAGCGTGGGCGAAATAAAACTTCGCCAGGAAGGCGTACGCGAGCTTTATGAAAACATGATGCTTCGAGAAGAAATTGACGATTGCCTCGACGAAATATATGATATTTCGCGCCTTATTAACAGAATTTCACTTGGCAGTGCATCGCCACGAGATATGATATCGCTTCGAAATTCACTTTCGGTACTGCCGGAGCTTAAAGCAAAGCTTTCAAAGTTTAGCTGCGATATTTTGACCGTTCAATGTGAAAAACTTGATGTCTTAGACGATATAAAAGAGCTTTTATATGATGCCATAATTGACGAGCCACCTGTAAATGCGCGTGAAGGCGGTGTCATAAAAGACGGCTACAATGAAAATGTCGACGAATACCGCACGGCGCAACGTGAAGGCAAAAACTGGCTTGCGCAGGTACAGGCAGATGAACGTGAAAGAACAGGTATTAAAACATTAAAAGTCGGATATAACAAGGTTTTTGGATATTATATCGAAGTAAGTAAGGGCCAGGTATCACAAGTGCCTGAATATTATGTAAGAAAGCAAACGCTCGTTAACGGCGAAAGATATATTACTCCAAAACTTAAGGAGATAGAAAATATAATTATTGGGGCAGAGGAGCGTCTTGTACGCCTTGAAAATCATCTATTCGATGACGTTAAACAAAAAATATGTGCCCAGATTGAAAGACTAAAAACTACTGCAGATGTAATTGCCACAGTTGATACGCTTTCATCGCTTGCAAAGGCAGCGCAGCAAAACAATTATGTAATGCCGACTGTTAATAGCGAAGAAGTGATAAAAATTAAGGACGGTCGACATCCTGTCGTTGAAAAGATGCTTAAAAATGAGCTTTTCGTGCCAAATGATACATATATTGACACATCCGAAGACAGAATGTGCATTATAACAGGACCGAATATGGCGGGAAAATCGACATATATGCGACAAGTTGCGCTTATAACTCTTATGGCGCAAATCGGAAGTTTTGTTCCTGCGACAGAGGCACAAATCGGAATAGTCGACAAAATATTTACGCGTGTCGGTGCATCAGATGATCTTGCAACGGGACAAAGTACATTTATGGTTGAGATGAATGAGGTCACAAACATCTTAAATAATGCGACGAATAAAAGTCTTGTAATACTCGATGAAATTGGCCGTGGCACGAGCACATACGACGGGCTTTCTATTGCGTGGGCTGTTGCAGAATATATTTGTAATAAAGAAAAAATTGGTGCAAAAACATTGTTTTCTACCCACTATCACGAGCTTACAGAGCTTGAAAACAGACTTGACGGCGTTAAAAATTATTGTATAGCCGTTAAAAAACGCGGGGATGACATTACATTTTTAAGAAAAATAATTCGCGGCGGTGCTGACGGAAGTTATGGTATTGAAGTAGCGGCGCTTGCAGGAATACCTTATGAAGTTACAGAGCGTGCAAAGCAGATTTTCAAATCGCTTGAAGAAAACGATGTAAATAATGGCTCATATCAGTTAAATATGATAGATATGAAAAATTATTCTATATTAAACAGTGAAAAAGAGCTTGACAATGAAATTGTAAGCGAGCTTAAGAAAATTGACGTAACGACATATACACCTATAGAAGCACTTAATAAATTATATGAGCTTTCAGGTAAAGCGAAAGAGATGTAAAGGTTTTTGCTTTACATATAAACGGAGGTGAGCGTATGGGAAAAATAAATGTTTTAGATATTTCAGTAGCAAATATGATTGCCGCAGGAGAAGTTGTAGAAAGACCGGCATCTGTTGTTAAAGAGCTTGTTGAAAATTCTATTGACGCCGGGGCAAAAACGATTAGCGTCGAAATTAAAAACGGCGGAATATCCTACATACGCGTCACAGATGATGGACATGGAATAGAGCAAAGCGACGTGCCGCTTGCGTTTGTACGTCATGCCACGAGCAAAATTTGTGAAGCAAAAGACCTTGAGGCAATATCGACGTTAGGATTTCGCGGCGAGGCGTTATGCTCCGTTGCTGCAGTTGCAAAGGTTGTTCTTACAAGCAAGACCGCCGATGCACCAAACGCTACACGCATAAAAATTGAAGGCGGCGAAATGGACGATATCGATGAGGTTGGTGCACCGAACGGTACAACGATTGAAATTAAGCAGCTGTTTTATAACACGCCTGCACGAATGAAATTTCTAAAAAAAGATACAACAGAAGCAGGATATATAACTGATATAATGCAAAGATTTGTGCTTGCACATCCCGAAGTATCGTTTCGTTATATAAATGCCGGAAAGCAAATCCTGCACTCGTCGGGCGACGGCGAGCTTATAAATGCGATTTATACTGTTTATGGCAGAGATTATGCAAAGAATGTGATTCCGGTAAGTTATAGCGACGGTGCGATTAGTGTATCGGGATATATTGGAAAAAGCATGATTAGCAGGCCGAACAGAACGTATCAGAGCTTTTTTGTAAATGAACGTTATATAAAGAGCAGAACAGCTGCAGTGGCGCTTGAAGAAGCATATAAAAATCAGCTTATGGGAGGTAAATTTCCGTTTGCAGTAATTAAGCTTTCGATAAATCCTTCGCTTGTTGATGTAAATGTTCATCCGAACAAAACAGAAGTAAAATTTTCTGATGAGCGAAAGGTTTTTGATGTTGTATATTGGGCGGTTAAAAATGCACTTTATGAAAAACCGATAATTCCTGATGTAAGCATAAAGGAAAAACGTGAGGCATACAAAAACAAAGCTTTTTCTGAAAAAGAAAAGGAATTTGTGCAGACACTTTTAAGTATAAACGTTGACAAAACCGACAAACAAGAAAAAGAAGTTATTGTGCATGAACAAAAAGCAATTCCAAATAAATTTGAGTTATTTTCTGTCGACGAAAAAAACAAAACAGAAGAAAAAGTTATAGAAAAGACTCCGGAAGCTATTAAACCGTTTGTTTATAGTGAAACATTAACAAAAGAAGATGAGGTAAAAAGCGAGCCTTGTGAAGATGTAAAAGATGTATTAGAGGAAGAAAATATTTACTCATATGAAAGTAGTAAGTCACAAAAAGCGATTGAAGAAAATAGTGAGCCGATTGACAATAACAATGAAATAACTGATGATCCATACAGAATAATAGGTACGGCGTTTAACACATATATCATTCTTGAGCGTGGCGAGAGTGTGCTTTTAATTGACCAGCACGCAGCACACGAAAGACTTAAGTATGAGCAGTTAATGAAAGAAGTGAAAAACAGCGGCGTAAAAATACAATCGATGCTTATGCCTGTTGTAGTTGATTTGTCTGCGGTCGAGCGCGCGTATGTATGCGAAAATTCAAATGAATTTTTAAAGCTCGGTTTTGATATCGAGCAGTTTGGAGAAAATACAATCGTTATAAATGGTGCTCCGGCTAATTCGGATTATGATGACATAGCTGATTTATTTGTGGAGATACTCTCGCAGATGATGGCAGATAAAAAGCAGCCGATATCTGAACGTGAGCAAAGAGCAATGTACACAATTGCATGCAAAGCAGCGATTAAAGCAAATCAAATGCTTGATGAGCGTGAGATAAAGGCACTTGTAGACGATGTTTTATCGCTTGATGCAATAAATACATGTCCGCATGGACGTCCTATAACTATTTCGCTTACACGATATGAAATAGAAAAGCAGTTTAAAAGAATTGTATAAATATTACTCTAACAGAAACGGAGAATTTTTATGCCTGATTTAAAAATACCCGTAGTAGCAATAGTCGGTCCGACGGCATCGGGCAAGACGGCTTTATCGATAGAGGTTGCGAAGCGTTTTTGTGGCGAGATAGTAAGCGCTGACAGCATGCAGATATATAAGCATATGGATATTGGTACTGCAAAGCCGTCACACGAGGAAAAAGAAGGCATAAAACATTATATGCTCGACGTAGTTGAGCCTGATGAGAGTTTTAGCGTATATTCATATGCAAAGCTTGCAAAAAAGCATATATCGGATATTTTTTCATCAAAAAAGCTACCCATAATTGTCGGTGGCACAGGCCTTTATATCGATAACGTATTGCAAAACATTTCGCTCGCAGACACAAGCGACGTAAGCGAATTAAGAGAAAAATTAAATGAAGAAGCAGAAAAACATGGCAATGAATATATGTATAAGAAGTTAGAAGGTCTTGATAGTGAAGCGGCAAAAAATATCCACCCAAACAACATACGACGCGTTATTCGTGCACTTGAAGTGTATTATGAAACGGGGAAAACGTTTTCGCAGCAAATAAAAGAATCGAAAAACGAGCCGAGTCCGTATGAGAGCATTATCTTTATGCCTGTATGGGACAGAGAAGTTTTGTATGAGCGCATTGATAAGAGAGTCGATATTATGTTTGAGATGGGACTCTATGATGAGTTTAAGAAGCTTTTAGATATGGGATACAATCATCGTCTTAACTCAATGCAGGCAATAGGGTATAAGGAACTGTTCTTATATGAAAGAGGAATGTGCAGCTTTGATGAGGCGAAGATGCTTATAAAAAAGCACTCAAGAAACTATGCAAAAAGACAGCTTACATGGTTTAAGCGAAATGAAAATATTATTTTGCTCGACGCACAAAATGATGATATAATACAAACATGTGCCGAGCATGTGGCAAAATGGCTCGATGAAAAAGCGAGCAATAATAAAGGATGTGATAGATGTGAATAAAGTGTTTATATTAGATTCGACACTGCGTGACGGAGCGCAGGCAAAGGGAATATCTTTTTCAGTAGATGACAAGCTTAAAATTGCGCAAAAGCTCGATGCGCTTGGAGTGTCATACATAGAAGCGGGCAATCCCGGTTCAAACCCAAAGGACTTGGAGTTTTTTACGCGCGCAAAAAAGCTTAAGCTTGAAAATGCAAAGCTATGCGCATTTGGCGCTACGCACAGAGTAGGCATAAGCGTTGAAGAAGATATAAATGTTGCATCTATGATTGAAGCTGACACACCTGTGGTGTCTGTTTTCGGTAAGACATGGGATTTACATGTTTTTGACATCCTTGATACGACGAAGGAAAATAATTTAAAAATAATCTCAGATACAATATCATATTTCAAATCAAAGGGTAAAGAGGTAATATTTGATGCCGAGCACTTTTTTGACGGATATAAATCAAATCCTGATTATGCGCTCGAGTGCATATGTGTGGCGAAAGATGCCGGAGCTGATTGCATAGTATTATGTGATACAAACGGTGCCGCATTTCCCGATGAGATTGAAAAAATCACAAAAGAGGCAATAAGTAAAGTAAACATTTCAATCGGCATACATTGTCATAATGACATTGGAGTTGCAGTCGCAAACTCGCTTATGGCGGTGCGCGCAGGTGCGACTCACGTTCAGGGAACGATGAATGGAATAGGCGAAAGATGCGGAAATGCAAACTTGTCTGCAATTATTCCAAATTTAGAGTTGAAAATGGGATATTCCTGCATAAAAGAGGGAAAACTTGAAGATATAACAGATACGGCGAGATTTGTAAGTGAGATTGCAAACATTTCTCATGATGAGCGCCAGCCTTACGTTGGTGCGTGTGCATTTGCACATAAAGGCGGTATGCATGTAGATGGAGTAATGAAAAATTCGTCTACATTTGAGCATATCAACCCTGAAGCAGTAGGCAATGTGCGCCGTGTGCTTATAAGTGAAATGGCGGGACGTGCAAACGTTATAAGGGCGATACAAAAAGTTGACCCATCACTTGATAAACACAGCGCAGAGGTTGGAAAGGTTATTGATAAGCTAAAAGAGCTTGAGTATGAGGGGTACCAGTTTGAAGGAGCGGAAAGCTCAATGGATTTGCTTATACGAAAGGTTTTAGGTAAATACGAGCCGTATTTTGACTTGAATCAGTTTAAAGTTATTGTAAGTGAACCGAGCGGCGAGGAGTTAAGCTCATCTGCATTAGTTAAAATTCATGTCGGAAAATCAGAGGCAATCACAGCCGCAGAAGGAAATGGTCCTGTAGCTGCTCTCGATACTGCCTTAAGACGTGCTTTAGAGCAGTTTTACCCACAGCTTAAGGATGTACGCTTGACAGACTATAAGGTGCGTGTTCTCGATAGTCAGAATGCGACAGAGTCAAAGGTTAGAGTTTTGGTTGAGTCGAGCGACGGTGTAAACAGCTGGAGCACAGTCGGCGTTTCTACTGACATTATTGATGCGAGCTGGCATGCGCTCGTTGATTCGCTTGAATACAAGCTTTTACTTGATTCATTAAAAAATTAAAGAATTAAGAAGGGCAGTGTAAAATTTATGGGCGTGATAACAAAGAAAGTGTCGGACTCAAGAGTCGAACAGACACAAATTGTTATGCCGAGTCATATAAATGGTTACGGAAGGCTTTTTGGTGGTCAACTTACCGAATGGATTGACGTTGTAGCCGGTGTTGTTGCAAGGCGTCATGCAGGTTGCGAAGTAACGACTGTTTGTATAGATAATCTTTATTTCAAAGCTCCTGCATATGCTAATGAAACGATAATTTTGATAGGAAAGTTAAGCTATGTAGGCAAAACATCAATGGAGGTTAGGGTTGATACGTACGTTGAGTCACTCACCGGTGCACGCTCACTTGTAAATACTGCATATCTTGTGATGGTTGCACTTGACGGCAGAGAAAGACCGATGGAAGCGCCGCGCCTTGAGCTTATAAGTGATGAGGAAAAGGAAGAATGGGAAGCAGGCAAAAAACGCAGCGAAATCCGTAAAAAACGCCGTCTTGAACAGTTTTAATGAACCATATGTGCTCTTTTTATGAACAAATCGTTAAATATTGAAAAAAATTCTAATACCATCTTGACAAATATGTCATAAGGTGGTATTTTTATAAATGAGGTTAGCACTCATCTTCGAAGAGTGCTAACAAAAAATAACCGAGGGGGTTGGACTTGTGAGTTTAAGCGAAAGAAAAAGAAAAATCCTTGAAGCGATAATCGAAGATTACATCATAAGTGCAGAACCTATCGGTTCAAGAACAATATCAAAAAATACTGACATGGGGTTGTCTAGTGCAACTATAAGAAATGAAATGTCTGACCTTGAGGAAATGGGATATCTTATTTCGCCGCACACATCGGCAGGCAGAATACCGACAGATGCGGGCTATCGTTTTTATGTAAATGAGCTTATGAAGCAGTATGACATGGCAAACGAAGAAATAGTAAGGTTAAGACGGTTTTTCACAGCAGGTATTTTACAGCTTGACAAACTCATACGACAAGCGGGAAGCATTGTGTCGCAGATGACAAATTACACGACGATTGCTGTTACGCCGGAGCTAAACAAGTCGTATATAAAGCGTTTTGAACTTGTGCCGATTGATGCGCATTCAGCGCTTTTAGTTCTTGTGACGAGTGAGGGGATTATACGAAACCAGCTTGTATCTACAAAAGAGAGCGAAGATGAGCTTCGCCGCATTTCTGTCATATTAAATGAAAAGCTTGCAGGACTCACGCTTGAGGATATTAACCTTATAAAAATAAACGAAGTTCAAAAAGCGCTTGATAAAAACGTTTCGATGCTTATGCCCGTATTAGACTTTGTTCACAGAACAATTTCAGAGCTTGATGGCTCAGAGGTATATGTTGCAAATGCACAGAATATCTTAAATCATCCGGAGTATTATGATTTGTCGAAGGCGAAGGAAATAATAGGATTTTTGGAAGATAAGCAGAGCGTAAAAAGTGCATTTGACCAGGGAAGCTCCGATGATAAAATTAACATTATTATCGGCAGAGAAAATAAAATTGATGAGATGCGTGACGCGTCGATTATAACTGCGAAATATTTTTCGAATGGAAAAATGCTTGGCAAGATAGGTATTGTGGGACCAACGCGCATGAACTATGCAAAGGTTGTGTCATCGCTTGACTATATAACAAAAAACATGGACAACATAATTAACGAATTGTACAACGAAGAGAAGGGTAGTGAATAGAGTGGCAAAAAAGTCAGAGGCATGTGAAGAAAAAGCAAAGACAACACCTGATGCACTTGATGAAGTGACAGAAAAAGCCGAAGAAATTGAAGAAGAAAATATTATAAATGATAAATGTGAAGAGCTTGAGAAAAAATATAATGAGCTTGAAGATAAATATTTTCGTCTTGCGGCAGAATATACTAATTTTCAAAGGCGTACTCGAGAAGAAAAAGATGCTCTCTACACAAATGCAGTTTCCGATACTGTGGCAGAGCTTTTGCCGATAATGGATAATTTGCAGCGTGCAGTTGATACATCAAAACAGGCAACTGATGCAAAAACAGTAGCAGACGGAGTTGAGCTTATTACAAAAATGGCACTCGAGGTTTTTTCAAAGCTTGGAGTTGAGCCTATAGAGGCACTCGGTAAGGAATTTGATGCATCTCTACATAATGCCGTGATGCATATTGATGACGAGAGTTATGGAAAAAATGAAGTTGTAGAAGAATTTCAAAAGGGATATAAATGCAAGGATAAAGTTATAAGATACAGTATGGTAAAGGTTGCAAACTAAGTAAATAATAATTTCACAATATAAATTTATTAACACATTTTAGGAGGAATATGTTATGGGAAAAATTATAGGTATAGACCTGGGTACTACAAACTCATGTGTAGCGGTTATGGAAAATGGCGAAGCTGTTGTAATTCCTAACCCTGAAGGCGGAAGAACAACTCCTTCTGTAGTTGCACTCACAAAAGATGGTGAGCGTCTTGTAGGTCAGGTTGCAAAAAGACAGGCAATCACAAATCCTGATAACACGATTATATCAATTAAGCGTGATATGGGTACAGATAAGAAGGTAACACTTGGCGATAAGGCATACACACCTACAGAAGTGAGCGCTATGATACTTCAAAAGCTTAAGTCAGATGCAGAGCGTTATCTTGGCGAAACGGTTTCACAGGCAGTTATTACTGTTCCTGCATATTTTTCAGATGCACAGCGTCAGGCTACAAAGGATGCAGGTAAGATTGCAGGCCTTGAAGTTATGCGTATTATAAATGAGCCTACAGCGGCTTCTTTAGCATATGGCATGGGAAATGACACTGATCACAAAATCATGGTATACGACCTTGGTGGCGGAACATTCGACGTATCAATCCTTGAAATTGGCGATGGCACTTTTGAAGTTTTGGCAACAAGCGGTAACAACCGTCTTGGTGGCGATGACTTTGATGAGCGTGTTATGAATTATCTCGCAGCTGAATTTAAGAAAGATACAGGAATTGACCTTTTGATTGATAAAATGGCAATGCAGAGACTTAAGGAAGCTGCGGAGAAGGCAAAGATTGAGCTTTCGGGCGTTATGAGCACAAACATTAACCTTCCGTTTATAACTGCAGATGCAACAGGTCCGAAGCATCTTGACATTACACTTACTCGTGCAAAGTTTGATGAGCTTACAGCTGATTTAGTTGAACAGACAATGGAGCCGACAAGAAATGCAATGAGAGATGCAGGTCTTTCATCAAGCGATATAGCAAAGGTGTTGATGGTTGGTGGTTCATCGAGAATCCCTGCAGTACAGGAAGCAGTAAAACGTATTACGGGCAAAGAGCCTGATAACGGAATCAACCCTGACGAATGTGTTGCAATCGGTGCAGCTATACAAGGTGGTGTGCTTGGTGGCGATGTAAAGGATTTACTTTTACTTGACGTTACACCGCTTTCGCTAGGTATTGAAACACTTGGTGGCGTATGCACAAAGCTAATTGAAAGAAATACAACTATCCCTGTACAGAAAACACAGGTGTTCTCAACTGCTGCTGATAACCAGACAAGCGTTGAAATTCACGTGCTTCAGGGCGAGCGTGATATGGCAGCATATAATAAGACACTTGGCAGATTTAATCTTACAGGTATTCCGCCGGCACCACGCGGTGTTCCGCAGATTGAGGTTAAATTTGATATCGACAGAAATGGTATTGTTCACGTAAGTGCTAAAGATCTCGGAACAGGAAATGAGCAGAATATTACAATTACTGCAAGCTCAAATCTTTCCGAGGAAGATATTGAAAAGGCTGTAAAAGAAGCTGAAAAGTTTGCGGCTGAAGATAAGGCGAAGAAAGAAGAAGCAGAAGTTAGAAACCAGGCTGATACAATAGTATACCAGTGCGAAAAAGCACTTGGCGAGCTTGGTGATAAGATTGACGCTGCTGATAAAGACGCTGTAAACGAAAAAATTCAGAAGACAAAAGATGCAATCGCATCAAATGATGTACAGAAAATGAAGGAAGCAACAGAAGAGCTTACGGCAAAATTTAATGAGCTTGCTCAAAAGGTGTATTCACAGGCAGCACCTAATGTTGATCCGTCGACTGCAGCCGGTGCGCAGGCAAACGATGATCCGAATGTTGTTGACGCAGATTATGAAGTTGTTGACGACGACAATAAATAATATAATTAATACGTGAAAATATGTACGAATTGTAAAGGTTTTGCGTAATTTTGCGCAAAACCTTCCTTTCGTAGCTTTTTTATGTTATCATATTAGTGCTTAAATGTTTTAAGCAGGATATATACATAATTCTCTTATTTAAGGAGATGAATACATGGCTGACAAGCGTGATTATTACGAAGTGCTTGGCGTAAATAAAGATGCAAGCGACGAAGAAATAAAGAAGGCATATCGTGCTGCGGCAAAAAAATGCCATCCCGACCTTAATCCCGGTAAAGAAAAAGAGGCGGAAGAAAAATTTAAAGAAGTAAATGAAGCGTATGATGTGCTAAAAGACAGCGATAAACGCGCAAAATATGACAGATTTGGTCATGCGGGCGTCGACCCGAGCTATGGCGGCGGCTACGGCGGCGGTGGCTACGGCGGCGGTTTTGGCGGATTTGACGTTGGAGATATATTCGAGTCATTCTTTGGCGGTGGTTTTGGTGGTGCAAGCTCACAGAGTGCGCGCAGAAACGGACCGAGAAAAGGCAAGGATGTTCAGCAGTACGTTGAAATCACATTTGAAGAGGCGGCTTTTGGCGTTGAAAAAGAGATAAATATTTATCGCATGGAAAACTGCAAAAGCTGCGGTGGCAGCGGGGCGAAAAAAGGCACTTCGCCTGTGACATGCCCTGTGTGTGGTGGCAGCGGTCAGATTCGCACCACACAGCGCACGCCTTTTGGTAATTTTTCATCTGCTGCAACGTGTAATAACTGCGGAGGCAGCGGTCAGAAAATTGAAAATCCGTGTCCTGATTGTAAAGGCAGTGGTCAAATTAAAGTTCAGCGCAAAATTAACGTTAAAATTCCTGCCGGCATTGATGATGGGCAGACAATAACACTTCGCTCGGAGGGCAGTGCGGGAATTAAAGGCGGGCCGAACGGCGATTTATATATAACTATATCAATAAAAAAGCATGAGTTATTTTCAAGAAATGGTTTTGATGTAACTTTTGAGATGCCGATCAGCTTTGTTTCAGCTGCACTTGGCGATACGATACGCGTGCCTACGCTTGACGGAGAGGTTGAACATAAAATTGCCGAGGGAACGCAGAGCGGAGCAGTTTACAGATTCCGCGGTAAAGGCATACCTCACCTTAATGGACGCGGACGCGGCAATCAATACGTAAAATTTATTGTTGAAGTGCCGAAAGGGCTTAGTGAAAAGCAAAAAGAATTACTCCGTGAGTTTGATAAACTCGACAACGGAAACAACAAAGAGCGCGGAAAGTTTTTTGATATGTTAAATCGATTTAAAAAATAATATTGAAAATAATATAAGGATAGTATATAATTAACGCATACGGATTTGTTTCGTATGCGTTAATTTATAATTTGGAGAGAGTTTATGACACGTATATTATTTATATGTCACGGCAATATATGCAGAAGTCCTATGGCAGAGTTTATTTTTAAAGATATGGTAGAGAAGATGGGCAGAAGTGACGAGTTTAATATTTCCTCTGCTGCTACACACTATGATGAAATAGGAAGCCCGGTTCACTATGGTACGGCGAAAATTTTAGATAAGTTAGGAATATCATATTCACAAAAAAGAGCTGTGCATCTGGAAAAATCAGATTACGAAAAATATGATTATTTAATATGTATGGATAATGCCAATGTGCGTAATACTATACGAATCGTAGGCGATGATAAAGATAAAAAAGTACACAAACTGCTTGAGTTTGCGGGCTTGGATGCAGATGTTGCTGATCCGTGGTATACCGGAAATTTTGATGAAACTTACAGAGATGTTTTAACAGGTTGTGAAGGGCTTTTGAGATTTTTAGACAGATAAGTTAAAGGGGGGCTTAAAATGAGCAGGAAAACAAAAAGAAGAATTTTGGAAATTGATCCTTATTTGGCACCTTACGAAAAAGACATTGACTTGAGAATGGAGCTTTTTACTAATAAAAAGAGAGAACTCTTAGACGGAAAGAGAAAGATAAAAAGCTTTGCAAATGCCCATAATTATTTTGGTTTTCATCAAAGTAAAGCAGGCTGGGTATACAGAGAATGGGCACCTGCTGCAGATATGATGTATCTTACGGGAGATTTTAATAACTGGTCTGTATATGATTGCCCCATGACAAAGCTAGATAATGGCATCTTTGAGGTTGAATTAAAAGGAAAAAATGCGTTAAAGGCCGGACAGAAAGTTCAGGCGATTGTTGTTAATTCAGGAAAGCTTCTTCGCCGTATTCCTGTTTATGCAACGAGAGTTGTGCAGGATCCGCAAACGTATTTATGGAGCGCAGAGATAGAAGATACATCCGAAAAATTTAAGTGGACGGATGAAGGATTTGTGCCGTCAAAAACACCTTTTATATATGAATGTCATATAGGTATGGCGCAGGAAAAGGGAGCTGTAGGTACGTATCGTGAATTTAAAGATAATATACTTCCGCGAATTAAGGAATTAGGATATAATACGATACAGATAATGGCAATTATGGAGCATCCATATTATGGCTCATTTGGTTATCAGGTCTCAAATTTCTATGCTGCATCTTCAAGATATGGAAGCGGCAGAGACTTAAAAGAACTTATAAATACTGCACATAGCATGGGCATTGCGGTTTTACTTGATATAGTCCATTCTCATGCAGTAAAAAACACTAACGAAGGTTTAAACGAATTTGACGGAACTACGTATCAGTTCTTTCACGAAGGACAAAAGGGCGACCATAGCGCATGGGGAACAAAACTTTTTAATTACGCTAAAAACGAAGTGCTTCATTTTCTGCTTTCGAATTTAAAATATTGGATGGAAGTTTTCCATTTTGACGGATTTCGCTTTGACGGCGTAACATCTATGCTCTATCATGACCATGGACTTGGAAGCGCTTTTACAAATTATGATATGTATTTTTCTATGAATACGGACACTGATGCTGTTGTTTATCTGCAACTTGCAAACGAATTGATACATGAAATAAATCCAAATGCAATCACTATAGCAGAAGATATGTCAGGTATGCCGGGCATGTGCATTCCAATAAAGGATGGCGGCATAGGATTTGATTACAGACTGTCTATGGGTGTTCCTGATTTATGGATTAAGATGATTAAAGAATACAGCGATGACGAGTGGGATATTGCAAAGCTCTGGTATGAGCTGACAGCGCGTCGTGATGGCGAAAAGAATATAGGTTACTGCGAATCTCATGACCAGGCACTTGTTGGCGATAAGACGATAATGTTTAGACTTTGCGACAAGGAAATGTATACCGGCATGAATAAATTTGGCGCGAATCCTATTATAGACAGAGGAATTGCGCTTCACAAGATGATACGTCTTGTTACTTCGTCTCTTGCAGGCGAAGGATACCTCAATTTTATGGGAAATGAATTTGGACATCCTGAATGGATAGATTTTCCGCGCGAGGGAAATAACTGGAGCTATCATTATTGCCGCAGACAGTGGTCTTTGGTAGACAATTCGGATTTAAGATACCGCGAACTTAATGATTTTGACAAGTCTATGATAAAGCTTCTGAAAGATGAAAACATACTTTCATTAAAAGCTGAAAACAGATGGATGCATCAGGATGATAAAATACTCATTTATACTAAAGGCAATAACGTGTTTATTTTTAATTTCCATCCTACAAAATCGTTTGAAGGGTATTTTGTTCCGGTTGGTATAGAAGGAGAGTATAGTGTAGCTCTTTCGAGCGATGACGGTAAGTTTGGCGGATTTTCGCGCATAGATACATCAGCCTCGTACAAAACGGATATAACACCTGCAGGATGGATCGGTTTTAAATGTTATTTGCCAAGCAGGAGTGCATTTGTTTTAAAGAAAAATGAGTAAGAATATGAGCAAAAGAGAAAATTGAAAGGACGATCAGATTTATATGAACAACGAAAAAAGAAGCAATTTTACAGGCAAAATCGGTTTTGTGCTTGCAGCAGCGGGCTCGGCTGTTGGGCTTGGAAACATTTGGCGTTTTCCGTATCTTGCGGCGAAGTATGGCGGTGGAATATTTTTGCTCGTATATATTTTGCTTGCGGTAACTTTTGGTTTTACGCTTATGGTAGCAGAAATAGCTATCGGAAGAAAAACCGGACTCAGTGCAATTGAGGCGTTTAAGTCGCTTAACAAAAAATATGCTTTTATTGGATATCTTGGAGCTATAATTCCTGCAATAATACTTCCATATTATTCAGTTATAGGCGGCTGGGTAATGAAATACTTGTGGGTGTTTATGAGCGGCGGCGCGGCTAGTGCATCGACAGATGCATATTTTGGCGGCTTTATATCACAAGTTGGAGAACCGATTTTCTGGTTTTCGCTATTTTTAGGCTTTACCGCAATAGTAGTGCTTTTTGGTGTAGAAAAAGGTATAGAAAAAGTCAGTAAGATAATGATGCCTGTGCTTATTGTATTATCGTTAATTATTGCTGTTTATTCTGTATGTATGCCGGGTGCACTTGAAGGTGTAAAATATTATTTAATGCCTGATTTCAGCAAATTTTCGGCTACTACAGTTCTTGCGGCTATGGGACAATTGTTTTATTCAATGTCGCTTGCAATGGGTATAATGATTACATATGGTTCGTACATGAAAAAAGATGTTAGCCTTGAATCTTCAGTTACACAGATAGAGCTTTTCGATACAGGTATTGCATTTATTGCAGGCCTTATGATTATTCCTGCAGTATTTGCCTTCTCGGGCGGCACTCCCGAGGCACTTGGCAAAGGACCTAGCCTTATGTTTATTACACTTCCCAAAGTGTTTAATTCTATGGCAGGCGGAACATATATCGGAATAATATTTTTCTTGCTTGTTTTATTTGCGGCGCTTACGTCATCAATATCGCTTATGGAAACGGTTGTATCGATTGTGTGCGACAAATTTAAAGTGGGAAGAAAGCTTTCCTGCGTTTTAGTTTTGTTATTATCTTTAGCGCTCGGACTTTTGTCTTCGCTTGGAAACGGTATTTGGGCAAACGTAAAAATACTTGGACTACAGTTTCTTGATTTCTTCGACTTTATAAGCAATAGTGTTCTAATGCCGATAGTTGCGTTCTTTACATGTGTTTTTGTCGGCTATGTTATAAAACCACAAGCCATTTCCGATGAAGTTGAACTGTCAGGATCGTTTAAAAGAAAGAAGCTTTTTATAGCTACTATAAAATACATAGCGCCTATATGTATAGTACTAATACTGATATCGTCTGTACTTGATGTGTTTGGCGTGTTTAAAATATAAAAGTTATCAACAATAAAAAGGAGTATGTGACATGAAAAAAGTTGTTTTGCTTGGAGATTCAATAAGACTGATCGGATACGGCACAAAAGTTGCCGAATTATTAGGCGAAGGGTATGAGGTGTGGCAGCCGGAAGAGAATTGCAGATATTCTACATACACAATGCGCTTGCTTTTTGAATACCAAAAAGAAATTAAAGGTGCAGATGTAATTCATTGGAATAACGGATTGTGGGATGCGGTTGACTGTCTGTTTGGTGACGGGGCATTTACAAACATAGATATCTACGTACAAAACATGAAAAGAATGGCAAAGATTTTACTTGGCTATGGAAAAAAGGTTATTTTTGCTACGACTACTCCTACAGGAGCTAAATATAACGATATAAGCGTGCTTGATAAGCACAATAACGAAAGGATAAAAGAATATAACGATGCGGTTGTTCCTGTGCTACAAGAGATGGGCGTAATAATAAACGATCTTCACAGCGTTGTAGATGGTCACACTGACGAGTATTTACTTGATGACAATCTGCATCTTAACGAAAAAGGAATTGATGTATGCGCTAAAAAAGTTGTGGCAATGATTAAAGATGCAATCTAAAAAACAAAAGACGCTTAATTAAGCGTCTTTTTTCGTTATACAAGCTTAATTGCTTGACATTATAAAATCAAAGTATTATAATTATATAGATACTTTATAAAGATAGGAAGATGAAATATGAGTGAAAACGTAAATTACGATGAACTTCGCACGCTGCGTCACAGTGCGTCGCACATATTAGCGCAGGCAGTAAAAAGATTATTTCCTGAAGTAAAGCTTGCGATAGGACCTGCAATTGATAACGGCTTTTATTATGATTTTGATTCGGACAAACCGTTTACAGTTGACGACCTCGAAAAGCTTGAGGCGGAAATGAAGAAAATCGTAAAGGAAAATATAAAAATTGAAAGATTTGAGCTTGAGCGTAGCGAGGCTCTAAAGCTAATGGCTGACGAACCGTATAAAATTGAGCTTATAAATGATTTGCCTGAAGGTGAAGTTATATCGTTTTATAAGCAAGGCGACTTTACCGATTTATGCGCAGGCCCACACGTAAACTATACGAGCAAGGTTAAAGCATTTAAGCTTTTGAGTGCAACGGGTGCATACTGGCGCGGAAGCGAGAAGAACAAGATGCTTCAGCGCATATATGGTACGGCATACAAGACAAAGGAAGAGCTTGCAGAGCATTTAGAAAAGCTTGAAGAAGCAAAACGCCGTGACCATAATAGGCTCGGCAGAGAGCTTGAAATCTTTACTACATCAGAGCTGATTGGACAGGGCCTTCCCATAATGCTTCCAAAGGGCGCAAAAATTATGCAGATTTTAAAGCGCTTTGTAGAAGACACAGAGGAAGCGCATGGCTGGCTTCGTACAATTACGCCGTATATGGCAAAAAGCGACTTATATAAAGTATCGGGACATTGGGACCATTATCAAGATGGAATGTTTGTAATGGGCGATGAAGAAAAGGACAAAGAAGTCTTCGCGCTTCGTCCGATGACATGCCCATTCCAATATCAGGCATATCTTAACAAGGCACGTTCATATCGTGATTTACCGCTTCGTTATGGCGAAACATCAACGCTTTTTAGAAATGAAGCATCTGGTGAAATGCACGGACTTATCCGTGTTCGTCAGTTTACAATTTCAGAGGGCCATTTGATGTGTACGCCTGAGCAGCTTGAAAGCGAATTTAAGAGCTGCCTTGAGCTTGCAATATACATGCTTAAGACACTTGGATTATATGAAGATGTATCGTATCGATTCTCTCAGTGGGATCCTGAAGATAAAGAAAAGTATATCGGCACACCAGAGCAGTGGGACGAAGCACAGTCCACAATGCAAAAAATACTTGACCATCTTGAAATTCCATATGCAGTTGGCATTGGTGAAGCAGCGTTCTATGGACCGAAGCTTGATATACAGATAAAGAACGTTCATGGCAAGGAAGATACTCTTATTACGATTCAGGTTGACCAGATGCTTGCCGAAAAGTTTGGTATGGAGTATGTTGATGCAGACGGAAATAAGAAAAATCCGTACATCATACATCGTACATCAATCGGTTGTTATGAGCGTACACTTGCACTTCTTATCGAGAAGTATGCAGGGGCATTTCCGACATGGCTCGCGCCAACACAGGTTAAAGTGCTTGCGATTTCAGAAAAGCATGCGCAATATGCGACTGAAGTTTATGAAAAACTTCGTGCAGCGGGCATACGCGTAGAACTTGACATGAGAAATGAAAAAATCGGATATAAAATTCGTGAAGCACAGCTTGAAAAAGTTCCGTACATGCTTATAGCGGGCGATAAAGAGCAGGAAACACAGACTGTTTCCGTTCGTGCACGCAAGGTGGGAGACATGGGAGCGAAGAGTATTGAAGAATTTATTTCACATGTTCAAAAAGAAGTATATGAGAAAACTCTTAACTACTAATTTGCGTTTTCATAAATAAGAAAAAATACATTAAAAAAGTGTTGACACATGGTATATTTTGTGTTAATATATTATGGTAACCGCATAAGAAGGGTTTTAAATCTGTTTATACAGTACCCGCATTAGCGTGACTTCATTTTATAAGGAGGTGCAATTTTATGTACGCAATTATTAAGACAGGCGGAAAACAGTACAAGGTTGCTGAGGGTGACACAATCTTTGTTGAAAAATTAGATGCACAGGTTGATGACACATACACATTTGATACTGTTTTAGCGATTGGTGGCGAAACTGTAAAGCTTGGCAGCCCTGTAGTTGAAGGTGCAAGTGTTACAGCAAAAGTTCTTAGACAGGCTAAGAGCAAGAAAGTTATCGTGTTTAAGTATAAGCCGAAGAAGACATATCGCAAAAAGCAGGGTCACAGACAACCCTACACAAAGCTACAGATTGAAAAGATCAATGCGTAGTTAGAAAATCAAAATATTGTTTGAAAGCTGAGGTGTATATAAATGGCACATAAGAAAGGTATGGGATCGACCAAAAACGGTCGTGATAGTGAGTCGAAACGACTTGGTGTGAAAAGAGCTGACGGTCAGTTTGTTCTTGCAGGAAATATATTAGTAAGACAGCGCGGTACAAAAATTCACCCCGGTAACAACGTTGGTATTGGTAGTGATGATACTTTATTTGCCCTAATAGACGGAAAGGTAAAGTTCGAGAGAAAAGGTAAAGACAAGAAACAGTGCAGCGTTTATACTGATTAATTTTAAAATCTCAGACTTTTTGTCTGAGATTTTTCATTAGTATATTAAAATTTTTCAATATGTTAAAAATATAAACATAAAATTAACTCTTAAAAGGATGTAGTATATGTTTTTTGATACAGCAAAAATTTATGTCAAAGCAGGTGATGGCGGTAACGGAGCAGTGTCTTTTCATCGCGAGAAATACGTTGCTGCAGGCGGACCTGACGGCGGCGATGGCGGTCGTGGCGGAGATATTGTATTTGAAGTTGATACATCGATCTCAACGCTCGTTTCGTTCCGCTATAAAAGAAAATATGTAGCTGACAATGGCGGCGATGGCAAAAGTGGCAAGGGCTTTGGCAAAGATGCTGATGCGCTTGTAATAAAGGTGCCTGCCGGCACACTCGTACGTGATGCGCAGACGAACCGTTTGATAGCAGACATGACACCGCCTAATAATCGCGCAGTACTATTTAAGGGTGGTAATGGCGGATGGGGAAATACTCATTTTGCTACCCCGACAAGACAGGTTCCGCGATTTGCCAAAAGTGGTTTAAAAGGTGTTGAAAAAGAGCTTTTGCTCGAACTAAAGCTTATTGCGGATGTTGGTTTGTTAGGTTTTCCGAATGTCGGAAAATCGACGCTGTTATCTGTTGTGACATCGGCAAAGCCGAAGATTGCTAATTATCATTTTACGACGCTTGAGCCGAATCTTGGTGTAGTAGAGCTTGGCAAATACGGCGGTGCAGGAAGCTTTGTTATCGCTGATATACCGGGGCTAATTGAAGGGGCAAGCGAGGGTGTAGGTCTCGGTCACGAATTTTTGCGTCATGTTGAAAGAACGAGACTTCTTATCCATGTTGTAGATGTGTCGGGAATCGAAGGCAGAAATCCGATTGATGACTTTGATAAAATAAATGCAGAGCTGTCTAATTATGACGAGCTTTTATCGAGCAGACCACAGGTTATTGCTGCAAATAAAACAGACATTATACAAGACGAAGAAGCATACAAGGAATTTATATGCGAAATGGAAAAGCGCGGCTATAAGATTTTTGAAATCTGTGCAGCTACAACGAAGGGTGTAAGCGAACTTATGGAATATGTCGCAGCACAGCTCGCACAGCTGCCGCCTGTAGAGATATTTGAAGCAGAACCGATTCTTGAAGAAATTGTGGATGAAGAGCTCTTTACAATACGAAATGAAAACGGTGTATATGTAGTCGAAGGAAGATGGATTGAAAATCTTGTTGGCTCTGTAAATCTTGCAGATGACGAATCATTTAACTATTTTCAGCGTTCACTTCGCACTAAAGGCGTTATCGATGCGCTTGAAGAAAAGGGAATAAACGAAGGCGATACAGTACGTCTTTATGATATAGAATTTGATTATGTCAGATAATCACAGGAGGATAATATGATTACAAGCAAACAACGTGCCTATTTAAGAGGGCAGGCAAATACTATTGAGCCTATTTTTCAGCTTGGTAAAGGCGGAATAACTGATAATTTTATAAAACAGCTTGACGATGCGTTAGAGGCCAGAGAGCTTATAAAAATACATTTACTTGATGCGTCATTTCTTGATGCACGCGAAACAGTAGATATGCTTGCAAAGCTAACCGGTGCAGAAGCTGTACAGGCGATTGGTTCAAAGATTGTGTTATATCGTGAGTCAAAAAACAAAAAGAGAATTGAACTTCCGAGAAAATAGAATTAGGGGATAGAGATATGGGAAGAATAGGTCTTTTGGGAGGAACATTTGACCCGATTCATAACGCGCATTTATACATGGGCAAGCTATGTATAGACGAACTTAATTTAGACAAGGTTATATATATTCCGGCAGGTATAACGCCGCATAAGACTTATATAGCAGATATTGGTGCGAGATACGAGATGGTAAAGCTTGCAATAAGCGGCAATGAACGTTTTAGCGTGTCTGATTATGAAATTAAAAAGGAAACGCCGTCATACAGTGTTGAAACAGTAGACTATTTTAAAAAATTATATCCAGGCGATGAAATTGTATTTATTTTAGGCGAAGATTCTCTTGATTATGTCGAAAAATGGCACAATGCACAAAAGTTTTTAAAGATGTGTTCTTTTGCAGTAATTGCAAGAGGTGGCTTTGAATCAGATATTGATGCGAAAATAAATATGTTAAAAGAAAAATACGGCGCGACGGTCTATAACGTGTGCTCGCGTGAGCTTGAAATTTCATCGAGCAATATACGTGACATGATCAGAGAGCAAGAAAACGTTAAACATCTTGTGCCGCAGGTTGTGCTTGACTTTATAGATAAGCATAAATTGTATCAAGGAGAGTAAGCATGATAAATTTTGATTTTGAAGGCGCGAAAATGTGTTTAAAAAGCAGTTTGAAGCCTGAAAGATATCTTCATAGTCTCGGCGTAATGCAAGCGGCTAAAGTGCTTGCAAAGCGTTATGGAGCAGATGAAAATAAGGCGCAAATTGCCGGGCTTCTTCACGACTGTGCGAAAAATATTGATAAAGATAGTGCGTATAAGATGTGTGAGGAATTAAACGTGAGTCTTGACGATGTGACGAAGAAATCGCCAAAACTTGTTCATCAGTATCTCGGTGCACAAATAGCGAAAATCGAATACGGAATTTGTGATGAAGAAATTCTTTCGGCGATTCGTTATCATACGACGGCTAAATGCGATATGTCGCTTCTTGATAAGATAATATATCTTGCTGATGTAATTGAGCCGAATCGTGATAAGGAACCGTTTGACGGGCTTATAAAACTGCGTACACTATGCGAAACTGACATTGACGAAGCAATGCTTTTTGCGCTTGATATGTCGATTCGAAAGCTTACCGACAGAAATGCACTTCTTCATATTGATACAGTTCTTGCGAGAAATTGGTTTTTAGAAATAAAAATCAGTAAAACACTTGAAAAATGATTGAAAATTATATATTATATATTGTGGTGTAAACAATATTTAAAGGAGGAAAAGCTTTGCAACTAGTTGATAAATTAAATCTTATTGCAAATTGCCTCGACGATAAAAAAGGCAGACGTATTACAGCTTTAGATGTAGCTGAGCTTACGAGCATTAGTGATTACTTTGTAATATGCGGTGCCGGTTCACAATCTCAGGTCAAAGCTCTTGCCGACAATGTTTGCGAAAAGCTTTCGGAAAATGGCTTTGAGCCTATTCATATCGAAGGATATCGTGATGCGACCTGGGTATTGATTGATTATAGCGATATAGTAGTTCACATTTTCACTGATGAAATGCGTGAATTTTATGATATAGAGCGTCTGTGGACAGATGCTAAAGAAGTTACACTCAATTTATCAGATAATGATTAGGAGGCGGCAGAATTGAAATATAATTATACTGAAATCGAAAAGAAATGGCAGAAAAAATGGGATGACGAGAAGACGTTTAAGGCGTCGAATGATGACCTTTCAAAGCCAAAATTTTTTGCCCTCGTTGAGTTCCCATATCCATCCGGTCACGGCCTTCATGTAGGTCATCCGCGCGGATATACGGCGCTTGATATAGTTTCGAGAAAAAGGAGACTGCAAGGATATAACGTTCTTTATCCAATGGGTTGGGATGCATTTGGTCTTCCGACAGAGAACTTTGCTATGAAAAACAAAGTTCATCCTAAAAAAGTCACACAAGATAATGTTGCGAATTTCAAAAAGCAGCTTAAATCACTTGGTTTTTCATTTGATTGGGATCGTGAGATAAATACTACCGACCCTGAATATTATAAATGGACACAGTGGATTTTCCTTAAGTTATTTGAAAAAGGACTTGCATACAAGCAGGAAATGCCGATTAACTGGTGTACAAGCTGTAAGGTAGGTTTGTCAAATGAAGAGGTAGTTGATGGTGTGTGTGAGCGCTGCGGAAGCGAAGTTGTGCAAAAGCGCAAGAGCCAGTGGATGCTTAAGATTACGGAATATGCGCAGCGTCTTATTGATGATTTAGATGATCTTGATTTTATTGAAAAAGTTAAAACACAGCAAAAAAACTGGATAGGACGCTCACAAGGTGCAGAAGTAACATTTAAAATTGATGGTGCCCAGGAAGAACTTGTTGTATATACAACACGCCCTGACACACTTTTCGGCGCAACATATGTTGTACTTTCGCCGGAGCATCCGTATATTGAGAGCTGGAAAGATAAAATCTCAAATTACGATCAGATAATTGAATATAAGCAACAGGCTGCAAGAAAGTCAGAATTTGAGCGTACAGAGCTTGCAAAAGATAAGACAGGCGTTGCGCTTAATGGAATATATGCTATAAATCCAGTAAATGGTGAGAAATTGCCTGTGTGGATTTCTGATTATGTACTTATGACATATGGAACTGGCGCAATCATGGCTGTGCCCGCGCATGATACTCGCGACTGGGAGTTTGCAAAGAAATTTAATCTTCCGATAATTGAGGTTGTATCCGGTGGTGAAAACGTGCAGGAGGCAGCATATACAGATGTAAGCGAAGGCACGATGGTAAATTCCGGTTTTCTTACAGGCAAGAGTGTTAAAGAAGCAATTGATTCAATAATAGATTATCTTGAGAAAAATAATCTTGGTAAGCGCAAAGTAAACTTTAAGCTTCGCGACTGGGTATTTTCTCGTCAGCGTTACTGGGGAGAACCAATTCCGCTTGTATATTGTGAAAAATGCGGTTGGGTAGCACTTCCGGAAAGTGAGCTTCCGCTTACACTTCCTGAACTTGATGATTATGAACCGACAGATAACGGCGAATCACCGCTTGCAAAAATTACTGATTGGGTAAATACAACATGTCCGCATTGTCATGGAGCAGCAAAGCGTGAAACAGATACAATGCCACAATGGGCAGGCTCGTCATGGTATTTCTTAAGATATATTGACCCGAAAAATAATAGCGTGCTTGCAGACAGTGAGCTTTTAAATTACTGGCTTCCTGTTGATTGGTATAACGGCGGTATGGAGCATACGACGCTACATTTGCTCTATTCACGTTTCTGGCATAAATTCTTGTATGACATTGGCGTAGTACCGACAAAAGAGCCGTATCAGAAGAGAACATCTCATGGTATGATTCTTGGTGCGAATAACGAAAAAATGTCGAAGTCGCGCGGAAACGTCGTAAATCCTGATGATGTTGTACGCGACTTTGGCGCAGATACATTCAGAACATATGAAATGTTTATCGGTGCATTTGACCAGGCGACACCGTGGTCGGAGCAAGGCGTAAAAGGTTGCTTTAAATTCCTTGAAAGAGTATGGAATTTGCAAAATATACTTACCGATGATGAAGGTTACAGCGCGGATATGGAAATATCAATGCATAAAGCTGTAAAGAAGGTTGACGAAGACATTGAACGTATGAAGTATAATACGGCGATTGCAACTCTTATGTCACTTGTAAATGACTTTACGAAAAAAGGCTCAATCACACGTGGAGAGCTTAAGACATTCTTGCTTCTTCTTAACCCGACAGCGCCACATATTACCGAGGAAATGTGGCAGAATTCAAACTTTGGTGGAGAAATCTCAAATCAAAGCTGGCCAAAATATGATGAGGCAAAGACTGTTGATGATGAAGTTGAAATTGTATTACAGATAAACGGCAAAATCAAAGACAAGATTAAGATTCCGGCAGGGCTTGACAAAGACGCTACACAAGAAGCGGCAATGAAGAGTGAGAAAGTAATCGATGCAACGAGCGGCAAACAAATTATAAAAACGATCGTTGTGCCTGGTAAGCTTGTAAATATTGTAGTAAAATAAAAAGTTTTAAGGGATAGCAAGTTATTTGCTATCCCTTAAATGTTAATTGGGCACGAGTCAAAAATTTTTCTGACACATGCCCAATTTTTATACTGCAATTATTTTAAAGCTTATTTCATGTTTTGTTCATATGAAGAGATCATCTTTTTTACCATCTGACCTCCAACAGAACCAGCCTGCTTGCTTGTAAGGTCACCGTTGTAACCCTGCTTAAGATTAACGCCGACTTCTGATGCAGCCTCCATCTTAAACTTATCAAGAGCAGCTCTTGCTTCAGGTACTAAATTCTTTTTATTGCTTGACATTGTGTTTTCACCTCCTTGTTTGGTTTACAAAGATAATTTGTGCAAAAAACAAGGTTTTATAAGGTGTAATTTCTTCCACTTATGTCAACAAAAATTTATAAAAGAATTCTGTTTGTAAATGATGAAATTTTTTTATTAAGCAGCGCAGCTTCCTTGTCGCTACATTCTAATTCACCGTTATACAACTCAGTTACGGCTTGTTGTACTTCTTTTAAAATATCAATATCATTAAACAAATTTGCGATGCGCATATTAGGCAGACCGTGTTGCCGTGTGCCGAAGAAATTACCCGGACCGCGCAAAATCAAATCCTGTTTCGATATATAGAAACCATCGTTTGAAGTACACATTATTTCCATTCTTTTTCTTGCGATTTCGCCTTCGCCTTGATTAAATAAAATGCAATAACTTTGCTCGCTTCCGCGACCAACACGACCGCGAAGCTGATGGAGTTGGCTTAAACCAAAACGTTCAGCATTTTCAACAATCATCGTGTTTGCATTTGCAACATCGACGCCGACTTCTATGACGGTTGTTGAGATTAAAATATCAATTTCGCCGTTTTTAAAACGTGTCATAATGTCTTCTTTTATGTCGCTTTTTAGTTTGCCATGCATAAGCGCACAGCAATAATTTGGAAAAATTTCATTTTGAAGATGATTTGCATAGTCAATCACATTTTTTAGGTCACTGTTTTCTGTTTCTTCAATGAGCGGACAAACAATATAAACCTGCCTGCCGGCAAGTACCTGCTTGTTTATAAAAGCAAGGATGCGAGTGCGCATTTTTTCGTCGACACAGTATGTAAGCACTTCTTTTCTTCCGGGCGGCAGCTCATCGATGACAGATATATCGAGGTCGCCATATAAAATAAGTGCAAGTGTGCGCGGAATTGGCGTAGCACTCATAACAAGTACATGAGGATTTTCTCCTTTTTTACTTATGCTGTCGCGATGTGACACGCCGAAACGATGCTGTTCGTCAGTAATAACGAGCGCAAGAGATTTATATTCAACACTTTCCTGAATCATGGCATGTGTACCGATTATAATATCAGTTTTTCCGCTTTTTATAAGCTCGTATACATCATTTTTTTCTTTTTTACTCATAGAGCCTATAAGAAGGCATATGTTAACATTCTTATCGCTCATTAAGGACTTAAAACTGTTGTAATGCTGCTTTGCGAGCACTTCTGTTGGAACCATCAAAGCTGCCTGGTAACCACTTTTGGCGACGGCATACATTGCTGCTGCGGCAACTACTGTTTTACCGGAGCCGACATCTCCTTGCACGAGTCTGTTCATAGTTGTATTTGATGACAAATCATGACAAATTTCTTCTACAACATTTTTTTGTGCATTTGTAAGAGAAAAGGGAAGAGAAGAAACAAATTCATTTGCATATGATGTGTCGATTTTTGCGTTTTGTAAAGAATGTGTTTTGGTTTTTTTAATCTTTGTAAGTGCCAGAGAAATAGTCAAAAGCTCGTCGAAAACAAGACGTCTGCGAGCGTTTTCATAACTTTGCAAATTGTTTGGATAATGAATATTTCTTATAGCGCTGTCAAAGTCCATTAAATTATATTTTTTAAGAAGTGCATAGGGGAGTGTTTCGGAAAAATGCAGATCAAGCTTTAGTGCAGATGCAATTGCTTTTTGCACTGTTTTTTGTGTAAGCTCGGCTGTGAGCGGATAAATCGGAACGATTTTGCCTGTTACAAGATTTTCTGTGCTGGTTTTTTCAAAAATAGGCGTTTCGATAAATTTTTTTGCGCCCATTTTTTTGATTTTACCGAAAAATACATACGTATCGCCTTTAATAATACTGCTTTTAATATATTTATTGTTAAACCATGTTGCAGTTATTTTGCCGCTTTCGTCAACAAGTTCGACATTATAAAGTGTAAGCGACTTATTTATACGTCTTTCAATAACAGCAGAAAAAACGGTGGCTTTAATGCACACCGTTTCTGAGTCACATGCTTCATATATAGGAACGATTTTCGTTCTGTCTTCATAGCTGCGCGGGAAGTATAAAAGCAAATCCGCAATGTTATGTACTCCTACGCGTTCAAACAGCTTTGCTTTTGCGGTTCCAATGCCTGATAAAGCAGTAAGCGGTTTTCTTAACATATTACATGCTCCTTTTTATTCCACAGATAAAATATAATAATAAAGTGGCTGATTTCCGCTTTGCAAAATTATGTCGATATCCTCGTATTTTTCTTCCAAAGTTTCGAGCAATTCATTTGCTTGTTCTTCGGATACATCTTCGCCATAATAAATCGAAATAACTTCAGAATCATCGTCTGTCATTTTTTCTGCAAGCTCTAATAAAACATCGTCTGCACTTTGCGCTACAGAACATATTTCTCCTTCAGATATACCGATTATATCGCCGCTCTTAATAGGTGTACCTGATACACTTGTATCGCGCACAGCGTAAGTAACCTGACCCGTTTTAACATTTGAAAGAGCGTTGCACATAGCTTTTTCATTTTCGTCTTTTTCAATGTGCGGTAAAAATGCCATCATTGCAGCGATGCCTTGCGGAGCGGTTTTTGAAGGGATAACAATGATTTCCTTTTCGCTAAGTTCTTTTGCCTGATTTGCAGCAAGTATAATATTTTTATTGTTCGGCAAAACAAATATGCAATCAGCATTAATTTTTTCCGTAGCACTCAAAATATCGTCTGTGCTCGGGTTCATTGTCTGACCGCCTTCAATTATTTCGTCAACGCCATAATCGCGGAAAATATCTGCAAGACCACTTCCTGCAACTACACTTACAAAACCATACTTTTTATGCGGAGCTTCAGGTTTGGCTTCCACAGAATCAGCAGGGGAGTCGCCTACGTTGGATTCAAGTATAGTTGTATGCTGGAGCTTCATATTATCAATTTTTATGCGTGAAAGCATGCCAAGTTTTACAGCTTCTTCGAGCACAAAACCCGGATGATTTGTATGAATATGAACCTTTACAATTTCATCATCGTCGATTACGAGTTTGCAATCACCTTTAGGATCGATAACTTCGCTAAAACGCTTAACATCGACATGCTCAGATTTTTTATCAATAATAAATTCAGTACAATATGCAAATTTAATATTATCAACATCGATTGTTGCCTGTGGAGATGCGGATGTTGTTTGTTTTACAGCCTCGTTTAAATCAACAAGATTACCTGTCGAAAGCGCATGATATGCACCTTCAAGGATTTTTAAAAGACCTGCGCCACCGGCATCAACAACACCGGCTTCTTTAAGTACAGGTAGCTGATTTGGTGTATTGTCAAGAGCTTCTTGCGCTCCTTCAATAGCTTTCTTCATTACGACGCAAACATCTTCTTCGCGTTCTGCGGCTTTTAAAGCTGCTTCTGCACATTTGCGTGCAACTGTGAGAATTGTACCTTCAGTTGGTCGCATAACAGCCTTATACGCTGTATCAGACGCTGCCTTAAGTGCTGCTGAAAGCTCTTTTGCATTAGCAATCTGCTTTGAATCGAGACTTTTTGCAAGTCCGCGGCAAAGCTGCGAAAGTATAACACCGGAATTGCCTCTTGCGCCTCTTAATGATGCGCTTGAAAGAGCTTTTGCAATATCACCTATAGCAGGTGTTACAAATTTTTTTATATCTAGTGCCGCCGCTGAAAAAGTAAGTGACATATTTGTACCGGTATCGCCGTCCGGCACGGGAAAAACATTTAGTTTATCGACAGCAACCTTATTGTTGTTAAGATGATTTGATGCCGATATAATCATGTTGGCGAATTGTATACCATCAATTGAAGTAATTATTTTAATCTCCCCCTAATTTAATCGACACGAGCACTGTCAACGCTTACGTTAATTTTACCAACCTTGCAGCCGGTCATACTTTCAATGCTGTATTTTACATTTTTTATAATGCTTTCGCAAATCGCAGAAATATTCACACCGTATTCAACCATAATATGCAAATCAATAGTTATACGGTCATTTTCTGTTGAAATATTTACACCTTTAGTAATCGAATCGCCCATAAGCAGAGCCGAAAAACCGTTACCTTTGCGAGCGGTCATACCAACAACGCCATAGCAACGTGAAGCAGCCATGCCGGCTATTTTTGCTAAAACTTCATTTTGTATTACGATTACACCATTTTTGTTTTCTGTTTGAAGTGCCATAAGCTATACCTCCATAATAAGATAGTCATTTTACACTTATTATAATTTTATCATATATTATAAAAATAGTCTATACTTTTTTATAATAATGATGAATTAGTGTCAAACTCATCGTCTTCAATTAGTTTTGCAGCATCAATTTCTGATAGAGAAGTAATCTTTTTAAGTGTGCTGCGAATTTTTCTTGTGCGAACACCGACGAGCTTATCAAGCTCTTTATTCGCTTGCTCAAGACGCGTTTGTGTCTGAATGAGTACATCTCCAAATTTATCAAATTCGGTTTTAACTGCTCCAAGCACCTGCCATACTTCGCCGGAGTGTTTTTGTATAGCAAGCGTTCGAAAACCCATTTGAAGACTGTTCAAAAGCGAAGCCATCGTTGTTGGACCCGCTATGTTTATCTTATAATCGCGAGCAAGTGTTTCGATAAGACCGCGGCGTACAACTTCAGCATATAGTCCTTCAAACGGAAGAAACATTATTGCAAATTCGGTTGTATGCGGGGGAGATACGTATTTGTCGTGAATAGTTTTTGCCGAAAGTTTAATGCTTCTTTCTAAAGCAGCACCTGCAGAAGCGATTAGAGCTGAATCTCCACTGTCATATGCATCGACAAGGTTTGTATACATATCTGCAGGGAATTTTGAGTCAATTGGCAGATAGACAATTCCATCGTCATTTCCGGGAAGACAAACGGCAAATTCAACGGCGTCACGTCCGGATGGTTTTGTTACGACATTTGTTTTGTATTGTTCAGGAGACAAAATTTCTTCTAAAATTGCCCCAAGCTGTATTTCGCCAAGGATTCCGCGCGTTTTAACATTTGAAAGAACTTTTTTTAGGTCGCCGACACCTACTGCAAGTGTCTGCATTTCACCAAGACCTTTATATACCTGCTCAAGTCGTTCGCTTACAAGCTTAAATGACTGGCTGATACGTTCGTCAAGCGTCTTCTGGAGTTTTTCATCTACCGTTTCACGTATTTTTTCGAGCTGTTTTTCGTTGTTTTCCGAAACGAATTTAAGCCTGTTTTCAACTGTTATCCTTATGTTTTCGAGCTTTTGCTCATTTTCAAGAGAAAACTGTTTAAAACGCTCTGATATTTCTTTGAGACGGTTATCCTGCATATTTGCGCTCGCTTTTTGAGCCTCGGATAATACGTCGGAAATAAGCTTCATATTTTCCTGTGTAGATTTTGCATTCTCTATACGCGATGCACGCATTTCATCAAAAATCTGTGATTTGATTTTATCATAATCAGCCGATGCGCCTTTGTTTTTTGATACGGCAAACAAGCTTATCAGTACTACTACAGATAAAATAAGCGAGATGATACTTACAGCCAAAATAAGATATTGCATATTTACCTCCATAGGCATTTATCAGCCTTCTGCACGTTTTGCTCTCTCCATGAGCATTCCTTTTGCGTTTTCAACAGGCATATTTTCAAAAAGAACTTTGTATGCACATTCAGTTATAGGCATTGATACGTTGTATTTTTTTGCAAGCTCATGTGCCGCAGCGCAAGCATTTACGCCTTCGACAACCATGTGCACTTTATTTGTTGCTTCTTCAAGCGAAGCTCCCTGACCTATAAGAACGCCGGCACTTCTGTTTCTGCTATGAGTGCTCATACATGTAACGATAAGGTCACCAATTCCGGTTAAACCTGCAAATGTTTCTGCTTCTGCGCCCATTGCAACGCCAAGCCTTGTTATTTCAGCGATTCCGCGTGTCATAAGTGCCGCGCAAGTATTATCGCCACAGCCAAGACCTACCGCAATTCCTGCTGCAAGAGCAATTACATTCTTTATTGCGCCGCCGATTTCTGCACCAAGCATATCATCGCATGTATATACGCGAAAATCAGGACTCATGAAAACGTCTTGAACAAAAGTAGTAATTTCTTTTTCGTCTGATGCAACGACGTTTGCCGTAGCCATTTTTCTTCCAACTTCTTCTGCGTGCGACGGACCACTCATAATGCCGAGACGAACATTTGGGATTTCGTCTTTAATTACTTCAGAGAGACGTTTAAGTGTTTTTGGCTCAAGTCCTTTTGATATATTTAATAGTATTTGCTCTTGTTTTATGTATTTTGCCAGGTTACGAACGGTATTTCTTATAGCGTGCGATGGAGTAGCAAGAACGATTAGTTCGGCATCTTCTACGCATTCTTGCATATCATTTGAAAAAGTTATGTCTCCGTCGAGCATAACACCGGGTAAAAATTCTTTGTTTTCGCGGTCGCGACGAAGGTTAAGAGTTTCTTCTTCTTTCCATGACCATAAATAAACTTTGTAACCTTTTGACGCAAGAAGTGATGTAACTGCGCTGCCCCAACTGCCTGAACCGATTACTGCTATTTTCATGTTATGCGCTCTCCTTTTTTTGTCCAAATTTTGATTCTGTTCCTTTTATAAGACGAGATATATTCGCGCTGTGACGTGCTATTGCAAGTATGCACATAACGGTAGAGACAACTGCGAGAATATAATCAAAGTCTTTGTCAATTAAAAATGTATATACACACGAAGCGGTGGGAAACAAAAGTGCTCCAACGATTGAGCCGAGAGATACATATCGTGTGACTACCATAACAAGCAAAGCACCAAAAAGAACGATTAAACCCACGCGCCAGTCAAGCATAAATATTGTTGCGGCAGAAGTTGCAATACCCTTTCCACCTTTAAACTGGAAGAAAATAGGGTAGTTGTGTCCAAGTACAACGAACAAAGCGCAAATGCAACGCAAAAGACTCGACATGTTTGGAGTAATGGTGCCGGATAAGTGCGGCATGCATTCTGCGATCATTGCAAGTCCTACAGCGATTACGCCTTTAAGTGCATCACACAACAAAGTAAATACTCCAATTTTTTTGCCATATGTGCGAAGCATATTTGTTGCACCTGCGTTTCCGCTTCCATGGTCACGTATATCGGTTCCGATTATTTTTGATATAATAATTGATGAATTTACACTTCCTATAATGTAAGTTACAACGATAAGTGCCATTAGTGTCATTAAATAAGGTAATGAGTTCATCTGTCAATCGTTCCTTTCACAATCAGTTGTTTTTTTCTCCGCGTTCACGGATTATAAAATGTATAGGCGTGCCTTCAAAACCAAATGCACTTCTTAATTGGTTTTCAATATATCTTTGGTATGAAAAATGGAAAAGCTCTGCCTTATTTACGAAGATTACAAATGTTGGAGGCTTCGTGCTTGCCTGTGTAGCGTAATATATACGAAGCCTTTTTCCTTTGTCTGACGGGGGCTGTACCTTTGCGGTAGCTTCACCGATTACATCGTTTAACATACCGGTTGTAATTCGTCTTGAATTCTGATTTGCCACTTCCTTAATCATTTCGAAAACTGCATCAACACGACTGCCTGTTTTTGCTGAAATAAAATGAACAGGTGCATACTGCATAAATGCAAGCGTATCCATAATGTCGAGCTTGTAATTTTTCATTGTATTTGTTTCTTTTTCGACTATATCCCATTTGTTCACAACGATGATTGAAGCTTTTCCGCTCTCGTGAACAAAACCAGCAATTTTTGAGTCCTGCTCCGTTATGCCTTCACTTCCGTCAATCATTATAATACACACATCGCTTCTTTCTACGGCAGCATATGCGCGTATAACGCTATAGCGCTCAATCTGCTCATCGACTTTAGATTTGCGGCGTATTCCGGCAGTGTCGATAAACATATATCGTTGTCCGTTGTGCTCATAATACGTATCAATTGCATCGCGTGTTGTGCCCGCAATATTTGTGACGATAACCCTGTCTTCGCCCAAAATTCTGTTTATAAGAGATGATTTACCGGCGTTTGGCTTACCAACGATTGCAACCTTAATAACATCATCATCAGCGTCGTTTTCATCAGCAGGCGGGAAGTATTTTGATGCTTCGTCCAAAAGGTCGCCGACACCAAGTCCGTGTGTTGATGAAATTGCAAACGGTTCGCCAAGGCCAAGGTTATAAAACTCATAAAAATCCATAGGCGGCTCGCCTGTGTTATCAATTTTATTTACCGCAAGTATCATCGGTTTATTTGATTTTATAAGCATTGATGCCACATCTTTATCAGCGGCTGTAAGGCCGTCGCGAACATTTACCATAAAGATTACAACGTTCGCCATATCAATTGCAAGCTGTGCCTGTGCGCACATCTGAATTAAAATCTCATCGTCTGCCTTCGGTTCGATACCACCCGTATCAATGAGCGTGAATTCGCGTCCGAGCCATTCGGCGTCTGCAAAAACACGGTCACGTGTAACGCCGGGAGTATCATCTACAATACTGATTCTGGTTCCGGCAATTTTATTAAATAAAGTAGATTTTCCGACATTCGGTCTGCCTACAATAGCAATTATCGGTTTTGCCATGAATGTTGTCCTCCTGTGTGTTGTTGTATATTTAAAAGCTTTTGTACGAAATCTTCGCCGTCATTAAGTACCGGCACTATCTTAATATTAAGCCTTTTTTCAAGCTCTGTAAGGCTTATATCATCTAAAAACACATCATCATCTGCACGAAGCATTGATGCGGGAATATAAAGTGTCTCGCCAAGGTTTTTGTCTGCAAGTTGTTTTTCAATATCGCAAGCGCAGACAAGGCCGGTTACATTTACATCGCCGCCAAAGAACTCGTTTTTAATTGCGTAAACGTTTATTTTCAGACCTGCACTGTGCTGCATAATGCGGTTTGCAAGAGAGCAGATAAAATCATATGCAATCTCGCCTGTGGCGATGCTTACTTTTCTGCAAATTTTTTGTGGTTTTGTGTCTTTTAGTGCATTTGCAAACTCGCTTTCCATGCTAACGATAAGCCCTACGCCGTTATCGAGCTGTGGAAAGCCTTCGTATTCATCTTCGGTTGGGAAGCCCATGTTTGCCATAATATAAAATTCATCAGACGCATATACGAGAGACGAATTATATTTTTCTTTAAAAATTTTTTGCCATTTATTTATTTGCTCAATAATGGCTTTTGCGCTTGACGGAGTATATGATTTGAGCGGATATAAGCCGTTTCTGTGAGCGCTGAGCCCAACGGGAACGACGCTTATGCTCTCTACATACGGCGAGAGTAAAGACAAATCCTTAAGTGTTCTGTCGAGCTCATCAGAATCGTTTATGCCGGGGCATAGCACTATCTGACAGTTCATACGGATACCGTTTTGTGCAAGGCGTTTCATAATATCATAAACATTTCCTGCAAAACGGTTATTAAGCATCATCTTGCGCAAATCCGGGTTAGTCGTATGAACGGAAATATTTATAGGGGATATGCGCATACGGATAAAACGATCGATATCATTATCACTTAAATTTGTAAGTGTTATATAATTCCCCTGTAAAAAAGACAGTCTTGCGTCATCATCTTTAAAGTACATCGTTTCGCGCATACCTTTTGGCAACTGGTCAATAAAACAGAATATGCACTTGTTTTTACAGCTTTTTGGCGTATCCATTAAAGAATTTTCAAATTCAATTCCTAAATCTTCGTATCCTGTGTACACCTCAATAATTTCGATATCGCCATTTTCTTTTAAAACTTCTATTTCGAGTTCTTCGTCACACGACAAAAACTTATAATCAAGCACGTCACAAATTTTATTTTCATTTATACTAAGTATGCTGTCGCCGGGGCACAGACCGATTTGTTCGGCAATGCTTTCGGGCAAAACAGATTTAATTTTTGCGTTTTGCATAGCATATCCTTTCGTAAATAGCATAGTACATATATACCCAATAAACATTATCCACTAAAACACGCAAATAGTCAAGATGTTTTTAATAATTTAAGGAGAAAAACACAAGATATAGTAAATTTTTCTTGCATAATATAAATATATATGATAAGATGAAATTGGTCGCAAGGAGAAATCCTTGCAAGAAAGGGGAAGAAAGCAGATGGAAAAAACCGAAAACAAAGTGGTTAAATTGCTACATATTTGTTTTATGGTGGCTTTTGGACTGGCTTTTTCTCTGATTATTTTAAATGTTTTATTTAACAGAAATGTAAATGAGTATAGCGCAAAGACGATAAGTTTTCTTTTTGTTGTATCATTTGCTTTTTTCTTGTTTTTTGCTTCGTTTATTAATAAAAGACGAATTTTCTTCGAAAAACATTATACAAAGATTTTGCTTGTCTCGGTTATATATATTTTTGTGATTCAGATGATAATGCTCGTTATACTCCGCTTTGATCCGATATGGGATATGGAGGCCATTTATCGCGGTGCAATTTCGTGGGTTGAGACGGGAACATTCACAGATTATACTTCATCAACGTGTCATACAGATTATTTTTATATTTTTCCCAACAATTTAGGAAGCTTAACTTTTTTAGCACTAATTTTTAAAATTGCAAATATATTGGGTTTTCGTGATTATTTTTTAGTTGGCGGCGTAGTGAACGGCTTATTATTGGCAGTATCTGTTGTGTTGGCAACTAATATAAGTAAGAGGTTTTTTGGTGCTGTTGGCGGACTTTTTACACTTTTATTTTTCTTGTGCAGTGCACCGTTTTATATGATGGCACCGGTTTTTTATACCGATTCACTTTCGTTTGTTTTTCCGCTATTAACGTGCTTTTTGGTATTAAAAAGTGAGTCGGCGCCTACGCTAAAAACAAAAATTTGCTTTGCAGTGCTTGCGTGTACAGCTTGCCTTATTGGCGCGTTGATTAAAATGACTGTGTTAATTACGCTTATAGCGGTATTTATCTGGCTTTTGCTTGCGAGAAAATGGAAGGATTTAATCATACTTGTTTTGGTTTCTGCTATCGTTTTCTGTGCAGGATTTTCAGGCTTTGGCACATATATGTATACAAATCATCTTGATACTCTAAAAGCTGATCAGAAAAATCAACCGATTTGGTTTTGGCTTAATATGGCTATAGTAGAGGAAGGTTATTTTAATGGTAAAATATTTCAGGCATCTTCCGATATAGAGGGTAAAGAAGCAAAGTCGGATTTTCTTAAAGAGGTTTATGTAGCAAATATCAAAGAGCGTGGTGCGGATAGTCTGCTAAAATTATTTACGCGCAAAGCTGCCAGAGTGTTTGGTGATGGCACGTATGCTTTGTCGGAGTTTTTAGACGACAGGCCGCTGCAGATGCGAGGTATTCATCAATATATTTTATATGTAGGAAATAAGTATGGCGCCTACAGGATGTTTACAACGGGAATTTTCCTGGCGCTACAGGCATTTATGTTGTTTTCGATAAACTTTAAGAAACGAAATCTTTCATTTATCTTGCCGCAACTTTGTGTTTTTGGCATTATGTTTTTCTTGCTGTTTTGGGAAATAAAAAGCTGTTATATGATTAATTTCATACCTTTTATCTTTATATGTGCGTCCGGTGGATTGTATCAGATTGTATGTGTATCCGGTGGTTTCTTTAAGCTGATGCGATCTGTAAAAAAGGATGTTAAAAAGTTTTTCTTACCAAAAAAACGTAGTAAGGTTATTGCAAATAAATAGAAAAATTTTTTATGGGGTTTCGATATGTTATATAGTAGCTAAAATCGCATATCGAATTTATAGTTGACATCAAATCGTTTTAAATAAAATAAAAAATGGAGGGGATTTAAAATGAAAATGATTTATGATGTAGAGGACAAGCCTAAGTTTGGTCAAATGCTGATTTTTGCTATTCAGCAGCTATTGGCAATTATGACAGCAACTTTGGTTGTTCCGGTAGTTGTGAACCAGGCAACAGGTTCACTCATGAGTTCGGCTGCTGCTTTGGTGGGAGCAGGTATTGGAACTTTAGTTTACATTCTATTCACCAAAAAGAAAAGCCCTGTATTTTTAGGCTCATCATTTGCCTTTATCGGCTCAATGATTACGGCTTTTGCAGGTGCGGCATCAATGTCACTCGGATATTTAGGCTTAATTATCGGCGCTCTTTTTGCAGCTTTAGTTTATGTGATTATTGCTGTTATCGTTAAGTTTGCCGGCGTTAAGTGGATTAACAAGATTATGCCTGTAACAGTTATTGGTCCTATCGTTGCAATCATCGGACTTTCACTTGCAGGTAACGCAATTGGAGATATTACAAAAGGCAGTGTGCCGGATGTGGCTGCATCGCCACTTATTACTGTTTTATGCGGAATAATCACATTGATTGTAACGATCATTTCTTCGTCATACAGTAAAAAGATTGGAAGATTGATTCCGTTTATTTTTGGTATTTTGGCAGGATATGCAGCTTCGGGAATATTCACACTTATTGGCTATGGTGCAAATATAGATGCTCTTAAGGTGCTCAATGTTGAACCGTTTAAAGCGCTTGTTGCAAATGGCGTTACATTAAAAACATTCTTATCAGTTCCTGAATTTACATTTATGAATGTTTCAGAAGGCTTTAAGGTGCTTGACTGGACATATATCAGCACAATCGCTGTAGCATATGTTCCGGTTGCATTTGTTGTATTTGCAGAGCATCTTGCAGATCATAAGAACATTTCTTCAATTATCGAAAGAGATTTGCTTGAAAATCCAGGCTTGCACAGAACGCTTCTTGGTGATGGTATAGGTTCGTTTGTCGGTGCACTTTTCGGCGGATGCCCGAACACAACATATGGCGAGTCGGTTGGCTGTGTTGCGATCACGAAAAATGCGTCGGTAGCGACTATATTTACAGCTGCAATTTTAGCAATCATCATTGCGTTTATATCGCCGTTTATTGCCTTTGTTAATTCTATTCCGTCATGTGTTATGGGCGGTGTATGCATGGCGCTTTATGGCTTTATCGCAGTATCAGGTTTAAAGATGATTCAGCAGGTAGATTTAAATCAAAACAAAAATCTCTTTGTTGTATCGACAATTTTGATTTCTGGCATAGGCGGTTTAACATTGACAATCGGAAAAGTAACGCTTACAGCTGTAGCCTGCTCTTTGATTTTAGGTATTATTCTTAACTTGATTTTATCAAAGGCGAAGGATGCAGAGTAAGAAAATACATATGTTTAAATTTAAAGGAGCTGTAGAAATACAGCTCCTTTTTTATAAATTATTTTTATAATCAGCACTAAGTTGACCGCAGGCGGCATTTAAATCGCTGCCAAATTCACGGCGCACTGTCACATTTATATTATGTTTTTTAAGAATATCAAAAAAATCTGCAATTCGTGCTTTGTCACTTGGCTGATAGTTTGTTGAGCGGGTTTTGTTGTAAGGGATAAGATTGACATAACAGTTTAAATCTTTTAGCAGGCTCGCAAGTTCTAAAGCGCAGTTATCCGAATCGTTGATGCCTTTTATCATAATATAAGCAAAGGTGACCTTTTTCTTGCCTTTTGCGCTATATTGCTTTGCAGCTTCTATTAAGCCATCGATAGAATAGGTTTTGTTGATTGGCATCAGCCTGTTACGCAACGCGTCATTAGGGGCGTGGAGACTGATAGCGAGGCTGTTTAGTGTGTCACGCTGGGCGTATTGTATCATTTTTGGCGTGATGCCGCAGGTAGAAATGGTCACATGGCGTGTAGCAATTTCAATTCCTGATTGTTCTGTTACAATATCAATAAAACTCATTACATTTTCATAGTTATCAAAAGGTTCGCCGATGCCCATCAGCACCACATGGGAAACCGGAATTTTTAGAACATCACGAATGTATAAAAGCTGCTGAACCATTTCATGAGTATCTAAATTTCGTATTTTTTTTAGTTTTCCGCTTTCGCAAAATGCACAATTCATGTTGCATCCAACCTGACTGGAGATGCAAACGCCGTTGCCGTAGTCATGACGCATCAAAACAGTTTCAATTGTATGCCCATCAGAAAGGCGAAAAAGATATTTGCATGTGGAATCATTTTCGCTTTTTGTCACAAGCTCAAGTTGTGATATACTAAAATCCTTACACAGCTTTGTTTTTACAGGCATAGAGAGGGTTTTAATATCAAGAAAGGATGTAAGTTTGTCTCTGTATAGGGCATTAAAAACAATTTTCGCTTTTGCAGGGTTTTCACCATTTGATTTAAAATAATCTTGCAGCATTGCAAGTGTTTGACCGTAAATATTCATAATGATTCCTCTTATTTTTAATCGTACTTGTTATCCTCTATTATATAAAAAAATTTTTATATTGTAAAGTTCTGTTTATGGGTTGAAAAAATGCATAGAATATGGTAAAATATATAAAAATACATTTTAATATTTCACACAAAGTGTCGGTGGTACTGCATATAGGTACCATAGGTGAAAAGGGAACACGGTTAGAATCCGTGACGATAACTGTCGCCGTATATATCAAATGTTTTTATGTCCGTCGGTGAAAGCCGGTCATTGGGAAACCGAGAAGGCAGGGTATAAAAATGCAAAGCGTTTGCTTTATATGATATGAGTCGGAAGACCTGCTTTGATATTATTCCGTATGGGAATGATTTTTGCGCGCGCAAAATTATTTTTTGTGCTTGTTTTGTGAACGCTTACAGGAAAACACAGCTGTGGCATCTTATTTAGATGTCACAGCTTTTTTATATATAAAAAACAAATGAGAGGATGTTTTAAAATGTTAAAAAGAGTACTATCAGTTTTTTTGGCGCTTATTATGCTTTTAAGTGCTACTTCGGTTTTAGCGCAAGATGTGTCAGAGGGAATAACAGTATATCTATGCGTAAGCCAATGTGGGGAAATAGTAAAAGATAAACATGGGAATGAGATGGCGTATGTTGGCATTAAATTAGGCGGCAAGACAGAGTATAGTCTTGATGATGTGTTTAAAGAGGCACATATAAATCATTATGAAGGTGGCATAGACGGATATGCTTCGAGCGTAGGTGAGTGGGGTTTTGGAGTTGATAAGTTCTGGGGAGATACAAGTTATAATTTTGGATATCAGGTAAATGGTGGTATTGAGTCGGTTAGCGGACCTGATCATATAGTAAATGACGGCGATTATGTTGATGTGTGCATATATAAAAATTTATACCCTGATACTGAAAGTTACTCAAAGTTCGACAGCACATCGAAAAACATATTATGTGGAGAAGAGATAACACTTACGCTTTCTGCTGTAAGTGGCTATGATGAAAACTGGGCAAATATTTTTTCGTCTTGTGAAGGTGCAACAATTACAATTAACGATGAAGAAACATTATACACAACGAATGAAAACGGCGAAGTGACAATTTTGTTTGAAACTGAAGGCAACTATATCATTTCTGCAAAAAAAGAAAAGATATTAAATGATGAAACCAGACCTGCAATTACGGCGCCACTTTGCGTGGTTAAAGTAAATGAACGTCCGGAAATAAAGATAATTCACAATATTGCAGCCGGCTATTCGCAAATGAATTTAGAAGATGCTGCAGGCAATTTGCCGTGGATAGTTGCAGATATGGCGGTTTATGAAGAGCTTTATCCGTCAAGTGATTATGTGTTTTCAAGTGACAAAAAACAAGAAGCACTTGAATTGATTGTAGATGCTGCAACCACTGCAACATCAGCGGGAGATTTGGCGAAGTATAGTCTTGCTCTAAGAGCGATGGGGTATGATGCAAAAAATATCTATACAAAGGAATTTGAAAAAGATGACATAATAGCTAAACTTGTATCGCTTGTTGAAAATCGAGATGAGAGCGTGACTAACATCTATACTTTACCATATGTGATAATAGCTTTATCTCAGGCGGATGATTACGCATCTAATGAGCAAATGGAGTATCTTATCTCGACGGCTATTGAAAGTAAAACAAGTTGGCAGGATACTGAATTTGGAACGGATGCTCTCACGCCGATGGTGCTTGCGCTAGCTCCATATTATAACATGCGCGAAGATATAAAAGAAATTATAGATGAAGCAGTTATAATTTTAAAGGAAAATCAGCGTGTCGATGGTCTTATTGACGGTTTTGTAGGTTATGAGTCAGCATCTACGGGTCTTGCAATTTGCGCGCTTTCAGCTGTTGGCATTGATTCAAAAGAGATAAAAAAAGCTGAGAACAGTTTAATTGACGGACTCATTGTGACTGCTACAGAGCAAATGGATGGTTTTCCTAATGCTTTTGCAACAGAGCAAGGCTTTAGAGGTCTTTTGGCTTGGAAATATATAGCAGAAGGCATTGATAAAGCTATGTATGATTTTAAAGATAAAGATATGGATGAAGCTAACGTGTCAGGATGTATGCTTTGTCCTGTAGTGTTTGATGTTGTGCCACAAACGGCAATTGTTAAGGCTGACGGAGTGAAAAAAATAGCGCACAATTGTTTTGACCTTGGCGAAGGCGTGTACACATTTAGTATTTCCGCGGGTGGTTATGCTTCTGCAACATATACAGTGGAAATATCAGCGGTAGATGTTTTAAATCGTGCTCCTAAAAATATTACATTATTTTTGAATAAAACATCCGGCGGTGGTGGCGGATCAGGTATAAGTGACAAGAAGGAAGAGCAAAAAGAAGAAGTGAAGAAAGAGAATGAAGAAAACGAAGAAAAAACACAAGAAGAAGTAAAAACAGAAACTGAAAAATCTATTTTTAATGAAAATACTTTTGTTGATGTCAAAGCTGAAAATTGGTATTTTCCGGCGGTAAAGTATGTTTATGAAAATAATTTGTTTAAAGGCACAGACAAAGGTTTTGAGCCGGAAGCGCCAATGACAAGAGCAATGCTTGTTACCGTTTTATATAGGCTTGATAATTGCCCGGATAATACGGGCACAAATAGTTTTGATGATGTAAATGATGATCTGTGGTATGCAGAAGGTGTAAAGTGGGCAGCACAAAATAAAATTGTAAATGGAGTATCTGACACAAACTTTGCGCCTGAAGACAAAATAACAAGAGAGCAGGTTTTGACGATTTTATTTAGATATGCTGTATCTAAAGGGTATAGTGTGCCGACGCAAAAAGAGAGTGATATATCTTTATTTGAAGATTATAAAGATATATCATCATATGCTGCAGAAGCAATCAATTATATGCTATCAAGTGGTATAATTCGAGGCAGAGATGATAACAAAATTGCGCCGGCAAATGATATTACAAGAGCAGAAGTTGCTATGATACTTGCAAGATTTGCAGAGGTGAAAAGACAATAGGTATGAAAAATAAAATTTTTGTTATTACAGTAGCTATAATAGTTTTTTTCGCGCTTATCTTTTTACCTATAAATACAATGGAGCAAAAAGAAGATACAGATGCGTCGTTAAACTATGATGTTTCTTTACAGGAAAGCGAAAAAGTGGCGGAAAAAGCGCCTGAGACACCTGAACCTCTCAATAAAAAAACAGCACAAAAGAAAGGGGATAGTTTATTAGAAAATGAAAACAAAACTACACCATCGCCTGAGCCTTTAAAAGTGAACGAAGATGACAAAAAGACTTTGACTTGTAGTTTGTCAGTCAGATGTGATGAAGTAATAAATAATTTTGAACTTTTAGATGAGAGTAAAAAATCAATAATACCTGAAGATGGGATTATTTTGTCATTGCCAAGCGTAACTTTTAATGATGGAGAAAGCGTTTTTGATTTATTGATTAGAGAATTAAAAAAAGCTCACATTCATTTTGAGTTCGAAAAAACTCCAATGTATAATTCTGCCTACATAAAGGGTATAGGAAATCTGTGTGAATTTGATTGTGGAGATTGTTCTGGCTGGCTTTATAAAGTTAATGGTGTAGTACCAATGTGCGGATGCTCACAATATGAGATAAAATCAAACGATGAAATAGAATTTGTTTATACTTGCAATTATCTTGAAAAAATATAATGTATTTTTAAGGCACTTCCGAGCAGAAGTGCCTTAATTTTTTTAATTTAGTTGAAAAAATTTTAATAATGTGCTAAAATGAATTTATAGATTTATTTGTGTTTTATTAAAATAAGGTGGTGCCTATGTATATAAAATTAATTCAGCCTAAAATGATAAAACGCCCGATGGATACCGATATAAAAATTCATATGGCACCGCCACTTGGTCTTTTGACGATTGTAAATCTTTTTAATGCAACACATCGTGTTGAACTCGAAAACGAAAATATACAAGATATTAATTATGAGGACAATCCTGATATTGTTGGAATTTCAGTTACTGTCGACACATTTCCAAGAGCAGTTAAAATAGCGAAAAAATTCCGTGAAAAAGGAATTAAAGTTGTTGCAGGTGGAATCCATATAACAACTGCCTATAAGACTATACCTTCTGATTGTTTTGATGTGTTATGTATTGGTGCTGCGGAAAAAACATGGCCTGATATTATTAAGGATTTTGAATCCGGCACATTGAAGTGTTTGTATAGGTGTAGCGAGTGTGTGATTTCAGACGATATAGTTTCTCCGGCGTACCATAGCTTGGATAAACGAAAATATTTGTATTGCAATGTAGTTCATACAAGCAGAGGATGTCCCTTTAAATGCGATTTTTGTTATAATAGTTCTAAAGAAAGGGAATATGTTAATCGCAACATTGATGATGTTATACAAGATATAAATAATCTAAAAACGAAACATATTATGTTTATTGATGACAATTTTGCCGGAAATATTAAGTGGACAAAAGAATTCTTAACAAAAATTAAGCCGATGAACCTTAAATGGAATGCAGCCATTTCTATCAACGCTGCATTTGATAGCGATTTGCTTGATTTAATGAAAGATTCTGGATGCAAAAGTTTATTTATAGGCTTTGAAAGCATACATGCAGATTCTATAAATGATGTTCATAAAGTTCAGAATTGTACTGACAAATACGAAGAGGCAATTAAAGCAATACATGACAGAGAAATTATGATAAACGGCAGTTTTGTTTTTGGTCTTGATGCCGATACGCCGCAAACCTTTAAATTAACACTTGACTGGATAGTTAAAAACAAGATAGAAACAGTTACTTCACATATTTTAACACCTTATCCAGGAACAGTGTTATATGAAAAATTAAAAGAACAAGGGAGAATTGTTTCTGATAATCTGGAGCTATATAATACCGCACATGTGGTTTTTGAGCCAAAGGGAATGACGAAAGAGGAATTGTATCGCGGTTACATATGGATATATAAGCAAATATACAGTTTTAAAAATATAATTAAGCGTATTCCTAAAGCAAAACAACAAAAAGCCCCATATCTTTTATTTAATTTATTATATCGAAAATACGGAAAGTTTACAGATTGTTTATGTAAATTAATTTCTTATAAAAGAATAGGGTGGATAGCCGAAAAAATATCACGCTATCTATAGAATATAGCGATCTGGCTTCTAAATCGTTCACTAATTCTAAAATAAATAAACAGCAAACATATGAAACGGAGATGGAGAAATGTTAACACAAAAGAAACGAGAATTTATTGAGTTTATGATGAGTGCAGATGTACTGAGATTTGGTGATTTTGTCACAAAAAGCGGACGAAATACGCCTTATTTCGTAAACACGGGAAATTACAAAACTGGCGCACAGTTCGCACGCCTTTCAAAGTTTTATGCACAGATGATAAATGATACACTTGGTGACAATTTTGATGCACTTTTTGGACCTGCATACAAGGGCATTGTACTTGCTGCCGGAGCGGCAGGGGCGCTTTATGATGAACATGGTGTTGATAAGCCGTATTTTTATAATCGCAAAGAGGCAAAGGATCACGGAGAAGGTGGAAGCATTGTAGGGTATAAGCCGCAGGATGGCGACAACATCATAATTGTTGAAGATGTAATCACAGCTGGAACAGCTCTTCGTGAAACGTTACCGATTCTTAAAAGCGCAGCTAATATTAATGTAAAAGATATGTTTATTTCTGTAAACAGATGTGAATACGGGCAAAATCCCGAAATGGCTGTTACAGATGAAGTAAAAGAAGAGTTTGGGATAACAGTTCATTCAATAATAGATGTTGTTGATATACACGAATATTTGAAAGAAAATGAGAAATATTCATCCGTTGCCAAGTCGATGGAAGGATATATGGACAAATACTGCGTTATTAAATAAAAATTGATTTTCGTAATAGTTTATGCGGGCATAAAATATGTCCGCATTTTTTGTCGCATATGTATTGAAATATAAATACTTGAATGGTATAATGTAACGTGGCAAAAGTTGAGTTATTAATAATAGCTATAAATTATAATGACAGCATATAAAAATTATTTGAAAGGAAAAAGACGTAATGAGTGAATTTGTTTCGGACAAATTATATGCCGGACTTAATGATATGCAAAAAGAAGCTGTTATGTGTACAGAAGGACCGCTTTTAATACTTGCAGGTGCAGGCAGCGGAAAGACTACGGTGCTTGTAAACAGAATAGCGTATTTGCTTACACAAAAAAACGTACGGCCTTATAATATTTTAGCAATTACATTTACAAATAAGGCTGCAAACGAGATGAAAACACGTGTGGAGCGGCTTTTCGATGAAAGTGCAAATGATATGTGGGTATCTACATTTCACTCGATGTGTGTAAAAATTTTACGAAGATATATAACGAAAATAGGCTATGAGAGTGACTTTGTAATTTATGATTCGGCTGATTCGCAGACTGTTATTAAGGACTGTTTAAAGCAGCTTAATCTGTCTGATGCGAATTTTAAACCGAGAAGTGTGCTTGCTCAAATCAGTAAAGCAAAAGATGATTTGATTGACCCGCAAAGCTTTGAGAAGATGTATTCGGGCGATTTTCGCATGAGTAAAATTGCAAGAATATATAGCGCATACCAACACATTTTAAAAGCAAATAATGCGCTCGACTTTGATGATATAATAGTAAATACGGTAAAGCTTTTTGAAGAAAATCCGGATGCACTTGAGTATTATCAAAAGAAGTTTCATTATATTATGGTCGATGAGTATCAGGACACAAATAACGCACAGTACAGACTGATTTCTCTTTTGTCAGCGGCGAGAAGAAATCTTTGTGTTGTTGGTGATGATGACCAGAGCATATATAAATTTAGAGGAGCAAACATACGAAATATCCTTGATTTTGAAAAGGAATTTCCTGACGCGAAGGTAATAAAACTTGAGCAGAATTATCGCTCAACAAAAAATATTCTTGATGCTGCAAATGATGTTATATCGAACAATCGCAAGCGTAAGGGTAAAAATTTGTGGACGAGCGGTGATGAAGGAGATAAAATATATTTTTATGATGCTGAAAATGAGCATGAAGAAGGACGTTTTATCGCACGAGAAATTGACAGGCTTGTATCTGAAAGCGAAAGAAGTTTTTCTGATTTTGTGATACTATACCGTACCAATGCTCAGTCGCGTGTGCTTGAAGAAATGCTTTTAAAACAAGGAATACCGTACAGGGTTTTGGCAGGTTTGAGGTTTTATGACAGAAAAGAAATCAAGGACGTAATAGCGTATTTGCGAGTTATTCAAAACACGGCCGATAGTGTAAGTCTTAAAAGAATTATAAATGAACCTAAACGAGGAATTGGAGCTACGACGCTTAATCACGCGCAGGATATTGCAGACAGCATCGGCTCAAGCTTGTACGACGTTATTAAAGATGCAAATCTGTATTCGGAGCTTCAAAGAGCGAGTGTAAAGCTTCAGGACTTTACGGCGATGATTGACCTTTTGAAACGAAAAAGCACTGAGATGCCTCTTGCAGATTTTGTAGAGTATATGCTTGAGAAAAGCGCTTATAAACAATCGCTATTGCTTGAAAATTCGATAGAAGCACAGGGAAGACTTGAAAATCTTGATGAATTTATGTCGGTTGTTAAAGAATATGAAAATTCAGTGCAGGAGCCGACTCTTTCAGATTTTCTTGAAAGCGTTTCGCTTATTTCCGATATAGATAATTATGATGAAGATCAGTCGAGTGTTGTACTTATGACAATCCATTCGGCAAAAGGACTTGAGTTTCCTGTGGTGTTTATTGCGGGAATGGAGGAAGGCTTGTTCCCGGGCACACAGTCAATTATAAGCGAAGAAGAAATTGAAGAAGAAAGACGACTTTGCTATGTTGCTATAACGCGCGCAAAGCAAATATTATACCTTACAAAAGCGCAAATGAGGATGCTTTTTGGAGAAACAAGATATCCTGCCGTGTCGCGGTTTGTAAAAGAAATTCCGAATGAGCTTATTATGGAATTTGCTGCAAGAAAGAAAAAAACGCAACCAAATTCAAGCATAAATATGGGCACCTACAAATCGGAAGGCGTCCAAAATGCCATTAAGAACTTTGAAAATGCGACGAAATCAAGCCTGTTTAACGCGTTTGATGTAAGAAAAAATACAACTGCAGCGAAGCTTGATTATGATGTAGGAGATGTTGTTATACATAAAAAGTTTGGAAAAGGAAAAGTTCTTTCCATTACTCCGCTCGGTAACGATAACAAGGTTTCGATTCAATTTGAAAACGGCGAGATAAAAAATCTTATGGCTATGTTTGCGAATTTAACTAAAGCATAAATTATAAATATTACATAAAAAGGGGACAATATTATGAACAGCATTATTTCTGTTTCTGTCGCTTTGTTGGCAGGACTACTTATGACGAGAGTGTTTAAAATTTTTAAATTACCTGCAGTAACATCGTATCTTATAGCAGGTGTGCTGATAGGACCGTATTTTCTTGGAAGATTTGGCCCACAAGGTGTAGGTTTTCATACTATGGCAGATGTTGCGAAAATATCAATTCTTTCGGAAGTTGCTCTTGGTTTTATAGCGTTTTCAATAGGAAATGAATTTAGATTAAATGAGCTTAAAAAGACAGGTAAACAGGCACTTGTTATAGGTATTTTTCAAGCGCTTATGGCAACGTTATTAGTAGACCTTGCACTTTACGGAATTCATCTTTTGATGCCTGATAAACTTACCGTTCCGCAGCTTTTAACTTTAGGAGCGATTGCTACTGCGACTGCGCCCGCAGCAACCCTTATGGTTGTTCGTCAGTATAAAGCTGACGGTCCGCTAACAAGACTTTTGTTACCAATTGTTGCACTCGATGATGCCGTTGGTCTTATAGTTTTTGCTGTTTCGTTTGGCATAGCAAAAACACTATTATCGGGAACTGTTGATATGATATCGATAATTATAAATCCGATTATAGAGATTGTGTGTTCGCTTGGATTGGGAGCAATCATGGGATGGGTACTTACGCAGCTTGAAAAACTCTTTAACTCAAACACGAACAGACTAAATCTGACAATTGCAGTTGTGTTGATGACAGTTGCGCTTACATCTCTTGAATTCCATATAGGAAATGTACATATTGCATTTTCTTCACTTTTAACATGCATGATGCTTGGAACAGTATTTTGTAATATATGTCCTTTGTCGGAAAATCTTATGGAGGCATCTGACAAATGGACATCGCCATTGTTTGCAGTATTTTTTGTTATAAGCGGTGCAGAGTTAGAACTTAACGTATTTGCCGAATCGGCAATTGTTATTATCGGAATTGTTTATATCATATTCCGTTCTCTGGGAAAATACTTTGGCACATATGTAAGTGCAAAAGCGACGAAATGCACCCTGCAGACATGCCGTTATCTTGGTATAACACTTTTACCACAAGCAGGTGTCGCTCTTGGTATGTGTGTCACGGCTATGCAGCTTGGAGAGCAAGGAAATCTTATAAGAAACATTACATTGTTTGCCGTGTTGATATACGAACTTTTCGGACCGTATTTCACAAAAATGGCGCTCACAGCCGCAGGAGATATCAAGCCTATGTCTGATGAGGTTAAAAATCGCAGAAAGAATTTGCTTGACGCAGCTAAGGTTACAAAAGAAAACTAATGTATATTTACAACAGTTATAATCCTTACTAAAGAGGCGATAGATTATGAATAAAGAAAATCTTACAATGCTTACCGACTTTTATGAGTTTACAATGGCGAATGGCTATCTTGAACATGGCTTTTCCGATAAAATAGCATATTTTGATATGTTTTTCAGAAAAGTACCTGATGGCGGCGGCTATGCTATTATGGTAGGCGTTGAACAACTTATAGAATATTTAAAAAACTTATCGTTTGACGATGATGACATACAGTATTTGCGCAGTAAAAATATATTTTGTGAAGAGTTTTTAGAATACTTAAAAAACTTTAAGTTTGAGTGCGATGTGTGGGCAATACAGGAAGGTATGCCTATTTTTCCGAGCGAGCCTATAGTCACAGTGAGAGGCCCTGTTATACAGGCACAGTTTGTCGAGACGATGATACTTCTTACTGTCAATCATCAAAGTCTTATCGCTACAAAGGCAAACAGAATTGTACGTGCGGCAGACGGAAGACCTGTTATGGAATTTGGTTCACGTCGTGCACAAGGATATAATGCGGCTATAATGGGTGCGCGCGCAGCATATATAGGAGGCTGTGCCGGTACGGCTTGCGCTATAGCTGAAAGAAAATACGGTGTGCCGGCGCTTGGTACGATGGCGCATAGCTGGATACAGCTTTTTGACAGTGAGTACGATGCTTTTGTTGCATACGCGAAGACATACCCTAATGATTGTACGCTTCTTGTAGACACGTATAATGTGTTAAAAAGCGGAATACCAAATGCTATAAAAGTATTTAATGAGGTGCTCGTGCCGATGGGATGTCGTCCGAAAGGCATAAGAATTGACAGTGGCGACATAACATACTTATCAAAAAAAGCAAGAAAAATGCTTGATGACGCTGGATTTAGTGATTGTGGAATTGTAGCGTCAAACTCTCTTGATGAATTTATTATACGAGATACTCTTATTCAAGGTGCACAAATCAGCTCTTTTGGCGTAGGCGAGAGACTTATAACATCGAGTTCTGAACCTGTGTTTGGCGGAGTTTATAAAGTTGTAGCGGTTGAAGAGAACGGAGAAATTGTTCCGAAAATCAAACTCAGTGAAAATGTAACAAAAATTACGACTCCGTGCTTTAAACAGGTTTACAGATTGTTTTCGCGCGATAATAATAAGGCGATTGCCGATGTAATCACTCTTCATGACGAAAAAATTGATGATACGAAATCATATGAAATTTTTGACCCGAATCATATCTGGAAAAGAAAATCTGTTGAAAATTTCTATGCAAAGCCATTGCTTGTTAAAATTTTTGAAAAAGGCAAGTGTGTATACGACATGCCGAGCCTTGAAGAAATAAAACAGTTTTGCGCACAACAGGTTGATACACTTTGGGACGAAGTTAAACGCTTTGAAAATCCGCACAATTATTATGTCGACTTATCACAGAAGCTCTGGGATATAAAAAATGATTTATTAAAGCAATATTCAAAATAAGATAACAATGAAGTGGGGTATAACATGGCTCTTTTCAGTATTTCTGATTTGCACTTGTCGCTTGGCATTGATAAGCCGATGGATATTTTTGGCGGAGTGTGGGAAAACTATATAGAGAAGATTGAAAAAAATTGGCGCGCTCTTATAAAAGATGATGATGTTGTTGTACTGCCCGGCGACTTTTGTTGGGCGATGCACATAAAGGAGTCAAAAGAAGATTTTGACTTTTTGAATGCGCTTCCCGGTATAAAGTTGCTTTTAAAAGGTAATCATGATTATTGGTGGGATACAGTCAGTAAAATCAAACGTTTTATAAGTGAACATGGATACACTGATATCGATTTTCTGCACAATAATTCTTTTATGTATCGCGATGTAGCTATATGTGGCACGCGCTTCTGGCTTTGCCCGGGTACAAATTCTTTTTCCGGGGACGATGAAAAAATATATTTGCGCGAGCTTGCAAGAGCAGAGTTGTCATTAGAAGATGCAATGAAGAACAATCCAAAGAAAATTATATTTTTTATGCATTATCCGCCTGTTACAAGCGAGCATAATATAGATGAGAAGTTCTTGGAACTCATGAAAAAATACAGTGTTTCACAGGTGTATTATGGGCATTTACATGGCAGTGCAAAGAACACTGCATTTGTGGGTGAGTACATTGGTATAAATTTCGACCTTGTTTCATGTGATTATTTAGACTTTGTGCCAAAAAAGCTGATAGAATAAATAAATTTTGAAAAAAAGGTTGCAAAAATTTACATATATGATATAATATTTTAATGACTGTTTAAGTTACAAAAGATAATCGCAAAGATTGAATTTGGAGGAAAGATAAAATGAGTGTTAAGGTAGAAAAAGCAGAAAAAAATGTAGTAGAGCTTGAATTTGAAGTAGGAAAAGAAGACTTTGAAGCTGCGATGCAACGTTCGTACATAAAGAACATAAAAAGTTTTAATATTCCCGGCTTCCGCAAAGGCAAAGCTCCAAGAAAAATTGTTGAAAAAATGTATGGAAAAGAAATTTTCTACGATGATGCTATCAATTTTGTATTCCCTAATGCATATGAAGCAGCAATCAAAGAAGCAAAAATTGAGCCTGTATCACGTCCAGAAGTTGATATAAAGCAGTTCCCGGATGGAGAACTTAACTTAATCCTTACAGCAAAGGTAACAGTAAAGCCCGATGTAAAAATCAGCAAGTTTGAAAAAATAGATGTTAAAAAGCCTGAGTATCCTGTAAGCGATGAAGATGTTGAAAACGAACTTAAGGCACGCCAGAATCAAAATGCACGTATTGTAACAGTAGAAGACCGTGCTGCTCAAAAAGACGATACAGTTGTTATCGATTTTGAGGGTTTTGTTGATGATGTTGCTTTTGAGGGCGGAAAAGGCGAAAACTATAACTTGACACTTGGTTCAGGACAGTTTATTCCAGGATTTGAAGATCAGCTAATCGGTGCAAATGCAGGCGATGATGTTGATGTAAACGTTACATTCCCTGAAGAATATCATGCACCTGATTTAGCGGGCAAAAAAGCATTATTTAAAGTAAAGGTTCATAGTATTACAGCAAAGGAGCTTCCGCAGCTTGATGATGAGTTTGCAAAAGATGTAAGCGAATTTGATACGCTTGATGAACTTAAGAAGGACATCAAAACAAAGCTTGAAGAAAATAACGAGAGACGTGCAAAACAGGAATTTGAAAACGACGTTATTGATTTTATCGTTTCAAAGATGAAGGCTGATATTCCGGAAGTTATGTACGAAAACCGTATTGATGAGCTTGTTCGTGATTTTGAAATGCGTCTTTCATACCAGGGCATGAGTGTTGAAAAGTATCTTGAGTATGCAGGAATGGATATGAGCGCATTCAGAGGTCAGTTCAAAGATCAGGCTGAAAAGCAGGTTAAGGGCATGCTTGCGCTTGAAGCTATGGCTAAGAAGGAAAAGATTAAGGCCCTTAAAGATGATGTGAATAAAGAGTACAAAAAGCTTGCTGATCAATACAAGATGGAAGTTGACAAGATTAAGAGCTTCATAAATGAGGAGGACCTTAAGAAAGATATTATTACAAATAAAACTATTGATGCGCTTATTGCAATGGCAAGCGGTGAAACAGTAGAAGAAAAATAAAATAATGATATAAATTTGTGATGACAGGAGTGAAACGTATGAACATGAGTTTAGTACCTACGGTTATCGAACAGACTAACCGCGGTGAACGTGCATATGATATTTTTTCGCGTTTGCTTAAGGAGAGAATTGTGTTTTTGGGAGAGGAAGTAAACGACGTAACCTCGTCGCTTGTTGTTGCACAGATGCTCTTTTTAGAGAGTGAAGATCCTGACAAGGATATTCAGTTTTACATTAACAGCCCCGGCGGCTCAATTACTGCCGGTATGGCAATTTATGATACGATGCAATATATCAAATGCGACGTATCTACAATTTGTATTGGTATGGCGGCGAGCATGGGTGCATTTTTGCTTGCGGCAGGACAGAAAGGTAAGCGTTTTGCGTTGCCAAACAGCGAAATAATGATCCATCAGCCTCTTGGCGGAATGCAAGGTCAGGCGACGGATATTAAGATTCACGCTGATAGAATTATTAAAATTCGCGACACATTAAACAATATTCTAAGCGAAAGAACAGGTCAGCCTATTGATAAAATTCGCATGGATACAGAACGCGATAATTTTATGAGTGCAGAAGAAGCAAAAGCTTATGGATTGATTGATGAAGTAATTTCACGCAAGGCGTGATTTGCTAGGTAATGAGGTGAAATAATGTCCGGCAATAAAACATCAAACAACAACACAAAACAGTTAAAATGCTCTTTTTGTGGTAAGCCGCAAGAGTCTGTAAAAAGACTTGTGGCCGGTCCGGGAGTATATATTTGTAATGAGTGTGTTGCTCTTTGCCAAAGTGTTCTTGATGGTGAGTATGAGTCAGGTTCTGTGGATATTGATTTAGAAAATATTCCGAAGCCTAAAAAGATTAAAGAAATACTTGATCAGTATGTAATCGGTCAGGAGCAGGCAAAGAAAGCTATGTCTGTTGCTGTGTATAATCATTATAAAAGAATTGAACACGAAAATCACATTGATGATATCGAGCTTCAGAAGAGTAATATATTGTTGATGGGACCAACCGGTTCGGGTAAAACATTTCTTGCACAGACGCTTGCAAAGATTTTAAATGTTCCGTTTGCGATTGCAGATGCAACATCGCTTACTGAAGCAGGTTATGTCGGCGAAGATGTAGAAAATATATTGCTAAAACTCATACAGGCCGCAGATTATGATATTGAAATGGCAGAGCGCGGCATTATATATATTGATGAAATTGATAAAATTTCAAAAAAATCCGAAAACCCATCAATTACTCGCGATGTAAGCGGAGAAGGTGTTCAGCAAGCGCTTTTAAAAATTCTTGAAGGAACGGTTGCATCTGTTCCGCCGCAGGGTGGAAGAAAACATCCGCATCAGGAATTTATACAAATTGATACTACAAATATATTGTTTATTTGTGGCGGTGCGTTTGATGGCATTGATAAAATTATCAATAGCCGTATAGGCAAAAATTCGATTGGCTTTGGTGCAAAAGTTGAGAGCAAAAAAGATGTCGATCTTGGTATGGCTCTTAAAAATATTACGCCGCAAGATTTGCTTAAATTTGGTTTAATTCCTGAATTTATTGGCCGATTACCAATTGTTGCAACTCTTGACAACCTTGATTGCGAAGCGCTTGTAAGAATTCTTACAGAACCTAAAAATGCACTTATAAAGCAATATCAAAAGCTTTTCGATATGGATGATGTGTATCTTGAATTTGACCATGAAGCTATTGAAGAAATTGCGAAAAAGGCGAGTGAACTTAAGACAGGTGCCCGCGGACTTCGTTCGATTGTTGAAGAAATAATGCTTGATATTATGTTTGATATCCCATCTGATGACACTATTGAACGTTGCATTATACATGCTGATACAGTTCTCGAAGGAAAAGAACCTGAAATAATACGCGGTAAAAAAAGCAAACGCAACTCGTCATATAAGAGCAAGGATATTGCCGACCGCGATATCGGATAAATAATTAACTAGTTAGCGGCGCTCAACCATGGGCGCTGCTTTTTATGTTATAAAACACTTGTAAATAATAGAAAAATAGCGTATAATATTGTTAAGAATCGTTTTACAACAAAGGAGTTAATTTATGTTAGACAATATAGAATATAAAACACAATTACCTATGATGACAATGCGTGGTGTAGTTGTATTTCCGTATATGATTACACACTTTGATGTTGGCAGAGAAAAATCGATTAAAGCACTTGAGGCTGCAATGGCAGATGAGCAGACAATTTTTCTCGTCGCTCAAAAAGATATTGATGTTGATTTGCCATATCCTGATGATTTATACGAAATCGGTACAATTGCGAAAATTAAACAAGTAGTCAAATTGCCGGGCGATTCTGTGCGCATACTCGTCGAGGGCATATGTCGCGCGAGAATTTCGGAAATTGTCTCACAAGAACCTTACTATATTTGCCAGACAGAAGAGATTTTTGATGAGCAAGAGGATATGGTTGTATGCGATGCTCTATTAAGACAGCTGCGTGAAACGTTTCAGCAATATTTTTCATTTAATAATAAGATAAATTCCGAATCGATGATGTCAATTATTGCAATTGATGATATAGCAAAAATCACCGATGTAATTGCGTCAAATATAAGCCTGAAATATACGGACAAACAAATTATATTGGAAACCACGGGTATTTTTGACAGAGTGACGCGCCTTATCGCGATACTCAAAAATGAGATTGAAATTATACGTTTGGAGCAAAATATTTCCGAAAAAGTTAAATCACAGATTGACAAAGGACAAAGGGAATACTATCTTCGTGAGCAATTAAAGGTTATTTCTGATGAGCTTGGCGATAAAGATGGGGTTAATGCAGAAATTTCCGAATATAATAAAAAAATTGAAAAAACACAGCTTTCGGGTGATATAAAAGAAAAGCTTGATAAAGAAATTCAACGCCTTATTAAAATTCCTTCGGGTTCTCCAGACGGTGCTGTTATACGAAACTATCTTGATATGGTTCTTGAACTACCATGGAATATATCCACGAAAGAAAGATTTGACATAAAAAAGGCTGAAAAGATACTAAACGAAGACCATTATGGACTTGATAAAGTTAAAGAAAGAGTTTTAGAGTATTTATCAGTCAGAAAACTTGCAAAAAACGCTCCAGCGCCAATTTTATGCTTTGTAGGACCTCCCGGTGTCGGCAAAACATCAATTGCTCAATCTATAGCTAAAGCAATAAACAGAAATTATGTAAGAATTTCTCTCGGTGGCGTACGTGATGAGGCCGACATACGTGGTCACAGAAAAACTTATATAGGTTCAATGCCGGGACGAATCATGAACGCGATAAAGCTTTCCAAAAGCAAAAATCCACTTATGCTTCTTGATGAAATTGATAAAATGGGAAATGATTTTCGTGGCGACCCATCTGCAGCGATGCTTGAGGTGCTTGACTCGGAGCAGAATTTTGCATTCCGTGATCACTATTTAGAAGTCCCGTTTGATTTATCAAATGTGATGTTTATAACTACGGCAAATACACTTGACACAATTCCTTCTGCGCTTCTTGATCGTATGGAAGTGATAAATATTGATGGTTACACAACGGAAGAAAAGCTTAATATTTCAAAAAAATATCTTATTCCGAAATTATGTAAGCGCCATGGGCTAAAGGAAGCTCAATTGTATATTGAAGATGATGCGATTGTTGATATAATTGAATATTATACGCGCGAAGCAGGTGTTCGTAATGTGGAGCGTGAGCTTGCACATCTTTGCAGAAAGAGCGCTAAAACGATTGTTTTAGATAAAAAAAGAAGTGTTACAATTACAAGTGATAATCTTGAAAAATTTCTTGGCAAAAAGAAGTTTTTATTTGATAAAATCGACAAAGACAATGAAATAGGCGTTGTACGCGGCCTTGCATGGACAAGTGTTGGCGGAGATACGTTATTAGTCGAAGTAAATACAATGCCCGGAACAGGCAAAATTGAGCTTACAGGACAGCTTGGCGATGTGATGAAGGAATCTGCGCGTACAGCTGTGAGTTATGTTCGCTCGAGAGCAAATGCGCTTGGTATTGACTCTGATTTTTATAAGACAGTTGATTTGCATATTCACGTTTCGGAAGGCGCTGTACCAAAAGACGGTCCGTCTGCAGGCATAACTATGGCTTGTGCGCTTGTATCAGCGCTTAGCGGTAGAGAAGCGTATAGCAATGTTGCAATGACAGGCGAGATTACTCTTCGCGGACGTGTGCTTCCTATAGGTGGTCTTAAAGAAAAGGCGCTTGCTGCGTATAGGGCAGGTGTGAAAACAGTTATAATCCCGCATGAAAACATTCGTGATTTAGATGAAATACCGGATACTGTGAAGAAAGAAATTAAATTCATGCCTGTTAAAAACGTTGATGAAGTGCTTGAAATTGCGCTTACTAAAACGAAAAAGAGAGGCTTTAAGTTAAATGCCGCGCAAGCAAATCCAAATAATATTATAAAAACAAACACTCAGGATAGAACAGAATATATTAAGCAATAAAATGTAGTTAAAATGGGGAGGGGATAGCATGAATATTCATAATGCCGATATAACAATTTCAGCAGTGTCACCTGCGCAATATCCGAAAAAAGATATACCTGAATTTGCGTTTGCGGGTCGTTCTAACGTTGGAAAATCATCGCTTATAAACAAGATGCTTAACCGCAAATCGCTTGCCAGAGTAAGCGCTTCTCCGGGCAAAACGGCAACAATCAATTTTTATAATATAGATGACTGTATTTTTCTTGTTGACCTTCCCGGTTATGGATATGCAAGTCGCTCCAAAGCAGAAATAAAAAAATGGGGCGAGATGATTGAAACGTATTTAAACGGAAGGCAGCAGCTTTATCAGGTTTTTTTACTTGTTGACAGTAGACATAAACCTACAAAAGATGACAAGATAATGCTTGACTGGATTCGTGCTTGTCAGGAAAGTGTCGTTGTAATCGCAACTAAAACAGATAAGCTTTCAAAAAAACAGCTTGAAGAAAATCTTGACATGATATATGACGAGCTATCTCTTACTGATGATGATATTCTTGTGCCGTTTTCGACAAAAAGTGACGAGGGTAAACTTACACTTTGGGATATTATAAATTTGCTTAGAAGCGGCGAAGATGAGTATTAAAATTTAAATAAGTTTACTATATTCTTATTATGTAAACACATTTGCAATTGTGGTTAAAAAACTTGACATTTCAAGTAAAAAAATGTAAAATATCATAGTGAATTATAAATATAATAAAACTATATTTGGGGGATAAATAATGCTTACAAAAGCACCGAGAGGTACAAATGACATAATAAATCCTGACAGTAAAAAATGGCAATATATCGAAAAAAAAGCCCGCGATATTTGCGCTCGATTTGGATATGGAGAGATAAGAACACCTACGTTTGAACATACAGAATTGTTTTTGCGTGGTGTAGGTGATACAACAGATGTTGTTGAAAAACAGATGTATACTTTTGAGGATAAGGGAAACAGAAGTATAACCTTAAGACCTGAAGGAACGGCATCTGCTGCCCGTGCATTTATAGAGCACAATCTTGGTTCGCAGCCTTTACCTGTTAAGCTTTATTATATTATACCATGCTTTAGATATGAGAAGCCTCAGGCAGGACGTCTTCGTGAATTTCATCAGTTTGGCGTTGAAGTCTTTGGTTCTGATAAACCTTGTGTTGATTCAGAAATCATATCTCTTGCAATTATGTACTTAAATGAACTTGGACTTACTGATTTATCTCTTAAGATTAATTCTATAGGTTGCCCTGAGTGCAGGAAAAAGTATAATGAAATACTTATAAATTACTTTAAAAATCATTATGATGAGCTATGCGATACTTGCAAAGGTAGACTTGAAAGAAATCCTTTGCGTATCCTTGATTGCAAATCTCCTATATGTGGGGCTCTTGCAAAAGATGCACCAAAGCTAATCGATTATATCTGCGATGAGTGTAAATCGCATTTTGACGCAGTTAAGACAGGTCTTGATAATATGGGAATTTCTTATGAGATTGACCCTGATATCGTAAGAGGACTCGATTATTATACAAAGACGGTATTTGAGATATCATCAAATGATATCGGCTCACAATCGGCAGTGTGTGGCGGTGGTCGTTACGATGGATTGATCGAAGAACTTGGCGGAGCTAAAACACCGGGAATCGGTTTTGCACTTGGCATCGAGCGTTTGCTTATGGTTATGGAAAACAAAGGTCTTTCGTTTGGCGATGAAGATCTTCCGAAACTTTTTGTTGCAACAATTGGTGATAAGGCAGACGTTTATGTAGAAAAACTTATATACGACTTAAGAAAATGTGGAATTAAATGCGAAAAGGACCGCATGGGAAGAAGTCTAAAAGCACAAATGAAGTATGCTGATAAATCCGGATATTTATATTCTGTTGTAGTTGGCGACGATGAAATTGATAAAAACGAAGTAACGCTTAAGAATATGCGCGATGGAAGTAGCGTTTGTGTTGCGCTCGATAAACTTTTAGATTATATAAAGTAAAGGGGAATATTATAAATGGATACACTTAACGGAATTAAACGCAGTCATTATTGTGGACAGCTTTCTGAAGAGAATATTGGACAGACTGTCACAGTTATGGGATGGGTTGATGTTTATAGAAATCTTGGTTCGCTCATATTTGTAGATTTACGCGATAGATATGGCAAGATTCAGCTTTCGTTTGATACTGATATTAACGAAGAGTTGTTTGAAAAAGCTGCATCACTTCGTAATGAGTATGTTATAGCTGCAGTAGGAGAAGTTGTGCGCAGAAGCTCTCCGAACCCTAAAATTCCTACAGGAATGATTGAAATAAAGGTTAATGAACTTCGTATATTAAGCAAAGCAGAGACACCGCCGTTTGAAATCAAAGATGAAACTGATGTTAAAGACGAACTGCGCTTAAAGTATCGTTACCTTGATTTGCGTCGCAAACCGATGTGTGACAATTTAATTCTTCGTCATAAAGTTGCTAAAATTGCACGTGATTTTTACGATGAGAATGGCTTTTTAGAGATAGAAACACCTATTTTGACAAAAAGTACCCCTGAAGGCGCGCGTGATTATCTTGTACCGAGCCGTATTCATAATGGCAAATTCTATGCATTGCCGCAATCACCGCAGCTTTATAAGCAGATATTAATGCTTTCAGGTATGGATAGATATTTCCAGATTGCAAAATGTTTCCGTGATGAAGATTTACGTGCTGACAGACAGCCTGAATTTACACAGATTGACCTTGAAATGTCGTTTGTTGAGATTGACGATGTAATTGATGTAAACGAACGTATGATTGCACGTGTATTTAAAGAACTTAAAGGTATTGATATAAAGACGCCGTTTATGCGCATGCCTTATAAGGAGGCTATGGAGCGTTATGGCTCGGACAAGCCCGATACACGCTTTGGACTTGAGATTGTAAATATAAGCGATATCGTAAAAGATTGTGGCTTTGGTGTATTTTCAGGTGCTGTTGCAAATGGTGGAAGTGTAAGAGCGATAAATATTAATGGCGGTGCTGACAAGCTCAGTCGCAAGGAGCTCGATTCTCTTGGCGAGTTTGTAAAAACATATAGAGCAAAGGGCCTTGCGTGGATGGTTCGTGAGGAAAATGACGTTCGCTCTCCAATTGCTAAATTTTTAAACAAGGATGAAATTGATGCAATACTTGATAGAATGCAAGCAAAAGTAGGGGATACGATTGTTTTTGTTGCAGATAAAGACAAGATTGTATTCGATGCTCTTGGAGCACTACGTTGCGAAGTTGCAAGAAGACTTGATTTAATCGATAAAGATAAATTTAACTTATTGTGGGTAACAGAATTTCCGCTTCTTGAGTATGATGAGGAAGAAGGACGCTATGTTGCGATGCATCATCCGTTCACATCACCAATGGACGAAGACATTGAATATCTTGATACTGACCCCGGACGCGTTCGTGCAAAAGCGTATGATATCATTTTAAATGGATGTGAGCTTGGTGGCGGTAGTATAAGAATATTTAATTCAGACCTTCAAGCAAAAATGTTTGATATAATAGGACTTGACAGGGAAGAAGCGCAGGCACGCTTTGGATATCTGCTTGAGGCGTTTAAGTATGGTACACCTCCGCATGGCGGTATGGCATATGGCCTTGATAGATTCGTGATGCTCTTGTGTGGAGCAGAATCAATTCGTGAAGTAATAGCTTTCCCGAAAGTTCAAAATGCATCCGAGCTTATGACTAACGCTCCTGACGTTGTTTATGACAAACAACTTGGAGAACTTGGAATAAAAATTATTGAGCAAAAATAAACAATGAAAAAATAAAAGCCTCGTGCCAGCTATGGTATGAGGCTTTTTCTAGTATAAATAATAAAAAGGGGACATTTTCAAAAATAAATCTAATTCTTATAAATTGTTCTTTATGCGAATTAGACGTGTAAAAATTATATATTAATGTATATTTTTGTCTGATTGTTGTCTATCGCATGTATTACACCCTTTACATAATATTATTCTTTTGTCGAAAATTCGTAATAACGTTTCAAGTAGTTGCATGTTATTAATGTTATCTTTGTTGTGTATTATAATTTTCTTTGGAGCTATTCCAATTAATGCTGATAATAAAAAATCATCGTCATTTACAATATTTTCTTCATCATCGTCAATTAGCTCAAAAATATGACTCCGTGAGAGCTCTTCAGAATTTTCGTCACATATACAGTATCGTCCGTCCTTTTCTGTGAAGACGTGAATAAGTCGTATTTCTGGTCTTTGTATATGAATAAGTTCTTTTAGCATTAAAATGAAGTTTTCATATTCAATCTGTATAAAAAAATCTTCAACTGCACAATCGACCAACAATTCGAGTTCATCAATATAATCTTTTAATCTGAATCGTGCAAAGCCGTCTAAAATAATTGTATCTGCATGCTCCTCTTCAAAATAATTATATATTCTGCTTTTAATATACTTAATATGGCTATTCATATCGCCTAAACAAATGTTCGAAAAAGAGTTTTGTGCTATTTTATATATTTGTGCTTTGTCCGCTTTATCAAAGTACCCATAATTTTTATTTATTATCATTTTTATAAATGTATTATTATACTTATCTATAATATATGACGCTAAATCATTATAAAAACAATCGAGCTGTATTTTATCCCTGAAATTGAAATTCACATAATTTATTCTAAAATTATCTATAATTCCTACAGATAATGTCTTTGTCACTCTTTCACCTCCATATTTAATGCGTATAAATTTATTATGTCAAACAAGAGTGTATATATTCAAGCAAAAACAGGCATATTACTCATATGCAACCGGTATAATTGAGCCAATGTCGCACGGCATATCATCTGATAAACATAAAATATTTACACCGTGTTTAAAACAAAAATCAAAAATTTTATCATAATCGCTGTGTAGTTTAATATTTCCTGTAACAGCAAGCACATCAATGCTTATAAGGCCGGTAGCACCGCCTATAAAACCATAATCAAAGCCGGGCAGAGATATCTGACCTTTAGATACAAGAAGAACGTCGATGTCGTTTTCGACTGCTTTATTATGTATTGATTCATCATCAGTTATAATAGCGTTTTTTGACACTACACAGACGCTGCATTTACTATAACCCTGTGAAACATTAACGAACGACACATTCTTTAAATTATCTAATATTTCATTATCTGTATATTTAATCTTATGAAAAGCAAAATTTGAAACTCGCGCTACATTATATGCAATATCATATGGATATGTACTAGTAATTGCTGACGATCCTTTTATTAAATTTATGCCCGGAAGACGCAATGTAGATGCATAATAGTCATATACAGAAGGTTCGCATACAAAATTTCTCCCACCAAGATGGCAAATGCCCATATCTGCATGTCCGCTTACTGCATCATATAACGAGTCAATTTTCTTTGTAAAAAATACAGTTAATCCTTGTTCTTCCAGCGATTTTATAATTTTTTTATCTGTTCTGTAATCAATAATTACATACTTAACTTTTCGAGTGGGTAGGTATGGTATAGATAAAAAGTGCATTCTCTCCCCTCCTATATTTACAAAATTCATGCAATTGTTTACATAATATAATTATAGTAAATTTTCTTTAATATTCACAAAAATTTAAAGATGACATAAATTAGTATTATACTAATAATAAGGTGTTTTCGGTCAAAAAATTTTTTTGGCCGTTGAAATACTCCGCAGGAATTTGTTCCCTCCTAGAAATTCCTGCGGACTTTTTATATAAGAAAAGGTATTCGCATTATTAAGTGCGAATACCCTATGGTTTATAATTCTTTTAAATATTTTTTTACAAGCTCTTCTAAAAGTTCATCACGTTCAACTCGGTTAATAATACTTCTGGCATTATTATAATTCGTGATATACGTCGGGTCACCGGAGAGAATATAGCCCACAAGCTGACTTACAGGATTATATCCCTTTACTTTAAGCGCATTATATACAGCGCATATAATTTCCTGCACTTCTTTTGTACGTTCATTTTCCATATTGTCAAATTTCATTGTCTGATAATTGGGCATACAGTTTCGCCTCCTTACTAAAATATAAATAAATTATACTATAAATATGTCAAAAATTCAAGAAAAATCATTAAAAAATTTTATTAAAAGACAAATGTCTTCATGACAACAGCAATTATTATTCCCAATGCTGCGCCTGCAATCACCTCAAAAGGAGTGTGTCCTATAAGCTCTTTGAGACGTTCGCCCTGAATCTCTACGCCTTCGTCCCAATGCTCTACAATCTGATTAAGAATCGATGCTTGTTTTCCGGCAGCGCGTCTTACGCCTGATGCATCATACATTACTATAAACGAAAAAACAATACAAACAGCAAACAACGGGCTATCAAAACCATATTCAAAGCCTATCATTACTGAAAGCGCTGTTACAAACGATGAATGTGAACTTGGCATTCCGCCCGATCCTATAAAACGCGAAAAATCAAAACGTTTTTCTGTTAATAATACAGATATTACTTTTATAAACTGTGCAACAAACCATGATAAAATTGATACCCACAGCGTTTGATTATTATATAACTCATTAAAAAAGTTCATATCACTGCACTCCTTAGTTATTTCTGTTTAGCAAATAGTCGGTTAGTCCCAGCAAAAACTCCGCACGCTCGCCAAAAGATGCAAGTAATTTTTTTGCTGATTCTGTATGTTTGTTTAAAAGAACTTTTGCCTCATCCAGACCATACAGAGTTACATATGTATTTTTGTTTAGTTCTTTATCGCCGCCTGTAGGCTTTCCTAAAATTTTCGAATCGCCCTCAATGTCTAAAATATCATCTTTGATTTGAAAAGCAAGACCTAAATTTATAGCATATTCTTCGAGTTTCTTTATATCGTTTTCATCAGCACCTGCGCATATTGCGCCACAAATCAGTGCAGCGCGGATTAATGCAGCTGTTTTCTTTGTGTGAAGTGCATAAAGAGTATCCTTATCAATTACCTTATCTTCACTTTCTATATCAATGACCTGGCCACCTATCATGCCGTTTACACCTGAACATTTTGCGATGTATAATGACGCTTCTAAAACTTTTGATGGCTCTATATCTTTAGCGGTAAGCATCGTTTCAAATGCATAATTTAGAAGAGCATCGCCTGCTAAAACGGCAAGTGCCTCGCCATATACGATATGATTTGTCTTTTGACCGCGTCTTAAATCGGAGTTATCCATTGCCGGTAAATCATCGTGAATCAATGAGTATGTATGTATCATTTCAAGCGCACACGCAAAAGGCATTATTTTTTTCGAGTTACCGTCGAAAAGCTCATATGCGGCCATCATTAAAACCGGACGTATACGCTTGCCGCCTGCAAAAACACTATAGCGCATAGAATCAAGTATTGACTTTATTTCAATATCTTTTTGCGATAAATATTTATCTAAATAAGAGTTAACTTCAGATATTTTTTGTTCAAATTCAGCTTGAAATGTCATCTTATTCTTCATCTCCTGCTAAAAAATCTTTTTCTGAAATTTCACCGTCATTTTTCAACATAACACTAACTTTTTGTTCTGCTTCATCAAGAATTTTTGTACACTGTGATGATAAAACGACTCCGCGCTCAAAAAGTTTAAGTGCATCGTCAAGCGAGATGTCATTTTTTTCAAGAGTTTTTACTATTTCTTCAAGTTCAGATATGTTTTTTTCGAGACTTACGTTCTCTGCTTTTTTTGTAGCCATATTATAATTCCTTTCATATAAAATTTATATAAAACGAGCTTTTACACTTCCGTCAACAAGTACAAGTTCAAAATCATTTTCTTTAATGGCATCTTTTTTGCTCTTAATCACGCTTTTATCATCGTTTCTTGCGATGCTATATCCCCTACCTAAAACAGCAAGAGGGCTCATAGCATCAAGTGCTGCAACGCATGACATAAGATGATCTTTTTTCTTTGAAACAATCAGTTTTGTATTTCTTTCAAGATGCTTTATAAGTTCATCTACATAAATTCTCGTATCGGCAAGTTTTGCCTTTGGATTTTTAGGTATAAGCTTTTCTACAATGCTTTTTTTAAGTTTAATATTGTTTAGTATCGCAAAAACAATGCGAGATTTTACAGACGAAATTTTTTCGCGAAGCTCATCTGCGGACGGGACTGCGAGCTCTGCAGCAGCAGATGGCGTAGGAGCACGTAAATCTGCAACAAAATCTGCAATTGTAAAATCTGTTTCATGACCGACGGCTGATATGATTGGTATATCTGAACTAAAAATAGCGCGAGCCGTCTTTTCTTCATTAAATGCCCACAAATCTTCTATCGAGCCACCGCCTCTGCCGGTAATTATTACATCTACACATTTTGTTTCGTTAAAATAGCTTATTCCTTCGCAAATACCGTCTGATGCACCGTCGCCCTGGACTAACGATGGATATATAAGCACCTTGGCACATGGGTATCTGCGTGATAATACATTTAAAATATCTCTTATTGCCGCACCGGTTGTAGCTGTAATTACGCCTATTGTTGAAGGGTATTTTGGAATTGGCTTTTTATGCTCCGGATTAAAAAGTCCTTCTTCTTCAAGTTTTGCCTTGAGCTGTTCATAGGCAATGTGCAAAGAACCAACGCCATCAGGTTGCATTTCTTCAATATAAAGCTGATATGAGCCATCACGCTCGTATACAGATATCCTGCCACGCGCAAGTACTTTCATGCCATTTTCAGGTGTAAATGTAAGTTTTGATGCACTCGATTTGAACATAACTGCTTTTAAAACCGAGCCTTCATCTTTTAGCGTAAGATAACAATGTCCCGAATAATGAAGCTTAAAATTTGAGATTTCTCCCTTAATCCATATATTATTAAGAATTTGTGCGCCATCAATGACCTGTTTTATAAATCTATTGAGTTGTGATACGGTAGCAGTATAAATTTTTCCTTCCACTATCAGCCACTCCCTCTGAAATCAAATATATTTTAGTTTACTTTAACAAGCCGCTCAGTGCACCATTTATAAATCCCGGGCCATCATCTGTATCATAGAGCTTTGCAAGTTCTATTGCCTCGTTAACAGATACCTTGTTGGGAATGTCGTCAACATATAAAATTTCATATAGCGCAAGACGTAAAATTGCAAGGCTGACCTTAGATATACGCTCTATTTTCCATCCGTCTTTAAGATTATCTGAAATTGTTTTATCAATCGTTTCCTTGTTCTCATAGACGCCATTAGCAACTGATACGATATAGTTATATTGTTTTTTGTCTGTCTTTAGTAATGATTGATTTTCTTGCTTAAAATAATCAACCACATCAGGATATGAGTCTTTATGCGCTGTTATCTGAAATACAAGTTTAAATGCTTCGCATCTCGCTTCTGCTCTGTTCATATATAACCTCCAAATTTACTTTTGTTTTTCGTCATATTCTCTCTCAGCCTGAGATTTTCTTAAATATACAGGTAAAATATCCTCATACGATGATACGTAACCTTCCTCTATCTTCTTTTTTGCAAGCACACCAACTGACGATGCACGCTGCATATTTGAATTTGCAAACGAAAACTCGCACAGATTATCAAGATCGTTTTTAAGCTTATCTCCAAAGCGTATAGTCGCATCGCCTATAAATATAGCCTTGCGTCCTTCCCTTTTTATGATATCAATTAGCTCATCTACCGATAATGCACATGGCTGTGTATGCATTTTAAGGCAATTATTCTCCCAATAATATATCGCGGCATATACCTGGTCGCGACGCGCATCCAATATCGGTACTATCAAATCACTGCAGTGCGGTAAATTGTACGCCATAGATTCGAGTGTTGATACGCCAATAAGTGGTTTTTTGCAAGCATGCGCAAGCCCTTTTGCCGTTGCAAGACCAATTCTAAGTCCTGTAAACGATCCCGGACCAACAGTTATAGCGAATGCATCAACATCGTCAATTAAAAATTCTGTTGAGTTTAAAAGTTGATTTACGATAGGCATAAGTGTCTGCGAATGAGTCTTTTTATGATTTATAATTATTTCACCTACGAGCACATCATCACATATAAGAGCAGCAGATGCAACTCCGGACGATGCTTCAAGTGCTAATATATTCAAGTTGTATCTACCTCTTTTCAATATATATTTCTCTGTATTCGTCGCCTATTTCTATGTTTTTTACTATGTTTACATTTATAGTTTCTTTTGGAAGTATATCTTTAATTTTATCCGACCATTCGATCAGACAAATTCCTTCACCAAATAAATAATCATCAATACCAATGTCATACATTTCGTCAGAGAAATCAATCCTGTACACATCAAAATGATATAACGGTATGTCCGCTAAATATTCATTTATAAGCGTGAAGGTTGGGCTGTTTGTGTAACCGTTGTAATTTAAAGCTTTTGCAATTCCTGACACAAAAGCCGTCTTGCCCGCGCCAAGATCGCCATTTAGACAAACAATATCTCCACGTTTTAATGTTTTAGCAAAATCATATGCAATTTTTGCAGTTTCTTCTCTGCTGTTAGAAATATACTTCATAATATTCTCCATTTAGAATAGGCCGACTATTTCGCCGTTATCTAATATATCAATATTTTCCGCCGAGGGCTTTTTGGGAAGACCCGGCATAGTCATAATGTCGCCTGTTTGCACAACAACAAAGCCTGCGCCGGCACTTACTCTTACTTCAGAAATTGTAATTTTAAATCCTTCGGGTCTGCCAAGAAGTTTCGGATTATCCGAAAGCGAATATTGTGTTTTTGCAACACATATCGGAAGATTAGCAAAGCCAAGGGCTGTAAGCATTTTAATCTGATTTTTAGCTTTCGTGCTATAATCTATGCCGCTTGCACCATAAATTTCAGTAGCAAGTGTTAATATTTTATCTTCAATACTCATGTTAACATCATAAATAGGCTTAAATTCAGATTTTTGTGTGTCAAGAGTATCAAGTACAGCGTTTGCAAGCTCAACTCCGCCTTCGCCGCCTTTTGCAAAGACTTCGCTGATTGCACATTTTACATCTAATTTTTCGCACAACTCCTTTATTGTGCGAATTTCTTCGTCTGTATCTGTATCAAATACATTTAGCGCCACAACCACAGGCATACCAAATTTTTTCATGTTTTCAATATGTTTTATTAAGTTTGGCATACCCTTTGTGAGTGCCGATATACTCTCTTCTTTGAGATTTTCTTTTAATACACCGCCATTATATTTGAGCGCGCGTACAGTAGCAACGATAACTGCCATATCAGGCTTTAAGTCTGCCATGCGACACTTAATATCAAAAAACTTTTCTGCGCCTAAATCTGCGCCGAAACCTGCCTCTGTAACGACATAATCACATAGCTTTAATGCAAGTTTAGTCGCGCGCACACTGTTACATCCATGTGCTATGTTTGCAAACGGTCCGCCATGCATAAGACATGGTGTGTTTTCAAGCGTCTGAACGATATTTGGCATTATAGCGTCTTTTAATAACAATGTCATAGCGCCATCTGCCTTTAAATCGCGAGCTGTAACAGGTTTTGAATCATAATCATATGCAACGATTATTTTGCCAAGTCTGTTTTTTAAATCGTCAATATTGCTTGCAAGGCAAAGAATCGCCATAATTTCTGATGCAACGGTAATCATAAATCCGTCTTCACGTACAAATCCGTTTGCCTTTGGGCCAAGCCCTACAACAATATTTCTAAGCGCTCTGTCATTCATATCGAGCACACGCTTCCATACTATTGTGCGAGAGTTAATATTAAGCTCATTTCCCTGATGAATGTGATTGTCTATCATGGCTGAAAGAAGATTGTTTGCAGCTGTAATTGCATGCATATCACCGGTAAAATGAAGATTTATATCTTCCATAGGTACAACCTGTGAGTAACCACCACCGGCAGCGCCTCCTTTTACTCCCATAACAGGGCCGAGCGAAGGCTCTCTTAATGCAATAACTGCATTTTTTCCAAGTTTTGAAAGCGCCTGACCAAGACCAACTGTGGTCGTTGTTTTACCTTCGCCTGCAGGTGTGGGATTTATTGCACTGACAAGTATCAATTTCCCATCATTGTTGTTTTTTACTCGCTCAAAAAGCTCTTCATTAACTTTCGCCTTATACGGTCCATGCATATAAAGCTCATCTTCTTTAATGCCTGCTTTTTTTGCTACTTGATTTATTGGCTGCATTGTAGCTTGTTGCGCTATCTGAATATCTGTAAGCATCAAAATTTCCTCCGCATATCAGTTTTTAACATAAATTTTTGTAGAAAGACCGATCTCCTCACCCGGTTTTATATAAAGCAAATTTGCACTATCCATTGTAGAGTTTACCGCATTTGTCGCACATGTCTGCGGTTCAATAGATAAAAAGCTTGAATTATAATCACCGTTATAGAATATCCAGTGTTTAAACGTAGAATCCGACTCATAGACTAATTGTGTGTTTGTCTTTGTGTCTGTTATTGTAGCAGCGTTTAAAACATCACTATCTGCAAGATACAGATTGTCAAGTGAATGCTCATATAGATATGCGCCTTTTCCGCCGGCAATATCAATTTCAAACTGCTCAAGCGATAAAAGATTTCCTGTAGGCAAAAGCTTTTCATTAACTTCATATCTGTTTTTGACGTTTGCATTTAATACAAAAGCTTCTCTTGGTGAATCATTAAACGGTATATTAAATGTTGTATGATATCCAAAACAGAATGGCATATTTTTGTCACTTAAATTTTCAAATGTTATTCGTTGAAAGAGTCCGTTTGAGGTAATGATATTTTCATATGTGATTTTAACCTTAAAATCAAAATATTTATATATGTCATTAGTTTCATCGATAAAATATTCAAATGTAATATTTATAAAATTGCCCGTAACATCTTTTTTTACAACGTTCCATTTAGTGCATCCATCAAGAAAACCATGTATATGTAAATTATTATCAGTGTTAATCGGAAAATTATATTTTTTGCCTTCAAAAGTAAATGTTCCGCCATCAACTCTGTTTGGGAAAAACAATATTGGTATTCCACAAATGCGGGATTTTTGCAATGCATCAATATCATTTGAAGTGTTCATAAGATTTAAATTTTTAGGCAGATAATTAAACATAATAAGATTTGCGCCGTCAATTGTAAATGCACCTGTATACCCTTCGCACTCAAATTCAATAGTTTTTAATCCGAGATATTCTCCGTCAAATATTCTTGCATTGCCCATTTTATGTAACAGCTCCTTGTATTTTATATAATTATAATTATTATATAACAAAATAAAATAAAATTCAATCATTCATGTAAAAATGATATAAAAATGACACAAAAAAAGATTCTGATTATAAAATCAGAATCTTTAATGTTTTGTAATTACTTCTCACCAAAAAGCTTCTTTTCCCAGCTTTTTGCCGTTTTCGTCACCGCGATTCCCCCGCGTGAAGTTTCGCGAAGGTTTTCGCTCATAAGTTCGCCGACTTCTTTCATCGCCATAACCGTTTCATCAAACGGTATTACGCTTTCAATTCCGGCAAGAGTCATATCGATCGCTAAAAGCGCTTGAACTGCGCCAAATGCATTTCGTTTTACGCACGGAACTTCAACAAGTCCTGCTGCAGGGTCGCACACAAGCCCCATTATAGCCTTCAGTGCCATTGCTGCTGCATCAAAGCTCTGTTTCGCCGTTCCACCGCAAAGCCATACACCTGCTGCCGCTGCCATTGCGGATGCAGAGCCACACTCTGCCTGGCATCCGTGACATGCGCCGGCTATAGATGCATGCTCAGCAATATAACGTCCAACTAACCCTGCGACAAATAATGATTTTGTTATTTTTTCATCATCGCAACCAAGTCTTTGTTTTAGTGTTAGAAATACACCGGGCAAGATACCGCATGAACCTGCCGTTGGAGCAGCAACTATTTTTCCCATCGATGAGTTAACGTTTGCAACTCCCATGGCAATCGCGGCCGCGTGAGTATATTCACCACTCTCGTTTGTGTATAATTTATATCCTTCTCCGCCTGTCATTTTACTGTTTGAAATAACAGGAGAAGATATACCTTTTTTTGCTGAATCGCACATAGTGCTCCACATTTTTGACATGTTATAGATTAACTCATCTGTCGAAAACGGAGAATATTCTTTTTCAAGCATCAGTGCTGCAGCAAATATGTCATCATTGTTTTCTCTGATTGCATCATATATTTTATGAATATCCAACAGCACTCACCGCCTAAATTATTTTTTTAACACTCGATGCTTTATAAATCTCTTCGATTTCTAAAACTTTACTTACAATTTCGTCGCATATCGGATCGTCTGTTTCGACAACCATCATTTCTTCCCCGCTAAACTTCCTGTATAGCTTAAGGAATGCGATATTTACACCATACTGTGCAAATATCGAAGAAACTTTTGCAACTACACCCACAACATCTTTGTGAATCGTAATAAGAGTATCGTGCTCACATGTAAGGTATGTGTCATATCCATCAATTTGCGTCGCAGAAATACGTCCGCCGCCAACAGATGCAGCTGTAATTGATGCATTCTCGCCCTCTCCCCAAACTTCAACTACGGCGGTGTTTGGAGCGTACTTTTCGTTAAGACCGTTTTCCCATACAACATCAATTTCAATTCCGCGTTCTTTGGCAATCTTATATGAATTTACAATTCTCTCATCATCAGGTCTGAATCCAAGCAAACCGCCTATAAGAGCCGTATCAGTGCCATGGCCTTTTCCTGTATCGGAAAAAGAGTTGTAAAGGTGTATAACGGCTTTATCAATTTTTTTTGCAAAAATATTGTGCACTGCATTTCCTATTTTTACTGCGCCTGCAGTATGTGAGCTTGATGGACCAATCATAACCGGACCGATTATATCAAATATATTCATACTAATCCAACCATTTATCAAGATTTTCACGTATAAATTCGTCGTCGCTCAAATGCGGATACATCTTGTATACGCGTTCAATTTCATCGATTTGTCCCGGAGAAACTGTCTCGTTCGGGTTAAGGCATAGAATATTTTCATAAATGCCCTGCTTTTTGAGAATGTAATGAAGACCTGCGATACATCCGGCAAAGCCATTTGCGCTGTCAAAGAACGCGGCATTTGCATCAGTAACCTGGTTTGCTAAAGTAAGCATTTCAATGCTGATCGAGTCTTTATCTTTTTCAGCTTTGATTTTCTCAAACATTTCAACAACTTTCTTTGTCCATACACACCAATGTCCAAGTAAGCCGCCTTCAAAACGTTTCTCATATGTTTTGCCGTCAATCTCAAATTTATACTTTGTAAGAAGATCTATAACAATATTATCGTCATTTCCTGTGTAAAGAGTAATTTCATTGCTGCGTGAGCTCATTGCTGCTGCACGTGCAACATCAAGTGTCTGATATCTGTTAAACGGAGCACTCTTTATTGCAACAACGTTGTCAATTTCGCAAAGTCTTCTCCAATAATCAAAGCTAAACACTTTACCACCAACAGATGTCTGAAGATAAAATCCGATTACAGGCATAATTTTTGCAACTTCCTGTGTGCGCTTAATCATCATATCTTCGTCGTAATCGCTAAGGCCACCGGGACTAAGTAATGCAGCATCATATCCAAGTTCTTTTAAAAGCTTTGCTTCTTCAACAGCCTGCTCAATTTTGCCGCAAACACCTGCAACTCTTACAAGAGTTTTTCCTGTTCTTTTTTCAAACTTATCCATTTCGTCAGCCGCAATTTCAAGAATAGGTCTGAAAAGACCAATTTCGGGGTCACGGATTTCGAATTGAGTTGTATGTACAGCAACTGCCAAACCGCCAACTCCTGCATCCATATAATAACGCAAAAGTGCGCGCTCACGTCTTTCGTCAAGCTTTCTGTCATTGTTTAGTACTAAAGGCGTTGCAGGAATTACTGTTCCGGCAGCTAAATTTTTAAGTGCTATCTCATGTCTGTTCATTGTGACTTCATTCTCCCTTCAATAACTGCGTTAATTATTAGTAGTTACCCTTTTTCTCTTCAAAGTGAGTAGGTTTTCCAAGCGAACGGCCACCATCTTTAATCCATTGTGCCTGCCACTCAATCAGCGTACGAACTGATACTGTCGGATAGCCGAAAAGCTCATTACATTTTGATGAATCAGCAATAAGAGCTGTGTTTTCCTCTTCACCTGTAAATATAGGCTCAACATCAAATAAACGTCCAAACTCCATAGCAGTTTTTCTTGTAGAAACAATTTCAGGGCCTGTAACATTTACAATATTGCACGGTGACTCTGCATGCAATAAACCGCGGATTGCGATTTCATTTGCATCTCCCTGCCATATGCAATTAAAGCAGCTGTTTGATAATGAAATCGGAGTTTTGCTTGCTACTTTTTGTGCTATATCAAACAAAACGCCATAACGCAAATCAACAGCGTAGTTGAGTCTGTATGCAAACACTTTTGTTCCGTATGTTTTTGAACCATACTCAAACATTCTCTCTCTTGCAAGAGTGCTCATTGCATACTCACCTGTCGGTAAAGGCTTAATTTGCTCTGTGCAACCGCCTGTATGTATAGGCATAAACGGATATATATTTCCCGAAGAAAATACAACAATAGTTGACTTCTTGAAGCGCTCAGCAACAAGAGACGGAAGCCATGAGTTCATCGCCCATGTTAAATATTCGCTGCCATCTGTTCCGAACTTACGTCCAGCCATATAAATGATATTTTCGCAATCAGGAAGTTTATCAAGAGCTTTTGGCTCAAGCATATCGCATGAGATTGTTTCAACGCCATTATCTTTTAAAAGCTGTGTCGCAATCGGGTCACTAAAACGTGAAACAGCAATGATTTTTTTATCCACACCTGCTGCAATACATGCATTTTTAGCAAGAGTACAAAGTGTCGGGCCCATTTTTCCGCCTGCACCAAGTACCATAATATCGCCTTTAATTTTTTTGATATCTTCTATAAGCTTTTCCGATGGTGTCGTCAAAATTGAATTAAGTTTTTCTTCAGTCCACATTATTATGCATCTCCTTCGCATTTTTATGATGTAATTTTGTTATCTAAGATAACTATACGGTTACTAATATTGTACCATTTTATAGTGCATTTGTCAATATTATTTTAAAATATATACAAAAATATAAACCGCAACAATGTTGTTGCGGTTTATATGAATTCATTTGATTATTCACAGCAGGGATCAGATTTCTTTTTAGAAATTTTTGCGCTTGTATCAGGGTCAGTTTTATCACCTAAACCTGTTGTTTCGGAAAAAACAACATTATTTTTTGTCATTTCAACTGCATCGGTCGGAATAATAATTTTTGCAGCTTTTCCATCTGCCATAGCCACTAAAGCTTCGTATTTTTTTAGTTCAAGAACTGATGTATCTACACCTGCTTCTTTAAGTGCGATAAGACCATCTGCTTCAGCTTTTTTTGATAAATAAATCGCTTTTGCTTCGCCTTCTGCACGAGCAATCCTTGCATCTCTCTCGCCTTCAGCTGCGAGTATCATTGCTTGTTTATCTCCTTCTGCGCGCGTTATAGCCGCCGCTTTGTGACCTTCTGCCTGAAGCATCGTTTCTCTTCTGTCACGTTCTGCCTTCATCTGCTTTTCCATCGCGTTTTGGATTTCTGCCGGTGGAATGATGTTTTTTAATTCCACTCTGCTTACCTTAATTCCCCATTTATCCGTCGCTTCATCTAATATTGCAGTCATTTTTCCGTTGATTGTATCTCTCGATGTAAGCGTGCCGTCAAGTTCTAATTCACCAACAATATTTCTTAATGTTGTCGCCGCTAAATTTGATAAAGCAGAAATGGGATTAACTGCACCATATGCATAGAGTTTTGCATCATATATTGCATAATATATTACGGTATCTATTTGCATCGTAACGTTATCTTTTGTAATTACAGGTTGTGGCGGCGAATCAAGCACTTGTTCCTGAAGCGTAACCCTTTTTGAAATTCTTTCTAAAAATGGTATTTTAATATGGATTCCCGCGGACCATGTTGTCTTATATTTTCCTAAAAATTCAATAACATATTCATGAGCTTGAGGAACAATTTTGATACATGGAATTAAAATCAGAATTAAAACTACAAGAAATGTTACAACTATTCCCATAATCTCTACCTCCAAAAAATATTTGTTATAGGATACTAATATTATCAAAACTTCCATGTATAGTATAACATAATACTTAAGTATTAGTCAAGAAAATCTGGTGTCTATCGCCCATCGAGGTATATTTAAAACCAATTCACCTATATTATGCCTCAATAATTCTTACTTTATATACCCCATCTATAATTTCGATTTCTTTTGAAAGACCTTCAGGAATAGTATCTGCATCAATAATAGTGTAGGCATTATCCTTTTTGCTCTTATTAAGCAAATTAACAATATTTATATTATTGTTTGCAAATATCGCGGAAAATTTTGTTAGCATATTCGGAATATTTTTATGTGCTATTGTAACTCTGTATTTTGTTTCCATCGGAAGTTCAATGTCGGGGAAATTAACAGAGTTTTTTATATTACCGTATTTCATAAATTCTGAAAGTTCTTTTACCGCCATGACAGCACAATTGTCTTCCGACTCAGGAGTTGAAGCACCAAGATGAGGAATGTTTACGACATTTTTCATCTTTAGTGTTTCTTGTGACGGAAAATCAACCACATAGCTTACAATTGTACTATTTTCAATAGCTTTTTTTAGAGCTTCGGTGTCGACGAGCTCACCTCTCGAAAAGTTTAGCAGTCGTGTACCCTTTTCCATACACTCAAAAATCTCATCATTTACTATGCCGCGAGTTGCATCGTTTAGCGGAAGATGTATGGATATATAGTCACAATTTGCGCAGAGAATTTTTAAATCAGCACACTTTTTAACATTTGAAGAAATCCCCCATGCAGATTCAACAGAAATGTATGGATCGTATCCCATAACTTCCATGCCGAGTGCTACGCCAAGATTTGCAACCTTAGCACCAATTGCCCCAAGGCCGATAACACCGAGCTTCTTTCCATATATTTCAGGTCCTGCAAAAGCACTTTTACCCTTTTCGACAAGCGATTCAACATTATCTGCTTCCTCTTTTAATTTGTTCGTCCATATAATAGCTTCTGCGATTTTTCTAGAGGCAAGCATAAGTCCTGCAACTGTAAGTTCTGCAACTGCATTTGCATTTGCTCCGGGGGTATTGAATACAACAATACCTTTTTCACTACATTTTTCGATTGGAATATTATTTACACCTGCGCCGGCCCTTGCTATACATTTAAGATTATCGAAAAGCTCCATATCATGCATTTTAAAACTTCTTAGTATTATTGCATCGGGATTATTTATTTCATCGGTTAATGAGAATAAATTTTTATCTAAATTATCAAGGCCACATTTTGCAATCTTGTTTAAAGTTAACACTTCATACATGTCATTTTTCCTCCATTCGCATTTTGGAATCAAAACCAAATGCATTATTATATTTGTTATTCTCTCAGAATATAATTACTTGTTTTCTGCTTCGAATTTTCTCATAAACTCAACAAGTGATTCAACACCCTCTATAGGCATCGCATTATAAATGCTTGCTCTCATACCACCTACGGTTCTATGTCCTTTTAGATTTACAAATCCTGCGTCAGTTGATTCTTTAATAAATTTTGCATCTGTTTGCTCATTACCTGTTACAAAAGGAATATTCATTAGCGAACGATGCTTGGGATTTGTAACGGTTGCGTTAAACATTTCACTTTCGTCAAGATATGAATAAAGAATTTCGGCTTTTTTTAAATTTGTTTTATACATCGCCTCAATACCGCCAATTTTCTTAAGCCACTCACAAACGAGTTTGCAAATATAAATAGCATAAGTAGGCGGAGTATTAAACATCGATCCATTTTCGGAATGTGTTACATAATTAAACATTGTAGGACAAATATCCATTGCATTTCCGATAAGATCTTCACGTATAATAACAACGGTTAAACCTGCAGGACCCATGTTTTTTTGTGCGCCCGCATAGATTATTCCATATCTTGAAACATCAACAGGTTCTGAAAGGATGCTCGAACTCATATCCGCAACTAAAGGGATGTCGCCTGTGTCAAGAGGGCCTTCAAACTTTGTTCCGTAAATGGTGTTATTATGAGTAATGTGTACAAAATCAGCATCGCTACTAAACATAGTCTTATCGATTTTGGGAATATAATTAAATGTTTTATCCTCAGACGAAGCAATAATTCTAGCTTCGCCATATCTTGCTGCTTCTTTCTGTGCCTTCTTTGACCATAAACCTGTCAATATAAAATCAGCTTTTTTATTTTTGCTGTAAAGATTTAAAGGCACCATAGCAAATTGGCTTGAAGCTCCTCCCTGAAGAAACAAAACTTTATAATTATCGGGAATTAAAAGAATTTCGCGAAGAAGAGCCTCGCATCCATCAATAATTTTTTTGTAATCTGATGAACGATGACTCATTTCCATTACTGACATTCCTGAATTGCCATAAGATATAAGTTCAGTTTGTGCTCTTTCTAATACCGGAAGCGGAAGTACAGACGGGCCCGCTGAAAAATTTAATACTCTTTCCATAATAAATCTTCCTTTCAAAAGTTAAATTATTAATTGTTTTATAATATATTCTTTATCCTAATCGACTATTGCTTTTAATTTAATATGTCATTTTCTTATTTATTATTCATAGCTTACAATTATTATAAACTGTAAATATGCTAAAAACAAAAAATCGACATCACTCTTTTAAAATGATGTCGATTTTGGTGGGAGTTACAGGGCTCGAACCTGTGACCCTCTGCTTGTAAGGCAGATGCTCTCCCAGCTGAGCTAAACTCCCATATAACATGGTGACCCATAAGGGAATCGAACCCTTGATTCCGGCGTGAGAGGCCGACGTCTTAACCGCTTGACCAATGGGCCATGTGGTAGCGGCGAGTGGACTTGAACCACCGACCTAACGGGTATGAACCGTTTGCTCTAGCCAACTGAGCTACACCGCCATATATGTCACATGCTCATTTACCGTTTTTCACGACGAAAATTAGTATACTACAAAAAAATTATATTGTCAAGCAAATTTTAATATTTTTTTAAACTTTTTTGTAAATATATGGACAAATAATGTTTGGATGTAAAATATACTATAAAATAGACAAGTGGCAATCGCTTACCACCTGTCTATTATGTGTTTGGTAATTTATTTTATTCCTATATCTTTTCTGTAATGGGCATCTTTAAAGCTGATCTTTGATACAGCCTCATACGATTCCTTTATCGCCTCATCAAGCGTATCTGCCGTTGCACAAACACCTAAAACTCGACCGCCCGATGTTAAAAATTTACCATTTTCTTCTTTTGTGCCGGCATGAAACACACAAATATTATCTTTTTTGCATGCCTCATCAATGCCAAATATTTCATAGCCTTTTTCATATTTTTGCGGATAGCCACCCGATGCCATTACAACACATACCGCAGCATTATCATACCACTCAATCTCAATTTCATCGAGTTTTTCGTCAATAATTGCCAGTAAAATTTCCGCAAGGTCTGACTTAAGTCTTGGTAAAACAACCTGTGTTTCAGGATCGCCGAAACGACAATTATACTCTATTACCTTAATGCCGTCTTGCGTAAGCATTAGCCCAAAATACAGTACGCCCTTAAATGTTCTTCCCTCTTTATTCATTGCATCAACAGTGGGTATAAATACTTCTTTCATGCATATCTGGGCAAGCTCATCTGTGTATATGCGACTTGGCGAAAAAGTACCCATGCCACCCGTATTCAAGCCTTTATCGCCGTCATATGCACGTTTATGGTCTTGTGCAGACACCATAGGTTTAATTGTTTTACCATCTGTAAATGCGAGCACAGATATTTCAGGGCCCGTTAAGAACTCTTCGATTACAATACGACTTCCCGCATCGCCAAACTGCTTATCTTCCATCATTGATAAGATAGCCTCCGATGCTTCTTGCTCTGTTTGAGCTATGATTACACCTTTTCCGAGAGCAAGTCCTTCAGCCTTTATAACAATAGGACATTTTCTTCCCTTAATATATCCAAGTGCATCTGCGCTGTTTTCAAAGACTTCATATTCCGCTGTAGGAATATTGTATTTTTTCATAAGCTGTTTTGAGAAAACCTTGCTGCCTTCAATTATAGCTGCATTTTTGCGCGGTCCAAAAGCCTTAAAACCTTTTGCTTCCAATGCATCCACCATACCAAGCACAAGCGGATCATCAGGCGCTACAAAAGTTAGGTCTATATCGTTTTCGCTTACGAATTTAACAACGCCGTCTATATCGGTAGCCGAAATCGGCACACATGTCGCTATTTGCGATATGCCGCCGTTACCCGGTGCGGCATAAAGCTTATCAACAAGCGGTGATTGCGAAAGTTTCCATGCAATCGTATGTTCGCGTCCGCCACCGCCAACAATCAATATCTTCATGTTTTCACATCCTTATATATTTATAAATTAGTGATGGAATAATCTCATTTTTGTAAATGCCATTGCAATGCCTTTATTGTTACAAGTTTCTATAACGTTGTCATCACGGATACTTCCGCCCGGCTCTGCGATATAGCTTACACCACTTTTAGCGGCACGTTCTATATTATCGCCGAATGGGAAGAATGCATCTGAGCCAAGGCTT
>JAZQIM010000004.1:0-2157 GCA_045541115.1 Candidatus Aphodoplasma sp.
AGGCGGCATGACACGACGTTTGCCGTGTTTTATTAAAACCGATGCGTTTCACGCATCGAGGCAAACTCGTCAAGTCACCGTTTACGGTGACTTTGTTGATCACATGATGTCGCTGGTTCGAGCCCAGCAGGGGGAGCCAAAAAAAGAAGCGGAGCGCTGGTAGCGCTCCGTTTTCTTTTTTTGTTTCTCGTATAGCACAGGTTCGACGAGTTTCGCATAGCGAAACTCTGCGCGGCTTGCTTGCAAGACGCTGCGAGCGTCCAGCAGGGGGAGCCAAAACAAAAGCAGGTCAATCGACCTGCTTTTTGTTTTGCTCTTTTTACTTGGTCAACCCAGCGCCATCTAGGATGCAGAAATCTCCGAGCGTAGCGAGGATATGACACGATGTTTGGCGGTTTCGCTTTGCGAAATTGACGTGTTTCACACGTCAAAGACAAACTCGCAATGCGTCGCATAGCGACGCTATGTTGATACATGATGTCGCAGTTGTGGCGGGAGCAAGCCCCCGCCCTACATGTTTGTGAGGTGCTTTTACTTCGCTGGTTCGAGCTAAGCTCGGGGAGCCAAAATCCGATCACATTAGTGGTCGGATTTTTTGTTTGTGACGACAGAGTTATCAGTATTTTTAGTGGGCGTTACTTTTAACGTCAGATATAAAATCATGGTAAATACTGCACTCGCAGAGCAGGATGCGAGCGAGCTAAGCCAAACTCCGTTCAGCTTTAAAAAAGGCGTCATAATAAACAGTGCTGCTATAGGAAAGACAAGTGTACCAAAAAATGATGTAAACATTGAGCGCACTGGTTTCTCGAGTGCAGTAAAATAAGAGGAAAGGCACATATCCACCCAGCCGGTAATATAGGAAAGCGCAAACAATTTCATTGCGGTAATGCTTACAGTCAATAGTTCGGTATCTTCAGGTTTTATAAAGAGCGGTGCTACATACGGACCTGCAAAGAACATAAACAGTAAAGATGCGACTGACAGCACGATTGCTCCTAAAATAACATGCCTGAGTATTGCTTTTACTTTATCTATGAGCCCTGCGCCATAGCAATAACTTATAGCAGGTTGCAAAGAATCAGCCATACCGAATACAAGCATTCCTACAATACTGTCTACATACATAATAACTGAGAATGCCGCAACAGCAGTTGTTCCGCCGTATTTTAACAAGAAGAAGTTAAACACGATAGACATTATTGACATAGATATACTATTGAAAAATTCGCTGGAGCCGTTGACAAGAATGCGAAAGAAAACCGATTTTTTAATATTACCTTTGACGTAATACAAATCCATACGCTTTTTTCGGAACATAAAAAGAGTGATAACTGAGCCGAGAGCCATTGCAAGGCAACTTGTAAATGCAGCCGCCCAAACTCCTTGACCGAGGAAGACAATCAGTATTACATCAAGAACAATATTCATCCCTTGCGTTAAAATGCTCAGCCACATAGAAAGGTTTTCCTTGCCGCAAACACGAAGATAGTTATCCGTTGCATGGTATATGAGCATAAGCGGTGCGAAACCGGCATAGATACGGGTATAGGTGATGCCATATTCGATTGACAGTTCTGTAGCGCCGGGAGCTAAGAAACGCACAAAACTGTCGGTAAATGCAAGACCTAAAACACCGAGCAAACATGAAATCAAGAAAATAACTTTGAGCGTAAAAGTGAAAACTTTTGATGCTTCTTCTTGTTTTTTCTCGCCGAGCAGCACGGCAATACGCACTGATGCTCCGGTTGCAATCAGGTTGGCAAAGCCGAAAACAATCATAATAATAGGCATAATCAGATTAACCGCAGCAAGGGCGTCGCCGCCGATAAAGCGACCTACAAACAACCCATCAGCGATTTGATAGAGTGCACCAAATGCCATTGTGATCATAGAAGGTACCGCACAGCGAAAAAATAATTTCGATGGTGGTAGCGTTTCAAAAATTCTTGAATCCATAAATAACCTCCAAAAAACAAAAAAGCCCGGCAACGCTAAAAAGCGTAACCGAGCTCACTCGACATCTTATCTGACAGGCGGCCTGCAAGCAGATGCTTACGATCCCCTACACTACGGTGTACTGTCCTCCGATGACTTTTTCATATTATAACACGAGTGGAAGCATAAGTCAATATTTACTGTTAATCATGATGTCGC
>JAZQIM010000005.1:0-30914 GCA_045541115.1 Candidatus Aphodoplasma sp.
AAATAATATTATTAAAAAAATTATAATAGAAAAAAACAATAAAGACGCGATTTTTCACAATCAGCGTCTTTACTGTTTAAGGGGAAAATATATGAAGAAGACTTATTACATTTTTTATTATAAAACGTAATTGTGACGCTGGTGTGAACAAATAAAAAATAATTATTAAACAAAATAAAAAACTATTTTAAAAGATACGACAAAATACAATCACAAATGTGCTCAATTCTTTTATTGAGCAATTCTTCTTCATAAAAATTAGTATTAAATATTTCCGAAAGAGTAAATCTGTTCGAAAAATAAGAAAAACAAAAAGCAATTGTGTCAAATATGACACTTTCTATATCAATATCCTCTCTGAAAACGTTTTCTTCAATACCGCGCAAAAGTATTTTTCGGATTTTGTCATAAACAGGTTTTTTGATTTTGCCAAGTGACATACTCTTTGCAAAAACGGCTTCGTTTAGATTTTCCCACATCATTATTTTTACAAATGTCGGGTTGTTATATAAAAACATAAAGTTTGAATAAATAATTTTTTTGATTGCTTCGATACATCCGGCGTCTTCATCAATGTATGATATTTCAAATTCGCCCATTTTATCATACACATTTTTAATTACAGCTTTATATAAATCTTCTTTGTTTCCAAAATATGCGTAAATCATACGTTTGTTTACGCCGGAAATTGATGCAATCTCATCTACGCGTGCGCCGTAAAAACCTTTTTCGGAAAAACATTTTTCGCTTGCACTTAAAATCTTTTCTTTTGTTATATCAGGATTTCTTAAAATCTTTTTCATTAACAAAAATGCCCCTTTAATTTTTTTTCGCTCTTATAGGAAGTGTTATCATGACTTCGCAGCCTGCTCCGGCATCAGATTGTATCGATATTTTTCCGCCGTGTGCCTCAACAATTTCCTTTGCAATTGCAAGACCAAGACCCGTACCGCCCATTTTTCTCGTTCTTGCCTTATCGACTCTATAAAATCTTTCAAAAATTCTTTTTACATCGGCTTTCGGGATACCGATACCGTTGTCTTTGACTTTTATATATATTTCGTTATATATCTTTCCTGCAAAAACTTCAATATGTCCGCCGTCATGAGTATATTTAATTGAGTTTGAAATGAGATTTGTGAGTACTTGTTCGAGTTTGTCTGCATCTCCCTTATAGGGCGGAATTTCCGTTGTAAAAGAGCACGTGAGTGTATGTTTGTGATCTTTTGCCGTAATAGAGAGCTTTTCAACAACGCTGCTTACAAGGTGTCTTATATCAATAACGTCTTTTTTAAGAGTATCTTTGCTGTGGTCAAGACGAGAAAGCGTCAGAAGGTCTTTTACGATTCTTGTCATTCGGTCAACTTCAGAATTTATAACCTCTAAGAAGCGATGCTCCATACCTTTTTTATCTGTTGTTTCAAGAAGTGTTTCGGTATAAGATTTTATTGTTGTAAGAGGCGTACGTATTTCGTGAGAAACGTTTGCAACAAATTCACGGCGGGAATTATCAAGCTTTTGCTGTTTTGTAATATCCTGAATCGCAACGACAACGCCGCCAATTTTGCCTGTTTCTTTGTCTTTGACCGACATAAACGCGGCAAAAAATGCCCTTAAAATCTGACCGCTTAAAGCAATTCTTCTTTCAAAAGTTTTGTTCTTTTCAAGATATAATATATCGCCTAAATTTATTTTTGCACCGATATCGGCAAAGAGCTGGTTAAACTCAACGATATCTTCTCTGTAAATTGAGAGCATTCTTTTTGCTGCAGGGTTTATGTGAATAATTTTTCCGTTCGAATCAAACGCAATAACACCGTCAGTAAGATTTACAAGAATTGTTTCGAGTTTTGTTTTTTCGCTCTCCATTTGTCCGAGCGTTTTAAAAAGCTCTCTTGACATAAAGTTAAATGTATCAGACAAAATTCCGATTTCATCGTCTGATTTTTTTGCATTAAGATAGCTTTCGGGCTCTTCAAATCGCGCGAGCTTTTCGGCTCTTTTTGTTAATGTAACAATCGGTTTTGTAATATTTTTTGAGAGAAAATAACCGAGAATGAGTGATATGAAAACGCCTAATCCGAGCGCCTGAATTATTATAAGAAATATGCTTTCAATAACGCTTGCCACTTCGTCTTTGTTGTCTTTGATATAGATAATATATTTAACTGTGGAATCATGAATTACAGGGTATGCATAGTCCATAAAGCTGCTTTGACTATTCATGCTGTTTCCAGGCGCACCATTCATCGCGGCAATTATATTTGGTGTTTTTTCAAACAAATCGCCTGTCTGTGGGTCGGAGCCATCGAGATACTCCGCTGTTTTTGAATCTAAAATATAGTAGTTTCTGTTCTGGTTTATGCCGAGTCTGCCCGCATCGGAATATGTATTGATTATTTCTGTAATTTTTGAAAGAGAGTTTGTTTTTGCTGCAGCGTCGGTAAGCTGTTTTGATATTTGTGCATCAGAAAAAACGACGTCCATTTCGTTTGAAAAGCGCTGTGAATAAAACTCCCCTACTTCTGTGATAAGGACTGTGCCTGCAATAATCATGACAGACAAGACAAGGAGCACAAACATTATTACGATTTTCCATTGTAAGCTCTTAAACATATCTTTCACCATACAGATTTATAGTATAAATAAATACGGGCGACCATATGGCCGCCCCGAAAGCACAAATTATTTTATATTGTCCTTGTTAAAGCAGTATCCAACACCGCGCTTTGTGACAATAAAGTTCGGAAGGCTTGGGTCATCTTCTATCTTCTCACGAAGACGTCTTATTGTAACGTCAACAGTTCTTACGTCGCCGTAATATTCATAGCCCCACACCTTCTCTAAAAGCATTTCACGGGTAAACACTTTGTCGGGCTGTACTGCAAGGAATTTCAAAAGCTCAAACTCACGAAGCGTAAGGTCAACAACAACGCCGTCGCGACTTACTTCGTAGCGATCGAGATTTATGATTATTCTGCCGGCATTTACTACGTTTGTTGTCTCGGCGCTCACTTCGGGCTGCTCTGTATTTGAGCGTCTGAGATTTGCTTTGATTCTTGCCATAAGTTCGCGAACAGAAAATGGTTTTGTGATGTAGTCATCGGCGCCAAGCTCAAGGCCCAAAACCTTATCAACTTCTTCTTCGCGCGCAGTAAGCATCAAAATCGGGACAGAAGGTTTTTTCTCACGAACTTTGCGACAAACCTCAAAACCGTCCATTTTGGGAAGCATTACGTCAAGAAGAATGATGTCGGGGTTTTGCGACAAAGCAAGCTCTACAGCCTGCGCACCGTCATATGCCTCGATAGTATTGTATCCGTCTTTCTCAAGATTGTATTTTAATATGTCGACAATAGGTCTTTCGTCATCAACTATAAGCACGAGTCTATCCATAATATTACCTCCGTTTTTCATTCTTTCAAAGAATAAACTCCTATGATAATATTGTACCAAATTTAAATAAAAGTTGCAAGAAAAATTGTAGTTTTATTTGAATTTTTGTTATTTTTTACTCTATAGGAATAAAATTTTTGTTGCGAAAGTTTACATAATGTGTTAGTATAAACATAAGTGCTACAAAAAATGCACCTGTTTTTTGAGGTAAGGAGGGAGTATGATGAAAAAAATTATACTATTTTTATGCATCATGATTATGTGTTCTGTAAATGCACACGCATACACATACAAAACGCCCGAAAGAGATATCCCGGTTGACATTTTAGTAAATGGAGTATATATAAAAACTGACGCTGCGGCATTTATTGAAAATGAGTCGACATTTGTGCCGATACGTTTTGTAAGTGATGCGCTTGGAGCAGATTCGATTGAGTGGGATCCTGATACGGCTTGCGCTACGATTAAAAAAGGCGTAGATACGATTGTTCTGTACGAAAACAGAAATGACGCGTATGTAAATGGTAAAAAACATATACTTAGCGGTGAGGCAAAAACAGTAGGCGGAAGACTTTTTGTGCCGGTAAGATTTGTTTCCGAGAGCTTTGGTGCGCAGGTTGGCTGGGACGAGAAATATTATAATGTTCTGATAACTAAAGAAGGACAACAAGTCGCAGAGCATATGATAGACAGAACATATACAAATGACGAGGTGTTCTGGCTTGCAAGAATTATACAGGCAGAAAGCTCAGGCGAGCCGTCGGAAGGAAAAGTGGCCGTAGGAAATGTTGTTTTAAACAGAGTAAAAAGCGGCAAGTTCCCGAATACAATCTATAATGTAATATTCGATATGAGATTCGGGGTGCAGTTTGAGCCTGTTATAAACGGCAGAATCTATAATAACCCGTCAGATGAAAGCATAATATGCGCAAAAAGAGCGCTCCGCGGCGAAAACCTCGTAGGAGAAAGCTTATACTTCTTTAATCCGAGAATTGCATCGAGTAACTGGATATCAAATAACAGACGCTACTATACAACAATAAAAAATCACGATTTTTATCTATAATAAAAGGGCAGAAAACTCTGCCCTTGCTTTTTTATGCTAATGGAAGATTCCAGCGAAAATATGCTGAAAAACAACGTATGATGAATACGCATAATATGCCGGTAAGTGTCGCGATCCATACGCCCGATATATTATAGAGAAAATATGTAACGAGAGCGCCTGCAGCAGATGCACATGCATAAATATGTTTTTTGAAGATACACGGCATTTCGCATGCGAGCAAATCGCGGATTACGCCGCCGCCAACGCCTGTTATAACGCCGACAAACAAATTGAGAAACATGCCGCCATGGCCTGCACGCATACAGTATGTGACGCTCAGTGCGGTAAAAACACCAAGTCCAATTGAGTCCATTATAAAAATGACAACATCATACACTTTTTTGTTTTTAGTGAGTTTTTCGCGTATGTACGGGATAAAAATGATTGTTGAAACAATCGTTGCAACGAGCGCAAAAACCGGATTTTTAAATGTTTCGGGAGGAAAGCTCCCCAAAGTTATATCTCGTATAAATCCACCGCCGACCGATGTTATTATTCCAAGTACGATAACGCCGAAAATATCCATTCTCTTCTCGGTTGCAAGGATTGCTCCCGATGCGGCAAAGGCAATTGTGCCGATTATATTTAGTGCAAAAATAAACTCATCCATTTTTTATATCCTCCTACATACTGCATGTGGATAGTATAGCATAAAAATTTTGTGTTTTCAAATTTTTTATTAAAAAAATCCCCGTATTATCATACGAGGATTTTCTAAAAGAGCCGAACAGTTTAGATGACAGAGTTGTTAGCTTTAATAACTGAATTTAATATCTGACACAAATTGTCAACGTCCTCAAAGCCTGGGAAAGTTATAATTTCATTTTCGGTTTCTATAATTAATGCCTTTGAATTCGAATTATTATTTTTTTTGCTAAAAACGTTTTTAATCGCGCTTGGCAATAATTCTTTGAGCGGCAAATTCTCTGACGTTTTATTATAAAAAATTCTTTTATCCGTCACTACAAGAATATCAAATTTTGATTGCTTATCAATGGGGATATATATACAACATGCGTTTATAATTAATCCGATTCCCAAAAATGTACAGCATCTTAACAAATAAATTACGTTTTCAGAAAGATTTGAATATAATTGAGCAACACCACTCTCAAAAAATGCTGCGAATCCTAAAAAAGTCATTATCATTCCTGGTATCACATAAGCCGCAGAAACTCCTTTAATAGCTTGATTTTTCTTTGCTTCAAACAAAATTTTTTCGTTTGGTTCAAGTGCTAAATTATTTATTTTATTTTCCTCGTCTTTTTTATTCTTTACACCCGCTAATATAATAAAAACAAATATAATTAACATCAATACAATATACATAAATTTTCTCCCTTTCGTTTTACAATAATTTTTTTAGTGCATAATATAATTTCTTGTTTTGCACCTTTTTAGAGATACATTAACTCCTTTCAAATCTCTGTAAATTAAAAAGTGCGCAGCCGAAGCCACGCACGAAAAATGCATAACTCCGATTGTTACCACACAAATCTCGACATCTCATACAAGTATGCGAAAATAGAGCATGCATTTTTACCAAAAAGTAAAAAAATACACACTTATATGAGAAATGTCAAATATTAAGATTTATGTGGTAAATATAGTATAACACACTAAGAAATAAATTGCAAGAAAAAAATAAGCTTTGCGCAAGCAAAGCTACCATAATTATTAATTATTCATCAGGGGAGCGACTTCATCATTCATTATTCATTAAAAAATCCTGTCGAACTTAATGAATGATGAATATTGAATAATGAAAAATGAATAATACAAAACAAAAAAATCCTATCTTTCGACAGGATTTTTTTGTTTTGGTGGGCCTTCAGGGACTCGAACCCCGGACCGACCGGTTATGAGCCGGTTGCTCTAACCAACTGAGCTAAAGGCCCGAAATACCAAGCGCTGTCAAACGTGTTGACAGCGGCTTGAAAAACATATGGTGACCCGTACGAGAATCGAACTCGTGTTACCGCCGTGAAAGGGCGGTGTCTTAACCGCTTGACCAACGGGCCATATTGGAGGCACCACCCGGATTTGAACCGGGGATGAAGGTGTTGCAGACCTCTGCCTTACCACTTGGCTATGGTGCCATGTTTTTTGCCATGCATTATATTATATGCAGCAAACACAAATTTGATTATTTTTTAAATAAAAGGCGCAAAATACAAAATTATGCGCCTTTTATTTGACGATGGAGCGGAAGACGAGATTCGAACTCGCGACGTTCACCTTGGCAAGGTGACGCTCTACCACTGAGCCACTCCCGCATAAATGGTGCCTCCGGGCGGAATCGAACCACCGACACGGGGATTTTCAGTCCCCTGCTCTACCGACTGAGCTACAGAGGCATTTGTGTCACAAAACACCAAACGCACTTTTCTTTTATAAAAAAAGATGGCGACCCGGAAGGGGCTCGAACCCTCGACCTCCAGCGTGACAGGCTGGCGTTCTAACCAACTGAACTACCGGGCCAAATTGGTGGGAGTTACAGGGCTCGAACCTGTGACCCTCTGCTTGTAAGGCAGATGCTCTCCCAGCTGAGCTAAACTCCCACAATTGTCGCAAAGCGGCTTGCCCGCGAGCGACATAGACTATTATACAGAAAAGCTACCCCTGTGTCAAATTTATTTTTGGCTAAATTCCGTTAAATATGCGCAAATTTTCAAAGTTTTTAAAAATATCACACTTTTTCGCTATCTTACAAACTTTTTCGCAATATATCGCTTAAAAACAAAAATAAATCAATTATTTACATGATTTTAAGAGATTGCACAGTTCGTCTTTATTAAAATCGTATACCTTATCGCAGAACTGACACGTCAGATTTGCACTTCCCTGCTCGTCGATAAGCTTTTGCATCTCCTCTGCACCCATGCTTATAAGTGCTCTTTCCACACGCTCTCGGCAGCAGTCGCAGTTATATTCGGGTGTGATAGCATTGTTATATATTATCATATCAAAGCCTTCTGTGGCTTTAAAAATTATATCTTCACATGTCATATTGTCATTTAACATCGTTGTAATAGGTGGCAAGGAAGCAATTATTTTTTCGAGCTTTTGCGCATCTTCATCTGTTGCTTCTGGCATGAGCTGCAAAAAGAAGCCGCCTGCCTTAATGACGCTTCCATCTGTGTCAACGAGAACGCCAAGTGCAATTGCGCTTGGTATTTGCTCGGATATTGCGTAATATGCTGTTATATCCTCTGCAATTTCGCCCGATACAAGCTCAATTTGCGCCACATATGGCTCTTTAAGTCCAAGGTCACATATAACTGAAAGCGAGCCCTGGCCAACTGCACCGCCGACGTTTAGCTTGCCTGGCGTTTTGTCAGGGAGTATAACGGTTGGGTTAATGCTATAGCCTTTTACCTGTGCTTTAGAATTTCCTACTGCAATCACGCCTCCAAGCGGACCATCACCTTTTATGCGAAGCGTGATTGTATCGTTTTCGCCTTTTAGCATAGCGCCCATAATGCTTGCTGCGCTAAGAAGTCTGCCGAGTGCTGCCGTTGCAATCGGAAAGCTTTTGTGAATTTGTTGCGCGCGGCTCACAAGATTAGTTGTGTCTGCAGCAAATATTCTTATTTTACCGTCTGTGCTGACGCCTCTTAAAATCGTATCTGACATTTATTTTTCCTCCGACTCAGGTGTTTTATTTAACGATTTTTTTAAGATATTCCTTAAACTCATCTTTAAGGTCATCGCGCGATAGAGCGAACTCCACCGTAGCCTCCAAAAAGCCCATCCTGTTTCCGACATCGTATCTGCGGCCGATAAAATCGTATGCATAAATATCTTCGTGTTTTGCGAGGAGACGAAGGGCATCTGTGAGCTGAATTTCGCCGCCTGCACCTGCACCTGTTTTTTCGATGCACTCAAATATTTTCGGGGAAATGATATATCGTCCGAGAATAGCGACATTTGAAGGCGCTTCTTCTTTTTTCGGCTTTTCAACTAAATCTGAAACTTTATATAAGCGTTCGCCGATGCTTGTGCCTGCAACAGCGCCGTATTTCGAGATATCGTCGGGCGAAACAGTCTGCACGCCTAAGATACTCGACTGGTATTTGTCATATACATCTATCATCTGCTTAAGACATGGCGTATCCGATTTTACGATGTCATCGCCGAGCAAAACTGCAAAAGGCTCATTTCCGACAAATGTTTTTGCGCAGTAAATAGCATGTCCAAGACCTTTTGCTTCCTTCTGGCGCACATAGTGAATGTTTGCCATGTTTGAGATGTCCTGAACGATTTTTATAAGCTCTTGTTTTCCGCTCTTTTCAAGCTCTGTTTCAAGCTCGTACGCCTTGTCAAAATGATCCTCAATTGCACGCTTTGTGCGGCCTGTTATGATTATTATATCTTCAATTCCGCTTTTTACGGCTTCATCAATGATATACTGTATTGTCGGCGTATCGACTATGGGAAGCATTTCCTTTGGCATCGCTTTTGTTGCGGGCAAAAATCTTGTGCCAAGACCTGCTGCAGGGATAACTGCTTTTTTTACTTTCATAGAAAAACCTCCACTCAAAATATGTTATATATATATTTTAACAATTCAAAAAGCAAAAGTAAACAGAAAAACAAATTTATTTATAAAAGAGAGGCAAAATCTGCCTCTCTTTTGGGTATTTGTGAAATTATGCCTCGAAAAATGCCTTATACGTTTTATAAGTCATATAGCAGTCGGATTTGTGTGCAAGCTCAAACGGTGCATGCATACATAGAATCGGCGTACCGCAATCAAGAACGTTAAGACCGAGATTTGCGACGTATTGTGCGATTGTACCGCCGCCACCAACGTCTACCTTGCCAAGCTCTCCTATCTGCCATAAAATATCGTTATCGTTTAATATTTTTCTTATGCGCGCAACAAATTCTGCATTTGCATCGCTTGAATCCGATTTTCCACGGCCGCCTGTGTATTTGGAAATAAATACGCCACAGCCTGCAAAAGCAGCGTTTTTCTTGTCATATACCGATGGATATTGCGGGTCATATGCAGCGCCGACATCGGCCGATAAGCAGTCGCTCGACGATAAAATCTTGTTTAAAACGTAAGCATCGCAGCTTCCTTTTATTTTTGTTATAATCTCGCCCAGAGCAAGCTCAAAGAAACGTGACTTCATGCCTGTCTGGCCCATTGAGCCGATTTCTTCCTTGTCAACAAGCATGCACATAGCTGTTTTTTTCGGGTTTGCACATGAGAAAGCATCGATAATAGCCTTTAAAGAAGCGTATGCACAAACGCGGTCGTCCTGGCCGTATGAGCCTACAAATCCGCGGTCAAAGCCTATGTCGCGTGCTTTACCTGATGGAACAAACTCAATTTCTGCGCTTGTAAAATCCTGCTCTGTTATGCCATATTTCTCGTTTAATATGGAAAGCACATTGAATTTTACTTTTTCCTTTATTTCGTCATCGCCTTTTGCCATAGAGCCGATTAAGATATGGAAGTTGTCGGCGTCAAAAGCTTTTGCGAGCTGTTTTTGCATCTGCTCTTGCGAAAGGTGCGGCAAAAGGTCTGTGATTGCAAATACGGGGTCGTTTTCGTTTTCGCCTATGCAAATATCGATGCATGTGCCGTCCGTTTTGCATATTGTGCCGTGCATTGCGAGCGGAAGTGTCAGCCAGTGGTATTTTTTAATTCCGCCGTAATACTGCGTTTTAAACCACGCCATATTTTCGTCCTCAAAGAGCGGTCGTGATTTTAAATCGAAGCGTGGTGAGTCAATGTGTGAGCCGACGAGATTTACGCCGTTTTCAATATCTTCAGAGCCAATTACTGCAAGCAAAATTGCCTTTTTGTTATTTGTGATATAAACCTTATCGCCGCTTCGCAGCTCCTTTTTATCCTCAAGAGCGACAAAGCCGTTTTCTTCGGCAATTTTCTTTGATAGCTCGCATGCTTCCCTCTCGGTTTTTGCAAGCGTTAAAAAGTCTTTATATCCTTCGCAGTAGCCAAAAACCTCGTCTTTAAACGAATCACAAAGGATTTCGTTTGCGTGCTTTGGCGAATATGATAAGGATTCAAATAATGATTTATCGTCCATATTAAACTACCCCCATAAAAAATTTTGTTTATAATAGTATATCATTATAAATACATTTTTACAAACTTTATTTGCAAAAACGCCATATTTAGTATAAAATTTTATTAAGATGTATTGACAAAGGGTAAAAGTGGTTATATAATATCTTTATTGATTTAGCGAAATAAAGCCGTAAACTGATTTAGGAAGTGATACAATGCTTAATTTAAAATATCATACACCGGAAGGAGTTATGGACTTTTTGCCCGACGAATGTGCGGCAAAAAAGGGCGTGGAAGACAAAATTGCGCGCTGTTTTGCATCTTATGGATACAAAACGATTCAGACGCCTGCCTTCGAGTATATTGACATATATTCTGACAGCACAGGAGATGTATCTGCGCAAAAGCTCTATAAGTTTTTCGATGCACAGGGACGTACACTTGCGCTTCGTGGCGATATTACAACATCTATTGCACGTGTAATGGGAACAAAGTACAACGCGCCACTCCCGGCAAGGCTTTGCTATGTTGCCGATGCATTTAGATATGACGGCTCATCGTCATCGCTTAGCTCAGAATTTACGCAAGCAGGCATTGAGCTTATAGGCGATGGCTCGTGTGAGGCGGACGCAGAGGCGATTATCGTTACAATAAATGCGCTTCTTGCATCGGGGCTTGATGAATTTCAGATAGACATCGGACAGGTTGAGTTTTTTAAGGGTCTTGCAGAGCAGATTGGACTCGACGATGAGGACTTTGAAAAAATGCGCACGATGATTGACTTTAAAGACTCGTTTTCAATATCGCAGGTGCTTAGCGCATATAAAGCCGATGAGCAAATTAAGGATTTACTTTGCCGTATGCCGTATCTTTTCGGCGGTTCAGAGGTGCTTGAACAGGCAAATTCGCCAATGCTTAACGAGCGCTCAAGAAAGGCGCTTGAAAACTTAAAAAATGTGTATAAAATAATTTGTGAGTGCGGACTTGAAAAGTATGTGTCGCTCGATTTGGGAATGCTTCAAAGCATCGATTACTATACGGGCGTAATTTTTAAAGGCTTTACTTATGACGTAGGTTTTGCTGTATGTGGCGGCGGAAGATACGATTCTTTGATTGGAAACTTCGGCAAGGATATGAGCGCCGTTGGCATTTCAATAAGCGTAAACCGTGTTGTGTCGGCGCTTATAAGACAGGATAAGCAAATCGAAAAGAGCAAGACCGATGCCCTTATAATTATGAAGGACTGCTTTGCGCAGGCGCTAAACGCGGCAAACAAGCTTCGCGCAGGCGGCATTTGTATAGAAAATTATTATGAGTCGGCAAATGTGAAGGATGCGCTCTTGTTTGCGCAGCAACGCGGCATCAAATATGTGATTTTGGCAACCGATGAGAAAAAAATTGAAATATATTCATCAAACGGAGAAGTAAAAACGCTTAAAGCAGATGATATCGAAAAGGCAAAGGAGGTCTTGGCGCTGTGAAATATCTTACAATAGCTCTTGCAAAAGGAAGACTTGCGGAGATTTCGATGGATTTGTTTATGCAGATAGGGCTTGACTGCTCTGAAATGAAGAAAAAAAGCCGTAAGCTTATATTTACAGACGAAAAAAACAAGGTCAAATTTATCTTGGTAAAAGCATCTGACGTACCGACATATGTTGAATATGGCGCAGCAGACATAGGAATTGTCGGCAAGGATACGCTTCTTGAAGAAGGAAGAAATCTTTATGAGATGATAAACCTCGGAGTAGGAAATTGCCGTATGTGCGTATGCGGACCTGAAAGCATGAAAGATAAGCTTTCCGAGGCAAACAATCTTCGCGTGGCATCGAAGTTTACAAACATTGCCCAAAACTATTTTTTCAGAGAAAAAGGACGTACTGTTGAAATAATAAAACTGCATGGCTCAGTTGAGCTTGCGCCGCTTGTGGGGCTTTCCGAAGTAATAGTTGATATCGTTGAATCGGGAAAGACGCTTGAAGAAAACGGGCTTTGTGTGCTTGAAACAATATGCGACATATCGGCGCGCTTTGTTGTAAACAGAGTAAGCATGAAGATGGAGCGCGAGCGAATACTTGATATTGTGTCAAAAATGAAGGCTGTAATGGATACGGAGGACAGTTTATCATGAGAATTTATCCGGCAATTGATATAAAGGACGGTAAATGTGTAAGACTTTTTAAAGGAAAATTTGATGATGTGACGGTCTATGGCGATAATCCGGCGCAAATGGCTAAAAAGTGGGAGTCGCTTGGAGCCGAGTTTATACATGTCGTTGACCTTGACGGTGCACTTGCCGGCGACAGCGTGAGCGCAGAGGCGATTAAAAGCATTTGTGATAGCGTAAATGTAAGCGTACAGACAGGCGGCGGCGTAAGAGCGCTTGAAGATATAGAAAAACGCTTGTCATGGGGCGTAAAACGTGTTATACTTGGTACTGTAGCGGTAAATGATCCGGATTTTGTAAAGAATGCGATAAAGAACTTCGGTGCGGACAGCATCGTTGTAGGCATTGATGCAAAAGACGGTTATGCGGCGACGCATGGCTGGGAAAAAGTGAGCAAAATAAGCGCAGTAGAGTTTGCAAAAAATATGCAGGATATCGGCGTAAAGACGATTGTCTATACTGATATTGCAACCGACGGAACGCTTGGCGGCTCAAATGTCGCGGCTATGCGCGAGATGGCTCTGGCTGTGCCGCAAATCGATGTTATTGCATCGGGCGGAATAGGCAGCATGCAAGATATTTTGGCGCTTGACGGAAGCGGTGTAGGCGGTGTGATTGTCGGAAAAGCCTTATACACCGAGAGAGTCAACTTAAAAGAAGCGATAGAGAAAACAAAAAATCTATAATCAATATAAAGGATGGCGAATAAACGTGAATTTATCACAGAGTGTAAAATTTGATGAAAAGGGACTTGTGCCAGCGGTTGTACAGGATATTGATACGAATCGCGTGCTTATGGTTGCTTATATGAACGAAGAGTCGCTTAAAATGACTCTTGAAACAAAAAAGGCTACGTTTTTTTCGAGAAGCAGACAAAAGCTTTGGGTAAAAGGCGAAAACTCGGGACATTTTATGAATGTTGAGCAGATATATCTTGATTGTGACGGCGATACGCTCGTTTTAAAGGTAAAGCCTGATGGCCCGGCGTGCCATACGAACAATTTCTCGTGCTTCTATCGCAAGGCGGATGAAAATGGAGAGCTTTCGGAGGTTGAAACGGCAAATGGCGCTGACTGCGGAATTTTCTCCGATGTTTACAAGGTAATCGAAGACAGACGTGACAACCCGAAGGAAGGCTCATATACAAATTACTTGTTTGACAAGGGAATTGACAAGATATTAAAGAAAGTCGGCGAAGAGACGGCGGAAGTTATTATCGGAGCAAAAAATGCAAGCAAGGACGAAATTCAATATGAGGTTGCAGACCTTATGTATCATTTGTCTGTAATGCTTTGTGAGCGTGGACTTGACTGGCACGACATATATGAAGAGCTATACAAAAGATACAAATAAACAAATAAAATGCCCGGACATTGTTTAATGCCCGGGCTTAATTTTTTATTATTTTGTGGGTATGAGCTTTTCTTTGCCACCCATATACATCTGAAGTGCTTTTGGAATTAAAACGCTTCCATCTTCGCACAGGTTATTTTCAAGAAAAGCAATAAGCATACGCGGCGGAGCAACAACGGTGTTGTTTAGTGTGTGAGCAAAATAGTTGCCCTTTTCCTTGTTTCTTATGCGGATTCCAAGGCGGCGTGCCTGTGCATCGCCAAGGTTTGAACAGCTGCCTACTTCAAAATATTTTTGCTGGCGAGGCGACCATGCCTCGACATCGATGCTCTTAACCTTCAAATCTGCCAGATCGCCCGAACAGCACTCGATTGTGCGTACGGGAATGTCGAGTGAACGGAAGAAATCGACGCTGTTTTTGTATAGCTTTACGAACCAGGCTGCGCTGTCTTCCGGCTTACATACGACAACCATTTCCTGCTTTTCGAACTGGTGTATGCGATATACGCCGCGCTCCTCAATGCCATGCGCGCCAACTTCTTTTCTAAAGCAAGGCGAATAGCTTGTAAGTGCCTGCGGAAGAGCGTCTTCATCAAGACTTGTATCAATAAATTTGCCGATCATAGAGTGTTCGCTTGTGCCGATAAGGTAAAGGTCTTCGCCTTCAATTTTATACATCATATTTTCCATTTCGGCAAAGCTCATAACGCCTGTAACAACGCCGCTTCTGATCATATATGGAGGGATGTAGTACGTAAAGCCGCGGTCAATCATAAAGTCGCGCGCATATGACAAAATTGCAGAGTGAAGACGTGCGATATCGCCTTTCAGGTAGTAAAAACCGTTTCCGCTTGTTTTTCTCGCACTGTCAAGGTCTATTCCGTCAAGGCTTTCCATAATGTCAACGTGATACGGAACTTCAAAAGAAGGAACGCTTGCATCGCCAAAACGCTCAAGCTCAACGTTTTCACTGTCATCTTTGCCGAGCGGAACGCTGTCGTCAATAATATTTGGGATTACAAGCATTTTTTCGCGGATTTTAGCCTCAAGCTCGTCCACCTTTACATTTAAAGCTTCAAGCTCATCTGCCATAGAAGTTACTTGCTTTTTTGTCTCTTCCGCTTCGTCTTTTTTACCCTGTGCCATCAAAGCGCCGATTTGTTTGCTTATAGAATTTCTTTGGCTTCTTAAGTAGTCGCAGCGTGTTTTGGCATCGCGAAACTCGCCATCAAGCGCCAAAACTTCGTCAACCAATACGAGTTTTTCGTCCTGGAATTTCTTTTTGATGTTTTCTTTTACGAGATCAGGATTTGTTCTGATCAATTTAATGTCAATCATTTCTATATCCCCTTTGTAAAATATATAATGTTATCTGTGAAAATCGGTGATTTACTCTACGGACTCAAGCGTTCTTTTAGCTCGGTTATAAAGGTCCGGAATGAATGCATCGGCCTGTTCTATTGTTATAAGATCCTGTTCTTCGATCATATTAAGGATTGACTCAAGAGCATCGTAGTCGTCGTTTTTGTATGCGTTATACATCTGACGCATAATTTCCTTGTGGCGACTTTCTGTAGCTGCAGCGTTGCTTACATTTTCAAAATCAGTTTTAAGTGTAGTATGCTCTTGTTTTAACGCGTTTAATTCATTTGTAAGTCTGACATTTTCTTCTGTAAGCTGGGCAATGTTTTGTGTAGCGTTTTTTGAAAATGAGCCAAGCACATGTATATCGCCGTCAGAGCTTATAAGGCGCGCCTGCAAAAGCGTTGTTGCCAAAATCAGCGCAATTGCAATTATAAAAAGTATAGCAGTATAAATCCATAGTGACTTTGTTGATTTTTTCATTTTTTATAACCTCATTTCAGTTTGTTATCATATGATTTGAGCGCTCTTTCAAACGCTTCAACTTCTTCGTCTGACATTGTAGCATTTGTTTTGCCCTTCAGGACAGATTTTATGTAAAGATTTGAATTGTTGCGCCCATAAATAGATGTAATAATAAAACCTGTGTTGCTTTCGTCAAGCATCGCGATAGAAAAACTTAAGTTGTTTGTGATATCATCGAAAGCGTCGTAATGAACGACTGCATATTTTTGTATTCCTGCGGCTGTCATCTTCTCAAGAGTATCGAGCCGTTCCTCTCTTTTTTCGATTTCCTGCGCAAGCTCATCTATCTTATTATAATACAAAGTTATCGTTTCGTCCAGTTTTCCCGAATCACAATTTCTCATGATGCGTTTTAACCGAATGTTATTTTTCATGCTTAGTATTAAGCACACACTTATAGCCACAAACAATATTGCCGCGACAAGAATGGATACTTCCATTATTATCTGCGTTGTAGAAAACATAAGCACAACCTCCTTTTTGCCCGGTTTTGTGCATGTGCGCTAAATCGCCCCTAAATTGCCCTGTATTAAAAGTTTTGCCAGAACAGACCTTGTATATAGGCGGATGTGGTTTCGTTCAATGTGCGAAGGCGGATTTTGCACAAAATATACTAAAATTTTACAGCTTTTACCATTTTTCTCAAATATCAAGGATTTTTAATAAACGCTCAAGATCATTTTGAGAATAGTACTCAATTTCTATCTTTCCTTTTTTATCCCCGTTAGAAATCTTTACTTTTGTTCCAAGAATGTCGCTCATACGTTGTTGAATTTCACCAAGAGCAATATCAAATTGTGTCATCTGCGATTTTTTGCTTTCTTTTTTTGGCTTATTAAGCGATTTTGCAAGTTGTTCTGCCTGACGCACGCTAAGACCTGCTTCTACAATCTTTTCTGCAAGTAAAAGCTTGTCCGCTTCACTGTTTACAGCAAGTATCGCACGTGCATGACCGCTTGATAAAACGCCGTTTTCAAGCATCTCGCGCACTTTTTCCGGCAGCGTGAGCAATCTTATTGAGTTTGCAACGGCAGAACGGCTTTTCCCTACTTGTTCTGAGACCTGCTCCTGCGTAAGAGAAAAATCGTCAAGCAAAGCCTTGTAGCTAAGCGCTTCTTCTATTGGATTAAGGTTTTCGCGCTGCAAATTTTCAATAAGCGCTACCTGCATAGTTGTAAGCTCGTCGTAGCTACGAATTATTGCCGGAATTTCCTTTAAACCTGCCATACGGCTTGCGCGCCAACGCCTTTCGCCTGCTACAATCTGATAAAAGCCGTTATCCATATCTTTTACTATTATAGGTTGTATAACACCGTGCTTTTTTATTGATTCTGCAAGCGTTTCAAGCTTTTCTTCATCAAAAACCTTGCGCGGCTGTTCCTTGTTTGGCTCAATTCGCGATAGCTTTATCTGCGTAACATTTTCGCCCGAAACGTCATTTATAAGGTTAATGTCGCGCTCTATGGCTACATTTTCGGTCATTTCGCTGCCAAATAACGCGCCAATGCCTTTTCCCAAACCTCTTTTTGCCATTTATATTCCCCCGTATTATTTATTTGCCGCAATTACTTCGTTTGCAAGCGCAATATATGCATCTGCACCCTTTGATGTAATATCGTATGTAAGAATTGACTCGCCAAAGCTTGGCGCTTCGCTTAAACGTACATTTCTTGGAATTGCTGTTGCGTAAAGCTTATCTTTAAAGAACTTTTTAAGCTCGTCTAAAACCTGAATTGCGAGATTTGTACGAGAATCAAACATCGTTGCAACAATTCCTTCTATTGAAAGTGCCGGATTAAAGATTTTTTTAACCGTTTTAACTGTTTTTGTAAGCTGTGAAAGGCCCTCAAGCGCATAATATTCGCATTGTACAGGAATAAGTATCGAATCTGCGCAGCAAAATGCGTTTAGCGTAATAAGTCCGAGCGATGGGGGACAATCAATCATAATAAAATCGTACTTGTCTTTTATTTCTGCCAGACATTGTTTTAATCGCATTTCCCTGTTGTTTGCACCTACAAGCTCAATTTCGGCACCCGCAAGCTCAATATTTGATGGCAGACAATCAAGTCTTTCCTGTGATGTTGGTGCAATTGCTTTGCTTGCCGGCACATCGTTTATCAGGCAGTCATATATAGAGTTTTCAAGATTGTCGCGGTTTACACCAATCCCGCTTGTGGCATTTCCCTGCGGGTCTGTATCTACAAGCAGTACACGCTTTCCTCTAAACGCAAGCGCTGCCGCAAGGTTCAGAGACGTTGTTGTTTTTCCTACACCGCCCTTTTGGTTTGCGACTGCAATTATCTTACCCATTAAATTTCAGTCCTTTCATCTTTGCTTAATTTATATTTTAACACAGTTTTTTTCAATAGTAAAGAGCAAAACGATAAATGTTTCACGTGAAACACAAAAAGTTGCTATAAATTGGACAACAGATGTTTCACGTGAAACAATATAAAATTTAATTGGAAATATATGTAAAAAGCTTGCTCTAACTGGAAATATATGGTAAAATGTTCCTGCTCTTAAAGGGGGACGTAATATGAGAAGGTTTAAGGATAATAACGGGGGTATTGAAAAGTTTTTGCGGATTATTATTGGCAGTCTTGCAAGTGTTTTTATAATGCTTGCGCTTATAGGAAACATATTTTATGGTATGAGTGAAAGCTATTGTTTAGCTGCCGCTATATTTTTTATAGTAATATCAGCCATCGCATATATTTTAAGATGTTGTAGGAGCAATTACAGAGTATGGCTTTTAATTATATTTTTACTTGCATTTATACTTCGCATGACAATGCTTTGTGTCTGGCCGATTGTGCCTGCAAGTGATTTTGAAGACACATATGAGGCGGCGACTATACTTTCGAAGGCAAATGCGCTAAATTTTCGGCAGATTTTGCAAAATCAGTGTAGTTATTATTACGAAACGTGGCCGCAGCATATACCGTTTATATTTATTGAGATGTGTGCAATTCGTGCGTTTGGTGAAGGGTATTATGCGATACAAATTATTTTCAGTATTTTTAGCGCAGCAAGCTGTATTGTAAGCGGTGAGATTGCGAGATTTTTGTATGGGAAGAGATGCGCTATACTTGCAGGAATTATAATGAGTATATTGCCGATAGAGCTAATGTGCTCAGCGCTATTGACAAATCAGCATATGGCGATGTTTTTCTTTTTACTGTCAATTTATTTTCTTGTAGCAAAACCGTTGCAAAAAAAAGAAATAAATGTCGTGTTTTGCGCTTTGTCGGCCGTGATTTCGCAAATAATACGCCCTGAAATGATTGTGTATGTAATTGCGGTAATCTGTTATTTTATATATAAGTATTTTTCAAATGAGATAAGCACAAAAAGGCTTATACTTTACGGTACAATCTTTTTAGCAGTATATTTTGTGTCGCTAAACATTATCAGCTTATTTATGGTTAATAGCGGACTTGCAAAAAACAAAATAACACAGGGCAATTATAAATATAAGATTGTTACGGGGTTAAACATGAAAAGCGAGGGGCGATGGAATGAAGATGATTTTAATTACGTAAATGATGAGAAATGGTTAGACGAGCTAATCAAACAAAGAACGAGCGATAAGAGTGGACTTATATCGCTTGTTTGTAAAAAAATAATGCGCCAATATGGCACATATGACTATCCATGGTGCATAGACAAAAATACGCCTGTAACTATGCAAAAGTGGTATAGAGCGCTTGTAAATGCGCCGATGCTTATTATACTTTTGTTTTGCTTAGTAAAGGTTATAATGTTTATGTTTACAAAAACAAAAAAAGAAGCACTTATTCTGATAACAATGCTGGGGTATTTTTTGATCTATTCAATAATAGAGTCACAAAACAGATATAATTATTTTATGATACCTCTTTTTGTAGTTTTAGCATCGGGACAAATTATAAAGATATGTGAGAAAATAAAAACGGCAGAGTAAGCACTCTGCCGCTGTTTTTATTTTATTGTGAATACAACAAGGTTCTCCGAAATTCTTATTTTGCCTTAACCATATTCCATGCATCGATAAACGATGTATTGTCAGCCGGAAGTGTTTCGTAAATTTCACATTTTTCGAGTACGCTTGCTGGGGGATAACGGTTGGGGTCATTTTTAATTTCATCGTCTAAAAGCTCTTTTGCCGCACGATTCGGGGTAGAATAACCTGTTTCAACGCTGTTTTTTAATGCAATATCAGGACGAAGCATAAAGTTGATAAACTTTTCAGCAGCTTCCTTGTTTTTGCTCGTCTTAAGAATTACAAACGCATCAACAGCGCGGTTTGTGCCTTCTGAAGGAATGGCAAATCTCATATTTTCAGGCTGTTCTTCAAGCGCCGTCATTCCCTCGCCGAGATATACCATAGCCATTGCAGCAGCACCGCTCATAACCTTCGGTGCAAGTTCATCTGTTCCATATGCAAGAACGTTTGGCTTTTGCGCAAGAAGCATATCGCGTGCCTGCGCAACGTGTTCGGGATCGGTATCGTTCATTGAATATCCGAGAGATTTTAATGTAAGACCGATTGTGTCGCGGATTGAATCGAGCATACATACCTTACGTGCAAATGCAGGATCAAAAAGGTCTTTTAAGCTTGTAATCTCTCTGCCTGTCTCGTCAATGTTATAAAGTATTCCCACCATATCGGTAAGATAAGCAACGCTGTATGCACTTTGTGGGTCATATGAAAGGTTTTGGTATTGCGGGTCAAGATTTACTATGTTTGGTATATTATCATAGTTAATTTGTGCGAGCATGTCCTCGTCAATCATCTTCTTAATCATATAGTCTGACGGAACGATTATGTCATACGAATCAGAACCAGCATTTTTAACCTTTGCATAAAGGCTTTCATTATCGTTAAATGTATCATATTCAACGCGGATGCCGGTTTCTTCTTCAAACTGCTCCAATACGCCGTCAGCGATATATTCGCCCCAATTGTAAACGCGAATTGTTGTCTTTTTCTCGGAAGAACATCCCGACAAAGACAAAGTGGCAACAAGAGCCACACACAAAATAACTGCTACACTCTTAAATAATTTTTTCAATTTTAAATTCTCTCCTTCTTTCTTTATAATAATGTATTTATTAAAGGCAAGGCAGTCGCCGTGCCCATTAATAGTCTGTCTTCTTTTTCTCTTTTTTGCTTGAGCGGCTGTTTATAAGCACAAGCATAAGGAATATCACCATAAACATTATAGTAGAAAGCGCATTAATAGACGGATTATACTTCTTGCTTACGGCAGAATAGATATAAATTGAAAGGTTTGTTGCGCCTGCGCCCGAAGTAAAGAAGCTTACAATAAAATCGTCGATTGAAAGCGTAAGCGCAAGCAAAAATCCTGTCACAATACCCGGCATAATTTCGGGCAAAATTACTTTTCTATACGCATACATCGGCGACGAGCCAAGGTCAAGTGCCGCTTCATACATATTTTTATTAAGCTGGTTAAGCTTTGGTAAAACGGAAATTATAACGTACGGGATATTGAAGGTAATATGCGCCAAAAGCAGAGAATAGCGTCCAAGCGGAACGCGCAAAAAAACAAAAAGCAACATAAGCGATATACCGATTACAATATCAGGGCTAAGTACCGGCACATACGTTATGTTCATGACAAGGCTTTTTGTGCGGCGGCCCATATTGTGTATTCCGATTGCAGCAAGAGTGCCGACAATTGTTGCAATAACAGATGAAAAAAGCGCAATAATGAGCGTTGTCTGAAGAGCCTTCATCATTTGTGAGTCGCTAAGCATTTTTACATACCAGTCAAATGTAAAACCGCGCCACGTTGCTGCGCTTGAGCGTGAATCGTTAAAAGAATAAACGATCATAACGACAATCGGCGCATACATAAAAACGAACACAAGAAAGACGTATAATTTTTTTAAAGCTTTGCTCAAAACAATCCGCCTCCCTCATTTTCTTTTTCGTATTTCGATGAAATTATCATTGAAATAATTATAAGAAGCATCAAAACGATTGACATAGTCGAGCCAAAATGCCAGTTATCGCTTCGTAAAAACTGGTCCTCAATTATGTTACCCATAAGCTGTATTGTGCGTCCACTTAATATATCAGAGATTGCAAACGTTGTAACGGCAGGCATAAATACCATTGTTATTCCTGAAATTACGCCCGGCAAAGACAAGGGGAAAGTAACTTTAAAGAACACCTTGCTTTTGCTTGCGCCGAGGTCGCTTGCCGCTTCAATGAGCGAATTATCCATTTTTATAAGAACGGAATGTATAGGAAGAATCATAAATGGCAGAAAGTTATATACCATACCAAATACGATTGAATATTCATGATACAAAAACTCAACGGTTTCAAAACCGAGAGCGCGAAGCAGTGTGTTAATAAGGCCGCCGTTATCAAGCAAAATAAGCCATGCGTATGTGCGCAAAAGAAGGCTCATCCACATTGGAACGACCAATAGCAAAATTAGAAAGCTTTTGTTTTTAAATATAGTGCCTGAAAGAAAATATGCTACGGGATAGCCTATTAAAAGGCATATAACAGTAGAGATCGCCGCCATCCATATTGAACGCCAAAAAGCCGCCAAGAAAATGGGCGACGAAAAGAATTTATAAAAATTATCAAGTGAAAAGCTGACAGAGCCGTCCGGTGCTTCCACCGTAAATCCATAATATGCCACAAGCAAAAGCGGCACAACTATAAAAATAACTGCCCACACAAGATAAGGATAGGCGGCCAATGTTTTTTTCATCAGGCTTCCTCCTTATGCATAATGTGTATATCAAACGGAACAACATTAAGTCCTACCATAGAGCCCGGCTCACTTGCAAGAGTCGAGTGTACCAAAAAGTCGAAATCGTTTGCGCTCACGCACATTTCGTAATGAACGCCTTTAAATATACATGACTTAACAACGCCGCAAAGAAGGCCGTCTTTTGCATCGACAACCTTTAGATCTTCCGGTCTTATTACGACGTCTACTTTTTCGTCGGGCAAAAAGCCTGTATCAACACATTCAAACTTGCGTCCGCAGAAGCTTACGAGCTTATCTTCGTGCATAATGCCGTCTATAATGTTTGATTCGCCGATAAAATCAGCAACAAAAGCATTTTGCGGCTCGTTATATATATCTTGCGGAGTGCCCTGCTGCAAAACTACGCCGTTATGCATTACGACGATAGTGTCAGACATTGTGAGAGCTTCTTCCTGGTCATGTGTAACATATACAAATGTAATACCTAAAGCCTGCTGAATATTTTTAAGCTCAATTTGCATATCTTTTCGAAGCTTTAAGTCAAGCGCGCCAAGCGGTTCGTCAAGCAAAAGAACTTCCGGTTCATTTACAAGAGCGCGTGCGATTGCAACACGCTGCTGCTGGCCGCCGGAGAGTGAATCGACATTTCTTTTTTCAAAGCCGTCAAGATTGACCATGCGAAGCATATTTTTTACTTTTTCATCGATTTGTGAAGAAGGCGTCTTTTTCAGACGAAGTCCAAACGCGATGTTTTCATATACGTCCATATGCGGAAAAAGTGCGTACTTTTGAAAAACCGTATTGAGTTTACGCTTATACGGCGGTAAATTTGTAATATCGGTTTCATCATAATACACGTTGCCGCACGAAGGCTTTTCAAAGCCACCAATAATGCGCAGTGTCGTCGTTTTGCCACAGCCCGACGGGCCGAGCAACGTAACGAACGTGTGTCGGTCTATAGAAAGATTTAAATTTCTGAGCACTTCAGTGCTGTCAAAGCTTTTTGATACGTTATCAAGACGTATAATCTGTTTGGACATTTATCGATCCCCTATCATATCGCGCAAAGTCGATTTATTTTCATATAATATAATAATAAAGTGTACAGATACAAATATATATCGTTTTATGCTAAAAGTCAATGGTTTTTGCACATTTTGTCGATAAATTTGAAGCTATATATTCTCGATTTGCCAGTCAATTGGCTCTTTACCTATTTTAAGTAAAATTTCGTTTGTGCATGAAAAATGTCGGCAACCGAAAAATCCGCGCGAAGCAGAGAGCGGAGATGGGTGCGGCGCAGTGAGAATATGGTGCTGCGGAGCGGTTATAAGCGACATTTTGCTTTTAGCGTTTGCACCCCATAATAAAAAGATTATGCCGTCACTACGCTCATTAAGAAGAGAGATTATTTTATCGGTAAAATACTCCCAGCCTTTATCCTTGTGAGAGTTTGGCATGCCTGCTCTCACGGTGAGAGCTGTATTTAAAAGAAGCACGCCCTGATCTGCCCACTTTTTGAGATAGCCGTTATTTGGCACATAGCAGCCGCAGTCATCACAAAGCTCTTTATATATGTTAACAAGGCTTTTCGGCGTGGCGATTCCTTTTTGGACTGAAAAAGCAAGGCCGTGAGCCTGTTTTTCGCCATGGTATGGGTCCTGACCAAGAATTACGACGCGCACATCTTTATATGCAGTATATTTTAATGCGTTAAATATTGAGTACATATCGGGATATACTGTGGCGCTCTTGTATTCGTTTGCGAGAAATGCGCGCAGGGCTTTATAGTATGGTTTGTCAAATTCGCCGCGCAAAAGCGCATCCCAATCGTTTCCGATATTAACCATTAAAAAGCCTCCTTAAGATCATATATTATTATATACATCGTGATTTATATATACATATGCTCTTGAAATTCTTGGCTCGACTACCTTGTAGTATGCCTCGTTTCGAAGAGAGTTGAAGATGCTTTCTCTCACCTTTTCAAAATCTTCATATGTTATAAGACGGTCTTCTACATATAAGATGTGGTATCCGAGTTCACTTTCGAAAACCTCGCTCATCTCGCCTTTTTCCATAGAAAACGCCATATTTTCAACTGCCGTTACCATCTCTCCGCGCCCAAACACATATCCGTCGGGATAAGCCTTAAGTCCGGCATCTTCGGAATAAAGAAACATCATCTCATCAAAATCAGCTTCGCCATTTTTAATTTTGTTATATATCCCCTGCAGCTTGTTTTCCTTTTGAGCGCGAAGATTGTTTGAAAGAAGATAGCCCGAATCGTCTGTCATTGACAGGAAAATGTGCTTTGCCTTCACTTTCTCGACCTTGTATACTTCTATATTTTCATGGTAGTAATCTATAAGGTCATATACGGTAATCTCATCTGTCATAATATCGGCAAGCTTGCTGCGAAGTGCGTAATTCTTTTGTATTTCATAATAAACATCGTACGAAACACCATTTTGTAAAAGCAGCTGCTTAAATGCATCCATACCGCCGTATTTTTCGGCATAAGTCTGTGCGGTCTGGTCGATTTGTTTAAGCTCATCTGCAAAAAGCGTTACACCAAGCTCTTGCGCATATTGATTTGTAATTTCCATCGCAACGACCTCGCCGCGCACAAAGTCTTTAAAGTCGTTGTATCCATCGCCTGTCGGGATAAATCCGCCGGCGTTTAATTTGTACCAGTTAATCATCTGTGAAAAGAAGTCAACGCGTACAGGGCGACCGTTTACAAGAAATGCGACTTCTTTGCTCATTGCCTGCGCTTCACCTTTTTCTCTTATTATTACGCTTTGTGTTGCCTCATCATATGTAACAACTTTATTCATATAGGAAGAAAAGTCACGCAGCGGTACGTACGTTCTGCCATTATAAACGAGGTTGTCAATATCGATCGGTGTGTCGCCCAGATATATATTCATCTTCCCTAAAATGACGCTTATGTTTTCGTATATGTCATCTGCATAAACGCCGCCTGTGCAGAGAATTGCGCACACCATAAATCCTATCATAAATCCGCGCAAAGTTTTATTTTTAAGCAATTTTTTCATATTTATCAAATCCCTTTATGTAATATACTTTTGTGTAAAAATCTCCAAATATATTATAACATGTTTTGCAAGCGCTCTCAAGTGCGCATCTTTTGCCAAAAGGCGCGAAAAGCATGGTAAATCGGCATTTTCGGACATTTTTACAGTTTGTTTACATATTCGATACAAAATAATGTAAAGAAAAAAGCTTACTGTGGACAGAATTATGTAAACATGAGCATTGTGAATAAAAGCATGTGGAAACCGCAAAAACATGTGGATAACTCTGTGAAAATGTGAGAAAGTCGCATTGGTTTAAAAAAGTTTTGCACATTTTACATGGAAAAGCATATGAATAAGTGGAAAAGGAGTTTTCTTGTAATATGCCTGTAAAGATATTATGTAAACAAAACTATGAAAAATCCACATGATAACAGAGCGTGTCATGTCTTAATTTAAGAAATTTTAAAGAAAAATGCAGCGCAAAAAAAGGCAAACGATGTTTGCCTTCAAAATTTATTTATAGTACGCGCTTGCAGCCTGCTTTCACAGGACAATTTTCACATTTAGGTCTTCGTGCCGTGCAGTATTCGCGTCCGAGCAGCACAAGTTGGTGGCAGAATTTGGAGCTGTAGTCTGGCGAAACAATTTTTCGCAAATCTGTTTCGATTTTGGTCGGGTCAGTATTTTTTGTGAGCCCCATGCGAAAGCTTAAGCGTTTTGCGTGAGTATCGACGACGATGGCGCTCTTGCCAAAAATATCGCCGACAATAAGGTTTGCAATTTTTCGTCCGACGCCTGAAAGAGTAACGAGCTCATCGATGCTGTCGGGAACATTGCCGTTATATTCGGTGCATATACGCTTTGCGCTGGCGATTATGTTTTTTGCCTTGTGATTATAAAAGCCTGTCGAGCGGATATAGCTTTGTAATTCGCTCTCGTCTGCGTCGGCAAAGTCATATACGGTTTTATATTTTTTAAAAAGGGCAGGAGTTACCATGTTGACGCGCTTGTCGGTGCATTGTGTAGCTAAAATCGCTGACACAAGAAGCTCCCATGCATCGCGCGATGTAAGTGTGCAGTCTGCATCGGGGTATGTGTTTTCAAGTCCTTCTTTTATAAGAAGAAGTCTCTCTTTTCTTGTCATCTCAAAGCTCCTTTCACATATATGTGACAAAAGATGCCTATAAAATATATTAAAAACCAAAATATTTTGTAATATTGTAATAATTATATCAAAAACACTTGCGAATGACAAGAAATAAAAGTATAATATATGTGTAAAAGATAAACAGATAATACAAGAAAAGGAGAATATAGAGTATGTTTCATTTTGAACTAATGCAAAAACATGACCCCGAAATCTATGAGGCGGTGCAAAAGGAGCTTGGCAGACAGCAAAACAAAATCGAGCTTATTGCTTCGGAAAACTTTGTGAGCGAAGTTGTTATGGAAGCAAACGGCACTCCGCTTACAAATAAATATGCAGAAGGATATCCGGGCAAGAGATATTATGGCGGCTGCGAATATGTAGACGTTGTTGAAAATCTTGCAATCGAGAGAGCAAAGAAGATTTTTGGTGCAGAGCATGCAAACGTACAACCGCATTCCGGCGCACAGGCTAATATGGCAGTATTTTTTGCGGTGCTTAACCCCGGTGATACTGTACTTAGTATGAGCCTTGCACACGGCGGACACCTAAGTCACGGCAGCCCTGTAAACATGTCGGGAAAATACTTTAATATTGTACCGTACGGCGTTAGCGAAAAAGAAAATGTAATTGATTATGAAGAAGTTCGCGCACTTGCGCTCGAGCATAAGCCGAAGCTTATTTTAGCAGGCGCAAGCGCATACCCGAGAACGATAGATTTTGAAAAGTTTGCAGCAATCGCAAAGGAAGTCGGCGCATACTTTATGGTGGACATGGCGCACATTGCAGGTCTTGTTGCGGCAGGACTTCATCCAAATCCCGTTCCGTATGCTGATTTTGTTACAACAACAACACATAAGACACTTCGCGGACCGCGTGGCGGACTTATCTTGTGCAAAGAAGAGCATGCAAAGGCAGTAAACAAGGCGATTTTCCCGGGAATACAGGGTGGACCGCTTATGCATACAATAGCTGCAAAGGCAGTATGCTTCAAGGAAGCGCTTACAGACGAATTTAAGCAGTATCAAGCGCAAGTAGTTAAAAACGCAAAGGCGCTATCGGAAGAGCTTGTTAATCAGGGCTTTAAGCTTGTGAGTGGCGGCACAGACAACCACCTTATGCTTGTTGACCTTACGCAGACAGGCGTTACAGGTAAGGAAGCCGAGAAAATGCTTGATGAAGTTGGAATTACAGTAAACAAAAACGCAATTCCGTTTGACACACAAAGTCCGTTTATTACAAGCGGTATAAGAATCGGTACACCTGCGATGACATCGCGTGGATTCGATGAAGAAGATGCGCGTGAGGTTGCAAAGCTTATTAAGCTTACTCTTACAGAGTTTGATGCAAAGGCAGATGAAGTAAGACAAAGAGTTGCGGCCCTTTGCGAAAAGCACCCTCTCTATGCATAAATCATTGCCAAATAAAATGCGGTACAAAATGACAGACGCAAGAAAAATTTATGCACAGGCGTGGCAGATACTTGAAAATCTGACACCGCTTAAAATAGATTGCGGACAGCTTTGCGGCGGAGCTTGCTGTGATGATGGCGGCCACGACGATGCCGGGATGTATCTTTTTTATAAAGAAGAGATAATGTATGAAGATGCACCTAGTTGGATTTGTATTGAGGAATCGGAGTTTTTATACGGCGATAATGACGAAAAAACACTGATTGCGATGTGCAAAGGCAAATGTGACAGAAGTATGAGGCCGCTTGCGTGCAGGATTTTTCCTTTGACGCCTTATAAAAAAGAAGGCGAAAAGCTGCGCATAATTATGGATCCGCGTGCGCGCGCCATGTGTCCTCTTGCAAAGGCGATGAAAATAGAAGACCTTGATGAGCGGTTTGTGCGTGCAGTAGAGCTGATTTTTAGCGTGCTTATAAAAGAGCGTCACATCGAGGAGTTTATAATTGAGCTGTCATATTTATTAGAAGAAACGGCGACGTTTTTTGGAGAAAAAATATAAATAGCAAACAAAAAAGGAACGACGATGTGTCGTTCCTTTTTATTGTATTAAAGAAAAATTAGTCTTCCGGAATTTCGGCTACGGGTGCTTCAATAACTTCTTCTGCAATTTCAGCAGCCGGTGCGTCAACAACTACAGAAGGAGTTTTCTTAATCTTGTTATAGAAGTTAACTAATGTTGCCTGCATATATGGCTCTACATAGATAGCTGCAAGCCCAAAAGTAACAGAAACAAGAAGTAACCAGCCAATAAATGATAGGTATAAAACGAATAAGTCGCTCTTGTGACCGTGCATAATTTCTTTACTTTCTTTGAGCGCTTCTCTCGCGGTCATGTGTGGGTTTTCGGCAAGAATATACATACTCATTGAGTATGAAAGAGCCTTGATAATTCCGGGAATGACGAAAAGAAGTGACCATAAGTAAATAAATACCGATATTAAGATGTTTAGCCACAAAGCTTTTCCAAAAACATCAAAACCTTTTAGCAAGTCGCCAAAAGCCGGCTTTGTTCCGTAGTTTACCAATTCAAGATAAATCATGCAAAATGAAATTCCGATTGCCGGTGAAGCGACCATAACAACAAGAGCTCCGAGAGCCGGAATCGAAGCGACGATAGAGGCAGCAATAATAAACACAAGTGTGATTAAAAATAAGATGCCTATGTTCCCTTTGATTTGCGACTTTGCTGCCGCTTTGATTTCTGCGCGTGTGAACATTAAATTTCCCCCTTAAAAGTTTTTTTGTATTTTTAGAATATATCAATATAGAAAAAATGTCAATAAAGATGTATAGAAAAGTCGTAATTTGTCAAATCACAAAACTTACTTAATTACATCGCAAAGGGCATCGGAAAGCGCGCAAAACTGCTCAAGGGATAATTCTTCGCCGCGTGCGTTCTCGCCAAAGCCAAGGTTTTGCACAATGTTTTTAATATCTTCCTTTGATGCGGCAAACATTCCGGAGCCGCACAGTGCGTTTACAAGTGTTTTTCTGCGCTGGCCAAAAGCGGCACGAACGGTTTTGAAAAAAGCCTTTTCGCTTTTTGGCTCTACCGGTGGCTTGTCGCGCATTTTGAGCTTTACAACGGCGGAGTCAACTTTTGGTGGCGGCATAAAAGAGCTTGCCGGCACATTTACAACGAGCTCGGCTATGCAGTGATATGCGACGAGCACAGAAAGCGACGAATAATTTTTAGTCTTTGGGCCTGCGCAAAGTCGCTGTGCCACTTCTTTTTGCACCATTACAACAATGTTTTTGACGTGGAGAGTTTCATCTTCTAAAAGACGAGTCAAAATTGGTGTTGTTATATAATAAGGAAGGTTTGCGGCAACAGAGACGTCTGCACAATCAGAAAACTTGCTTTCTATAAGTGCGGACAGGTCTGTTTTTAAAACGTCGCCATTTATTATTTCGACGTTATCGCATTCGCACAGAGTTTCGTCGAGAACGGGCAGAAGACGCGTGTCAATTTCGATTGCTGCAACTTTTTTTGCGGCGCCTGAAAGTGAGGATGTAAGAACGCCTATGCCGGGGCCAATTTCGAGTGCGCCGCTGTCTTGTGTAAGTTCGGCCGCTTCTACAATTCTGTCGAGAACATTCTGGTCTAAAAGGAAGTTCTGACCAAGCCCCTTGCTCATGTTAAAACCGTATTTCTTCCTAATATATTGTATGGTTTGTATAGATGTTAAATTCATAGAAACTCCTCATTAAGTTATTTGTTTTTCTATTACAGTATACAGTATGATGCAAAAAAAATCAAGCGAATGGAGATGAGAGATAGGCATATAAAAGAGCAAAAGAAGCAGAAGAAAAAATAAAATAAAAAAACTCAAAAAAATATTAAAAAAAGTGTTGACAAAGGGTATTAAAGATGGTATACTAACATACGTCGCTTGCGAAAGTGACGAAAAAAGGCCCGACAAAAAAGGGCATTGGACATTGAAAATTGAACAGTGATGACCAAGCAAGGAAACTTGTCAAGAAATTTGAGTTAAAACGCAAAGCAACAAGCTTTGCACCTGACAAATGTCAGCAAAATGAGCTAATT
>JAZQIM010000006.1:0-36639 GCA_045541115.1 Candidatus Aphodoplasma sp.
CATTTTGTGTAGCAAGATACGGATTAGCAACCGGTGTACTCGGTGTAATTCCTTCGCAGTTTTGCCAAGAACCAACAGCTGTCGGTTTTACAAATGCGCCTGAATTATCTGCATCATACACACCTGTATTATTCATAGTCGTCATGTCGTAGATTCTATACTCTTCTACAGCTTCTTCAGCTGCCGCATCTACGTAACCAATAGTGGTCACTGGTGCAACCAATACTGTGCTTAAAATCATTGTAAATGATAGAAGTAAGCACAAAAACTTTTTAACCATAAATTTTCCTCTCTTTCTTTGTTTGGTTTTTTGTTTATTGGATATATTTTAAAGTGCGCCATATATATAGGAAGAAACACGGCACACTGTTGAAAAGGAAGCAAATTATGTCGGAATTTAAACGTCAAATAATAAAAATCTCATTGTAACAGAATCATAACAATCCTGTTATATTTTTATCATAATATGAAAACATAAAAACTTCAAGATAAAAATGCTCCTTTTCGTAATTTTTTTTGCTTTTTTTATAATTTTAACACTATTTGTTGTAAAAATCTATAAAATAATGCTGGTGTTTTTGTTGAAATTTACCATACGCTAATTTTTGTTTTGTATAATATTATTTATTTGTCACAAAGTGGATTTTTTGGACAAATATGCCCTTACTAAAGTATAGTTGAAACGCTGCTGTAATATAACTGAAATATAAGAAAAAAAAATAACACACTATAGTGTGTGTTTGTGTGACGGTGTATATGTTGTGGCGGGTGGTGTGTTTATTTGTTTTTCTTAGCGGTATTTATTGATGAAACGAGGAGCTTTTTTATTTCAATGCAATTTTCAAGAATCTTTTTATCATCATAATACCCGCTTTCAATAAGCAGTTCTATCCAATATTCACTCTCTAAACATTCTTTTAAGGCAATTTGAAGTTTAGCGATAAAGTCGTTCTTTCCGTGTCCATAAAACGCTTCTCTTATATTGGCACCAATACTTGTAGCGCTGCGTAAAAGCTGATTTGTAAGTACGCTTTCTCTTTTCTCATTTTTTATCATATTGCATACTCTAATAATGTCTAAGGCAAATTGTTTTGATTTTGTAAGTAACGGACTATCCATAAGCATTCTCCTTACCTCTTCCTTATTCACTATTACTTATTACTTCCCAAAAATCGATATGATCATTTAGGGAAAAGTGAATAGTGAATAGGTAATAAGTAAAATCGACATTCCTCTGTCGAAGAATGTCGATTTTTGGTGAGCCATCCGCGATTCGAACGCGGGACACCTTGATTAAAAGTCAAGTGCTCTGCCGACTGAGCTAATGGCCCGTATTGGTTGGGATGGCAGGACTCGAACCTACGAAATGCCAGAGTCAAAGTCTGGTGCCTTACCGACTTGGCTACATCCCATCATCACCGAAAAATATAAAGATGGATAAAACAATGTGGGGTGGATAGTGAGAGTCGAACTCACGACCTCCAGAGCCACAATCTGGCGCTCTAACCAACTGAGCTATACCCACCAAATTAAAAAAAATGGCGTGCCTGCAGGGATTCGAACCCCGGACCTACTGCTTAGAAGGCAGTTGCTCTATCCGACTGAGCTACAGGCACATATTGGAGCGGGTGATGGGAATCGAACCCACACAATCAGCTTGGAAGGCTGAGATTCTAGCCATTGAACTACACCCGCATATATGCGTTCTATTAACAACTGACTTTGAAAAGTATAACAGAATAGAACGCATTTGTCAAGCATTTTTTTACAAAAAGCGTAAATTTTTTTTGTGCCTATAATTTTGATACTGTAAAGGCGTCCGACTTTACGCCTATTTTGACAGTATCGCCACTCGATAATTCGGATTTTATGACCATAAAAGCGATTTCATCCTCAATATGTCTTTGAATAACGCGGCGAAGAGGTCTTGCGCCGTATTTTACATCATAACCTTTTTTGAGGATAAGCTGTTTTGCATCATCGTCGACAAGAAGTGTTATTCCCTTTTGTGAAAGCTCATCCGTCATATCCTTAAGCATCAAATCAATAATCTGCATAAGCTCGTCGGACTTAAGTTGCTTAAATACGACTGTTTCGTCGATTCTGTTTAGAAACTCCGGTCTGAAAATTGACTTAAGAGCGGTATCGACTTTTGATTCGATGGCGCTGTCCTCGTCATTTATAAAGCCGAGATTACCTGTTTTAAGGTCGCTGCCGGCATTCGATGTCATAACGATGATAGTATTTTCAAAGCTCACTTGCTTGCCGTGACTATCAGTGATACGGCCATCATCGAGAATTTGCAGCAGAATATTAAATATCTCGGGGTGTGCCTTTTCAATTTCATCAAGCAAGATAATAGAATACGGCTTACGGCGGACTTTTTCTGTAAGCTGACCCGCGTCATCATAACCGATGTATCCGGGCGGTGCGCCAATAAGCTTTGCGACGGAGTGTTTCTCGGAATACTCGCTCATATCGAGGCGTATGATGGCATCTTCATTGTCGAAGAGTGTCTCCGCCATAGCTTTAACAAGCTCGGTTTTGCCGACACCTGTGGGGCCAACAAACACGAATGATACGGGGCGAAGCTTTCGTGAGATAGCGGCTCTGCGGCGTCTTACAGCCCTGCACACAGCATTAACAGCCATATTCTGCCCAATAATGCGCTCATGTATGCGTTTTTCTAGATTTAAAAGTTTTTCGGACTCAAGCTCTGTGATACGTTGCACGGGGATTTTCGTCCATGACTCGATAACGCGAGCAACATCGTCAATCGTAATTTGAGAGTTTTTGCTTTCAGCTCTTTTTTTCTCGATGTCCTCGCGCAGTTTTGATTCGGCGAATTTAAGCTCAGCAGCTTTTTGATAATCGTCGATTGAATCGGCGCGAGCGGCATCTTCCTTGCGCTCAAGCACCTCATTTAATTCTTCCTCAAGCACAGCGAGTTCTGCGAGCGCCATATTTTTAAGGTTAGCTCTCGAGCCGGCTTCATCAATGACATCGATCGCCTTGTCAGGCAGATATCTGTCAGTGATGTATCTCTCGGAAAGCTTAACCGCAGCTTCAATAAGCTCGTCAGAAATTTTTACACTATGGTAATTTTCGTAATATTCGCGTATTCCCTTTAATATTTCGATGCTTTCCTCTACAGATGGCTCATCGACAATAACAGTCTGGAATCGTCTTTCAAGAGCAGTATCCTTTTCGATGTGCTTGCGATATTCATTAAGCGTCGTAGCGCCAAGCACCTGAATTTCGCCGCGAGCAAGTGCGGGCTTTAGAATATTTGCCGCGCTCATAGCCCCTTCTGCATCGCCTGCGCCAACAATGTTATGAAGCTCGTCGATAACAAGGATTATGTTGCCAAGGCTCTTAACTTCCTCGACAATACCTTTGAGTCTTGCCTCAAACTGTCCGCGAAACTGCGTACCTGCAACTAAAGCGGTAAAATCGAGAAGATAAACTTCGCGGTTAAATAGCTTCGGCGGTACATTTTTTTCATAAATTCGCATAGCGAGGCCTTCTGCAATCGCCGTTTTGCCGACACCAGGCTCGCCAAGCAATACAGGATTATTTTTCGTGCGTCTGTTTAATATCTGCACAACCCTGTCAATTTCCTCATTTCGTCCAATGACCTTGTCAACAAGGCCGAGCGCAGCCTTTTCGCTAAGGTTTGTGCCATACGTTTCGAGCATCTTTTTCTTTTTCTTCTTCGGTTTTTGAGTCGCCGTTTTTGTAGTATGGCCACTGTCTTTGGTTGCTTCATTATCCGAATTATTTTCTTTGTTTTGATTTGCTCCGAGCGATGCAAACATCTTATTAAAAAGATTCATCGTCTGTGGTGCATTTTCTGCATCGGCAGACAATGCATTTATCATTTCCTCATCAATTTCACCATTTTCAATGCCCTCCATCATCGTATTAAGCTCGCTGCTTAATGCATCGATGTCAGCATCATCTATGCCCATCTGTCCTACAAATTGATCAATCGGCGCAATACCGAGCGATTTTGCGCACGAAAGGCATAGTCCCTCATTAGTCTGTTTGTCGCCTTCAAGCTTCGTTATAAAAATTACTGCAACATTTTTATTGCATTTGCTACATAGCATATTATCACCCATTCCTCATGCCACTGCAATAATACATAATCGTCAAAATAAATTATTTCTTTAACTCTTCTTCCACCTTTGTCCAACGCTCCTTAAGCTCATCCGTGGACAAATCAGGCTCAAATCCAATATTTAGATATGTTTTTATTGCAGGAATTCTCCAATCGTCCGTATTTAGACGTCCTGTTTCCATTCCCTCTTTTTTGAGTACATATTTTGCATATTGTGCAAGCAGTCTTCCTAATCCGCATCCGCGAAAATCCGGCTTGCATGCAACCATATGTATAAGGCCATCCTTCTTTTCGTAGTCACAAACTACAGTTATTGTTGCCGCTGCAACATCACCTTTTAAAATAAAGAAGCATTTGTCGTCTTCATAATTAGGTAGTTCTGTCATCGTTTTTGTATAGTATGAGCCGTCTTCTTTTTGCTCTGACAATCCATACTGAACGATGTCGAGCCACTGCTCTAGTGCATCAGGAGTGTTTGGAAAGTTTTTAATTGAAAAGCCTTGTGGTATTTCAGGCATTTGCATCTTTTCAAAATCATTTTTCCATGTCATTTTAAGCTGTCCCATTCTTTCCACCTCATATTTTATTATTATCTTAATCAAGTAAATATACTTGTTTTTGATTCATTTTTATTTGCAGAAAGTTCTTATGTAGTTATCAATCGCGGCTTCAATTATCTTTTTTGCATCATCGCCGTTGCTGACCTCTTTTACTGCAGTTTCCTTATTTTCAAGGTTCTTATAAACTGCAAAGAAATGCCGCATTTCATCAAATACATGGCTCGGCAGCTCGCTAATATCCTTATAGATATTATAATAAGGATCGCTAAAAGGAATTGCGATGATTTTTTCATCGTTTCTGCCGTTATCGATCATAGATATAACACCTATGGGATACGCACGCACTAATGTCATAGGCTCAATCTGCTCCGTACAGAGCAAAAGCACATCAAGAGGGTCATTGTCGTCACCGTAAGTGCGAGGAATAAAACCATAATTTGCAGGATAGTGTGTTGAAGTATATAAAATTCTGTCAAGAGACAAATATCCCGTTTCTTTGTCGAGCTCATACTTTTTTTTAGTACCCTTTGAAATTTCTATAACACAGATAAAATCGTCTGCGTTAATTCTCTTCGGTGAAATATCATGCCATATATTTGACATATGAAACCATCCTTTCTATATATGTGTTTACATCATTTGGCAAATTCATTTCCCTGTCAAAGCCCTGTAGTTTTTCGTTTTTAGATAATGCTATAAATAAGATTCTTTGTGCATCAATTATGTAATGTATGTATTATTTAGATGCAAAGCTTACATCCAATTATCAATTAAGTGAATAATATTATTTAACCTTTTATCCCTGTCATCATAACCCTGCCATGTTGCTACAAACAATCTGGCTATATGATTTATAATAGTTTTTATATTTTTTGTTTTCATGATGCTAAATACGTAATCCTTAAAAACATCATTATCAATGATTTTGAAAACGCTTCTCATATACTTTTTAGGCGTACCATTATCAAAAGATAAATATATCATTTCTTTGATTACATTAAGAAACAGTCTGTATATCTTGTTTTCTGAAATGCCATCAAAATCAGTATTTATAAAATCTTTTAATTTAACAAACAATTCTTCTGTTGTAAATTCATACTTTGGAAACTCGTCATTAAGCATAATTTTTTCATTATGTAAATATGATAAACATCTATTTTTCAAAGTCATTTTTGCCACCTCACAAAAACTTAAAATAGATTCGTCAAATCATCTAAGTCCTCGCCAGATTTTTCAGCAGTTTTGAAATCATTATAGAATTCGTGCGCAATACAGATGCCCCTAAAATCAATTCTACCAGGAGTAAAAATGCTTGCTAGCAAGGGCATTTTTGCGACGCCGTCAATTGACACAGTGCTCGAAAGAGCACAAGAGAGCGTCAGCTCTTAAGAATTTTATTTCATAAAATTCTGTATGTGTCAATTATAACACGAATCTTCAACTCATGCAACCTGCAAAATCATAAATATATATTTTTATATAAATACCGCTAAAAAACACACCTACTTCTCAAGAAAAAAAGCTGTAGTAAAATAAAAATTATTTTACTACAGCTTTTATAAATCGTTATTAAACTACTCTATCGTAATTTATCTGCAAAATATATTATGCAAGACCCATTACTTTTAGTACAATATAAATAGCAAACAATGCAACAGAAATCCACATTACACCGCTGATATCCTTAGCCTTGCCGATAACAAGCTTTAATACAACCCATGAAAGGATACCGAACATAATACCGTTTGCAATTGAATATGTAAGCGGCATCATAACGATAGCAAGGAATGCGCCGATTGTGTCAGCTGCATCACCGTCAAAATCAACATTCTTAACTGCTGAAAGCATCAAAAGACCAACATAAAGCATAGCCGGTGTTGTAGCAAATCCCGGAATTGCAAGGAATATAGGAGCAAATATAATTGCAACTACGAACATAACTGCTGTTGTAACTGCTGTGAGACCTGTTTTACCACCCGCTGCTACACCTGCGCTTGATTCAACGTAGCTTGTAACAGTTGATGTGCCAAGACATGCGCCAACAACTGTACCAACAGCGTCAGCCATTAAAGCGCCGCCTGCTTTTGGAAGCTCGCCGTTTTCATCAAGAAGATTGCCCTTCTGAGCAACGCCGATTAAAGTTCCTACTGTATCAAAAATATCTGTATAAAGGAATGTAAATACTACGATGGCAAAACCTACAATATTCTTCGCAGCAAAAGCGAAATCGAATTTGAACATAGCAGGAGCAGCAAAGTTAGCTTTGATAGCGTCCCATGAAAGGTTCGGAATTACAGAATATACGCCCGCTTCAACGTTTGGAACATACCAGCCCACAAGCTCTGCAATTATACCCAAAACCCAAGTAATAATAATACCAAGCAAAATTCCGCCCGGAACCCTGAAGTGCTGCAACACACCTATAACCAAAAGGCCAACTAATGCCAAAACAACGCCTGCTGATGAAATATCACCTAATGCAACTGTTGTAGCAGGGTCAGCAACAACTATCTTGGCATTTATAAGAGCAATAATTGTAATAAATAAACCAATACCTGCTGTAATACCGAATTTCAGGTTTTTCGGAATTTTGTTGACAAGCGCTTCTCTGAATTTAAAAATTGAAAGAATCATGAATATAATACCTTCAATTAGTATTGCAGTAAGAGCAACCTCATAAGAATAGCCCATCGCACCGCAAACAGTAAAAGCAAAGAATGCATTAAGTCCCATGCCCGATGCCAAAGCTACAGGATAGTTAGCAAAGAATGCCATACATAGTGTAGCAATCGCTGCAGAAATCGCAGTTGCCATAAAAATACCTGCAGGTGTTGCTCCCGGAATATTTCCGAGGTAGCTCGGGTTTACCGCTAAGATATACGACATTGCCAAAAATGTTGTAATACCCGCGATAATTTCGGTTTTAACACTGCTTCCACGTTCTTTGATCTTAAAGATCTGTTCAAGTTTTTTCATGTGTTTTTAACTCCTTTTTTATTTTTTTAGATATTTTTCATACCTATTTACCTTATTATACCACATTATTTTACCATTTTCAACAATTTTATCACTCTTTATTGTAATCTTTATCCCTTTTTCTTCTTCAAGTGTCTTTATGTTTGATTTCCTATTTCCAATTGCCTTTGACATATCTCGCGGATTTACACAAAAGCATACCTCATATTGATTACAGTCGCTTACCATGTCGCGCATTTTATTAAGAAAAATCCGCGAATGTACAAGTTCGCCAAACGATGGATGAAACGGTCCTGCCACAACCGAGCCGCCTTCACATATATCGTCCGTTGCCATAAGTCCCATTCGCAAAACCTCTATGCCATTTTCACAAAATAGAGCATACACTTTTGCGCAAAGCTCTACCGCTTCATCAAGTGTCAACGGCTCGTAGGCGCCTTTTTCATACATAAGAGCAAGTGCACTGTCGCGTATAACTATAGTGGGATATATGCGCGCTGTTTTTGGATGGAGCAATACAATATCACGTGCTGTTTTCATGCTTTTTTGTGCCGTATCGCCCGGAAGACCGAGCATCATCTGAAGTCCAAGCTCAAATCCGTAATCATTTATGAGCTTTGATGCAAAAACAACATCTTCATAGCTGTGTCCGCGCCTGCTTTTTAAAAGCACCTGCTCATCAGTCGATTGAACTCCAAGCTCGATGCTTGAAACGCCATATTTTTTTAGCATGCACAGCTCTTCTTCATCAATACAATCCGGCCTGGTCGAAATCCTTATTCCATCTGCCAATCCATCTTTTATATACCTATGTGCAACTTCAAGCAATCCTTTTTGTTCTTCTTTTGAAATTGCCGTAAAACTGCCACCAAAAAAGGCTATCTCAGCACTTGCTTTGTCAAAATCAATCGTTGAAACTGCCTGTTTTATTATTTTATCCGCCTGCTGCGGCGTAACAGAGCCGCTTTTACCCGTAATATGCTTCTGGTTGCAAAATACACAATCGTGCGGACATCCTCTGTGCGACACAAATATTGGAATATTTATTTTTCTCAACTTTTTTCTCTCCTACATCAATGAGTACAAAAATCATAATTTTCTTCATATAATTATACAAGCTTATAAACTCATTGTCAATCAAGCATAATATAAAAAGGTGCGCCGCATCACAGCACACCTTTACATACGCATTAAATAAATCTACTTCGTCATATTATTTCGAGAAATTATTTTCATCGCTTCACTCGCCGCAGATTGCTCGGCATCCTTTTTGCTTGTACCTGCGCCGCCTGCTATTCTTTTTCCATCGATAAAAACATCGACACAAAAAGTCTTTGCATGGTCAGGTCCATTTTCACTTACAATTTTATATGATACCTTGCCATGATCTCCCTTTTGCACACTTTCCTGTAATAGCGTTTTATAATCCTTTTGTATTATTCCTTTTGCCGCAAGCTTTATATCATCTTCAAGCACCGAGATAATCCACTTTGATACAGTTTCGATGTCACTGTCAAGATACATCGCTGCAATAACCGATTCAAAAGCATCTGCAAGCACAGATGAGCGTGTCCTGCCGCCCGTTGCATCCTCGCCTTTACCCAGAAGCAAAAACTCACCGAGGCCTATCTCCTTTGCAACCCTTGCAAAAGACGATTCACACACGACACATGCACGACGTTTTGTAAGCACTCCTTCAAGCTCCGTTGTATAGTTGCGATACAGATACTCACTTACCACCATATCTACTATCGCATCGCCTAAAAACTCGAGTCTTTCATTACTCTCATGCTTTGCCATTTTCTTTTCGTTTATATATGATGTATGTGACAATGCATTATAAAGAAGGCTTTTATTCTTAAAGCTGTAACCAAGTTTTTTTTCAAATTTTGAAAAGTCTGTATCAACAATGTGCTCTTTTGCCATACTCATCTAAATTTCTCCTTATTCGCTATGCAAGAAAATTTTTATTCGTATTTTTTAAGTAATATGCTTGCATTATGACCGCCAAATCCAAGTGAATTTGAAAGGGCATAATTTATCTTCTTATCGCGTCCTCCGTCTGATACATAATCCAAATCACAATCAGGATCAGGATTTTTAAGTCCGATTGTCTGCGGAATATGCTCTGTATCAAGTGCCAAAGAACAAATCACGCCTTCTACCCCGCCTGCTCCTCCAAGAAGGTGTCCCGTCATAGACTTTGTCGAGCTTACGGCGATATTTTTTGCATGCTCTCCAAACACAGCCTTAATTGCAGCCGTTTCAAACTTATCATTATAAGGCGTAGATGTTCCATGTGCATTTACATAGTCAACCTCACTTGCATCTATCTGCGCTTCATCTATCGCAAGCTGCATAGCGCGTGCACCGCCCTCACCGTCAGGCGATGGTGCCGTCATATGATATGCGTCGTCTGTTGCTCCGTATCCTACCATCTCACAATAAATATGTGCTCCACGAGCCTTCGCATGTTCAAGTTCTTCAAGTACTAAAATGCCCGCTCCCTCGCCCATTACAAAACCATCGCGCTCAGCGTCAAACGGAATACTCGCACGCAAAGGGTCGTCATTTCTCGTTGTCATCGCCTTCATATTGCAAAATCCTGCAAATGAAAGCGGTGTAATCGCAGCCTCTGCGCCGCCTGTAATCATTATATCACTTTCGCCGTATTTTATCGAACGAAACGCCTCACCAATCGCATTTGTACCGGATGCACATGCACTTGTAACATTAAAATTTGCGCCCTTTGCACCTGTCGCAATAGCAATCTGTGCTGCAGCAATATTTGAAATCATCATCGGTATAAAAAACGGGCTGACTCTACCCGGACCTTTTTCTATAAGCGATTTCATTTGATTCTCAAATGTTTCCATACCGCCTATTCCCGAGCCTGTTATTACGCCCATACGGTTTAAATCGACCTTGTCAAGCTCAAGTGCGCTGTCTTTAAGCGCCATTTTTGCCGCCGAAACAGCAAACTGTGTATATCTGTCCATTCTTTTTGCTTCTTTTCTGTCAATATACTGTGTCGCATCAAAATCCTTTACTTCACCTGCTACCTGGCAACTAAAATCACTTACATCAAAGCGTGTAACCTTATCTATTCCACAAACGCCATTTTTTATAGCATTCCAGAAAGATTCTTTATCATTTCCAACAGGACTTATTACTCCAAGTCCCGTAACAACAACTCTTCTCATTTTCTACCGTTCCTTTCACAAAATACAATATAAGTACTAATATATTAAAATCCGCCTGCGCGGATGAAATCATCTTCTTTTAGATACTTGTTTGCGGCGAGAAGGAAAAACGAAACCTTCTCGCCACACTAAGTACTTTTTTACGCATTTGCAGTAATGTAATTAACTGCATCTGCTACTGTTGAAATCTTTTCAGCCTCTTCATCAGGAATTTCAATATCAAATTCCTCCTCGAAAGCCATAATCAATTCAACGATATCCAATGAATCCGCGCCCAAATCCTCCAAGAATGATGCTTCCATTGTAACTGCGTCATCATCAACACCAAGCTGGTCAACGATAATTGCCTTAACCTTATCAAACATGTACGCTCACCTCCTTCCAAACATTTTCATATTTAAAACTTTACGTTTTACAAAATAATAATACTACATTAAAAGTCCGCCGTCAATATTTATTACCTGACCTGTTATATACGATGCCATATCGCTTGCTAAAAATGCGGCAGTGTTTGCTATGTCGTCTGTCTTTCCGAATCGTGCAAGCGGAATGCTTTTAAAATACTGCTGTTTTACTTCATCGGAAAGCTTATCTGTCATCGCCGACTCAATAAAACCTGGCGCAATGGCATTTGCACGGATGCCACGGCTCGCAAGCTCTCTTGCTGTAGATTTTGTAAGACCAATAAGTCCCGCCTTTGATGCACAGTAATTTGCCTGTCCCGCATTTCCCATAACACCAACGACAGATGCCATATTTATAATAGAACCACTGCGCTGCTTCATCATTGGGCGAGTCACAGCCTTTATGCAGTTAAATGCGCCTTTTAAGTTTATCGCAATTACATCGTCAAAATCCTTTTCATCCATACGCATTATCAGATTATCACGTGTGATGCCGGCATTGTTTACAAGTATGTCAACGCTGCCAAACCTTTCAATCGTCGCCTTCACCATTTCGCTTACTTCGTCATAATTTCGCACATCGCATTTATAAACGAGGGTTTCGCATCCAAGAGCCTCCAGTTGTTTTGCTGTTTCATCAGCATCAACTGATGATGCGATATCATTTATTACAATATTTGCTCCAAATGACGCGAGTTTTAGAGCGATCGCTTTGCCTATGCCTCTTGCTGCGCCTGTTACGATTGCAGTTTTTCCTTTTAAATCTATCATTATCTTGCCTCCAGTCCCTCAAGCGTCGTCTCAAGCGATGCCATATCTTCTACATTATATATCCTTACTTCTTTATCAATCTTTTTCATAAAGCCGCAAAGTGCCTTTCCCGGTCCAACCTCAACAAACGTATCAACTCCGTCAGCTATCATGCGGCGCATGCTGTCTTCCCATCTTACAGATGAGCTTACCTGCTTTACAAGTGTCGGCTTTATCTCATCTTTATTTTTTAAGTAATCTGCCGTAACATTTGTTATAAGCGGAAGAAGCATATCATATACATTCACATTTTCAAGCTCTTTTTCAAGCTTTTCTCCTGCCTCCTTAAGCATCGAACAATGAAACGGTGCACTTACAGGAAGCATCATCGCACGCTTTGCTCCACGTTCTTTTGCAATCTCACAGCATTTTTCGACTGCCTTAACCTCGCCTGCAACAACAATTTGGCCCGGACAGTTAAAGTTTGCCGGCTCTACTATGCCGATATCTGATGCCGCCTTACAACTCTCGATTACGTCATCGCTTCCGAGTGCTATAATCGCTGCCATCGCACCAACGCCAACCGGAACAGTTTCCTGCATATATTTACCCCTTTTTTTAACAAGGCAAACAGCCTCATCAAATTTAAGTGATTTCGATGCAATATGCGCTGCATATTCTCCAAGGCTTAGTCCCGCAACAACATCAGGCTTAATGCCCTTTTCCTCAAGCACTCGCAGTGCCGCCACACTCATCGTAAGAATTGCAGGCTGTGTATTTTCAGTAATTTTAAGAGTTTCTTCGTCGCTTTCCCAAATAAGCTTTTTTACATCCATACCAAGTGCATCACTTGCTTGCTCAAACACTTCATTTGCACACGAAAAATTCTCTGCAAGTTCCTTTCCCATTCCAACGCTCTGTGCACCTTGTCCGCTAAACATAAATGCTATTTTACCCATTTTTCATGCCTCCATTTCGCCTTTGCACTACTATATTAAATAATGCCCTCAATCATGCTAAAAACATCTTTTAGACCGCCCACAAGCTCAGCTATAATTTTCGCGCACGGTTTTATATCGCACACAAGTCCTGACGATTGACCTGCCATAAGCGCACCCATTTGTGTGTCGCCGTCAACGACTGCATTTCTAAGCGCTCCTGCGCCAAGATTTTCTATTTCTTCTCTGCTTGCGCCTTCTTTTTCAAGCCTGTCAAATTCTCGTGTGAGCTTGTTTTTTATGCCGCGCACGGGATGGCCCGTACTTCTTCCTGTAACAACCGCATCACGATCAGATGCTTTTGCTACGGCATTTTTGTAATTTTCATGAGCTGTGCATTCATCAGAGCATAAAAATCTTGTACCAAGCTGTACTCCAAGCGCACCAAGTGCAAGCGCAGCGACTATTCCCCTGCTGTCAGCAATTCCACCTGCAGCAATAACAGGTATGTTTACTGCATCGACAACCTGCGGCACAAGTGCCATAGTCGTAAGCTCGCCGATATGACCGCCTGATTCAGTTCCTTCTGCAATAACTGCGTCTGCGCCGTCACGCTCCATTTTTTTTGCAATCGCAACAGATGCGACAACAGGTATAACTTTGATGCCGGCCTCTTTTAGTGATGGTATGTATTTACCGGGGTTTCCCGCTCCGGTAGTTACTACTGCTACTTTTTCTTCGCAAAGCGCCTCCATAACCTCGCCTGCAAACTCAGATAAAAGCATTACATTTACACCAAACGGCTTGTCTGTAAGTGTTTTTGCTTTTCTTACTTGTTCACGCACATACTGCGCGGGCGCATTTCCGGCTGCAATAATACCGAGTCCGCCGGCATTTGATACAGCGGCGGCAAGCTCTGCCGTGGCAACCCAAGCCATACCGCCTTGTATTATGGGATATTGTATGTTTAATAATTCACATATTTTAGTTTTCATAAATAAACGTCCTTTCCGTACATAAAGCTGCTATGTGCTACATTTTTATAACAGTCGCTCCCCATGTAAGTCCGCCGCCAAAGCCTACCAATACAACAGTATCGCCTTTTTTTACTCTTCCTTCATCAATCGCTTCACAAAAAGCTATCGGAATACATGCCGAGGACATATTACCGTATTTTTCTATATTTACAAATACTTTTTCCCGGCTTATGCCAAGTCTTTTTACTGCGCCGTCAATAATTCTTATATTCGCCTGATGCGGTACTATCATATCCACATCGTCAATCGTTAAGTTTGCTTTTTTTAGTACATCAAGCGTCGCTTGTACCATTGACCTTACCGCAAATTTAAGCACCTCGCTGCCGTCCATCCACAAGGTCTGCTTATTTTTTGAAACACGCTTTGCCATTTCCTCTTCATCATCACGAAATGCAAGGCTCGTAAGGTTTTTTCCTCCAACACCATCTGCACCAATTTCAGTCGCAAGCACACCACTTTCCTCGCTTGCTTCAAAAATGAATGCGCCTGCGCCATCACCGAATAAAACGCATGTATTTCTATCTTTATAATCAGTCATTCTTGAAAGATTTTCAGCGCCGACAACGAGTATTTTCTTATAATACCCTGTAGCGATAAACTGGTTTGCAACTGTAAGCGCGGAAATAAAACCTGTACATGCCGAGCTCACGTCAAAAGCCGCTGCATTCACCGCACCAAGCTGCGCCTGTACCATACACGATACATTCGGCGTATACATATCAGGCGTACACGTTGCAACTATAATAAGGTCAAGCTCCTCGGGTGATGTATTAGTTTTCTCCATAGCGCTTTTAGCCGCAAAAAACGCCATATCTGATGTATATACATCTTTATCCGCAATTCTTCTTTCTTTTATACCCGTACGTCTTACGATCCATTCATCCGACGTATCAACCATTTTTTCCAAATCTTCATTTGTAAGTATGTTGTCGGGAAGATAATATCCACCGCCAACAATTTTAGCCTTCAGTGCCATCGATGTTTTCCTCCATTTTCTTTAATCCGTCTTTTATTTTGTCCACAACATTCGTCGATACAATTTTTTCTGCCTGTTTTATTGCAGAATAAACCGCCTTTGCATCAGATGCGCCGTGTCCCTTTATTACCGGATATTTTAGTCCCAAAAGAAGCGCGCCGCCATATTCGCTGTAATCCATTCTCTTTTTAAATGCGCTAAATTCCCCCTTTAAAACAAGAGCACACATTTTCGTTAAAAAGTTTTTCATAAACATCGATTTAATGTTGCGCATAAGCGTCTTTGCAAGTCCTTCTGTAAGCTTTAAAATGACATTACCCACAAAGCCGTCACATACGATTACGTCTGCATCGCCATCCATAATCTCTCTGCCTTCAATGTTGCCGACAAAATTTATCGGTGCCTTACGGAGAAGTTCGTACGCCTCGCGTGTCAGCTCATTACCTTTATGCTCTTCTGCTCCGATATTTACAATTGCAACGCGTGCATTTTCTTTTCCAAGCACGTTGTTTGCATATACACTTCCCATTATTCCGAACTGCGCAAGGTTTGCTGCCTTACAGTCTGCATTTGCGCCGGAATCAAGTAAAAGTGCAGCTCCCTTATCAGTAGGAAGCGTAGGCGCAAGTGCCGGACGAAGTACGCCGTCAATTCTTCCGACAATTAACAATCCCGCTGCAAGCACTCCACCTGTAGCACCTGTAGATACGAGAGCGTCACCTTCGCCGTTTTTAAGCATATTTGCCGCAACGACTATTGACGAATCCTTTTTCCTTCTTATAGCGCGAGCCGGTTCATCATCGTTTTCAATAACCTCGCTTGCATCACGTATGCTTATTTTATCGCCCGCATATCCCATCTCATCGAGCTTTTCTTGTATAAGTTCTCTTTTGCCAACCAAAACAATTTCAACACCAAGCTCCTCTGATGCACGCACACTGCCTTCAATCTGAGGATATGGCGCAAAATCTCCGCCCATTGCATCAACAATTATTTTCATTTTAATTGCCTCCTGTATACTTATTTAATCGACGACCGATAATATAAACTTACTTCTGAAAACCTCTGTCATATTAGCCTTGATTTTTACCCATACAATGTACTCGTTATTACGTCTTCTTACTACCTCCGACTTTGCAACGAGCTTGCTTCCTGCAGTAACAGGAAGCTTATATTTTATATTCGCCACATCTACCAAAGCGACATTTGCATCAATTACCGTAGTTGCAAGCATTTCTGCAAACGAATATATAAAACATCCTCTCACGATATTACTATCATCAAATGTCATTGAATCGTCAGGCACAAACACCGAAAGGCCATCTTTAAACAGATTCAAATCAAGAAGCTCGCCCATCGGGTTGTTTATCATCAACTCGCCCATTTGCATGTGTGTGCTTGCCGCCTGCGCTACGTTTTTTATTCGCTCGCGATACTCCTTAACGCCGAGCTGCGCTCTGTCAAAGCGTATTGTCGGCACGCTTACACAAAAAATCTGTGCAAGCTCCTCATCGGTCAAAAACGGATTTTCTTCAAGCTTTTCCATAAGCTGTTGTTGGCGCTGTTTTTTCAAACTATGCCTTGCCATATGAACGCCTCCTCATTTTATTTGTTACCTGGTCATATGTTTTAGTCATATCTCCTACATTATAACTTATAGTAATATGTTTTGCAACTGTTTTTTGTAAAATTTTTCATATTTTATATAATAAAATTTCCCCCAAAGGTATTGCTATTTTTCAAAAAAAAGATTATAATGTAATTTCAAAGGGCTTATATAATTTTTTAGGAGGTTTATTTATGTCTATTTTAGTTACAGGCGGCGCAGGATATATCGGCTCGCATACATGCGTGCTTTTGCTTGAAGCCGGCTACGACGTTATCGTGCTCGACAACCTTTCAAACAGCAGTCCGAAATCTATTGGAAGAGTTGAGAAAATCACAGGAAAGAAAATGACTTTCTATGAATGTGACATTCTTGATAAAGACGGTATGCGTAAAATATTTAATCAGCATAAAATTGATGCGGTAATTCACTTTGCCGGTCTTAAGGCCGTTGGAGAATCTGTTGCTGTTCCGCTAAAGTATTACGAAAACAATATTTCCGGTACAGTTTGCCTTTTAGAGGTTATGCAGGAATTCGGCGTTAAGAAGATGGTGTTTAGTTCATCTGCCACAGTATACGGCATGACAGACAAGGTTCCGCTCACAGAGGATTTGCCGACATCAGCAAACAGCCCATATGGCCAGACAAAACTCATGATTGAACAGATTTTGATGGATTTGGCCGCTTCTGATAAAGAATGGGCAATATCACTTTTAAGATACTTCAATCCTGTTGGCGCTCACGAAAGCGGCACAATCGGCGAAAATCCAAAGGGTATCCCGAACAACCTTATGCCCTACATTACACAGGTTGCTTTAGGAAAGCTCAAGGAGTTAAGCATTTTCGGCAATGACTACCCGACCAAAGACGGTACAGGCGTGCGCGACTACATCCACGTTGTTGACCTTGCCAACGGACACTTAAAGGCTCTTGATAAGATTAACACGACAAACGGCATTATGATACATAATCTCGGCACAGGCGTTGGTTACAGTGTGCTTGACCTGGTGCAGGCATTCGAAAAAGCAAATGACCTTAAGGTAAATTATAAGTTCGCACCGCGTCGCCCGGGCGATGTTGTTATCTGCTATGCTGACCCGACTAAAGCTAAAAACGAACTTGGCTGGGAAGCTAAAAAGAATGTCGTTGACATGTGCCGTGATGCATGGAACTGGCAAAAAAATAATCCGAATGGTTATGATGATTAACATATAAATTAAAAAAGCTGAACGAATTTAATCGTTCAGCTTTTTTGTGAATGTTTGAAATGTGTAAAATATCTTCCCTGCTTATTAAAGCAGAAGTTTTTTCTACTATCTATCAATGCTTTTTGGAGTTTCTATTAGTCCAATAATATAATCAGCAGAAACATTATATAATTTACACAGTATAGCCAAATCTTCTATTTTTAATTCCGCTCTGCCTGTTTCAATATGATTATATCCCTGCTGAGATTTTTGCAACAATGCACCAATATATGATTGTGTGTAGTCATTATCTTCTCTCAAGTTCTTAATCCTTGTCCTATAATCCATAATATCAACACTCCTAATTTGATACTCTAAAAAGAGAGTATCATACTCATAAATTGAGTATTGACATTTACTCAGAGATTGAGTATAATAGTAGTACAACATATTTTTAGGAGGCAAAACAAAATGAAAAAAAGGTTACAAGGACTAGTTGCGGGTATGCTTATTGGTACAATGCTAGTAAGTGGGGTGGTATTTGCAACAAATGGAAGTAGAATGGCGGAACTATTGTACAGCAACATTAAAATTTTATTGGATGGACGTGAAATTATTCCTAAAGATGCGAATGGAAATACGATAGAACCATTTATTATTGCTGGGACAACTTACCTGCCTGTTCGAGGCATTGCTTCTTCACTTGAATTGAATGTTGGATGGAACGAAGAAACTCAAACTGTTGAATTAAACAAGCCGGGTATTTTTGCAAACGGAACAACTATTTATGATGATAAATATGTCACAATAGAATATGCCGGAATAGATAAAACAGAATATGAATGGCTCGACACAGTAACATACCATGCAAATTTTAATATTAAAAATAAAACCGAATATCCTCTAACATTTCAGCCTGATGCAATTTCTTTCGATGATGTTTCGTACCAATTTTCAGGAAGCGAAGAAGTAGCACCACTCAGCACAGGAAAGGTGACTTTTGACACTTATGAAGTTCTTCCTCTATCCGGAACTCGCAAAATAACAGGAACGATTTCTGTTATTGATTGGGAATCTAACGGCGGAGCATTTAAGGAATACTCCTACGAAGCAAAATTTATAAAATAATAATTGATCTACACTATAATAAGCTATAAACACGTGTTGCGTATTTTAAACATTTACATGAAAGGCAGAAACGATTGATTTCGTTTCTGCCTTCAAAATTACTATCATTAACCCCACAGCGCATGCGGTATCTTTTTTTTATTTCAAAATATTAAATACTCTTCTTCCATTTCTTTGCAACAAAGAATCTGTACGTGAAAATTGAGTTTCTGCATACCCAGTCAACGAACATTGCAAGCCATATACCGATTACACCAAGCTTAAACCCAAGTCCGAACACATAACTAAACGCTATACGAAATACAATCATCGAAATAATCGAAACACACATCGTATATTTCGCATCGTTAGCCGCACGAAGCGCATTTGGAAGTGCAAACGACTCCGGCCAGAAAATAGCTGCACAGATACTGTGCATTATAATGATTATAAATACATAATGCTTTGTCTGCTCAGAAAGTGAATATACCTTAAGCAGTACCGGCAATGAAAGCGCAACCACCAAATTAACACAAAACATAGCTATGTGTGTATATTTTATTACCTTTTTGCAGTAATATGTAGCCTGCTCATATTCTTTTGCACCTATACACTGACCTATAATTGTTATAAGTGCTATACCCATCGCCTGACCGGGAATAATACCAACATTTGCGAAATTATTTGCAACTGCATTAGCTGCAATTTGTGCCGTACCAAAAAGTGTCACAATTCGAATTACAATGATCTTGCCAAATTGAAAAAAGCTGTTTTCCAGACCGTTCGGTACACCTATACGAAGTATCTTTAAAATCATTGACATATTGATTTTAAATTTCTCTTTAAAATCAATATAAATAGCATTTAGCGGGTTTGCAATAAGATACATCATAATAAGTGCGGCAACGATTCTCGAAACGAGCGTCGCAATCGCTGCGCCCGCAACTCCCATATCAAATCCGAAAATAAGTATTGCATTTCCCAAAATATTTATAACATTCATCAAAATAGATACAAACATCGACACCTTTGAATTGCCCGACGAACGAAATAACGCCGCGCACGCGTTATATAGCGCCAAAAACGGATATGAAAGCGCAGAATACATAAAATATGTGACGGCATTGTTCATTACATCTGCTTCGACACTTCCGAAAATCATTTTTAAAAGCGGTCTGTTAAAACAAAGAGCTAAAGTTGCAAGTACAAATGCACACATAAATGATACAAACAAAAGTTGCACTGCGCTTTGTCTTGCTTTTTCTGTGTCACGCGCACCGATATACTGCGCCGATACGACAGCACCACCCGTAGCAAGTGCCGCAAACAGACTTATGAGTAAAAGGTTAATCATATCTACCAAAGATACGCCTGACACTGCCGCCTCTCCCACAGACGAAACCATAACCGTATCTGCCATTCCGACTGTAACGGCAAGAGTCTGTTCAATCACAAGCGGCACAATAAGCTTTTTGAGATCTTTAGGCAAAAACATTGGATTTTGAGGTGCAACTGTTTTTTTCTTTGTAAACATGTCTAACCCTTCTCTACAAATATTCTTTACACAATCTGTTTTATATAATTACTCTTCAAAATCTATGCAATTTCTTTTTGCCGTATACGGACGAACATATGTGTCTGCAACCTCGACGTGCTTTGGATGCGTCGAATATAGTTTAAGAGCATCAAAGCTTTCAAAAGACGAATCAAGCATCAAATCAACATTTGAACTCTCCAGCGGCTCTGTCACAACTTTTATATCGATAAGTCCCGGTATCTGTCCTTTCAAAGCTTCCAAGTGAATTTTAATTTCTTTTTTGATTTCTTCTTTTTGGTCTTCAGAATATTCTTCTTTTAAATTCCATAATATAATGTGTTTAACCATCTTAATCACTCCTTTTTCATTCGCAGATTATATCACACATTACCCCGATAGTCAACATGTTAATTATACCTTTATTCCATTTTTTGTTCTTTTCACAAAAGCCTTACGAAATACTGTATTTTGTCCATATATATACCGATTGTCCATTTACACCTTCTTTATAAACTGTTAAAATTTTTTTGTAATTCTGCTTTAATTTAATGTAAAGGATAAGAAACTATGAATATATACAAAGTTGAGGGGAACAAGAAAAAATATCTCGATCTTTTGCTTCTTGCCGATGAGCAGGAAAGCATGATTGACAAATATCTTGATGCAGCAGATATGTATATTCTCGACGATGACGGCGTAAAAGCGCAGTGCGTTGTAACAGATGAAGGTGACGGTATCGTCGAGATAAAAAACATTGCCACCGACCCCAATTTTCAGAAAAAAGGATACGCGAGAAAACTTATACAATTTGTTGAAGATACATACAAAGGAAAATATCATACTCTTCGTGTAGGTACAGGAGACAGCCCGCTGACCGTTCCATTTTATAACAAATGTGGCTTTACTGAAAGCTTTCGTGTAAAGGATTTTTTTACATCCAACTATGACCATCCCATTTATGAATGTGGAATTTTGCTTAAGGATATGGTATATTTGGAAAAGTCACTTTAATATATCTTGCTTGTTTTTTAAAATTGCGTGCAATTAGAGTTGCACCAAGGACAACTGTGTGATATAATGTTTATCACAGAGAGTCAAAGGGCTCAATTTTCATTTAACCTAATAAAATAAAAATAATATAAAGGAGAGAAAAACAATGAAAGAATTCGAATTTAAACCTGCTTCATGGCTTCCGTCACAGGATGTTGAAATGCTCGAGAGAGTACGTAACATTAAGCGCGAAGACATGGAGTACACAAACGAAAACGGATATTCCGTAAAAGTCGTTATCGACCCTACTTCGCATTTTGTTATGGACATGTTCCACAGACTAAGCGAAAGCGACAGAAACGATACACCTTTTACAATGGTTTGCCCGAACCAATGGAACGGACAGTATTCAGCCATTGCAAACATGATCAACAAATACAGAATTAACCTCCGTAACGTAAATGCATTCGCAATGGATGAGTGGGCTGACGAAGACGGTAACGTTGCACCTCTTACATATGGCGCAGGTCTTGGCTATTCATTTATGAATCATTTCTATATGAGAATCGATCCCGATTTGCGTCCGCCTGTTGAACAGTGGCATACTATCAACAACGAGAACGTAGATTATTATTCAGACCTTATCGAAGAAGCAGGTAACGGCGGTGCTGACGTAGTATATTCTGCTACAGGCTGGCCGGGCCACACTGCATTTATCGATCCGAGAACAGAAGAGTTTAAAGCAGATTCTCTTGAAGAGTTCTTGAAATTAGGTTCAAGACTTGTTACAGAAACACCTCTTACAATTTGCGAAAATTCACTCTTCTCTCCAATGGGTGCATCGGGCGACGTTTGGGCTGTTCCTCCTAAGGCAGCTACAATTGGTCCGCGTGATATCGCAAACGCAAGAGACCACTTCGAAGTTCATTCTTTCGTATATCCGGGTGGCGAATCATGGCAGCGCATGATTTCAAGAATTCAGCTATACGGACCGATTTCGATGGATTGCCCTGCTTCAATCACACGTCTCTTTAAGGGCGAGTGCTATGTAAGTGAAGCTATCGCAAGACCGTTCGGTTCATGGAAATGCGGCGACAAAGACTGGGAACTTTAATATTTTAATAAATAAAAGAGGCTGTATCAGTTAATGATATAGCCTCTTTTTTTAATATACTTTTTTAAAATCAATCAATGCAGATAAATAATCAGCCGAATTTTCTTTATATTCCGAAATCGTCATCCCCATAGTAGACTTAAACAGTCGTGACAGATAACTCTCATCGCCAATCCCAACCATCTCGCCCGCCTCTTTAAGCGTCATGGCATTGTCTATAATAAGCGATGCAACCTTCTTCATTTTAACAAGATTTACATATGATATTATTGACATATTGTTTTTTCGTTTGAAGACCTGATTTAAGTAATTCGCATTCTTCCCTATACATTCAGATATATCGGCAAGACAAATTTTCTGCCCGATATGATTTTCTATATATTTTTTTACTCTGCTGTCTAAAATGTCGGCAGATGCACTCGTTTTAGCATTTTTACTTTCCTGTGACACCCTTGCAATATCACACAAAAGCTGCATGACGAGCGATGCGCATTTATATCTGCTTATGCTGTCCGTTTTTTGATTTTCCCGTATTATATTGTTAAGCGTCGACAAAAGAAACTTCGTCTGATGACAATTAGCAAGATGTATCGGAACACACATCGACTCGGGCGCTAATTTCTCCGGAATATCGATTGCGACATACGAATCTGCATCAATCATCGCAGAAACGGTGTAGTGTATATGTGCCTGATTTTCAAGAGATGTCAGTTTGAACTTATATTTATGCGGTAAAACAAGGAAGCTTTTTTCTTCGACAAGAATCTTTTCTCCCATAATTTCTAAGGATAGCGCACCGGTCTCAACATACGCTATTTCAATATTAGGAAGCATCTCTCTAAAATTCACCTGATAGTTCGGGCATGAATATACATGCGCAAATATTGTTTCCGGTATTGTATTTATATTTATAATATTATATAGCATATATGCTCACTTCCCCTCTGTGTTTAGAATTTTATCACATTATCAAAGCAAAAGCAATAAAAAAGCACTAATGACTCATGCGCCATTAGTGCTTTTAAAACTTTAATTAGTCATCTATTGAATTGTCTGTAGCCTTTTCATAAATCGCTACAACCTCATCTGAAGGCTTTTTATCAATAAGTGTTACAATTATCGCTGCAGCCATACCAAGTATGAAGCCAGGAATAATTTCGTAGATTCCTGTTAATGCAGTAAGTGCAACACCGCCGCTGACAGGCAGCCAGAGCCATAGCATATCAACTAAAGCACCAACAACGATACCTGCAACTGCGCCTTTGTATGTAAAGCGTTTCCAGAAGACCGATAACAATACTGCAGGACCAAATGCCGCACCAAATATTCCCCATGCATTCGAAACGAGATCCATGATCGCCTGAGCCGCATCACCCTCACTGCTTGCAATAAAGTATGCAACAACCGCTATAATCAAAACGATTATACGGCTTACCCAAAGCATTTCTTTATTCGATGCATTTTTTCTGATAATCGGCTTATATAAGTCACTTGCAAATGAAGAAGCCGCAACTAATAGCTGTGAATCTGCTGTTGACATTGACGCCGCAATTATTGCCGCAAGCAAAAGGCCTGCTATAAATGCGGGGAATACGTCACGAGCTAACTCTACAAAAATCAATGACTGCTGACCGTTTGCAAGCAGTACTGCTGAAAGGTCTGTGCCGTTCGAATACACAAACACTCTTCCAAAATATGCAATTACGATTGTAGCTGCCAAAGAAAGTACAACCCAGATAATTGCAACTGTAGCTGATTTTTTAACCATTGACGGTTTCTCAATCGCCATAAATCTTACGATAATATGTGGCATACCAAAATAGCCAAGTCCCCAGCCTAGTCCTGATAAAATATCCTTCCAGCTCGCATTAAGGAAATTTGCTACAAATTCAAACTCTTCCCCATTTGGCCCTGCATATACTGTTGTAAGAGCTGCCGGATCAAGTTCTTTTGTAAAGCCTACAACAATTGGCACAATTAAAAGTGCACCAAGCATCAAAAGTCCCTGAAAAAAGTCTGTCCAGCAAACTGCCTTAAATCCACCAAGGAAAGTATATACAACAACAATCGCTGCAAAAATAAGCATCGCATCAGTTCTCGTAAGATCAGGAACAAGTGTTGTAAATACATCTGCACCTGCAACAAATGCAGAAGCAACGTAAATCGTAAAACAAACTAAAAATACTACTGCGCAAATAATACTTACCGTATGGCTTTTTGAAAGAAAACGGTTTGAAAGGTACTGCGGAAGAGTAATCGCATCTCCCGAAGCCTTGGAAAATTTGCGAAGTCTTTTCGCTACCAATATCCAGTTGGCAGCTGTACCAATCGCAAGACCAATGCCTATCCATGCCTGTCCAAAGCCAAAAGCCAATATGCTTCCGGGCAGTCCCATCAAAAGCCACGCGCTCATATCAGAAGCCTGTGCACTCATTGCAGTTACCCACGGGCCCATTGATCTGCCGCCCAAAAAATAATCCTTTTCTGTTGCACTTTTTGACTTGAAGAAAAACACAATACCTATGGCAATCATCGCCACAAAATAAAGTGCAAATGCTAAAATATCCATTCTTCATTCCCCTTTTCATATAAATTTCTATATCTTTTACATTGTACCACAAAAAAACAAAAATGGCAATTTAAAAATTTAAATTCTCACTATATTTTACCAGATTTACAATATCATCAGGCAAAGGAGCTTCTATTTGAAGCAATTCACCCGACATAGGATGCCTGAAACAGATTTTTCTGCAATGCAACCTGGTAGCCTCACCAGACTGCTTTGCCCCATATAATTCATCTCCATATATGGGTGTGCCAATGTGGCTCATATGAACCCTGATTTGATGTGTTCTGCCCGTTTTTGGGAAGAGCCTCACAAGAGTAAGTCCATCTTTTGACATTATCGTCTCATATTCCGTTATTGCTTCTTCTCCATCAGGAGCAACACACCTTATTATAATGCTTTCCCGCTCCCTCTTTATAGGTGCAGATATTTTCCCTGACGGCTTATCCATAACTCCATTTACAACTGCAACATATTCTTTTAGAATTTCTGCATTTTTCATGCTCCTTGACAGCATCATCGCCGAGAGCGGATTCTTTGCCACAAGCACAACGCCGGATGTGTCTTTATCGAGCCGTGTAATCGCGCGGAAAGTAAAGTTCATTTTCGAATAATAATGCATAAGCCCATTGGCAAGAGTATCTTCATAATGATTAAGCGACGGATGTGTTGGCATTTTTCTCGGCTTATTTATCGCGATAATATCTTCATCTTCATAAAGGATTTCAAAGTGAATATCACTTTCGGGAATATCCGACCTTTTGTCAAATACCGAAACAATCAGTTGCTGCCCCTCTTTAACTTTTTCATTGACAAAAACACGCTTTCCACCTAGCATTATGCCTTTATCACTCTTTTTAAGGCTACTTATTATACCATCAGACAATCCTATTAAATTTTTTAAAATATACTTTACCTCTTTATTATCAAGAGTTGAGTTTATACTTACTTTTATTATCTTATCCATTTTAAATCAATCAGCATAAACAAAGCACGGTCTTGCATGAATATATCTTCGCCATCACCGGCTTCTTATCAAAAAACAGTTTACTATCGAAAGCTCGATATGTCACCTTGCGGTAACACATCGAGCTTATGTACATATTATTCTACCACAACGCCTTTTTGAAGCATAATATTTGCATAAATTGCAGTTTCACCCGTTGCAATAATCGCGTATGCTTTTTTTGCTCTTTCATAAAATTCAAAACGTTCAACTTCTGCAAAAGCTTTTTCGCCTCTGTCATCAGCATCGGAAACAATCTTTTTGTATACGTCCCAGATAGGTGTTTTTGCATTATCTCCCGGCATAACCTGCATAAGTGATACCGGATTTTCTACATATGTATCGAGCGGAAAAACCTTTAATATTGCCTCAAGCAGTTCTGGCACACCGTGTCCGTCAGCACGAATAACAATTGCATCCTTTCCCATTGTTTCAGCAGGAAAGTTTCCGTCTGCAATTACAATTGTGTCGCTATGTCCCATCTCGCATAAAACTTTTAAAAGTTCCGGTGAAAGGATACTTGGAATTCCTTTAAGCATATTTCATATCTCCTTTTTAATATATTTACCTGCCCTCTTATGAAGGCACTCTCTATACTTGAAAGTATAACATAATTTATTTTAAATTGCAACAAAAAACCCGACGCAAGGTGCGTCGGGTTTAAGTTTTATTTTAATTAGCAAATTCCCTGAGCCATCATAGCTTCAGCAATCTTTTTAAATCCTGCAATATTAGCACCTGCTACAAGATTATAACCAAGGCCATATTCTTCAGATGCAGCAGCAGCACTGTCATGAATGTTTACCATGATTTTTTCGAGCTGCTCATAAACCTGCTCAGCTGAGAAAACTGTATGACCGGCATTTTGACCCATCTCGATACATGAGCAAGCAACACCGCCTGCATTTGCAGCTTTTGAAGGTCCAATCACAACGCCGTTTGATGCAAGATATGCCATAGCTTCATTTGTTGTAGGCATGTTTGAACCTTCGCAAAGGAACTTACAGCCATTCTTAACCATAGCTTCTGCTTCTTTAATTGTGATTTCATTTTGTGTTGCGCAAGGAATGTATAAGTCAGCTTTTACACCCCACGGTTTTTCGCCGGCGAAGAATTTAGCACCCTTGAATTTCTCTGCATAAGGTGCACAGATGTTTTTACCTGAAGCACGAAGCTCTAACAAGTAATCTTCCTTCTCTCCTGCGCTGATACCATCAGGATCATATATGTAACCATCAGGACCCGAAATTGTAACAACCTTAGCACCGAGCTGATTAAGCTTTCTTACTGTACCCCATGATACGTTACCAAAGCCTGAAACAACAACTTCCTTACCCTTAAGATCCTGACCAAAGTGAGCAAGCATCTCTCTTGCAAAGAATACGATACCGTATCCTGTTGCTTCTGTTCTTCCGTATAAGCCGCCGTTGTGTGTTCCTTTACCTGTAAGAACGCCTTCGTATACGTTTTTAATCTTCTTATACTGACCAAACATGTAGCCGATTTCTCTTGCGCCAACGCCAAGGTCACCTGCAGGCACGTCTGTTTCAGCACCAATATGACGGAAAAGCTCTGTCATAAAGCTCTGGCAGAATCTCATGATTTCGCCATCGCTCTTGCCTGTCGGATCGAAGTCAGCTCCACCTTTACCGCCGCCAATCGGCAAGCCTGTTAAGCTGTTTTTAAATATCTGCTCAAATCCTAAAAACTTTATAATTCCCGAATATACGTTAGGTGCAAATCTAAGACCACCCTTGTACGGTCCTATTGCACTGTTAAACTGGATTCTGTATCCACGATTAACCTGAACCTTGCCATTGTCATCAACCCACGGAACTCTGAAAAATATTTGTCTTTCAGGCTCAACTATTCTCTCAAGCAAACCTGCTTTTTCATACTGCGGGTTTTTATCGAGAACAGGCTCGATTGACTCCAAAACCTCTGTAACAGCCTGAATAAATTCCGGCTCATTTGAATTTTTTCTCTTAAGTTCTTCTAATACGTTTTCTACATATGACATGTAAAACAACACCTTTCCATGATAGAATAAAATTATAATATCACAATCGACAAAAAATTGCAATATTTTCTTTAAAAAAACACAATTTGATAAATTTTCTTAACGATATCTATCATATATAATAATAAAACTCTATTTCTTTTTCTTCTCTACCTTTATTTTTTTGCCATCGGGTGTTTTTATATATGTGTTTGATAAAACACCTGTAAGTGATGCACGAAATGCGGCAATATATTCATCTCTTAATACTTTTTGCTCCGCCTTTTCTTCTTCTGTAAGACCACCCTGCTTTGATTTTCTTGCAAGCTCATTTATTCTTTCAATTTTTGCCTGTTCCATATCTGTATCCTTTCGTATATCTGTTTACAGTTTATTTTTCCAAAAATTATTTTACCACAGCTTTTTGTCTTTTTCAATTATTATAATAAATAATTTCATAGCAAAACAATACATGTAACACAAAATATAAAAGCGACATATATTTATCGTGAGGTAAAATATCACATTGATATCTATATGTATTATAACGAAAAAACATTATAGAAAGGTTGTGTCGAAATGATATGAACAAAAAATACATTTCTCTTGACGGCCTGAGTATAGGGCAAAACTGTCGGATATTAAGGCTCGCTGCTGTTGGCTCGCAAAGGCGGCGTATGCTTGACCTCGGTCTTGTGAGCGGCACAAGAGTAGAGATGGTTCACGAAAGCCCGTCAGGCGATATATCTGCTTATTTGGTAAGAGGTAGCGTCATCGCACTTCGTAGCGAAGATGCCTCACAAATATTGGTCGAATTATGTAAATAATACATTAAAATAATTTAAAAGGAGGCAAGCAAATGGATAAACAGCATGACACAAAAAAGCTTGCTCATCGCAGACAAAAAAACACAAAAAACATTGCGTTGCCCGAAAAAACAGTCGGGCTTGCCGGAAATCCAAACGTCGGAAAAAGCACAGTTTTTAACGCACTTACGGGCCTTAATCAGCACACAGGAAACTGGCCCGGAAAGACCGTCAGCAACGCTCGCGGTCAATATACATACAACAATACAAACTACACTCTAATAGATATGCCCGGCACATACTCGATTTTAGCAAGCTCTGTTGAAGAACAGGTTGCACGCGACTATATATGTTTCGGCGATGCAGATATGATATGCATCGTAGCAGACGCAACCTGTCTTGAGAGAAATCTCAATCTCGTTTTGCAAATACTTGAAATTACGCCAAATGCCGTATTATGCGTAAACCTTGTTGACGAAGCAAAGAAAAAGAAAATAAATGTGAATTTAAAAAAGCTCTCACAGATGCTTGGCATCGATGTCGTCGGCACAAGCGCAAGAAGCAATTCGGGTCTTGATAATCTGTGCGCGTCAATACAGAGAGCTTGCGCATCAAAAAACGACAGTGTGCGCGAAATAGTATATGATGACGTTATTGAAAAATCCAGCGACATAATTATAGACGACGTAAGGCGGATTACGAATGGACATATAAGCGCAAAGTGGCTTTCACTTCGTCTGCTTGAGGGAGATGAAAGCTTTATAAACTCATTAAATGAATTTTTAGGCTATAATATATTTGATGATAAGAGCTTTTCATCAAACTATAATATCGCAAAAGATTTTCTTCTTGATAATAACATAGACAATGAAATTTTTCGCGATCTGATAGTATCAAAAATAGTGTATGAAAGCGAAAAAATATATAAAAGCTGCGTTATAGCAAGCGAGTCATGTAACGCGCGCGACAGACGCATCGATAACATACTTACATCGAAAAAAACCGGCATACCAATAATGATTTTAATGATGTTTTTTATATTCTGGCTGACAATATCGGGCGCAAATTATCCTTCAAAGCTTATTTCTAACTTTCTTTTCAGCCTTGAAGATAAGCTTCGCTTTTGCCTGTCTTTTGCTCCGCCGTATATAATCTCCATGCTTGTAGACGGAGTATACAGAGTCCTCTCATGGGTCGTGTCGGTAATGCTTCCGCCAATGGCAATCTTTTTTCCGCTCTTTACTATTCTCGAAGACCTCGGCTATTTGCCTCGAATCGCATTTAATTTAGATAAATACTTTAAAAAAGCAAACACACACGGAAAGCAGGCGCTCACAATGTGTATGGGGTTTGGCTGTAACGCCTGCGGCGTAACGGGCTGTCGAATCATAGATTCACCGCGCGAAAGACTCATCGCAATACTCACAAACAGCTTCGTTCCATGTAATGGCAAATTTCCGACACTTATATCAATAATCACAATGTTTTTTGCGCTCACTCTTACAAACACTTTCGCGTCATCTATAATATCTACTCTCATCTTGACATCTGTAATAGTTCTTGGTATTATGATGACATTTTTCATATCACGCCTTCTTTCAACGACAATTTTAAAAGGCACGCCTTCGTCATTTGCCCTTGAACTTCCGCCATATCGCATGCCACAGTTTGGCAAGGTAATAGTGCGCTCCGTATTTGACAGAACTCTCTTTGTTCTTGGACGCGCCGTTTGCACTGCCGCTCCGGCAGGTCTTATAATATGGCTTTTGGCAAATGTGCATATTGCCAATATGAGCATACTGTCGTATATAAACAATTTTTTAGATCCGTTTGCGCGCATTATAGGTCTTGACGGCGTAATATTAACCGCATTTATTTTGGGACTTCCGGCAAATGAAATCGTTATGCCAATCATAATAATGAGTTACATGGCGACAGGAAAAATAACTGATATGGGCTCTCTTACGGAGCTATACAGTCTACTTATTGCAAATGGCTGGACATATCTTACCGCTATATGCACGATGATATTTTCTCTTATGCATTGGCCATGTGCAACGACATGTATTACAATTTACAAAGAAACACGCTCGCTTAAATGGAGCGTGGCAGCATTTATGATTCCCACTCTTTGCGGCATTGTTATATGCTTTATGGTAACATCTGTAACGCATCTTTTCATGCTTATATAGCCAAAAAGTCCAAAGCTATTAAATTAGCCTTGGACTTTTTTTATATTGACTTTAAAATTTCAATCTCACGTTCAGTTAGCTCTCTCATCTCACCAAGCGCCAGATTTTCATCAAGCTCTACTGCGCCCATGCTGACACGCTTTAGTGTAAGCACCTTTTTACCAACTGCTTCAAACATTCTCTTTACCTGATGAAATTTACCTTCCTGAATAGTAAGAAGGATTTCGCTTATATCATCTGACTTTATAATTTCAAGCTTTGCACTCTTGCAGATATAGCCATCATCTATACGCACTCCGTCATAAAATATCTGTATATCTTCTTCATCCACAACGCCTTCTATCGTCGCATAATACGTTTTGTCTGCATGATGTTTTGGCGATGTAAGTCTGTGCGCCATCTCTCCATCATTTGTTAAAATCAAAAGCCCTGTCGTGTCAATATCGAGTCTGCCAACAGGAAATAAATCAAAATGTAAATATTTTTCGTCCACAAGGTCGATAACTGTCTGAAATTTTTTATCATATGTTGCACTCACAACGCCCATCGGCTTGTTAAGCATAAGATATATAAAGCGCACATAGGTCAGCTTTTTTTCATCCAAATATACGTTGTCTGCATTTTCGTCAATATGTTCGCTGCTTGTTTTTATATGTTTATCATTAACTCTCACGCGGCCGTTTTTTATAATTTCTTTAACTTCCTTGCGCGTGCCCACGCCACAGTCACATAAATACTTATCAATCCTCATGTCCTTTTTCTCCGTTCGCATCAACTTTTTCACAATAAAAGGGACGGAAAAACAATCCCGTCCCGCTTTATAATCAAGAATTATTCAGAATATGTTGCTCCGAATTCATCAATCTTACCGCTATCCTTAAGCTTCTTAAGAACTTTATTGATTTTTTCTGCAAGCTCTGTATCGCCCTTCGGGATTGCAATTGCATATTCTTCGTTTTCAAATGCAGCTGCATCTTCAACGATTGCAAGACCTGCGTTCTTCTCTACAAATGCTTTTGCAGGAGCAGAGTCAATTACAACAACATCAAGTCTGTCATTTACAAGGTCCATAACAGCGTCTGCGCCCTTCTTGTATCTTTCAGGCTCGAAACCAAGAGTTTCTGTAACTGTTGTGTCACCTGTGTATCCGAGAACAACACCGATTTTCTTTCCTGCTAAATCTGCAGCTGACTTAATATCGCTACCTTCTTTTACAATCATAACCTGCTTTGCTGTGTAATATGTATCAGAGAAATCAACGCTCTCAAGTCTGTCAGGTTTAACTGTCATACCTGCAGCAACGAAGTCAACCTTGCCTGTTGCAAGCGCCATGATAAGTGATTCGAACTCCATGTTCTCGATTTTAAGTTCCTTGCCCATGCTGTCAGCGATTTCCTTTGCAATAGCTACGTCAATACCACTAAAGTTTCCAACTATACCGTTTTCTGTAACATATTCAAACGGCGGGAACTCTGCGTTTGTACCCATTACAATTTCTTCTTTTTCCGATGTTTTCGGGCTGCAACCAGCAACTACACCGATAACCAAGCACAAGCATACTACAAGTGCTACTACCTTTAATACCTTTTTCATTTTTTCATCCTCCTTAAATATAAACCGAAGTATTTCTTTTTTATTTGCTTCGGTAATTAACTTTTAAAGCACTTTACTTAAGAACGCCTTCGTTCTCTCATGTTGCGGATTTGTAAAAAGTTCATCAGGACTGCTTTGCTCTAATATAACACCCTGGTCCATAAATAAAACTCTCGAGCCAACCTCACGCGCAAAACCCATCTCATGCGTTACAACAACCATCGTCATTCCATCTTTCGCCAAATCCTTCATAACATCTAGAACTTCGCCAACCATTTCCGGATCAAGCGCCGATGTAGGTTCATCAAAAAGCATTATTTCAGGTTCCATCGCAAGTGCACGCGCAATAGCAACTCTCTGCTTTTGTCCACCCGAAAGCTGCGCCGGATAGGCGTCCGCCTTATCAAGAAGCCCTACCCTGTCCAAAAGCTTTGTTCCAAGCGCGGTGGCATCCTGCTTGCTCATTTTTTTAATCTGCATAGGTGCAAGCGTAATGTTATTCATTATTGTCAGATGCGGGAACAAATTAAACTGCTGAAATACCATACCCATCTTCTGACGTATGCGGTTTACATTTACTTTCGGTGCATTTATAAGCTCATCATCAATATAAATTTCGCCCTGTGTCGGTGTTTCAAGCAAGTTAAGGCATCTTAGAAAAGTTGATTTTCCCGAACCGGAAGGGCCGATTACAACAACAACTTCTCCCGGCTTTATATGTTCATCTATTCCTCTGAGCACTTCAAGCTTTCCGAAATGCTTATGCAAGTTTTTTACTTTAATCATGGCTTTCTCCATTTCTGTCACTATACAGTAACGTTCGTCTTTGTTATCTTATTTCCGATTTTCTCAAACGATTTTCCAGCACTCTAAACACCTTCGTAAGAAGCTTTATAAGTAGGAAATATATAATCGCTGTGCCAACGAGAGGCATAAATGCCGAATATGTACGGCTTCTTATAAAGTCACCACCTTTTGCAAGGTCTTCAAGGCCTATAAAGCCTACAATGGCTGTTTCTTTTATAAGTACAATAAATTCGTTTACAAGCGCAGGAAAAATATTTTTTACAGCCTGCGGAATTACAATCCTTATCATAGTCTGCGATGCCGACAAACCGAGCGAGCGTCCTGCCTCAACTTGCCCATGTTCAACACTCTGTATTCCTGCACGAATTATTTCCGATACATATGCACCGGAATTTAAACCGAAGGCAATACTTGCAATTATCCATTTATCAAGACGCGATGCGCCAAAAATTACGAAATAAACAATGAGAAGCTGTGTAACAGCAGGCGTACCTCTGATAATGTCAGTATACCAACGTGCAATTGTGCTTAAAAACTTGCTTTTCGAAAGCGTCGCAAGTGCAACAAACACACCTATAATTATACCAAAAATTACCGATAGAAATGATACCTTAAGTGTAATGCCAAAACCGGTAACTATGTGCATATATCTGTTTTCTGTTATAAAATTCAGTATGAAGTCTTTCTGTATTCCTTCAAACCAGGTCATAAACCATTGTGCCAAGCAAATCACTCCTTTATGAATAATAATACCACAGAGCAACCTTTTTTGCAACACAAATTTAATTTTTTCGTATTTTTATGCACTTCGTTTTATTTTTCTTACAAAAAAAGAGCCGCTTATATAAGCGACTCTTTTAAAAACTGTCCTATTATAATGTATCTGCAATTCTTACAAATACCGCTGCAAGCTGCGCTCTTGTTGCACTGTCAAGCGGAGCAAAGGTTCCATCGCTGTTACCTTGCATTACACCGCTGGCGTTTGCCCACTTAATTGCAGAAATTGCCCAATCGGAAACGATGTGCGAATCTTCATATGATAAGTTGCTTGAATCCTCGTCTATTGATACGTCTTTGCCTGTTGCAACTGCATATCTGTATAGCATCGCCGCCATCTGCTCGCGTGTCACGCACTCATCAGGTGCAAACTCTGTTTCAGTAACACCCGATACGATTCCATTTCTCTTTGCCCACGAAACTGCGCCTGCATAGTAGCTTCCCATATCCACGTCACTAAACGGAATATCCATCGTATTTTTCGTGTCACCTGACAATCTGTGAAGAACCGTTACAAACATTGCTCTTGTTACGCTTTCTTCAGGCGCAAATGTTTCGTCAGAAACACCTACCATCAAGCCTTTTTCTACTGCAGCTATGACTTCTTCATAGAACCAATCGTCTTCATTTATATCGGTAAACGGATTGTCCTGTGACTCTTCTTCTTTTTGAGTCCATTTTGCATATACGCTCACGCTCTTTGAAAGCTCAACTTCTGTAACTTTTTGTGTAAGTGCCTCATCAGTATACCAGCCTGCAAACTCAAAGCCTTCTTTTACAGGAACATACTCATCGAGCTTAATTGTTGTTTTGGTGGATTTAACTATTTTTTCAATCTCACTTCCGCCATTTGTTTCAAATGTCAGAATGTATGAAACTACGGCTCCGCCGCCCCCGCCGCCACCGCCGCCTTGTTCTGTAACAGGCTCGGTATATGCTACGATATATTTTGCAAACCCGGAAACATCTGTCGATTTTACATATCCCGGCGTTTCACTCACGCCACCAATAGGTGTAAGTACACCTTGCGCATTTACATATGCAATACGTGCCGTGCCGGATTGTGTCTTTGTATGCGGAAGCGTTATGGTAGCTCTTCCTGATCCAAAATCAACCGGCCCTGTGCCGACTGAAAGGTCATATATTTTCTTGTCTGCACCGTTTATATTAGAAATCGTCGTATTCTGTGAATCTGTAAGTTCAGCCGTTGTTACAACATCAGCTCTAAACGAAATCTGCGCATCTGCGCCGGCTGCGCTCTGTATTGCAGCAAGCGCCGCCACATCAAAGCTTACAGTCGCATTTGAAAGTTTTATTTCAAGCTCCGCCGAGGCACTTACCAAATCATCTATCGCCGTTTTCGGCAAGGATACTTCGTTTACTGTCTGCTCACTGTCGTTTGTCATATCAAGCACCACGTTTGTCGCACCGCTATCGAGCGTAAACAAATCAACAACAGCTTTATCTGTTCCTGTAACCATTTGTGCTGTGGCTGTAGCACCTTCAGCGATTATGGTTGTTGGCGCAGTTGCTAAAGAATTTGTATCTTCAACGCTCGTATCTGCAAGCTCGTAGTTGCCCGCTTTTGCGCCGGCAAGAACAAGATTTGTTGCAACAAGCTTCGTTGCATCGGCATTTATCTGCGTCTTAATCTTTGTAAAATCAAGCGATACATCGGCGATATCTGCACTAAGTACGCCGTCAAATATTACGGACGAAGTTTGCAAATTAAGCGCTGTAATCGAGATGCTCTTCTTGTTTACAACAAGCTCTGTCGTAGCGCTTGTTTGTGCATACGTTTCATTTCCTGCCTGCGTAACTGTAATAGTTGTTGTTCCCGGTGCTACAACTGTGATAACACCTGTGCTTTCATCGATTGTAGCAACGTCTGTATTGCTTGATGTATATGTAAAGCTACTAAGATTTGATGTCGCATCAGGCGTTACGCTAATCCACTGATTAGCAATGTCGTCCATATCGCCATATGCTACGCTTGCACTTTGCAAAGAAACAACTATCGACTGCGGAGTTTTCTTCCGCACCGTAAGTGCCGCTGGCACATATGTAATATCATAATTCGATGTTACATCTACGCCGCCATTCTTTATTTGAAGCTTTGTCGCCTCAATAGCTATATCCATAGACTCTGCGCCGCCCTGTATCTCACTTGGGATACTGTCTTCAAGTGCAAGCTCTACATCGAATGTATCAGAGTATGGAAGTACGCAGTCGCATGTATACTCAAGTGATACTGCAGATTCGCTCGTTCCTACCTTTACATCTGCAGGCTTTGTTGCGTTAATTGTTATTGCTTTTTTACCTACTGTAAGTGTCTTCTCTACGCTAAAGTCTGCGTACTCACCGTTTCCGCTACGGCTTATTGTT
>JAZQIM010000007.1:0-43637 GCA_045541115.1 Candidatus Aphodoplasma sp.
GCTCGGGAGGGTTTGCGTGTGCAAAGCTCGTAGTATTTGCAAATGCAGTTGAAGATAATCCGTTTATGGCAGGAGCTTTTCATGGAAGCGGCGAAGGTGAATGTGTAATAAATGTCGGCGTAAGCGGACCGGGCGTTGTAAAATGCGCGCTTGAGAAAATCGGTAAAGACGCTGATTTTGAAGAAGTTGCGGAAACAGTTAAAAAGACGGCATTTAAAATTACAAGAATGGGCCAGCTCGTTGCAAAGGAAGCATCAAAAAGACTCGGCGTGCCATATGGCATTGTTGATTTGTCGCTTGCACCGACACCGGCTGTCGGCGACAGCGTGGCATATATACTTGAAGAAATGGGACTTGAAAAATGCGGAACACACGGCACGACGGCGGCACTTGCGCTTCTTAATGACGCGGTTAAAAAAGGCGGCGTTATGGCATCGAGCTATGTCGGAGGACTTTCGGGCGCATTTATTCCGGTAAGCGAAGATGCGGGAATGATTGCGGCGACAAAATGCGGCGCGCTCACACTCGAAAAGCTCGAGGCGATGACATGTGTATGCTCAGTGGGACTTGATATGATTGTTGTCCCGGGAGATACGAGCGCAGCGACAATATCGGCAATTATTGCTGACGAAGCGGCAATCGGTATGGTAAATTCAAAAACTACGGCTGTTCGCATAATTCCTGCGCCGGGCAAAAAAATTGGCGATACGGTTGAGTTCGGCGGACTTTTGGGAAGCGGTCCCGTTATGGCTGTAAACGAGTATGGCGCAGATGTGTTTGTGAACCGTGGCGGAAGAATCCCTGCACCGCTGCACAGTTTGAAAAATTAAAAGATATAAAGTACGGTTAGGTGGAATAAAAAATGAGTGACATATTTGTATATACGTATAGCGTCGAGGCGGAGCATGAGCAGTATTTGTATGTAAACCTTACGAACCGCTGCACGAATCGCTGCACGTTTTGCATACGATCAAACAAAGATGGCGTAGGCGGCGGAACGCATCTATGGCTATCACATGAGCCGGATGCAAACGAGATAATCGATGCACTTAAAAAATACGATGTAAATTCGTTTAAGGAAGTAGTTTTTTGCGGCTATGGCGAGCCGACACTTCGAATTGATGTGCTTGTTGAAGTTGCAAAATGGGTAAAAGAAAATTACAGCGTTTTAACGAGAATCAACACAAACGGACATGCAAATAAGTATTATGGCAAGGACATTACGCCGATGTTTGAAAATCTCATCGATACAGTATCAATCAGCCTTAACGCATCGAATAAAAAAGCATATGATGAAAGCTGCCGCTCGATTTATGGCGAAGATGCATTTGACATTATGCTTGATTTTGCAAAGGAAGCTAAAAAACACACACGGGTAGTTTTGAGCGTGGTAGATATAATCGGCGAAGATGAAGTTTGCAGGTGTAGAGAAATTGCAAGAAAAATTGGCGTAGAACTTCGCGTAAGAGAATATGTAGAGTAAAAAAATAAAGGCAAAACGAAAGTCCGTTTTGCCTTTTAATTTTATAGTCCGTCAGGGAACTGCGGTATTGACGGTGTAGGTATCGGTGAAGATGATGGCGCGGGAGATTGCTGCGCGGGATCATCTGTCGTCGGCGGGGCATCTTCGCCCGGCTCTACTACAGCGCCTGTTTCGGCGTTTTCGTTTGTTCCGACTCTTACAACCTTATTTACCATTGTGTATGTGCTCTTATGAAGGAATTTGTTTTCGATTTCAACGCCATTTTCATATATAACCTTGTATGTGTTTACGACGTGGCCCTTAAAACCGGGAGCATCAATAACCGTTTCCCCTACGGGAAGCGTGTCATCTTTTATTTCCGTAACACCGTATGGAGTAGTAGAAACTGTTGTTGTATTTATTTTTACAGTCTTATTTTTATTCTCTTTTGTTCCCAAAAGCTTTACCGTCACAACGCCTCTGCCGGCCGTTGCTACAATTTTAAGCGGTGCATTGGTGTTGTTTTTAAAACGAAAATCGAGCGAGCCATATGCAACGGTTGCGTCCATGCCGAGAGGAGCGTACGTAACTTCGAGCGAGTGCTCGTGGCGCTCAACTACCTCAAGGTCGGCATACAGAACTGCAGCATAAAGAGTTGAGCTTGTCTGGCAGATGCCGCCGCCAAGTCCGTCTACCATTTTGTTGTTTTCATATACGGATGCCGCTTTAAAGCCTCTTTCGTATGTTCTCTTTCCGACTGTGCCGTTATATGAAAACTCATCGCCCGGAAGAAGAATTTTTCCGTTTATATATTTTGCCGCAAGCTCAACGTTATTTGAGCGCGGAACGTTTGATGTCATATATTTGGTAGAATAACTTGCAAGCTCGTCGCTAAGAAGCGTCTGATTAAGCGTTTGTGCCTTTATACTCGCTTCCTGTATAACAAAAGGAATAGAAACGTCTGCAGAGCCGGGGCCGAAACCTTTTAGTGCCGATTTTGCGCTGTCAATATCGAAATAACGTCCGTTTATTTCGTCTTCTATAATTATTTCGTTATTTTCTATGATGTAATGCGCGTCTTTTGTTTCGCGCTTTGTCATCTCATAAAGCTCTTTTACATCAATGTCGGCAGGTGATGTATTAACCTTGCTTACCGTGATAGTCTCCTGTGATGATGGTTTTAAGGCGGCGAGAACTTTTTTTCGAAGAGCTGCTGTATCTACGCCTGTGCCTTCTTTTCCTGCATGTATCACGATTTCTTCTTCAAGGATATTTATTTCGTGCTGCAAAAGCGTGCCGCCGACTTCTTTTGCAAAGCTGTTTAAAATGCTTTCAAGCTTTAAGTGGTCGTATGAGTATACATAGCCGACATCTTTTTTTGAAAGCTTTGCAAAAAGCTGTGAAAAAGCGTTTTTCTTTCCGTATGCTACCGCAACATCAGCTGTTTTTTCGGAATCGACTGTAAGCGAAATGTCTTGCGCATTTATCTTAACTTCGTTATTTGAGTTATCCATTTTTATCGTTATGCTTGTCGATGCATATGGATTTTCTATTCCTGACAAATACGACACAATTTCATCTTTCGTCATTGCGCTCACATCGTGGCTGCCGATGCGCAGGCCGTCACAAGCGACATCGCTTGCCTCGCCAAAAAAGCCGGCCAAAGAAAATGCAAGTGCGCCAAGTATGACAGCGCAAATGACGGATATGGAAATGATGGCAGCGCGGCTAAAATTTTTCGCTTTCTTTTTTCGTCTTGCCGCAGCGCCTCGTCTGCTTGTTTTTTGCTCGGAATCGTAATTATTACGCGAACCGTTCTCTTTCAATTTCAAAACTCCTTTATAAATAGAAATGCCTTAATATTTATTATTACATCTATATCTACATTTTACTACAAAAAGTATTTTAAGTAAAGAAAAAAGGCGCATTTAAATATTTCATTTATGTTTCAAAAGTCGAAAAATGCCTTCGTTTTCCATATAGGTATATTTTCTGTTTAAAAGGTATAAACTTGTATTGAGAATTTGTAACAATTTCTGTTTGAAATCATAAAAATATAACAGAATTAAAAACTCAAAAAATGGCGGTATTATAGGGTTTTTGATGTGTAGCCAAGCGTAAATATTACAAAATTGTTAAAAAAAGCTTGACAAAAGTGTGAAATCGTTGTAGAATGATAAAGCCCAAAATCAAAAACCAGTAAACACGCATATACGGCAACCGATGTTTTATAAACGTCAAAATACAACTTCTATTGATTTTTATTTCGGTATGCTTTTGCGTAGAACGGAGGATTTATGAAATTTTTAGACAAATGGAACATTAAGCGTTTGTCGCCTCGCAAACTTTTGATAACCGGCGCAGCAATTACTATTATGACAGCTGTTACTTTTTTTACATTAGTAGCAGCGGCAAAATGGGAAGTAACGGTAAAAGACAACGGGAGTATTATCACAATACAAACTACTAAAAGTACGGTAGAGGGTGTGCTTAAAGAAGCAAATGTTTTGCTTGCACCTGAAGATATTGTTATACCTGCGTCAGATACGCCCATAAGTGAGGCAAGACAAATTGAAATCAGAAGAGCATTCGACATAACTGTTTTGGATAAAGATACCCAAAAAGTGATGAGAACTGCAGCAGCTACTGTAGAAGGAGCGCTTGAGCAGTGCAAAATTGAGCTTGGAGAATATGACGAGGTTGACCCGCCACTTACATCGAGCGCAACGCCTGAAATGCTGATAACTATAACGAGGGTTGAAGTAAGTGAAATTACGGTTGAAGAAGAAATTGGCTATGATGTTATAGAAGAAAAGTCTGATGAGATTGCAATGGGCGTAAAGAAGCTTGTGACAAGCGGTGCAAACGGTCTTGCAAATATCAAATACCGCGTCATTACAAAAAATGGCGTTGAAGAAACAAGAGAAGAAATTTCAAGAGAGATTTTACGCGAGCCTGTAAATAAGGTTATCGCAGTAGGCACAAGGCAAGGCGCAATACCGGTAGCAACGCTTGCATCGAGAAGCGGCTCTGCTCCTGTATCGGCGTCAAAAGTGATTATCTGTCGTGCGACGGCATATGACGGCTCATATGAAACGCTCGGATATTCAAATCCAAAAACTGCGCTCGGAAGAACGCCTACCGTTGGTACGGTTGCTGTTGACCCGAAAGTCATTCCGCTTGGAACGAGAATGTATATTGAGACGGTTGATGGCTCGTATGTATATGGCGAGTGTTTTGCCGGAGATACAGGCGGTGCAATAAAAGGTAACAGAGTTGACTTATTTATGGCATCAAGAGCACAGGCATTAAAATTTGGCTCACGACAAGTCAGAGTATATATATTAGACTAACAAAAAAGGGATAGTGAATTTTTCACTATCCCTTAAATTTTTATTTGTTCATATCGTAGAGAATTTTTAAGCCTTTTAGCGTAAGCTGCGAATCGAGAATGTCGATTGAATCGGTAACCTGAGAAATCAAAGATGCGATTCCGCCCGTAGCGATTACCTTTGCATCGTCGCCGAGCTGCTTTTTCATAAGCGATACGATATTTTCGATTTGTCCGGCGTATCCGTAAATCATGCCTGATTGCATCGATTCAACGGTATTTTTGCCAATGACGCTTTTTGGTTTTATGATTTCAATTTTCGGAAGCTTTGCTGTGCGCTCAATCAAGGCATCGAGCGAAATTTTTATTCCCGGACATATTATTCCGCCCAAATAGTCGCCGTCTTTTGTAAGAGCGCAAAACGTAGTAGCCGTACCAAAGTCTATTATGATTGCATTTCCGGGATACAGATGGCGAACGGCGACGGCATTTACAATCCTGTCTGCGCCGACTTCGCGCGGGTTGTCGTAGAGGTTGTTTATGCCCGTTTTCATATCGGAAGAAATTACGATTGGCTCTGTTCCGATGTAGCGTTTTACTGCGCGCTCAAGAGAGAACATCATCTGTGGAACGACAGATGAAATTATTACATCGTCAATTTTATTTGTGTCAATGTTGTTGTGTGATAAAAGAAAAGAAAGCGTCATTCCGATTTCGTCGGAGCTTTTTTTGTAGTCAGTTGATATGCGCCAGTTTTTGATGAGATTATCGCCCTCAAAAGCGCCGACAACAATATTTGTATTACCTACATCGATTACAAGAAGCATCTTTTTCACCTCAAAGTCAATTATAGTTTATAATTTTTGTATATATTTCGTCATTTACTATATCAATAGTTGCATATGTCCTCGGATAATAGCCCATAGAGCCGGGATTTAACAGATATATTCCGTTTTCAAGCTTGTCACAGCACCTATGAGTATGGCCAAAGACAACGATGTGTGCGCCAAGACTTTTTGCATATGATACAAGGCGCGTTGTCGTTTGCTTTACGCCAAAGCCGTGGCCGTGGGTTATAAATATTTTTTTGTTTTCGACACATATAAGCCTTTGCGCAGGAGCGCTCGATACATAATCGTTGTTTCCGCTCACATAGTAAAAAGGAATTTCGCTAAATATGCACGACATATCTTCTGCATCGCTTACCATATCACCTGCATGTATTACGGCGCAAACGTCGGGAGTATTATGGATTATGTCTATGCACTCGTCAGTGCTGTGGTGTGTATCGGAAAAGACAAGAATTTTCATAATAGTAATTTGCCTTTCTTTGTCATAGGCGTTTTGATAATGATTTTATAGTAGTATAACATTAAAGAAGAAAAAAAACAACAACTTATGAAAAAGTTTATACGATGGGCGCAAGGAGGCATGAACATCGCCTCTTGACAAAAATTATAAAAGGTATATAATAAAAGTGATATCTATGCTTATTTGTACAAAGATAAAATGCAAGGAGGCTTGTGTTAAATGAAATTATTGGAAAAAATAAGAGATATGTTCAGCGCATCACAGGATGTCGGAATTGACCTTGGTACAGCATCGGTGCTTGTGCATGTAAAAGATAAAGGCATTGTATTGTGTGAGCCGAGCGTTGTCGCTATTGATAAAGGTACGGGAAAGCCGTATGCAGTAGGTGAAGCGGCGCAGAAAATGCTTGGACGTACGCCGGGAAATATAGTTGCAATCCGTCCGATGCGTGAAGGCGTTATTTCGGATTATTCTACAACGGAAATGATGCTTAAATATTTTATCCGCAAGGTTACAAAGAACCGTATGTTTAAGCCGAGAATAATGATTTGTGTGCCGAGCGGCATAACGGAAGTCGAGGAAAGAGCGGTAATAGATGCGGCTATGCAGGCAGGCGGCAGACAAGTATATCTTATTGAAGAGCCTATTGCGGCTGCAATCGGCGCAGGGCTCGATATTGCGCGCGCATGCGGACGTATGGTAGTAGATATCGGCGGTGGTACGAGTGATATCGCTGTAATTTCGCTTGGCGGAATAGTTGTGAGCAATTCAATAAAGGTTGCCGGCGACAAATTTGACGATGCGATTATAAAATACATAAGAAAGAAATATAATGCGATTATCGGCGACAGAACGGCAGAGGAAATGAAAAAGGAAATCGGAAGCGTCTACCCGATGGAAGAAGAAAAATCGATGGAAATACGCGGACGCAGTCTTGTTACGGGATTGCCGCAAAGTATAATTGTTACATCGGAAGAAATACGCGAGGCGCTCGAGGAAGTGTCGTCACAAATCGTTGATGCAGTACATTCTGTACTTGAGCGCACACCACCCGAACTCGTTGGAGATATTTCTGAAAACGGTATAATTATGACGGGCGGCGGCGCGATGATTTATGGCCTTGACAAGTTATTGTCGTCGAAGACAGGCATAGATGTATATCTTGCAGATGACCCGCTTTCATGTGTTGCAAAGGGTACGGGAGCATCGCTTGATAATATTGGAATATTGCGCGACAAATCGTCGTATATGTATAACATGGACAGCGATGACAGTGCCGCGATGGTATAATACAAGGAGAAAAATATGCTTGACAATAAACAGATACAACAGATAATACCGCACAGATACCCATTTCTTCTTGTTGACAAGGTGCTTGAGCTGACAGAAGAAAAAGTAGTCGGTATAAAAAACGTTACGGTAAATGAGCCGTTCTTTCAGGGACACTTTCCGTCAAACCCGATTATGCCCGGCGTGCTTATAGTTGAGGCGCTTGCACAGGTGGGCGCAGTTTTGGCATTGTCTATGGAAGAAAATAAAGGAAAGCTCGCCGTGTTTACGGGAATGAACAATTTTAAATTCCGCAGACAAGTAAAGCCCGGTGACACGCTTACGCTTGAAGCGCAGCTTGGAGCGTTTCGTCATGGTATGGGAAGGGCAAGCGTTAAAGCGACTGTCGATGGCGATTTGGCAGCAAGCGGAGAAATAAGCTTTGCAATAGTAGAAAACGAATAAGAAAACAGGGTCAACGTGGTTGACCCTGTTTTTTATTTAAGATTATTTTCATATGACGCTATCATTCGGCGTACCATCTCGCCGCCTATCGGACCGCCTTCGCTTCCGTTTTGTCTAGCGCTTAAATCGCCTTTGTAATGGTCGTTGTTTTCTTTGCAAAACTCAAGACGGCCGATATCGGCTGCGACTTCAAGCTTAAATTTTTGCATCGCATCGTAACATGATGGCTCAAGGAGTCTGCTTTTTCTGTAATTTTTTCCCACTTATCTCACCTCTGTAATTTTTTATAAATCAAAAAATGATTGTGTATGTAGTTTCTATGATTTTTAATAAAAAATTACAGGAAGATTTTTGCATGAAAACATATTATTTATTTTTTGCATTAAATACAAGTCGCGAGGCGACATAATCGTGATTAGAAAAGCCTGCATCTTTATGGGCGTTTGCCACAGTTACTGCGATGACCGCATTTGCGCCTCTTTGTTTAAGTGCACGCGTGCAGTCGTAAACGGTCATCCCGCTTGTGTAGATGTCGTCTACTAAAAGAACTGATTTACCGTGCATATCCTTTGTGCATTCATATACGTTATGAATGTTTTGTGCGCGCTCGGAAAAGGTTTTAAGAGAGCTTTGGCGTTTTGTTTCGCGCGTTTTTATAAGAACGTCTTCGTCAAATGCAATATTTAGTTTTTTACTTATTCTGTCGGCTATGAGCGTTGTCTGGTTAAAGCCGCGGCGGGCAAGGCTTTTCGGAGAAAGAGGCACGTTTACAATTATATCAGCGGCCATTGCCTGCTTATTTTCAAAAACATATCCACAAATAAGCGAGGCGAACACATCTGCATTTTCAAACTTTGATTTAAATTTCAAATCACGAATCGCACGGGCGGCGTTTCCCTTGTATAAAAGAGGAGATATAAGATAATCTGCGCCGATGGCATCAAAGCAGCCGTTGTTTTTCGTGTAAGGCAATGTGGAAAGACATTTTTTGCAAACAATGTTTTTCTTGTCGTTTATAAGTGATTTACAAAACATACAACGTGTAGGGTATAATAAATTTAAAAGAGATTTTGTTAATTTCAGTTTAAAATTCATTGTTATCAAGCATCCATTTTATCGAAGTAAATCTTTTGCTCTCACTGTCAGAGGCAACCATAACATGTATTGCGCTCTCGATTCCTACAAGCACTACAAAGCTTTTTGCGCGCGTAAGAGCGGTGTAGAGAAGATTTCTTTTCATAAGCATTGGCGCGGCATTATATACCGGCATCACAACGACGTCAAATTCACTTCCCTGGCTTTTATGCACTGTGATTGCATATGCAATTTCGATTTCGTCAAGCGTATCAAAGGTGTATGTCACGCGTTTGTCATCATATATAACGAACAGGCGCTTTGATATGCTATCGATTTCTTCAATAAAGCCCATATCGCCGTTAAAAACTCCGCTTCCCGTTTCGCCGGTTTTAAGATCTTCCCATATGATATCGTAATTATTTTTTATCTGCATAACCTTATCGCCTTCGCGAAAGACGTTTTCGCCGATTTGGCGCTCGTTTTTATCTTTCGATGGCGGGTTTAGCGCGTTTTGAAGTAATTTGTTTAAATTCCTTGTGCCGCAAATTCCTTTTTTCATTGAGCAAAGGACCTGTATCTGCGTCATAGGTATATAGCCGTATGCATCGGGCAGACGTGTTTTGCATAATCCTACTACGCTGTCGGCAATAGCACCGGCGCCTGTGCGCGACACGAAGTAAAAGTCCGAGTCGTTTTCATTAAGGATTGGATTTTCGCCATTTATTATTCGGTGAGAATTTTGAACGATCATGCTCTGGGCAGCCTGGCGAAAGATTTTTGTGAGGCGAATCGTTTGTATGGCGCCGCTCTCTATAATGTCGCCGAGCATATTTCCGGCACCTACCGGCGGAAGCTGCTTTGCATCGCCTACTATTATGAGTTTTGCGCTTGGTTTTAGCGCTTTAAAAAGCGCGCATCCAAGCAAAACATCAACCATACTTGTTTCATCAACGATTATAACGTCTTCGTCTAGCGGATTCGTTTCATCGCGTGAAAAAAGCTTTACTCTTTCATCTTCCGTATAACTTATCTCTAAAAGACGGTGAATAGTTTTTGCGCCGATGCCCGTAACTTCCGTCAAACGCTTTGCGGCGCGTCCTGTCGGAGCACAAAGCGATAGACGGACACCTTTTTTTTGCAAAATATCAATTATTGTGTTTATAATAGTTGTTTTTCCTGTGCCGGGACCGCCTGTAAGAACCATCACGCCTGACGATAAGGCGCAGATTACGGCTTCCTTTTGCTCTTCGGCAAGATGTGGCTCATTTTCTTTTTCCCACTTGTTTAAAAGCTTTTTTGCCTCTGTCCTGCAAAGAATTCCGCTCATTTTTGACATAGCGATAAGTCTTTGGCAGATATATTTTTCTGCATCGAGCATTTTTTTAAGAAAAATGCACTCACGTTCATTTATCTGACGAGATATAAGCGAGCCATCAAGCTTTAAAGAATAAATCGCGCGCTCTATCTGCTCGTTTTCAACACCAAGCATCTCGCACGCCGTTTTTATAAGCTCGCCATCAGGTAGATATGTGTGGCCGCCGTTTTGAGCGTTATATTCCAAAATATATTTTATGCCTGCTTTAAGCCTGGAAAGGTTGTGCGCTTCAATGCCCATTGAAGAAGCAACGCGGTCGACCGTCTTAAAGCTAATCGCATCTATTTCATCAATAAGAACGTACGGATCGTCTTTTACATACGTTACGGCATCTGCGCCAAAACGGCGATATACCTTAAGCGCCGTCTGCGCTCCTATGCCATACTGCTGCAAAAACATTACTATGCTTGAAACGGCTTGCTGTTTTGCATATTCTTGTCCGATTTGCTCGGCTTTTAAAAGGCTTATTCCGCTGATTTGCGCAAGAAGGTGCGGTTCGTTTAACATTACATTTAGTGTTTCGTCGCCAAATTTATCGACGATTTTTTTTGCTGTCGCAAGGCGTACACCTTTTACAACGCCTGATGCAAGATAGCGCAGGATGGCGCTCGCAGCTTTCGGCGCAATTTTTTCATAAAGCCGCGCGCTAAACTGTCTTCCGTATTCGGGGTGGTTAGTCCATGCTCCGCCAAGCTTTACGCTTTCTCCTTCAGAAAGATACGGCATACAGCCTGTTGCCGTAACACATTCGCCTTCGCAGTCAAGCATGCACACCGTATAGCCGTTTGCATAATTTGCATATATAATTTCTTCAACAACACCTTCAATGTATGTTGTGTTTTCGTCCATGGCAACATTCACCTCGCCGTATAAACAAGCCTTTCGCTTTTTTCGTTTATCTCACTAAAACTGTAGGCGTCATATACATTTATGTCTGTAAAGCCGGCTTTGGTAAGCGCTTTTTTTACTTCGTCACATGTATATGCGCGCTGGCAGTGTTCTTCGTCAAAGCGCGTGTAATGGACAGAATCATCGCTTACAAAGAAAGTGAGATAAAAATCGCATATGTTCGTTTTTTCGTTATATTCATTTTGCCAGATATAGCTTACATATTCGCTGTCATATGTAAATGTATTGTCCGAGATTATTTTTGAGAGCTTGTAGCGTGAGTTAAGATCAAAAATAAACGGAGCGTCGGGGTTTAGGTAATTTTTTACGAGCTTAAAAACAGACACTAAATCGTCATAATCAGTTATATAGTTTAATGAATCCGTCATACAAACGACTGCATCTACCGTGCCATATAGCTCAAGAGAGCGCATATCCTGGCAAAGATACAAAATGTCGGGGTTCTTTTCGCGCGCGATGCCGAGCATATCGTATGACATATCAGCACCGATCATATCGTAACCGCGGAGCGAAAGTATGTCGGTAAGAGTGCCCGTTCCGCATGCCAAATCAAGCATGAGCGACGGCTTTTTGCCCATTTTTTTAAAACAAGACTCGATATAGTCTGCCATGTCACTATAGTTAATATCTTCATAAATTAGGCTATCGTAAATTTTTGCAAATTCCACGTAATTATCCATTATAAATCAACCTATCTGTTATTTATTATCACTATCATTTGCGCCTGTGCGCTCAAGCGCAAGCTCGTATCCGCCTGTGCCGTAGTTTAAGCAGCGTGCCACGCGGCTTATCGTAGCAGATGATGCGCCTGTTTTTGCGACAATGTCACTATAGACAAGCTCTGCGCGCAAGAGCTTTGCAACCTCAAGACGCTGCGCCATCGCACCAAGCTCGCTCATCGTGCAAAGATCGAGAAAAAACGCTTCACATTCCTGCGGCGTTTTAAGCGATAATATGCAATCCATAAGGTTTTTTGTATCTATTTTTTTATGCTTTGAATTCATGATAAACCCCCTAAAAAGTAATATATTAGCATTATATCACTTTAAATCGCGAAAGTAAAGTGTTTTAAATCAAAAACACGCTGCAATATTTATAAGAGCGTATGTGACTTGCACAATTATTATAAATGATGTAAAATAAAAGGGTATTATAAAGAAGGGAGGGCGCGGCGTGCTTAAGATAAAAGAAGCTTTGGTAGTTGAAGGAACGTATGACAAGATAAAGCTTAGCTCGATAGTCGATACGCTTATAATTACGACAGATGGCTTTAGGATTTTTTCAGACAAGGAAAAAACACAGTTTATACGAAAAGTAGCAGAGAAATCGGGAATTATTATTCTTACCGATTCAGACAGCGCCGGATTTATAATAAGAAACTATGTAAAACAGGGAATTAAGCAGGAAAATATAAAACACGCCTATATCCCCGATATATACGGCAAAGAAAAAAGAAAGACCATAGCATCAAAAGAGGGAAAGCTCGGCGTTGAGGGCGTGGAAAAGCAGACAATAATTTCAGCGCTGATAGCTGCAGGTGCCACGGTGGAAGGAGAAGAGAAGAAAGAAAAACTGCCGAGCCGACAGATTACAAAGCTCGATTTATATAATGACGGCTTTGTCGGAGCAAGCGAGAGCGCAAAGAAAAGAAGGCTTCTTCTAAAAGAACTTAACTTGCCGGAGCGTATGACATCAAACATGCTTATTGGCGCGATAAACTCACTTATGAGCTACGAAGAATACAAAAAGGCGGCAAAGAAAATTTTTGACGCTTGTAATAAATAGACAATCACCTCAATATAATGTAGTAAACTGTACAACTTGAATAAAATTATATTGAGGAGGATAATAAATGACCGGAGCAGAGATTTATAAGGATATTGCCACGAGAACCGATGGCGATATTTACATCGGTGTTGTGGGTCCCGTGAGAACAGGTAAATCCACATTTATAAAAAAATTCATGGACTCGCTCGTGATACCTAATATTGACAGTGAGTATAAGGCGGCGCGTGCGCGCGATGAGCTTCCGCAAAGTGCGGCAGGGCGCACGATAATGACGACGGAGCCGAAATTTATTCCTAATGAGGCAGTAGATATTGTTCTCGGCGACAACGCTCACATGCGCGTGCGCATGATAGATTGCGTTGGATATATTGTAGATTCTGCGATGGGTTATATGGAAGATGGCGAGCCGCGCATGGTGCAAACGCCATGGTTTGACTACCAGATACCGTTTAATGAAGCGGCAGAGCTCGGCACAAAAAAGGTTATTTGCGACCATTCAACTATCGGTCTTGTAATAACGACTGACGGAAGTATAACTGAGATTGACAGAGAAGATTATATCCAGGCAGAAGAAAGGGTAATAAATGAGCTTGTTAAAATTGGGAAACCGTTTGTGATAGTAATAAACTCAACGAACCCAAATTCCGATAAGGCGCAGGCGCTTAAAGCTGAGCTTGAAGAAAAATACGGCGTAGGTGTTATGGCAATAAACTGCGCAGAGCTTTCGGCGAAGGATATACACGATATAATGCAAAGTGTTTTATTTGAATTTCCGCTTTGTGAAGTGTGCGTGAACGCTCCGCGCTGGATTGAAGGACTGGACATGTCGCATTCATTAAGACAGAGCGTCTACGATGCGATTATGTGTGCCACGGAAAATGCGCGAACAATAAAAGATGCCAAAAGAATTGCCGAGATGCTTGGCGAATATGATTTTGTTAAAGCGTCAAAGCTTGACATGGTAAACCTTGGCGACGGAAGCGTTGCGATTGAACTTTTTGCGCCCGATGAGCTGTTTTACAGTGTATTAAGTGAGCTTTCGGGACTTGAAATTGGCGGTGAAGAAGCGCTTATTCGCTTGATTTGTGAGCTATCTGAAGTAAAGAAAAATTATGATAAGGTTTCATACGCCTTACATGAGGTTGCCGAAAAAGGATATGGCATCGTTTCTCCGACAATCGATGAGCTTACGCTTGAAGAGCCGCAAATAGTGCGTCAGGGAAGCCGTTTTGGAGTAAAATTGAAGGCGTCGGCGCCATCGATACATATGATTCGTGCCGACATTGAAACAGAAGTAAACCCGATAGTTGGAAGCGAAAAGCAGTCAGAGGAGCTTGTAAATTATCTTCTTTCGGAGTTTGACTCCGATCCGAAAAAGATATGGGCGTCAAACATTTTTGGGAAATCGCTTCATGAACTTGTAAACGAAGGCTTACATAATAAGCTTGTACGAATGCCTTATGAGGCGCAGGAAAAATTGCAGGAAACGCTTACAAGAATTATTAACGAAGGTTCGGGCGGACTCATCTGTATAATATTATAAATAAGTATAAAAAAGCAATCACGGGCGTGATTGCTTTTTGCTTTTAAATGTTTTTTAGTTCATCTTTTATATAATCTAATTCTAAAAGCTTTTCTTTAACTTGTGAAACGGTTAAAAGCTGTGTATTATTTGAGTTAAAGTCATCTAAAGTATTTAATGATACGTTTCTTGCCACAGAATATTTTTCGTAATTAAGTGCTCTTTTGTCTGCGGGAATACGGAAGAAATTACCCATATCTATTGCGGTTGCGCTTTCTTCGCTTGTCAAAAGCGTTTCACACATTTTTTCGCCGTGGCGAAGTCCAATTATTTTTATCTCGCTTTTGTTTTCCTTGTCAAAAAGTTCTTTTACTGCGCGCGATAATACGTCGATTGTGCAGGCAGGTGCCTTTTGTACGACGATATCGCCGCTTTCGGCTTTTTCAAAGGCAAAGAAAACGAGCTCTACCGCTTCTTCGAGTGACATTATAAATCGCGTCATATCGGGATGTGTGATAGTTATGGGCTTTGAGTCTTTTATCTGCTCAATCCACAAAGGTATAATTGAGCCGCGCGAACACATTACGTTTCCGTATCGCGTACAGCAAATGCTTGTTTTTTCGGGTGAGACGGTTTTTGATTTTGCGACGGCAAGCTTTTCAACAAGCGCTTTTGACATTCCCATCGCATTTACAGGATAGGCGGCTTTATCGGTTGAAAGGCAGATAACCTTCTTTACACCACATTCTATCGCTGCATTAAGCACGTTGTCTGTACCTATTATATTCGTTTTTACGGCTTCCATGGGGAAAAACTCACATGACGGGACTTGCTTTAAGGCGGCAGCGTGGAAAATGTAATCAACACCGTGAAGCGCGTTTTTAACGCTCGACAAATCGCGCACGTCGCCTATGTAAAATTCGAGCTTACCGCAAAGAGCAGGGTATTTTATCTGGTATTCGTGGCGCATGTCATTTTGTTTTTTCTCGTCGCGCGAAAAAATGCGAATCTGACCGATGTCGCTATCTAGAAAACGATTAAGCACTGCGTTGCCAAAAGAGCCTGTTCCGCCGGTAATCAGTAATGTTTTGTTTTTAAACATACTTGCCACGTCCTTTTTAATTATGTATAATCCGTTAACTATACTCTATCAAATTTACCTTCGTTTTGTCAACGATTTTAGGCTTTTTGAGCATATTTTTTCAGATGTAATGGAAGAGGAAAATTTTTGCGGTTTTTTGTTTGCAAAGACAAATAGACAAAAATATGAGCAAAAAATGCTAATAAAGGTTAAAAATTTAAAAAATGCACAAATAAATCATCGATTTTTCTTGCAAAATGACTTAAAACCTATTATTATATAAGTAGGGTATTTTCACAATGCACAATCAAAAGCGAAATGTGAGACTTTATTTTGTGCAAAATAAGTGTTTTTGTGTTATACGTATTACATATTAAAAATTATTTGATTTAAAATACAAGGGAGGAAACAAACATGATAAAAAAGACTTTTCAGAATGTAATCAACCAGATGGACGCTTTTCTGACATCTCCTGTAGGCGTTATGGACAGTGAAGGATACGTCTTGGCAACAAATGCGTCAGAAAACATGTCAGAGTACTCCGATGTTTTTTTAAGCTCGGTCAATGATTCGCTTGAGATTCATGGTTGCCGTGGATACAGCGTGTGCGGTATAAGTAAAACAAATAAACCGGAATATATCGTATATGTGCGCGGAATTGACGATGAGGCGAGAAGAACGTGTATGATGCTTGTAGTAGCATTCAGCAACATTCGCCTGTTCTATGATGACAAATACGACAAAACTACTTTTATTAAAAATATTATAACAGACAATACTCTCCCGCTCGATTTGCATCAGCGCGCACGCGAGCTACATATGGATTTTGACAAAAGAAGAGTTGTGTATGTAGTAAAGGTTGTTCAATCGAGCGATATTGCTGCGATTGATATAGTCCTTGGAATGTTTCCGGAGCATGAACGCGATTTTGTGTTTGCAATGGATGATAACACAATTGTACTTATCAAGGAAATTGAAGAAGGCGCATCAGAAGATGAGCTTGAAGAACTTGCACAGGTTATAATTGACAATCTCGGAAGCGAGGCTATGATGAATGTGCTTGTAGGAATAAGCACACCGGCAGACAATCTCAATTCGCTTGCCGCGGCGTACAAGGAGGCACAGGTTGCGCTCGAGATTGGCAAAGTGTTTGAAAACGAGAAAAACATTTTGAGCTACAAAAGCCTTGGTGTCGGAAGACTTATATACCATCTGCCGACACGTCTTTGCCAGCTGTTTTTACAGGAGGTCCTTACGAAAAAAGGACTCGATTCGCTCGATGAAGAAATTATAACAACTATATATGAATTCTTTAAAAATGACCTTAATGTAAGCGAAACGGCAAGAAAATTATATATTCACAGAAATACGCTTGTTTACAGACTCGATAAGGTGTTAAAAACAATCGGACTTGATTTAAGAAAGTTTGATGATGCAGTAGTATTTAAGGTAGCGATGATGGTTAATCAATACCTTGAAGCTAACCCGATGCAGATATAATAAAATAAGACGGAGATGTGCAGATGATACGTTTTGAGAATGTTACTAAAAAATATGATAATGGAACTGTTGCGCTCGATAATGTAAGCTTTCACATTGAAAAAGGAGAGTTTGTCTTTCTGGTAGGCCCGAGTGGCGCGGGAAAATCGACTCTTACAAAACTTTTGATGCGTGAAGATGTTCCGACGAGTGGCTCGATAAAAATTGAGGGAATAAACATTGAAAAGCTTGATGCGCGCGACATTCCCTATCTTCGCCGTTCTATCGGTGTAGTATTTCAGGATTTTCGCCTTCTTGATGACCGCACAGTATTTGAAAACATAGCTTTTGCTATGAAGGTTGTCGGAGCGTCAAGACGTGAAATACGTCGCCAGGTGCCTGCACTTTTAAGCGTTGTCGGTTTGTCAAATAAGGCAAGACTTTTCCCGACACAGCTTTCGCGTGGCGAAGCACAGCGTGTTGCGGTTGCTCGTGCGCTTGCAAACAATCCCCCGATACTTCTGGCAGACGAGCCTACGGCATCGCTTCCGCCGAAAAAAGCAGAGGAGATTGTCGATTTGCTTATCGATATAAATTTGCGTGGCACGACGGTTATAATGTCTACACACGCAAAGGATATTGTTGATATGATGCAAAAAAGAGTTATAGCAATTGAGGACGGAGTAGTTGTTCGAGATGAAATGAAGGGAGGATACGACGTTGAAGGCAAGTGATTTGCGCTACTTTATTTCACAGGCAATAAGAAGCTTTATAAGAAACGGACTTATGAGTGTGACGTCTATCTTTACGGTGTTATGCTGTATGCTTATTTTAGGCTTGTTTCTTGTAATAAGCATAAATGTAAACCATATTGCAAATCAGGTTGAGGACCAGTGCCAGATACAGGCATTTGTCGACGAAACGGTATCTGAAAAGAAACTTAATCAAATAAAAATAGAACTTGAGGCACTTGAGAATGTGGAGAAGGCAGAACTATTTACAAAAGAAGATTCTCTCGAGTATATGAGAGAAATGTTTGCAGAAAATGCCGATGTACTAGACGGACTCGAGGAGGACAATCCGTTTCGTGATTCGTACAAAGTCTTTTTAAAGGACTTGTCGCTGGCAACGGGCACGATGGAGCAGATAAAGACAGTTACGGGCATTGCCGATGTTCGAAATGAGCAGGCGATGATGGATAACGTTTTGAACGTGACAAGGACAGTAAAGAATTTAAGCTTCTGGATAATGATGATACTCGGCCTTGTGTCGATATTTATAATTTCAAACACGATAAAGCTTGCCGTGTATGCGCGTCGCAAGGAAATAAACGTTATGAAGTTTGTGGGAGCGACGAACTGGTTTATACGTTGGCCTTTCGTTTTTGAAGGAATCATAATTGGTGTTATTGGTGCACTTGTTGCATTCGCCCTTATATCGTGGGGATATGTGGTTGCGCTCGGGTGGATATCGGGCTTTAACCTTGATATGTTTACGCTTAAGACATATAACGACATCTGGTGGATGCTTCTTGTATGCTTTGTCGGCATAGGAGCGTTTATCGGCGCGGCAGGAAGCGGACTTTCGATAAGAAAGCATCTTGACGTATAAAGAGGCTACATAAAAACATAGACGTGCTACAGTGGAGGTATAATCAGTTATGAAGAAAAACAGAATTGTAGTTATAGCTATAGTGCTTCTTGTTGCTATGGCCGTTACATTTGTCGGTTCGGCTTTGATAAGCGGAATATCTATGCTTCAGGCGTCGGCACAAAGCACCTCCGAGCTTAATGACAAATTAAATCAGAACAAAAAAGAGCAGGACAAGCTTAATGAGGAGCTTAAACAGACAACGAAGGAAAAAAAGCAGATACAGGAAAAAAAGAAGGCACTTGATGACGATATTGCCTCTCTTGCGACGGAGATTGATGATATAAACAAGAAAATTGCAAAAAACAACAGCGAAATTGCCCAAAAGGAAGAGCAAATAGATGAGCTTAATGACAAAATAGAAGATTCGGACGAACTTCTTAAAAAGCGCTTGCGCGTAATGTACGAAAAAGGCAGCGCAACATATCTTGAGGTTCTTTTTTCAGCAACAAGCTTTTCCGATTTGCTTATAAGAATGGATATGGTTCAGCAGCTCTATGCGCATGACCAAAAGCTCATATCAGAGCTTACAGACTCAAGAAAAACTATCGAGACGGCAAAGGCTGAAATTGAGGCGGCAAAAGCCGCAAATGTTGAGCTAAAAACGAAGTTATCATCGCAAAAAAGCGCTATTCAGGCAAAAAGCGATGAAAGCCAGGCGTTAATCAGCAAGCTTGCAAAGACAGAGTCAGAGCTAAAAGCTGAGATTGCTGAAAGAGAAAGAGAAAATAACAGTATTTTAAGTGCGATTGCTGCATCGAAAGGTCAGTATGGCGCGGTGAACACATATACAGGCGGGACACTCGGTTGGCCAAGTACACTAAGAGGAACTATTACATCGCGTTTTGGTCCGCGTACATTAAGAGGAATTCCGGATAATCATACGGGACTCGATATTGCCGTTCCGATGGGTACGCCGGTTCTTGCATGTGAAGATGGCGTTGTTACTGGCTCGGGCTGGAGAAATGCGTACGGAAATTGTATTACGATTGACCACGGCTCGATTACGACGCTTTATGCACACAACAGTGTACTTCAGGTAAGCGTCGGACAAAAAGTTACTCGCGGCCAGCAGATTGCACTCGCGGGCTCTACAGGAAACTCGACGGGACCGCATATACACCTTGGCGTAATTAAAAACGGAAAATATGTTGATCCTGCACCATACGTCGGACTATAGTAATTTTTTGTGATTTTGGAAAATATAAATTATAGGGGCGGAGAAATCCGCCCCATAAACAATTTTTAGTATAATTGAGGCGATATTATTGAAACAGAAAACGAAGATTTTTTTAACTGCAATTATAAGCGTAATACTGACATTTGCGCTTACGAGTACAATCTTTCTTTATGCCGGCGGATTTTTTGACAGACAGCAAAAGCAAAATTCATTGGCGACACCCGCTCTTCTTTCAGAAGTAAAGGCACACCTTGACGCTTTGTATATGGGAGAGATTGATGAAGAAAAGCTTTATCATTATGCCGCAAAGGGAATGGCAGAATCTACCGGCGATAAGTACACGATGTATTATACTCCAAGCGAGTTTGAAGAATACATGAACGCTACCACAGGAGAGTATGTGGGAGTGGGAATCGTAATAAGTGCGACTGTGGAAACGAATGAAATTATCGTTGTGCTTCCGTATGAAGATGCTCCAGGTTTTAAGGCGGGAATTTTGCCGGGCGACATAATTTTGGCGATTGATTCTACGGCTGTAAATGGCGATATGCTTGATGAAGCTGCCTCTCTTTTGCGCGGAGAAAATACAGAAAATCCTGCCGGCACATCGGTTACAGTTACAATAAAGCGCGGTGATGCGCAGCCGTTTGATGCCACGCTTGTGAGAGAGCAGATACACCTTAAAACGGTCAGCTCGAAAATGATTGAAGGCGATATCGGATATATGAGAATAATATCGTTTGATTCAGATAGCGACGAAGAACTTGAAGAGCAGCTTGATGCGCTTGAGAAAGAAGGAATGAAAAAACTTATACTCGATTTGCGTGATAATGGCGGCGGAGATTTTATGACGGCGCAGCGCATAGCAGGTAAGTTTTTAAATGAAGGAGAGCTTGTCGTCTACACGCAAAACAAGGACGGCAAGCGCCGTGATTACTACGCCGAAGGAAAAATGAGTGATTGTGAGATAATACTTTTGATTAACGAAAACAGCGCGAGCGCATCGGAAGTGCTTACAGGTGCGCTTATGGGAAATGACAGAATAGTTTCAAGTGTCGGCACAAAAACTTTTGGAAAAGGCATTACACAAAACATTTATGGTCTTAAAAATGGCGGCGGTATGAGCATTACCGTTGACAGATACTATACGCCGCAGGGCGAGTGCATACATGAAAAAGGCATAGAGCCGCAAGTGAGTGTAAGCCTTGGCGAAAATGAAGGCATACCAAGCACCGCTCTGACATATGAGCAGGACTTGCAGCTTCAAAAAGCAGTAGAGATGTTCAGATAACAAAAAAGACTCCCTCGCGGGAGTCTTTTTTATTGTATAAATTACATCTCCTTGATTGTGTCCATAATGTATGATGCAAATTCTTCGCCTGTGCAGCCTGTGTCACGGCCTGTCAAAACGAGCTTTTTCTCTGTATACATACATTTGTCAAGTGCCTTTTCAAGCTTGTCAGCCTGCTTGTTATATCCGATGTGGTTAAGAAGCATAACGGCTGCGCGGATTATGCTGCATGGATCGGCATACTGCGCTCTTCCCTCTTCAACCATTCTCGGCGCACTTCCGTGTATCGCTTCAAACATAGCATATCTTTTGCCGATGTTTGCACTGCCGGCAGTTCCGACACCACCCTGGAATTCTGCAGCTTCGTCTGTGATAATGTCGCCGTACAGATTAGGAAGAACAACAACCTGGAACTGTGTTCTTCTCTTCGGGTCAACGAGCTTTGCAGTCATTATGTCGATATACCAGTCGTCAAATTCAATTTCGGGATATTCCTCGGCAACCTTCTGGCAGATACTTAAGAATTTTCCGTCTGTCGTTTTAATTACGTTTGACTTTGTAACGCATGTAACGCGCGTTTTGCCGTTTTTCTTTGCATATTCAAAAGCGGCGCGTGCAATTCTTTCTGTTCCTTCAGTAGTAGTTATACAAAAGTCAACAGCCAAATCGTCGCTTACATGAATGCCCTTGCTACCAACAGCGTATGAGCCTTCTGTGTTTTCACGATAGAAAGTCCAGTCGATTCCCTGCTCGGGAACTTTTACGGGACGCACGTTTGCAAAAAGGTCAAGCTCTTTTCTCATCGCAACGTTTGCGCTTTCAATATTAGGCCAGCTGTCGCCTTTTCTTGGTGTAGTCGTAGGTCCTTTCAAAATGACGTGGCAGCTTTTAAGCTCCTCGAGAACATCGTCAGGGATTGCCTTCATTTGCGCTGCACGGTTTTCTATTGTAAGACCGTCAATTACCTTAAACTCAACCTTGCCACTTTTTACTTCGTCTGCAAGCAAAAACTCAAGGATATGCTGTGCGTGCGCAGTAATGTATGGGCCGATGCCATCGCCGCCGCATACACCGATAACGATTTTATCAAGTTTTTCGTAATCGATAAAATCCTTTGTCTGCTTCATCGCCTCAACTCTTTCAAGCTGCTGCGTCAAAAGCTCTGAAAATTTTTCAACTGATGCTTTAATATCCATTTTTTATCTCCAATCGTAAAATTTATTTCGAACATTCTCTTGTGTAATTTATAAGACCGCCTGCGAGTAGCATGTCCTTTTGTCTGTCAGAAAGTGCGATGTTTAACTTATATTCAAGAGATTTTGTAACGTTTTTAACAATTATAATATCGCCCGATGTAAGCTGACCTTTTGCATCTTCTATCAAAAGCTCGTCATATAAATCGATTGTATCATAATCAGACTCTGTTTCAAAGCTCATCGGAAGTATTCCCGAGTTTACAAGGTTTGCGGCGTGTATGCGCGCAAAGCTCTTTGCAATTACAGCTTTAACTCCGAGATACAGAGGTGCGAGAGCTGCGTGCTCACGCGAGCTTCCCTGACCGTAATTTGAGCCGCCGACAATTATCGATTTTTTCATATCGAGCGCTCTTTCGTAGAATTTCTCGTCACATACTGCAAAGCAGTGCTTTGAGATTTCGGGGATGTTTGAGCGAAGCGGCAAAATCTTTGCGCCTGCAGGCATGATATGGTCAGTTGTAATGTTGTCGCCGACTTTGAGACTGCATTTTGCGCTTATAGTATCGCTAAATGGCTCTGCAACGGGGAACGGTTTAATGTTTGGTCCGCGCAAAATCTCAACGCTATCCATCTTTGATTCTTCAATCGGCTCAACAATCATGTTGTCGTTAATATCAAAAACTTCCGGCAACTTAAATTCCGGCATTTCGCCAAGCTCTCTCGGGTCTGTAAGGAATCCCGAAATTGCGCTTGCAGCAGCAACTTCCGGAGAAACGAGATAAATCTGTCCGTCTTTTGTGCCGGAGCGACCTTCGAAGTTTCTGTTGAATGTACGAAGCGAAATTCCCTTTGAGTTCGGCGATTGTCCCATGCCGATACACGGTCCGCAGGCACTCTCCAGAATTCTTGCACCTGCATCAATCATAATTGAAAGAGCACCGTTTTTAGCAAGCATATTTAAAACCTGCTTTGAACCGGGAGCAATCGATAATGAAACATCGGGGTGTACTGTTTTTCCTTTTAAAATGTGTGCTACCTTGAGCATGTCGAGCAAAGAAGAGTTTGTGCATGAGCCGATACATACCTGATCAATCTTAAGCTTTCCAATTTGGTCAATCGACTTAACATTATCCGGTGAATGAGGACAAGCTGCGAGCGGGCAAAGCGATGACAAATCAATTGTGATTTGTTCGTCGTATACTGCATCGGCATCAGCTGAGAGCTCTTTATAGTCACATTCGCGGCCCTGTGCCTTCAAAAATTCTTTAGTAACTTCATCAGACGGGAAAATTGATGTTGTCGCACCAAGTTCTGCGCCCATGTTTGTAATAGTTGCTCTTTCCGGTACGGAAAGAGTCTTTACGCCTTCGCCGCAGTATTCTATAATCTTGCCGACACCGCCTTTTACGGAGAGGCGTCTTAATACCTCAAGAATTACGTCTTTTGCTGCAACCCATGCGCCGAGCTTTCCCGTAAGCTCAACCTTAACAATTTTCGGGCACTTTATGTAATAAGCGCCGCCACCCATCGCAACGGCTACATCCATGCCGCCGGCGCCAATGGCTATCATACCGATGCCGCCGCCTGTAGGCGTGTGAGAGTCAGAGCCGATAAGTGTTTTGCCCGGTATGCCAAAGCGCTCGAGATGAACCTGATGACAAATTCCGTTGCCCGGTCTTGAAAAATAAATACCATGCTTTTTGCAAACGCTTCCGATGAATCTGTGGTCATCTGCATTTTCAAAGCCGTTTTGCAGAGTGTTGTGGTCGATGTATGCGACCGATTTTTCAGTTTTAACTCTCGGTACGCCCATCGCCTCAAATTCAAGGTATGCCATCGTTCCTGTGGCGTCTTGTGTAAGCGTCTGGTCGATGCGGATTGCAATTTCGCTACCTGCTTTCATTTCGCCCTCAACAAGATGGTCCTTTAATATTTTTTGTGCAAGTGTAAGTGCCATAAATAAACCTCCTGTATTGCATAAATCAGTTTTGAACAATTTAAGTATAGAAAAGCATAAATATAACATCATATACCATCATTAAATTATACTGGTTTTTGCATCCTTTGTCAAGGCAAAACGAGTACTTTAAAGGGTTTTTTGAAGTAATTGCGCAATTTTGCTTGTGTATATACAGATTGTGTGATATACTTGTCATAAGCAAAAAACTTTTGATTTTAAAGGTGGTGGGATATATGCCTATAAAAATTCCAAACAGACTTCCGGCTGTAGAAAGACTTGAAAGTGAAAATATATTTGTAATGACGGAAACGCGTGCGGCGAAACAGGATATACGTCCGCTAAAGATTGTTTTAGTAAATCTTATGCCGACAAAAATTGCCACGGAAACGCAGATTCTGCGTTATTTAAGTAATACGCCGCTGCAGATTGAAATAGAATTTGTTCATATGAAAACGCACGATTCGAAGAATACGGCAAAGGAGCATCTGCTTACCTTTTATAAGACGTTTGATGATGTGCGCGACAAAAAGTTTGACGGAATGATTATAACCGGTGCACCGGTAGAAAATATGGAGTTTGAAGAAGTTGATTACTGGGAAGAGATTTGTGAAATCATGGAATGGTCAAAAACCCATGTTACATCGACTTTTCATATATGCTGGGGCGCACAGGCGGGATTGTATTATCATTATGGCATAAAAAAGCATGCGCTTAATGAAAAAATGTTTGGTGTGTTCGAGCACAAAGTAAACCGCACGACATCAAAGCTTATGCGCGGATTTGACAATTCATTTTATGTTCCCCATTCGCGCCATACGACAGTGCTTCGCGAAGACATCGAAAAGGTTAGCGAACTTGAGATTTTGTCTGAATCGGATGAAGCGGGAGTGTATATAGTATTTACGAAAGCAGGCAAGCAGATTTTCGTTACGGGACACTCCGAATATGATGCACATACGCTTCACGAAGAGTATGTGCGAGATATCGATAAGGGACTCGAGATTGCTGTGCCAAAAAATTATTATCCGGGCGACGATGCAACAAAAGAGCCGATGATGCGCTGGCGCTCACATGCGAGCCTTCTTTACTCAAACTGGCTGAATTATTTTGTATACCAAATTACGCCTTATAATATTGATGAGATTAAGTAATAAGAAAAGACACACGCTTTATAAACAAGTGTGTGTCTTTTTTGTTGATTAGTATAATTACATTGTAATTTGCTGACCTACAGTGACGTTTTGCGGATTTGTTAATTTAACTGTGTGGCGCAATATATATGTAGCGTCTGTAGCGTCTATTCGGTTATTGCCGTCAACATCACCCGCATCTTCATTAAGCGTAACGCCGCTCGGTAAAGGCGCAGCAACGACACGTCGTAAAATCCAGAGAGCGTCCTGCATATTTACAGTTCCGTTTTTATCAACGTCGCCTGAAATATATGTTGTTCCGGGAGAAGATGAGGCGATAGAAAAGTATCTTACATCGGTTGTATCGACATCCTCGCCTCCGACGTATATAGCGTATGTTCCGCCGTCTATATCAAATGGAATCTGGAATGTAACGCTGCACTCACCGTTTTTTCCGGCAACGGACTGGTTCATATATTTTATATGTTCATCCAAAATGTCAGATGCGCCGTCAACATATTTTGCCATAAGTATCGTTACATCTGCACCGGGAGTAGAAATTGCCGAATTCACTGTAATCAAATCCGACTTTGTAAGTTCAACAGGATTTTGAGCATCTGCTGTCAGAGTTTTTTCTCCAAAAGCGGTCTGTGCAGTTACCGATGTATTTGAGAGTGTGTTTGCAGCAAGCGTGCTTACAGAGCACAAAAGAAGTGCTACAACAAGAAAAGCTGATGCCAGCCTTTTTATTTTTGAATTGTAAAACATTTTTATCAAAGCCTTTCTGCTCACAAGATTTATGTAGTCATAAATTGCAAGCCGTGAGCGCAGTTTGCAGTTTCTTCATATGTAAATAATAAAATACAAAAAAATAAAAAGAAAATATTGACAACGCAAAAAATATATGATAATATTGTATATTGCATTATAGGCTATAATGAGCGGAGAATGTCCGCAAATTAAACGGATTGCCTATATGCATTGTACCACAGGGGAACAAAAAATGCAATAGCTGTTTACAATATTTTTGGCGGTGAAGCGTTTTTTGTTTGGTGCTTATTATTTTGTAATTGTGAAAGTTTTTATACATTGAAAAGCAGGGGAGATTTTTCGAACGCAGACGAAAGCTTCCGTGCGCCGCAGCTTCTTTATAAAGATGAGCTCAGGCCTCTTTCACTCCTGACAGACTATCCTACAAGAGCTTATGGCAAGAAATCTGCATAAAAATTTAACGAGGTGATATGCTGATGCCACATGAGATAACACTTGGCAAAAACAAACGCATGACTTATTCCAAAATCAAAGAGCCTCTCGAAATGCCAAATCTTATTGAGATTCAGAAAAAATCGTATGATTGGTTTTTAGAGTCAGGACTCAAAGAGGTTTTTGAAGATGTTTCGCCGATATGCGATTACACCGGAAATCTCGTTTTGGAATTCATTGACTACAAGCTTGACGAAAATCCGAAATATCCTGTCGAGGAGTGCAAGGAACGCGATGCAAACTTCTCTGCCCCGCTTCGCGTTAAGGCAAGACTTATAAATAAGGAAACGGGAGAAGTAAAAGAGCAGGACATATTTATGGGTGAATTCCCGCTTATGACTGCTCAGGGTACATTCATTATAAATGGTGCTGAGCGTGTTGTTGTAAGCCAGCTTGTTCGTTCACCGGGTATGTACTACGGAATGGAACATGACAAGTCCGGTAAGGAGCTTTTTAATGCGACTGTTATTCCGTATCGCGGAGCTTGGCTCGAATACGACATTGATGTAAATGACGTATTCTCCATAAAAATTGACAGAACAAGAAAACTTCCCGTTACGATGTTTTTGCGCGCAATGGGCGTAGAGACGAACGAACAGATTTATGAAATGTTCGGCGATGACGAGAGAATAAGAGCTACACTTGAAAAAGACAATACAAACAGTGAAGAAGCACTTCTTGAAATATACAAAAAGCTCCGTCCGGGAGAAATTGCAAACGCAGAAAGTGCCGCTTCGCTTGTTATGAATATGTTCTTTGACCCGAAACGATATGACTTAGCAAAGGTTGGCCGCTTTAAGTATAATCAGAAGATGGCTATTGCAAATCGTGTTAAGGGACAAAAAACAGCATACGATATTATTGACCCGCAGACAGGCGAAATCCTTGCATCTGCAGGCGATGTTATCAGCGCACAGACTGCAGAGGCAATCGAAAATGCAGGCATTAACTCTGTTGTTGTACTTGTTGAGGATAAGGAAGTAAAAATCTTTTCAAATGGCATGGTTGAGCTTTCTAATTATGTACCGTTTGAGAAGGAAGAGCTAAAAGAGATGGGCTTCCATACAACCGTAAGACGCAGCGTAATAGAAGAAATTTTGTCACAGCTTGAAGCTGAAGGCAAAAATGATAAAGAAGATATTAAGCACGCACTTATTATGCGCAGAGATGACCTTATGCCGAAGCACATCATAGTTGATGATATGTTTGCATCGATAAACTACTTCAACAATCTATGCTACGGAATAGGCACACTTGACGATATTGACCATTTGGGAAATCGTCGTTTGCGCTGTGTAGGCGAGCTTTTGCAAAATCAGGTAAGAATCGGTCTTTCGCGTATGGAAAGAGGCGTGCGCGAGAAGATGAACGTACAGGATTTAGACGTTGTAACACCGCAAACACTTATAAATCACCGTCCTGTTGCATCTGCTATAAAAGAATTTTTCGGTTCATCACAGCTTTCACAGTTTATGGACCAGACAAATCCGCTTGCAGAGCTTACTCACAAGAGAAGACTTTCAGCGCTCGGACCGGGTGGTCTTTCAAGAGAGCGTGCAGGCTTTGAGGTGCGTGACGTTCACTATACTCACTATGGACGTATGTGTCCTATTGAGTCGCCTGAAGGACCGAACATCGGTCTTATAAGCTCACTTTCGTCTTTTGCACGAATAAACGAATACGGCTTTATTGAGTCGCCTTACAGAAAGGTTGACAAGCAGACAGGCACAGTTCTTGATGAGGTTGAATATATGACAGCCGATGTCGAGGACGGATATACGATTGCACAGGCAAATGAGCCGCTTGATGAAAACAACAAATTTATAGATAAAAAGATTACAGCACGTTATCTGCGCGACTTCGTAGAAGTACCGCCTAGCGAAATCGATTATATGGACGTATCGCCGAGACAGCTTGTTTCAATCGCTACATCGATGATACCGTTCCTTGAAAACGATGACGCTAACCGTGCGCTCATGGGTTCGAACATGCAGCGTCAGGCAGTTCCGCTTATTAAGACGGAATCGCCTATCGTTGGTACGGGTATGGAGTATAAAGCAGCAAAGGATTCGGGCGTATGTGTGCTTGCAAAGCGTGACGGTGTCGTTACAAAGGTAAGCGCAAATCAGATCGTTATAAAGGGCGATGATGGAACTGTTGACACATATAAATTGCTAAAGTTCCTGCGCTCAAACCAGGGAACATGTATAAACCAGCGTCCTATAGTATCAGAGGGCGAGGTTGTTAAAAAAGATGATATTATTGCTGACGGTCCTTCGACAAGCAATGGCGAAATCGCTCTTGGTAAAAACGTTCTTATCGGCTTTATGACATGGGAAGGTTATAACTACGAGGACGCTGTATTGTTAAATGAAAGACTTGTACGCGATGACGTATATACATCTATTCATATTGAAGAGTATGAAGCAGATGCGCGCGATACAAAGCTCGGACCTGAAGAAATCACACGCGATATTCCAAACGTCGGCGAAGAAGCACTGCGCGACCTCGATGAGCGTGGTATTATTCGCGTCGGCGCCGAAGTACATTCGGGAGATATACTTGTAGGTAAGGTTACACCGAAGGGCGAAACAGAGCTTACAGCAGAGGAAAGACTGCTTCGTGCAATCTTCGGTGAGAAAGCCCGCGAAGTACGTGACACATCTCTTCGTGTACCGCATGGTGAAGCCGGTGTAATCGTTGATGTTAAAGTATTTACGCGTGAAAACGGTGATGAGCTTGCTCCAGGCGTAAATCAGCTTGTACGCTGCTATATCGCACAGCGCAGAAAGATTTCTGTCGGCGATAAGATGGCAGGTCGTCACGGTAATAAGGGTGTTATCTCGAGAATTCTTCCTGAAGAGGATATGCCGTTTTTGCCTGATGGTACACCGCTTGATATTGTACTAAATCCGCTCGGCGTTCCGTCACGTATGAACATTGGACAGGTTCTTGAAGTGCATCTTGGCTATGCGGCAAAACAGCTTGGCTATAAGATTGCAACACCTGTATTCGACGGCGCAAACGAGGAAGATATTGCAAAGGCGCTTGTTGCGGCAGGATATGATGAAGACGGAAAGACAGTTCTCTACGATGGCCGTACGGGTGAACCGTTTGATAACCGCGTAACAGTAGGTTATATGTATTATTTGAAACTGCATCACCTTGTTGACGACAAAATCCACGCGCGTTCAACAGGCCCATACTCACTCGTTACACAGCAGCCGCTCGGTGGTAAAGCACAGTTTGGTGGACAACGTTTCGGTGAAATGGAAGTTTGGGCGCTTGAGGCATATGGCGCAGCATACACATTGCAGGAAATTTTGACTGTAAAATCGGACGATGTTGTCGGACGTGTAAAGACATACGAAGCGATTGTAAAGGGCGAAAATGTGCCTGAACCAGGCATTCCGGAATCGTTTAAGGTTCTTATAAAGGAACTTCAGAGCCTGGCACTCGACATTAAGGTGCTTGACCATAATGGCGAGGAGATGGAGCTTGGCGAGTATTCCGACGAGGACGATATTATAAATCCGCTTTCGGTAAATATTGAGGGTAGCGAAGATAGCATAAATCCGAACGAAGCATCTTCAAGTGTATATTCGGGCACAAGCAGCGATCTTGATGAAGAGATGGCGTTTGAGTTTGAAGAGGCAGATGACGATGATGATGCAGTGTTCGGAGATGAATTTGACGATTTCGACGATCTTGATGAACTTGATGATATCGAGCCTGTTGAAGAAGCCGATGATTTTGATGATATCATCGAAGACCTTGATGCATTACCGGATGATGACGAATAAAATCGGGACATGTATGCGATTTGAGCATACGAATTGAAGCAACTGCACAAAATAGCAGTTTGCACTTATCTAATAGGAGGTTTTTGCGTTGGAATTTACAACTTTTGAATCCATAAAAATAGGCCTGGCCTCTCCCGAGAAGATTCGAGAATGGTCACATGGCGAGGTTAAAAAGCCTGAAACAATAAACTACAGAACACTTAAGCCGGAACGCGACGGACTCTTTTGCGAAAGAATCTTCGGACCACAGCGTGACTGGGAATGTCACTGCGGAAAGTATAAGAAGATTCGCTATAAGGGTATTGTCTGCGACCGATGCGGCGTTGAGGTTACACGCTCAAAGGTACGTCGTGAGAGAATGGGACACATTGAGCTTGCAACTCCCGTATCTCATATATGGTACTTTAAGGGAATTCCGTCGAGAATGGGACTTCTTCTTGACATGTCGCCGAAGGTACTTGAGCAGATTTTGTATTTTGCCGCGTACGTTGTAATCGATGCCGGAAATACTGGACTTATTGAAAAGTCTGTTATGTCGGAGAAGGATTACCGCGAATGTGTTGAAAAATACGGTGATAAATTTAAAGCCGGAATGGGCGCAGAAGCAATCAAAGAGCTTTTGCAGAAAATAGATTTAGAAGAGCTTTCAGCTGAACTTAAAGAGCAGCTTGAAGCAGCTCAGGGACAGAAGAAAATCCGCATAGTAAAGCGTCTTGAGGCTGTAGAGGCATTCCGCCTTTCCGGCAACAAGCCCGAGTGGATGATTATGGACGTTGTGCCTGTAATCCCACCGGAATTAAGACCTATGGTACAGCTTGACGGCGGAAGATTTGCAACGAGCGATCTAAATGATTTATACAGACGAGTTATTAACAGAAATAACCGTCTAAAGAGACTTCTGGATTTACATGCGCCGGACATTATTGTAAGAAACGAAAAGAGAATGTTGCAGGAAGCTGTAGATGCCCTTATTGACAACGGCAGACGCGGCAGACCTGTTACAGGACCGGGAAATCGTGCACTAAAGTCACTTTCTGATATGCTAAAAGGTAAGCAGGGACGCTTTAGACAGAACCTTTTGGGTAAGCGTGTTGACTATTCGGGACGTAGCGTTATCGTTGTAGGTCCGGAGCTTAAGCTTTATCAGTGCGGCTTGCCGAAGGAAATGGCAATTGAATTATTTAAGCCTTTTGTTATGAAGAGACTTGTAGGAGACGGTCTTGCACACAATATTAAGAGTGCAAAGCGTATGGTTGAGCGTCTCCGTCCTGAAGTATGGGATGTTTTGGAGGATGTTATCAAAGAGCATCCGGTGCTTCTAAACCGTGCTCCTACGCTTCATAGACTTGGCATCCAGGCGTTTGAGCCTATCTTAGTAGAAGGAAGAGCGCTAAAGCTTCATCCGCTCGTATGTACAGCGTACAACGCTGACTTCGACGGCGACCAGATGGCTGTTCACGTTCCGCTTTCACCTGAGGCGCAGGCAGAGGCAAGATTCCTTATGCTTTCTGCAAACAACCTGTTAAAGCCACAGGACGGTAAGCCGGTTACAGTACCGACACAGGATATGGTCCTCGGAAGCTACTACCTCACACTTGTTAAAGATGGTGACAAAGGTGAAGGCAAGGTGTTTTCTGATGTTGATGAGGCTATGATGGCATATCGTAACGGCGAAGTAACGCTTCATGCGCGCATAAAGGTTCGTATGAAGAAGGAAATTGACGGCGTAATGCAGCAGCGTATTATAAATGCAACAGTCGGTCAGCTTATATTTAATGAACATATCCCGCAGGATCTCGGATTTGTTGACAGAAGTGACCCGGCAAAAGCATTTGACCTTGAATTTACAAAGCTTGCTACAAAGAAGCAGCTTGGAGTTATTATTGACAGATGTATCCGTGTTCACGGATTTACAGAGACTGCAGATGTTCTTGATAACATCAAGTCACTCGGCTTTAAGTTCTCAACACAAGGTGCTATTACAGTCAGCGTATCTGATATTAAGGTACCTGAAGTTAAGAAGGAATATCTTGCAGAGGCAGAAGAACAAGTCGAGAAAATTACAAAGCAGTTCAGACGTGGTATGCTTGATGACAATGAGCGCTACGACGCAATCATTAAGGTTTGGACAGAAACAAACGACAAGCTTACAAAAGCTCTTATGGATAACCTTGACGATTTGAATCCGATTTACATGATGGCACATTCCGGTGCCCGTGGTAGCGTAAACCAGATTCGTCAGCTTGCAGGTATGCGTGGTCTTATGGCTAACACATCAGGTAAGGCGGTCGAAATTCCGATTCGTGCAAACTTCCGTGAAGGTCTAAATGTACTTGAGTACTTTATCTCTACTCACGGTGCAAGAAAAGGTCTTGCAGATACGGCGCTTCGTACTGCTGACTCGGGTTACCTTACAAGACGTCTTGTTGATGTCAGCCAGGATGTAATTATCCGCAAGGAAGATTGCGGCACGACAGAAGGCCTTGTTGTAAAAGCTATCAAGGACGGCAACGAAGTTATTGAGCCGCTTGAAGACAGACTCGTTGGCAGATATACTTGCCACGATGTTGTCGACGAAAAGACAGGCGAAGTTATCGTAGAAAAAGATACTATGATGAGTGAAGATGATGTTAAACGCATTGTTGCAGCAGGCATAGAGGAAGTTGAAATCAGAAGCATCCTTACATGTAAATGTCCTGTTGGTGTATGCTCGCACTGCTATGGTTCAAACCTTGCAAGCGGCGAGCCTGTGCCGGTGGGCGAAGCTGTTGGTATTATAGCGGCGCAGTCAATCGGTGAGCCTGGTACACAGCTTACGATGCGTACGTTCCACTCGGGCGGTGTTGCCGGAGACGATATCACGCAGGGTCTACCGCGTGTCGAGGAATTGTTTGAGGCAAGAAAGCCAAAGGGCGTTGCAATTATATCTGAAATCGGCGGACGAGTTAAGATTTCCGAAACAAAGAAACGCCGTGAAATCGTTGTTACTGATGATGAAAGCAAGGAAACGGCAACGTATGTAATTCCCTACGATGCCCGCATACGCGTAAAAGATGATGAAGTCATCGAAAAAGGCGCGTTGCTGACAAGCGGTTCGCTGAATCCGCAGGATATTCTTAGAATTCTTGGAGAAAGAGCGGTTCAAAGCTACCTTACACAAGAAGTTCAGAGAGTTTATCGTATGCAGGGTGTTGATATTTCCGATAAGCATATCGAAGTAATCGTACGCCAGATGATGCGCAAGGTTAAGATTGATGAGTCGGGCGATACGAACTTGTTGATGGGAAGCCTTGTGGATGTATTTGAGTTTGAAAGTGCAAACGAGCAGGCTGTAAAGAATGGCGGAAAGCCGGCAACAGCTACAATAAACCTTCTCGGTATCACGAAGGCTGCTCTTGCAACTGATTCGTTCTTGTCAGCAGCATCATTCCAGGAAACTACAAGAGTTTTGACGGAAGCTGCTATTAAGGGCAAGGTTGACCCGCTTCTCGGTCTCAAGGAAAACGTTATCATCGGCAAACTTGTTCCGGCAGGTACCGGTATGAGCATTTATAACGATGTGGACGTAAGTATTGAAGGCGAGGAAAAAACTGCTATGGAAAATGCATTTGATGCGGCTATGGCAGAAAGTGATTTGATAGGTTAAACAAAATTATAAAAAGCAGCGCTCATATGCGGCGCTGCTTTTTTGTTGTGGGGCAAAATATACAGAAAAGCTTCCTTAATAATATATAACAAATTTTTAGTAAAAAAATATAAAAATTTTAGTTTTAAGCACAAAAAAATGTGATTTAATAAAAAACATTAAATAATTTGACGATTTCTTAAAAAAAAACTTGACATTGTATTTCTAAAAGGATAAAATAAGTTAGGTATTAGTTTTTATAAGTATTTTCATATAGACATATAAAAAAAGGATTGGTAAATGTGGCAGTAAAATTTATTTTTGTTACAGGCGGTGTCGTTTCCGGCCTTGGAAAAGGCATTACGGTTGCTTCAATTGGAAGGCTTTTGAAGGCACGTGGTTTGCGCGTTACAATGCAAAAGCTTGACCCATACATCAACATAAGCCCGGGACGTATGAGCCCGATACAGCATGGCGAGGTATTTATTACCGACGATGGCGCTGAAACTGACCTTGATATAGGACACTATGAGCGCTTTGCCGATGAAAGCCTTACGAGAAACGCTAACACATCGGCAGGTCGTATATACTGGAATGTTATCTCGAGTGAGCGTGCAGGCAAATATGGTGGCGGAACAGTACAGATTATTCCCCACATCACTGACGCGATTAAAGAAAAGATATACAGTGTAGCCGACGAAAGCAAAACTGATGTTGTAATTACCGAAATCGGTGGTACTGTCGGCGATATCGAAAGCAGAGCTTTCTTAGAGGCGATACGTCAGGTTGCAAGCGATGTAGGTCGTGAGAACTGCCTTTATGTGCAGGTTGCTCTCATACCGTATCTTAATGCATCAGGCGAGCTTAAGACAAAGCCTGTACAGCACAGCGTAAAAGAACTTCTCAGCGTTGGAATTCAGCCTGATGTTTTGGTGTGCCGTACAGAATTGCCGCTTCCGGAAGATGTTAAAGCAAAGATCGGTCTTTTCTGCAACATTTCGGGCAATGCCGTTATTCAAAACATTACGGCGCCGACTATTTACGAAATTCCGCTCATTTTTGAGCAGGAGGGACTTCCGAAAATTATCTGCGACAAGCTTTCAATCAATTGCGGTGAGCCTGACCTTAAGGAATGGCGCGAGCTTGTTGATACATTTAAATATCCTGACAACGGCGAAACAACGATTGCCATTGTCGGCAAGGATGCAGAGTTGCATGACTCATATTTAAGCGTATGCGAATCGCTTTTGCATGCAGGAATCGCTCACAGCTGCCGCGTCAACATCAGATGGATAGATGCGCATGACTTAAACGAGCAAAATGCCGATGAGCTTTTAAAAGGCGTTGATGGAATTTTAAGTCCGGGTGGATTTGGCGCTGATGGCGCAGACGGACAGATGGTTGCATCCGAGTATGCGAGAACCCATGATATTGCATTCTTGGGAATCGGACTCGGCACAGAGATGGCAGTGCTTGGTTTTGCGAGAAATGCCTGCGGACTTAAGGATGCCGATTCGGTAGAGTTTAATGCCAACACTTCGTGCGACGTTATCTTCGAGCCTGCTAAGGAAGGCGACGATCCGATGAAGCGCGGTGCTATGCAGACAAAGCTTGAAAAGGGCACAAAGCTCTTTGATATATACAATGAAGAAATTATTTCGGAAAGACACTGGCACAGATACGAAATCAATCCGAAATACTTCGATGCTCTTGAAAAGGGAGGCCTCGTTATATCGGGCAAATCTGTATGCGGCGGTTATGCCGATACGATTGAACTCCCCGGACACAGATTTTTTGTGGGTGTAATTTTCCACCCGCAATTCAAATCGCGTCCCAACCGCCCGCACAAACTTATTAAGGAGTTTGTCGGTGCGTGTTTAAAATAAAACTTTTAGGCAGTGTGATACAGCTGTATTACTAATTTTACAGTTTTATTACAACTGCTTAAACTGCATTGACGAGTTTGATTTGGGATGTTATAATCAATGCAGGAAGGTGGTTAAGTGTCTTAGCTGCCGCCGGGCGGGTCGCAAAGAAAGAGGGTGACCGCGGCCTGCTACATACTAAAACTCTTTCGAAAACCAAAAAAATTATTATAAGGGAGGATTTGAGACTATGAAAAATCTCAAAAAGGTTTTAGCACTAGTTCTTGCATGTGTAATGGTATTTGGTACTGTTACAATGGCTGCTGGTACAGGTTATCCTGACGTAGCAGACGATGCAGCTTATGCTGAAGCAGTAAAAACTCTGTCAGCACTTAATATTATTAAGGGCGACGAAAATGGTAACTTTAATCCTGACGCTACAATCACAAGATCTGAAATGGCAAAGATTCTTTGCACAATGCTCAACACAGGTGAGTTAGCTCAGAGAGAAACATCGTTCAATGACGTTCCGTCATCACACTGGGCATCTGGCTACATTTCATACGCACAGCAGCTCGGTTGCATCGATGGTTATGGCGATGGTAACTTCGGTCCTGAAGACCCGGTTACATATGTACAGGTTATAAAGCTCGTTATGGCTACACTTGGTTACACATACATGGCTAACGAGAACGGCGGATATCCGACAGGTTATCTTTATGTAGCAGCTAACGCTGAAGTAACAAAGGGCGTTTCTGGTTCAGGCGATGAGCCGGCTGCAAGAAGCCTTGTTGCTGTAATCGTTAACAACGCTATGAACACACCTGTTATGGAGAGAACAGCTTACGGCACAGAGTCAGTATGGCAGGTTCTTGACGGCGGTATCGGTAGCGGTAACGTTGTAAGAGAGTTCAAAACACTTCTTACAAAGCAGAAGATCTACAAGGTAGAAGGTAAAGTAACAGATACATACAAGAACAACACATCAATGAAAGATGGTCTTGTAAACGTTACAATTACAAAAGATCTTAAGATCGACGTTGCAGACAGACTTGATGCTACAGGTTCAGGTCCTTGGACAAAGAACAACGTAAACGCTTCACTTGCTGGTGATGATGCAACAGATTACATCGGTTACATTTCATCAATCTACTTCAAGGAAGCTGATAATGGCGATATCGTTATTATCCGTGTAGCTCCGAAGAGCTCAAAGAACACATCAATCGTTATCGATGATATCAAGAATGCATTTGATACAACAATTGATGCTGGCGTAAAGGCTGCTGATCAGCCGCAGGCTGCATTCGCATCAGGTACTACAACAGTTGCAAGCTATCAGTTCCCATACTGGGTTGACAGAGATGCTGATTCCAGAATCTCAACACTTGATATCGCTGCAGATGCAACTGTATACTGGAACAACGGTGTTGCAGCTGCAATCAGCTCATTCGGCACAGTAACAGACGGTGCTGATACTGGTTCAACAGCTGGTGACGATGTATACGAGTACGCTGACCGTGTACTTTCACTTATCCCTGAAAGAGGTTCAATGACATTCGTTGATACAGACAACGATGGTCTCTATGACCTTATCAAGGTTAAGGAGTACAAAATTGCTGTTGTTGACAGCGTAAACGCTGGTTCAATGAGAGTTAACTTCAAGACAGAGCGCTCAGCAGGCGTTGGTTCAAGAATTTCTCTTACAACAGATGTAAACGCTAACCTCAAAGAGTACAGCATCACACTTGATGGCGCAGCTATCGACGTTGCTGACCTCGCTGAGTACGATGTACTTAGCATCGCTACAAACAACTATTCTGACCCGACATTCTACGAAATTCTTGTTACAAGAAGCGTAGTAGAGGGTACAGTTTCAGGTAGAAAAGATGCAGCAGGCACAATAGATGACTATGTAATCATCAACGGTGAGAAGTATGGTATGGCTGGTATCCCTGGCACAACACTTCCGAACCTTGAAGATGAAGGTAAGTTCTATCTTGATGCTGAAGGCAAGATCGTAATGGTTGATACAACATCAACAATTAGCGGTAACTATGCTTACCTTTACAGCACAGGCGAAGGCACATTTGCTGGTGAGAACTATGTAAGAATGTTCACAGTTGATGGCGCTGACGTTACATACAGACTTGCTGATAAAGTTAAGATCAATGGCGTACAGTCAAAGGGTGCTACAGTAGCATACACACTTGCTGAAGTTGGCGAAATCTTCGGTGTATCACCGGCTCCGACAAGCACAGCAGCTGCTACAGTAGATGATGTATTCACAGTTTCTGGTTCTGTAATGTCAACAAGCGATCCGTTAACAGCAGGTAACTTTGTAAAGGCTCTTACAGACGGTGCTAACAAGACAGCTAGAACAGGTTTGGCTCTTGATGGTGGATATTCAATCACAGGTAATGCAACACTTGATAAGTTCGTAACTTACAAGGTTGACGGTGATAACAATATTACAGAGATTTCACTTGCTATTAATGGTGCTGCACTTGATCAGTTCGGTTACATTACATCAGACTTAAACGTTGAGTGGCAGGCAGCGCTTGGTAAGTTCAAGGGCGGCAAGAGCGTTTCAGAGAAAGCTCCTGTATTCTTCCTTGGCGGCAGCTCAATAGCTGATTACTCAGTTAAGACAGTTGCAGACCTTATCGATGGAAATCAGTATACACCTTACTACTTCACAAACACAGAAGAGGGTCCGGCTGCAGTTGTAATGCTTACAGCAAGCACATCACTCGCAGTTAACGATTCACTTGCTATATTTGCAGATTCTTCATCAGCTAAGGTTGATGGTAACGATGTATACAATGTAGTATACTGGCAGAATGGTGCAAAAGTTGAAGAGACAATGGTTGTTAAGGGCGACGTAACAGTTGCTGGTATCCGTGGCTCATTCGGTGCTCTCCAGATGGGTGATGCATTCGTATTCAGCAAGGACGATGACGGTATGGTAGACAAGATCACAGTTATCTTTGCTCCTGGAGACATTTCATCGAAACCTGCTATAAGCACTGGTGCACTTACATCATTTGCTGGCTTCATCGATATCACAGATGGTTCAGTATCAAGTGACTTCCAGGCTCTTGGTGGTGCTGGTGCACAGGATAACGAAGTATACTTCGGTGTTATCGGTAAGACAAAGTCAATCGAAGGTGGCGTAAGAGTAACATTATTTGCTGAAGATGGTGCTACATCAGAAGTTATCAACGTTCCTGAATCAGCTAAGGTTACAATTTACAACGCAGCTAACACACCTGCTAAGATGCTTAACACAGAAGCAGCAGTTGTTACAGATATCCAGGCTTCATTCATTGACAATTGGAATGCAGATGGTAGCATTAACTGGGCAGCTCAGACAACAGTTGACGATGTTCACTACATGTTCGTAAGAGTTTACAAAGATGTAGTAACAGAAGTTATCCTTGTTGACTATGCTAACCTATAATCAATAAGTAACAAAATTAAATCGGCGCCTTTGGCGCCGATTTTTTTGTGCGTAATTTTGTCGCTAAAATGTAATATATATGACGGCTGATATTTATTGACGATAGAGTATTTTAATGATACACTAATAATAGAGAACAAGACTTAAATTAACATACATAGGAGGAGTGTATTATGCGAATTACAAAAAAGATAACAGCACTGTTTTTAGTAGCAATAATGCTGCTTGCAACATCGCAGGCGGGCTTTGCGTTGACATTTAGCGATGTGACAGAAAACACAAAATACGGTGAAGCTATGACGTCGATGGCGGCGCTTGGATTACTTAAAGGGTATGAAGACGGAAGCTTTAAGCCCGAAAACACAATAACAAGGGCTGAGTTTGCGGCGGTAATGACGCGTGCGATTGGCATGGAGAGCATGATAAATACAACGACGTCGAGAGAAATATTTACCGATATGATAAAAAATGGATCAGACCACTGGGCAACGGGTTATGTAAGAATAGCATATGACAGAGGAATAATACTTGGAATGGGCGATGGAACGTTTGCGCCCGACTCCCCTGTTACATATGAGCAGGCGGTAAAAATGATAGTATGCGCACTTGGACGAGAGGCAGCAGCAATTGATGCGGGCGGATGGCCGGGCGGATATATTGCGGTTGCAAACAATATTGGACTTACGGACAATGCGATACATTCGCCGACAAATGGACCTGCGTCGCGCGGAATCGTGGCACAGTTAGTATATAACGCGCTTGATATACCATTATGGGAAGCAGCAGTTGGCGGGAGTATGATGCCAACAACGAATACGCTTCTTCGTGACAGATTAAAGGTTAATTCGTTCAAGAACATGATGGTAACAGAAGTGGATGGTGTTCTTTCGGTCAATCCCGGTACAAGCAACGTTAGAAATGGTCAGCTTGTGCTTGAGTCGGGGAGTAATGTGGGGGTATATGATTACACACAGGCTATAAGCTCTGACGAGGCGAGAAATTTTCTTGGACACTATGTAAGCGGATATTATAAACTAGATACAAGTGCAGATAGAAATAACATTTTGCTGATAAAGTCTGCATCGGTATTAAACGAGGAGATAACGATAGAGTCAGAGAATATAGAGGGGTTATCGTCGCTTGAGCTTTCATATTGGAGAGATAAGGAAAACTCGACAAGGACAGATAAAATAACGATTTCGCCTACTGCGAAGCTTATATATAACGGGGTATCGGTCGACTATTTGTCATCAAACACACCGTCGAAGAGAGACCTTACATATTGGCTTGACCCATCGGGAGCAGGATTTATAAATGGCGAGGTAAGACTGCTTGATTCGGGAGCAGACGGAAGATTTGATTCAATATTTGTTGATGATTTTGAAACATATGTAGTAAAGTCGGCTGTAAGGACAAATGACCATACATATTCGAATAACTATGTAGTATACGATTATTATACATCAGGAAGAAGCATACAGATTGACCCGTACGACAGAAACAACGAAATAACTATATATAATGCAAAAACGGGACGCGAGATGAATATAGAAGATGTGCGTTCCATGGATATAATGTCAGTAGCGGCAAGTGCAGATGGCAGAATGATAAAGGCATATGTATCTACAGATAAATTTAGTGGAAGCATAGATTCTGTGTCGACATCGTATCCGAGAAAGTATTATATAAATCATTCACAATATCAGCTTACGGAAGAATTTGAGCAGGTAGTATCAGCAGGCAAGGTAGATCTTGGAATAGGTTCGGAGGGAATATTTTATCTTGACAGAACGGGCAAGATAGCAGCGGCGACAATTACGGCGGCTGAAAACGGAAATTATTGCTATATAACAGCTGCGGGAAAATATGATATGACGGGAAATTCGGCAGCGATTGAGTTGATTGCGCTAAATGGAGAACCGTCAACGCCTACAAAATATGAAGTGGCAGAGAGAGTAAAGATAAATGGTGCGACATATACGGGCATGACGGAGATTCTATCAGCACTTGCAGATTCAGCATCACTGCTTGCATCGAATAGTGGCGCGAGCAGCGCGACGCATTCACAGCTTGCAAAAGTAGTAATAAATGGTGATGATAAAATTACATCCATAATAACAGCACAAACGAAAACAGTAGGTGGCTCGGAAGTTCTTGATATAGGAGCAAGCACAAATGCAGGCGTACTCAAGCTTGGACAGGCAAACAGAGAATATACATATTCGTTAGGCAGCGGATTTGAGAGTCAGGTGTTTATAGATTCCTCGACACAAGTTCTTATAGTGCCGACAAGCAGACGAGATGCGGATAAATATAAGCGTTCAACTGGAAGAAGTTATTTTACTGCAGGAACAAGATACACGATTGAGGCGTATGATATGAACGCATCGGCAACGGCGAAGGTTGTAGTAGTATATGGAGCAGATGCAGATTTAGACATTACAAGCGATACGCCGGCATGTCTTGTGGCTGGTTGCACGGAAATAATAAGCAGTACAAGCGGACGAAGAGTATACAGCATAGAGGTATATGAAAACGGAGTATTAAAGACATATGAAACGGAAGATTCATCAGACGAGTATGCACTTGAGGCCGGAGACGTTGTGAGATTTGGATTTAATTCAAGAAATGAGATTAACAATGTAGAAGTTCAGGTTAATACGGCAAATCTTGTAGCACGCAAGTTAACCGGAGACGGTACGACAGACGAGAGCGGCGAATATAAGTTTAAATCCATAATGGGAACCGCATCATCTGTAGTTTCGGACAGAATTATAATAGCGCCGGCATTTGTTGATACAACTGCTGTGCCACCAACGCTTAATCTGAATAATCGTGAAGGTTATATAATAAATGGAGGCGTCAGCGTATATAGAGTTATGCTTACAGGCGGTGCACATAATATCGAAAAGAATGTCGATATAAACTCAATTATTGAGTTTGGAGACGCGTCTGTTAACCCGGATGCATCGAAAGTATATGCATATGCATTATCGGGCGAGCTGAAAATGATTGTAATTTATCAATAACAGATTAGCTCAGAGTTAAAGTTAAACACCCCAAAGAATATGAGTTGTACTCTTAAGGACAGTAATTCAAAAGGCTGAACGAAATCAATCGTTCAGCCTTTTATTGTAGGGGCGATTCGTGAATCGCCCATTTTTAAGGTTTTAGGATTATCCTAAATCATTGGAAAATGTGATATACATTTTCCCTGCTTGTTAAAGTGCAGGACATTATTTGTATAGAGCTAAATCTGTGAGAGCTACATATGCAACAGAAGGATATCCCATTTGTGCTTTAACTTTTATATGCAATTGATTTACTCCTGATACGTCTATGTCAAAACTAAAAGGCATAGACGAAGTAACTGAATTTGCTCTATATATAAGTTTTCCGTCACCATAAAAATAAATATCCGTAGGAGCCGAAGAACATTCTTCGTTATCTTCCCACGATGATACAAAATATTTCTTTGGCAAAACAATTTTCCCCTTTAAATTTTTGTATTGACCATTTAAAGGATAATATATAATGCAATCTGAATCATTTTCATCGCCTTCTATTTCTCCTCTCCACATTTGATTTCTGGTATAAAAAAGTAATCCGTTAGTATATTCGTTATTACTATAATCTATTATTTTGCCGTTGATAATTGTAAAATCATTATAACTATCAGCTTCTTTATAATCATTATACTGTATTCTATCCAAATAATTATCTGGTTTTGTCTGGTCCTTCTTTCCAATGTACACACTCTGTGTTGCGCCGTCCCATTCAACATCCTTACCAAATGCATTTGAAATAGCACGAACAGGTAAATATGTTGTTCCATTCATTGTGAATGGTTCTACTACATTACCATTAGCGTCTTTTGGAACAATTTTTCCACCGTCAATGTAAATCTTAATGTTGTTGTAGAACAATTCTGCTGTTTCGCTGATTTGTTTTGCAAACACCATACCGCTTGTCAGCAATGTACCGACTAATACCCCTGCAATTAATCCTTGTAATCTTTTCTTCATTTTGATTTACCTCCAAATTTTATTTTATGAATATTATTCACAAGATAAGTATAACATATATTTATAAATTACGCAAGTGCGTATACGCAAAAATGTAAAATATTTTAAAATATCTTTACG
>JAZQIM010000008.1:0-1963 GCA_045541115.1 Candidatus Aphodoplasma sp.
ACACTGTCGGGAATTGTTACACTCGTCAAACCGCTGCAGTTGCGAAACGCATTACTGCCAATGATTGCAATACTGTCAGGGATTGTTATGCTTATTAAGCCGCTGCAGCCGGAAAAAACAGCGCCGTCAATACTCGTCACGCTGTCAGGGATTGTTACGCTCGTCAAGCCGGTGCAATCGGCAAACGTATAAACGCCAATGCTTGTCACGCTATCTGGAATTGTTATGCTCGTTAAACCGCTGCAGCCGGAAAACGCCCAATCGCCAATGCTCGTGACGCTGTCGGGGATGGTTACATTTGTTAAACCGCTGCAGCCTTCAAACGCAAATTTGCCAATGCTTGTGACACTATCGGGAATTGTTATGCTCGTTATGCTGTTGTAATCGTAAAACGCATTATCGCAAATCAGTCGTGTATTATTTTTTATTATATAATCATTTTTCAAAGTTGTTTCCGCACTAATCAAGCAATTATCTATATATAACACTCCGTTCTCCCAATTTGAAGTATTATTATAATAATCTGTGTTATAAAACGCTTTACTGCCTATACTCGTCACACTGCCCCCAATTGTTATGTTTTTCAGTCCACTACATCCCAAAAACGCATATTCGCCAATGCTTGTGACACTGTCGGGAATTGTTACACTCGTCAAACCGCTGCAGCCGCGAAACGAATTTCCGCCAATGCTCGTGACACTGTCGGGGATTGTTACGCTTGTTATTCCGTCACAGCCATGAAACGCACTATATGGCATTTTTGTTACCGTATCCGGAATTACAACATCACCCTCAACAAGCTTGTTGTTTACATATAGCTTACTTGCGTATTCCATCGGATTTGAAGACCGATTATCAAAATTAATATTAAGATATGCGGTAAGATCTGACACATAAACGCTCGTTATGCCGCTGCAGCCTTCAAACGCAAAAAGACCCATACTTGTTATGCCGTTTTCTATAATTACAGTTTTTATATCTGTATTGTTGTAAAATGGCGAAGTACCATAAAAATAATCCGTCATCGCCCCTGTGCCGCTTATTGTGAGTGTACCTTTATCATCAAGCGTGTATGTAACATTTGTGCCGCAACTGCCGCTATCTACAATTTCCGCATTAGCGCTTATCACTCCAAACAAGAGCAGGATTGTGATTGTTGTGAATAAAATTAAAATTTTTCTTTTCATGAGACATGACCTCCGTATAAATTTAATATGAATGTAACTTTTTTTACGCATTAAAAAATGCGTGGCGTTAAATCAAACACCACGCATAAAAACGAGGCTTTGATTTAATGCTACCACACATTTTACTATCAAATATGAAATACTACTCAAATAAAGTCATTCACAATAAAAGTAATTCATATAGAAGCCTGCGTTTTTTACAAAACACAAACTTTTATTGCAAACGACAAATAGAATATTCCAAATGAATACTCTAAATCAAGTATTAAAAAAGTAGTATCATAATGTCAAAACATATATGATAGTAAAATGTTGTGGTATATAAATATTATACCATAATTACTCAAAATTACAATACCGAGTTATGTATGGCATAATAAAAATATATTTGTATTACAATATGATATTAAATTGTATCATATATTAAAATCACTTGTCAAGTTATACTTATAATATGATTTGATATGAAAAGGGGAATAATTATGCCATCAGAACCGTTAAAAATAAAGAAGCGCGGCGAGGACGGGAACAGGATCATTACAGTGCGGATAAAGGAGGATATACTCACAGCTCTCGACAATCTCGCCGCCGAAACAAATTACTCCAGAAATGAACTGATAAATATTATCCTGCGGCATGGAGTTGAAAACATTATAATTGAATAGCAAAAAAAACGAGCATTATGTTTGCTCGTTTTTTTATGGCTCCTCCAGCTGGGCTCGAACCAGCGACATCATGATTAACAGTCATGCGCTCTGCCAACTGAGCTATAGAGG
>JAZQIM010000009.1:0-4536 GCA_045541115.1 Candidatus Aphodoplasma sp.
GTTATCGAATTTATACATCCCATCCATCTCCAAATGCAAGCTTTTTGCGGCTTTTCAGCCGTTTTCCTTGCATTTATTATACCACATTTTGACAGGTTTTGCACTGTTTATCGGATAATTGAGATTATTCAGTTGGCATTATATAAATAAAGTAAATCATTTGAGTTAGAAATGTATCTTAATGCAAAAGTAATTAATCATATCATTATGCTTTACTATTATCCTCTGTATATAATAACCCTCAAAACAACAATTCATTTGTTATGGATAGCATACCACATTTACATTGTATGTTAAAAAGTGTAAAATAATCTACTCACATAAAGACATAAGTTCCAGTGTAGATTAAGTACTCTTTATGTAGTTATAATCTTTTTTATAATTTGGGACTGTTATTGAACAGCAAGCAGATTCAGCAAATATTTCATGCACATCATAAACAAAAGAAGTATATTTTGCATTATTATTTTATCATTTTTAAACGCTGTTTTACAATACGCTATATGACCAAAATATATCCTATGTTTTTGTAAAAAAGGCACTAAATTTCGCATACAATTTTGTGAACATTCTTTTTAAAATTGACTTTTTCTTAATATTTAGATACAATTACGATAATTTTGCTTAAAAATGGTGTGATTTATTTGAAAGAACAAACTTGTTGTTTTACTGGACATCGGGCCTTACCCCCAAAAAAATTATCATTAATTTGTAATCGACTTGAGAAAACTATAATTAAATATATCAACTCCTCAATGATGTTGCCGTTTTTATCGGTCTGACCTTTGTAGGGACGCCATCCCTCGCCGATGTTTGTGTGGATATTATAAACCTTGAACGGAGCAAGGAAACCGTCGTCAATACCTTCGCGCAGGCTGTAGGTGTAGACGGGCTCACCAAAGTAATCGATGTTAGAAATATACTTGGTTTCTTTGGGCGTGGCGGTCATGCCGATTTGCGTTGCAGAAGAAAAGTATTCCAGAATTTTGCGCCAGTTGCTGTCCTTCTTTGCAGCGCCGCGGTGACACTCGTCTACGATAATCAGGTCAAAGAAATCCTTTTGGAAGAGCTGTGCAAAACGCGCGACAGCGTCTTCGCTTTCTTCCTCCTTATCATCATTGCCGGTGAGCTGCTGATAAAGCGAAAAATACACTTCATGTGAGGTGATAGTTACCGGGTCGTCTTTTGCAAAGTTGATTTTATGAATGGTCTTTTTCAAGGGTGAAAAATCCTGCTGAATAGACTGGCCAACCAAGATATTTCTGTCGGCAAGATAAAGCACCTTTTTCTTCAAGCCGCTTTTAAGCAAACGGTAGACAATCTGAAAGGCAGTGTATGTCTTGCCGGTGCCCGTCGCCATAACGAGCAAAAGACGGTTTTGTCCTTTGGCAATCGCTTCTACCGTTCTATTGACCGCATTGCGCTGATAATAGCGCGGCTCGTAGGTGTTTTGGTCGGAGTAATATGGCTGATTGATTATTGTTTTTTCATCTTCACTGACACCGATGCCGCCGTTTGCATTTTGCTCCCAACGTGTGGTTAATTCTTCGGGAGTGGGAAATTCATCAAGCGATAAATCGCGTTCTTGCCCGGTCAGGAAGTCATGCTCCCGAAAGCCGTCGCCGTTTGAGCTGTAGGCAAAGGGTACATCCAGCATCTGCGCGTATGTGATCGCCTGTTGCAGACCGTAAGAAACAGAGTGATTGTTGTCCTTTGCCTCCACAACGGCAATCGGCTTGCTGCGGTTCAGCCATAAAACATAGTCTGCCTTTTTCGGACTTTCACGCGCAACAAGGTTGCCTCTGATATTGATTCGACCATCTGTGATGCGCGTTTCCATCGTCACCTTGTTCTGCCAATGCGCAAGAATCGCAGGCGTAATGAAATTCAGCTTGATATCTTCTTCGGTAATTTGGCTTTTATCGAGAATCATGACAAGACCTCCTAAATATAGAGAAATCTATTATTAACACTATTATAACATATTTTGTGTATAGTTCAACCTAAATCACTATGTTTTGATAAATAAAACACTATATATTGTACTATTTATTTATAAGGGTTCAAGGGTGTCCCTTGCGAGCGTGTTTTTACGGGTAGAAGTAAAAACGCACTGCTTGTTCAGAACTGACATAAAGATTTCTTTTTTAATATGTCACGACTATACAAGCAGACTGTTTTTACTCCTTTCGGCGAAAAACAGTGACGTTTGTTAGGGAGAAACCCTAAGTCCCCTTGCCTAAAACTTCAAAACATTTTAAGAAAAATCGACCTGCAAGTGAGCCTCGCAGGTCGATTTTTATTTTGGTTTTATTTCTGAATCATTGCGTATCTTTTCATGATTAACTCAACAATTTCTTTGCTTCGTACCTTCATGTTGACGGTTTTGAGGACGGCTTGCAGGATAGTTTCGGTGACGATTGGCAACTCATTTTTGTACTCGGAATGGTTGCTAATGAAGTCGTTGAACAGGCTAATGAGAATATCATTTTTCGTCGGAGCTTTCGGATATCCTCTTGCAATCAGTGCCATATTATGGTCAAACAGCGGTGCAAAACCGATTAGTTTTCCTGTTTTGATATCACGCTGCAGACCGAAATTTGCCGTGTGTCTATCGGGATTTGCGACGATCGTATCGAGGAAAATCATCTTTACAAAATCATTTTTTGCCTGCGGACAAAGTTCCTCAAGCTTTGAAAAAACATCTTCGTAATCTTCATTATCACCCATAAAAGCGAACGCAGGCTCGAAGTTTACGCTCGCATTATCGGTAAAGTCAAGTGACTTTATACACTTGTCGCCGCGCTTATAAACAGCCATATTCATCCCTAATTCTTTGCCGAGATGATAGATAAATAGCTCAGAAAACAGTTCGTCATGCGTTGCGGATTTATACATCCACCACTTGCCGTCAATCAGCTTCCAGCACTTTTCAAAGCTTCCGATATTTGTCAGCTCAGGCGTTTTTGTGCGCTTGGAATTAGCAACACGATTAAAGCTGGAATAGCTTCCTTTGAGCGCGAGAACAGAGAAATAATCGTCGGTGAAGCGCACGTCCTGATAGGTTAAGTCACTATCAAGAGGCTTTATCCAATAGTTGTCTGTGATGGTCGCGGCATTGACATAAAGAGCTGTACTAAGGTCGTCTTTTTCCTTTAATCGCAAAGCTTTTTTCAGTAAACGCGTATTTGCACGGTGTGAATCGATCGCTCGCGACGCAATCCAATGTTCAGCATTGGGATGTTGTTTTAGATACAGCGGCAATAGATTTTCTTTAAAAACTGTAAGTGCTTTGTTTTCCCATTTTGCAACGATAGTATTGCCTGAGAGAACATAAAACTCGTAATTATTCATACTAAAGCATCAATAATCAAGCAGCCAATCAATCACATTGACCGACTTGATTCCGTCAAATTCTTTCTCCAATCCTGTGTCGAGTGACAGGATTATCTTCTCATAATTGTCTTTGATTTTTTGCAAAGGCGCGAGCTCGCGCGTGCGAACGGCTTCGCTGTTCATGGATTCTGTTACCTGAAAATATATCTTTTCGTTGGCGTTTGAAGCGATAAAATCTATCTCACTGTCGCCGAGTTTGCCTATGGCAACGTCGTATCCGCGGCGCAGAAGCTCAAAGTAAACAACGTTTTCCAAGATGTGTCCGTTGTCCCGATTGCGGAATCCGAGCAAATAGTTTCGTAGTCCGATGTCTACGATATAATACTTGCCAAGCGTGCGCAAATAGTCCTTCCCTTTGATGTCAAAGCGTTTGATTTCGTAGAAAAAGTAGGCTTCAAGCAGCGCGTTGACATACGCCTGAACGGTGTGTGCGCTGGGTTTGTTCTTCCTGCCGTCGTCGAGCAAGCCCTCGTTGACAAGCGTATTTCCGATGGATGAAACGGAAATTGAGCTGCCGATATTGTCCGCCAAAAACAGAATAATCTTGCGCAGAAGTACGGCGTCGGTTATCTGGCGTCTGCCTCTGCGCTTTTCTCTTTCCAGAATATCGCGCACGATAACGGTAGAATAAATGCCGTCAAGAAGCATTAACGCTTTCTCCTGATCCAAGCCGACATCCGCTATACCGGGCATACCGCCGAAACGCAGATACGCTTCAAAAAGCTCTTTCAGTTCATAGCTTTCGCCATGTGAGTCATAAGCGCGTCTGTGTGTTCCGCCAAGCGCGCTTGTGCTCACGCGTATTTCAAACCCGTGAAAATCTATGAACTCCGCAAAGGAAAGCGGAAGCATTTTGACCTCAACGCTTCTGCCCGAAAGATAGGTGGAGTATTCCGAGGACAGAAGAAAAGCGTTAGAACCGGTGATATAAATATCGCAGTTGACATCTACGCGCAGTGCGTTGACCGCTTCCTCCCAAGCTTCGACGCGCTGTATCTAGTCAAAGAAAAGGTACATTCTTTTTTGGGGTAGCAGTCTTGATTTGATATACTCGTAAATCCCGTTTGATGTCATATCTTTGAAATCATAGGATTCAAAATTCATCTCAATAATCTGTTCGGATGAAACGCCGCTTTCAAG
>JAZQIM010000010.1:0-24551 GCA_045541115.1 Candidatus Aphodoplasma sp.
ATAATATTATTTTTAAGTATTGCTTAATTTTTATTTATTTGATATAATAAATAAGAAGAATTATACCTTCATAAAATCGCATTATACCATATGTTTTGTATTGTTTTTTGCTATATTTTTTTATATGTATTTATAAGCAAAATACATAAACACAATATATAGTTTTTGAGATTTTTTTATAGTGAATTTTAATTTTTTTAGTCACATTTTTATCCACAATAAAAATTGTTAAAATTGTGCGGTTTTTATGGTTTTTATTATTCTTAAATATAGTTATCCACAATTGTTTATAACTATGTGGATAAGTTTATAAATATTGTTATACACAACAGATAGTTTTTACATAAAATGTTATAATTTTTTAAGGAGTTTTAAAAATGCAAGACGTAACACAAATCTGGGATAAAATATTAAAGCTTATAGAACCGGAAGTAACTGAAATAGCTTTTACTACCTGGTTTAAAGATATAAGACCGATTTCGGCTGATAATGAGTTTATTACTCTTTCAGTATCTAATGATCTTATTTTATCAAGTATAAAGCGCCGTTATTTTGACCTTATAAAAAATGCCGTAAGTGCAGTACTCGGCGACAAATATGACATAAACATTGTTATTGGCGATAACTATGACATAGTTAACAATCATTTAGAACATAATTATCATGCTTCTCAGGTAAATACAAATGATAATTTTTACATAAACCCGAGATATACATTTGAAACATTTGTCGTAGGAAATTCAAATCACTTTGCACACGCTGCGGCAGTTGCTGTTGCTGAAGCTCCGGCACAGACATATAACCCGCTATTTTTATATGGTGATTCCGGTCTTGGTAAAACGCATCTTATGCAGGCAATTGCAAACTATGCAAAAAAGATGAATCCCGATGCAAAAATAGTTTATATTTCCTCGGAAAAATTTACAACAGAGCTTATTGCGGCGATTTCTACAAGAACAACGGAGCAATTTCGCTCAAGATACAGAAATGCCGATATTCTTTTGATAGACGATATACAGTTTCTTGCAGGAAAGGAAATGGCACAAGAAGAATTCTTCCACACATTTAATGAGCTTCACAATGCAAACAAGCAGATAGTAATTACGAGTGACCGTTTGCCTAGAGAAATAAATACTCTTGAAGACAGACTTCGTACACGCTTTGAGTGGGGACTTATGGGCGACATAAAACCACCTGATTATGAAACAAGAATTGCAATTCTTCAGAAAAAGGCAATGCAGGACAGCGTAGAAGTACCGTATGATGTATATTGTTATATGGCGGATTCCATAAAATCAAATATTCGTGAGCTTGAAGGTGCTCTTACAAGAATTATATCATATTCAAAGATTACAGGAAGAAAAATTGATTTAGAGCTTGCTGAAGAAGCTTTATCAACCGTTATTGAACAAAAAGGCGTTATAAGAATAACAGCAAAATCTATAAATGAAACTGTTTCAAAGTATTATAACATTCCTATTGAAGATATAAAAGGAAAAAGAAAAACACAAGATATTGCCGATGCCCGTCAGGTTGCGATGTATCTTTGCAGAACACTTACCGACATGTCATTTGTAGTTATCGGTAAAGAATATGGCGGCAGACATTATACTACAGTAATGCATGCGGTAGATAATATCGAAGAAAGTATAAAAAATAATTCAGAAGTTGCACAGGCTGTTGAAACAATGACAAAACAATTAAAAACTATTCTTAAATAGTTATAAACATTTTTATGTGGATATGTGATAAAGAATATGTGGATAGTTGTGTAAATGTGATTTGTGTGGATTATTAAATGTATTTATCCTTAAGTTATTCTTATGTTTTTTTCGCATAGTAACAACTATTTTTAAACTTTTCCATATAATCCATATACACTACTAATACTACTTCTATAATAATTATTATATTATTTTATTTTTATATAAAATTTGATTTTAAAGGATTGATAAAAAATGAAATTTATTTGTGACAAATCATCTTTAATAGAAGCTATAAATACAGTTCAAAAAGCAGTAAGCCCTAAATCAACTATGCCCATTTTGGAAGGAATACTTCTTGAATGTAATGATAATAAGGTTGTTTTAACGGGTAATGATCTGGAAATCGGTATAAGATATGAAATTGAAGCAAGCATATCTGAGCCGGGAAGCATCGTACTTAATTCAAGAATGTTTGGTGACATAATAAGAAAGCTTCCTGATTCATCAGTTATGATAGAAACTGATGCAAACAATATTACAAATATTAAGTGCGTAAATGTAGATTTTAATATATCAGGTCTTCTTGCGACAGAATTTCCAAAAATAAACGAAGTAGCAAGAGATAATTATATACAAATAGAAAGTAATAAATTAAAAAAGATGATAAAACAGACTATTTTTGCAGTATCAATCCGTGAAAATAAGCCTGTATTAACAGGAGCTTTGTTTGAAATAGAAAATTCTCGTTTCACGATGGTTGCAAGCGATGGTTACAGACTTGCAATAAGAAATGAAGAAATAAAAGATACAAACAATACTATAAATGCGATTGTTCCGGGAAAAACATTAAATGAGCTTTTGAAAATTATAAAAGATGATGAAAGCATTATTACAATATATTTTGCAGATAAGCATGTTCTCTTTGAGTTTGATAACTTTATCGTAACATCAAGACTTCGTGACGGAGAATATATAAAATATAAATCTGCAATACCAACGGAGTATAATATTGAGATAAATGCAAATGTTATGGATTTTTGTGATTCTATTGACAGAGCAGCACTTATTATAAATACGGAAACATCAAAAAGTCCTCTAAAGCTTGATATTAAAAATGATACTATAAAAATCAGCTGCAGCTCACATATGGGTAAAGTATCAGACATTATAAATGTTGATTCAAGCGGCGGAGAGCTTATAATAGGATTTAATCACAAGTATTTATGGGATGCATTTAAAAATTGTGAGGATGAAGAAGTAAAACTCAAGTTTATTTCTGAAAGATATCCTCTTATTATAACACCGAATAAAGGCGAAGAATTTTTATATATGATACTTCCAATTATAATTCAGTCTTAATAAAAAGGAAAAGATAATATGGAAAAAATAAATATTTCAATACAAACGGAATATATAAAACTTGACCAGTTATTAAAATATAGCGGTATAGCGGAAAGCGGCGCCGATGCAAAAGATATGATAATAGATGGGATAGTAAAATTTAATGACGAAGTATGCACTATGCGCGGAAAAAAAGTGCGCAGCGGCGACAAAGTCGAAATAGAGTTTGAAGATGAAAATGTTATAATAATGGTAGAGTAGTATGTATATAAAAAATATAAAACTGAAGGATTTTCGAAATTATGAGTATGCCGACATAAGTTTTTCAAACGGCACAAACATAATTTACGGAAATAATGCTCAGGGAAAAACGAATATACTTGAAGCAATATTTCTTTTTTGCACGGCGCGTTCTCACAGGCGCGCAACAGATAAAGACATAATTAGGCGCGGCGCAAATTTTGGTATTATCGATATAGATTTTTGTGATGATGTGCGTGATTATAAAGGAAAAATGAAAATTCTTGACGGCAAGAAGAAATTTGTAAGCATAAATATGGTAAACATTAAAAAAATAAGTCAGATTGCCGATTATATAAATGTTGTAATGTTTTCTCCTGAGGATCTGGCGATAATAAAAGATTCGCCATCTTTAAGACGCCGTTTTACAGATATGGCAATCAGCCAGATTTCGCCGGTTTATGTTTCGTTATTAAATGAATATTTAAAAATATTAAACCAGAGAAATAATCTTTTAAAGGAGATAAAACGCCTTTCAAAAGATAATGATACGCTTGAAGTTTGGGATAATTATCTTGTGGATTTATCTTGCAAGATAATTAAATACAGAAAAGAGTTTATAAAAAATCTTTTAGAATATGCAAAGAAAATCCATTATGAAATTTCAGGCGAGAAGCTTTCTATAAAATATGTTTCAAATTGCAGTGAAAACATATATGAAGAGCAAAATTTAGAAAAAGATCTGTCTGAGAAAATAAAGAAAAACCGCAAGCGTGATATTGAAACGGGGACAAGCAATATAGGCTGTCACAGAGATGATTTTTATTTTTATATAAATGACCAGGACGTAAAAATATACGGCTCCCAAGGACAGCAAAGAAGTGTTATACTAAGTTTAAAGCTTGCACTTACGGAAATTATTAAAAATAAACGCGGAGCATATCCTGTGATTTTATTAGATGACATAATGAGTGAGCTTGATGAGTCTAGAAGAAAGTATCTTGCAGGAAAAATCAAAGACAAGCAGGTAATAATCACATGCACAGATAAGGAGCAAAGCTCGCTTTATTCAGACGTAAAATATTTTTATGTATCCGGCGGAAAAATAACCGAGCAATAAGAGGTGAAAAAATGTATCTTCACTTAGGCTCCGATGTAGTAGTTTCGCAAAGCGAAATAGTAGCAATTTTTGACCTTGATACAACATCGGTTTCAAAAATAACGAGAGAATTTTTAAATACGTCGCAAAAAAACAGCCGTGTAATTGATGTAAGCAGTCACGATTTACCTAAAAGCTATGTTTTGTGCGCAAAAAAAGATAAATTTAATATTTATATTTCTCCATTGTCATCACAAACGCTATATAAACGTGCATCGGAAAAATTTAAAATATATTAAAATTATATAATTAACCTTTGACGCGAAAGGAATTGTAGAAAAATGATTGAGAACAACAATACAAATACTTATGATGAAAATCAAATACAAGTGCTTGAAGGTCTTGAAGCCGTTCGCAAACGTCCGGGTATGTACATTGGCTCGACGTCAATACGCGGTCTTCACCATCTCGTATATGAGATAGTTGACAATGCTATTGACGAAGCTCTTGCCGGCTTTTGTAAAAACATTACTGTTACAATAGAGAAAAATAATATTATAACAGTAACTGACGACGGTCGAGGTATTCCTGTCGGAATTCATCCTAAAATGGGAATTTCTACGCTTGAAGTCGTATTTACAATTCTTCACGCAGGCGGTAAGTTCGGTGGCGGAGGATACAAGGTGTCGGGCGGATTGCACGGCGTTGGTTCATCCGTTGTAAATGCGCTCTCCGAGTGGCTCGAAGTAGAAGTATCAACGGGCGAAGATGTATATTTCCAGCGCTTTGAACGCGGAAAGAGCTGTGGCAGCGCAAAAGTAATAGGAAAAACAGATAAAACAGGTACAAAGGTTACATTTTTAGCCGACGATACAGTTTTTGAAACGGTTGAATATGAATATGAAACTCTTCTCACAAGATTAAGAGAGCAGGCATTCTTAAATGCCGGAATAAATATTGTATTTACTGATAACAGACCAGAAGAGCCTATCGTAAACACAATGCATTATGAAGGCGGTATACGCGAATTTGTTAAGCATGTAAATCGCAAAAAGGTTGCAATACATGACGATGTTATCTATTTTGAGGCACAAAAAAATGATGCGCAAGTCGAAATTGCAATGCAATATACCGATAATTACAATGAAAACCTCATAAGCTTTGCAAATAACATCAACACAACTGAAGGCGGTACACATGAAATAGGCTTTAAAGCAGCGCTTACAAGAGTATTTAATGATTATGCAAGAAAATATAACATACTAAAAGAAAAAGACCAGAATCTCTCCGGCGAAGACGTAAGAGAAGGTCTTACGGCGATTATCAGCGTTAAGGTTGTTGAGGCACAGTTTGAAGGACAGACGAAAACAAAACTCGGCAATTCTGAAATAAGAGGACTTGTTGATAAGGCTGTGTGCGACAAATTTGCAGATTTTCTTGAAGAAAATCCGCCGGTAGCGAGAATGATACTCGAAAAATCACTTACGGCTGCTCGTGCACGTGAAGCTGCAAGAAAAGCACGTGAGGCGACAAGAAAATCAGGCTCACTTGGCGACACATCTCTTCTTGGTAAGCTTGCTCGTTGTTCGGGAGATGACCCGGAAAAGAACGAGATATATATCGTAGAGGGTGACTCGGCAGGTGGCTCTGCAAAACAGGGCCGTGACAGAAGCTTCCAGGCGATACTTCCTTTGTGGGGTAAGATGTTAAATGTTGAAAAAGCCCGCATTGACAAGGTGTACGGCAACGAAAAGCTTTTGCCGATTATAATGTCACTCGGCACAGGTATTGGCGACGATTTCGATATTACAAAGCTTAAGTATCATAAGATTATAATAATGGCCGATGCCGATGTCGACGGTTCGCATATTCGTACGCTATTGCTGACGTTTTTCTTCAGACACATGCGCCCGCTTGTAGATGCAGGTCATATATACCTTGCACAGCCGCCGCTGTTTAAGGTTACAAAAGGTAAAACGATAAAATATGTATATAACGATGCAGACCTTACAAAAGTTACGGCAGAGCTTGGCGGAAAGTGCGACGTACAGCGCTATAAAGGTCTTGGTGAAATGACTGCGACACAGCTTTGGGAAACGACAATGAACCCTGAGACGAGAACGATGCTTCGTGTAAATGTTGATGATGCCGTTTTGGCAGACGAGATGTTTACGGTGCTTATGGGCGATAATGTTGAGCCAAGACGTGAGTTTATCGAGAAAAATGCAAGTCTTGTTACAAATCTTGATATCTAATTAAAGAAAACCCCCCACCATATATTAGGTGGGGGTTTCTTAATCAAAGTCAAGAGATTCTTTTAATTCTCTTCCGTTTTTAAGTAATTGCTTTAATTTAATTGCGTCATTATTTTCAATTGCGACTTTATATTCGATTAAATTATTTATAAGCTTGCTGATTTCAGATATGAGATTTTCCTTATTTTCTAAAAACAATTCTGTCCACATTGTTTCATTAAGGTATGCAACTCTTGTTAAATCCTTAAAGCTTCCTGCAGAAAGGCCCCTATGTTCTTGTGCCGTTTCGCTTTTTACATAAGCATTTGATAAAACGTGAGCAAGCTGAGATGTGTATGCAATAATTCTGTCGTGATCTTTTGGAGTCTTAAGAGTAATTTTCCCGAAACCCAGAGACAAAAAGAAATTTTTAATATTTGTTATGTCTTCAGTTTTTATATTATTATCGGGCGTTAAAATCATGGAGGCGTTTGCAAAAATTTCTGCCTTTGAATATTTAAAGCCAATTTTCTCTATGCCTGCCATAGGATGTCCGCCAACAAATATAAAACCATTTTTTGTTGCAATTTCGCAAAGGCTGTCACATACTTTTTCTTTAACACCGCCACAGTCAATTATATATGCACCTTTTTTTATAAGGTGGGCGTATTTTTTAACTACTTCGATACAGGAAGTTGGATATAAGGCTAAAATTATCATATCACACTCGCCAATATTTTTAGCTGTTAATTCTTCATTTATTGCTTCGATAATTTTTGCTTTTGTAACTGTTTTTTCATCAATATCCATTCCTAAAACGTAATGGTCTGTATTTAATCTGATTGCTTTTGCCATAGAGCCACCGATTAATCCCAGGCCTATAATTCCTATTTTCATTATGACTATCCTTTCTTATAATAATTTCCAACAAATTGCTATTTAGTTTTTATGAAAAGCAATTGCAGTATATCCAGCTATTTTTATATCCATATCATCCTTGATTTCAACTGTGTAATGGCCCAGATTTCTGCCATCTTTATCGGTTTTACATGTTGCAATGAGCTTTGTGCCTTTTGTTGCCGAATAAAATCTGATATTGCTTTCTATGGCAACAGAGCGAACGCCGCCTAAATTTGATGCGACTGCGAAAGCAAAATCGGCAAGTGTAAATATTGCACCTCCCATAACCGAGCCATGAGCGTTTAACAGGTTATCGCTTATTTGCATTTCGCATATAACTTTTTTGCTGTCTGCCTCAACAATTTTACACCCCGCATTTGTGGCAAACCGGTCATTTTTATAAATTTCGCGCAATTCTTTAATCTCCATTTTTTATTTTCTTCCTTTCAGTTTTGTACGCTTTGCTTAAAATAAGGCGTCATATTATTAAAAATAAAAAGTCCGCACAATTTTGATTTAAAATCAAATATCCGTGCGGACTATATCTTCACTTTGTAATTGCCATCAAGACGACGGCTAACAAGCCATCGAGTTAACAGGATTTTTCAAAGGGAGAAAAACCGCACGGATGACTATAATAATATCGGTTGTAAAAAGTATTAAACATATGCGATTTTTCCTTTCTTTGTTATTATAAAACACTATACACCTAAAAAATTAAATTGTCAATCCTTATTTTTAAAATCCGCGCGAGCTTCCGCCACCGCCAAAACTGCCTCCGCCGCCTCTAAAGCCGCCAAAGCCACCTCCGCCTGATCCGCGGTGTGACATGCCGCCGCCAAGAAGGTATCCGCCTAAAAATGCGCCGCCACTTCCGCCGGTGCCTGTGTTTCCGCCACCGCCTTTTTTCGATGAGCCAAATACAGAGCCTATGATAAAAATTAAAAGAAGAGTGGTTATAATTATAGAGCCGATATCTCCGTCATCTTCTTCACCTTCATATTCAACGGGCGCTAAGTTTTCCGGCACTTCAAGCCCATATTCTTTATAGACTTCATTTAAGATGGCCTTATACAGATTTAAAATTCCGTTGTCAAAATCGTTTTGTTGTAGATATGACATTGCGTATGTGTCAATAAATCTGCCGACTTTAGAGTCGTTTAATGCGCCTTCAAGTCCATAGCCAACTTCGACATCTATTTTTCGCTCATCAAGAGCTACTAAAATAAGCACGCCGTTGTTTTCTTTTCCGCCGATTTGCCATTCGCGCGCAAGAGATATGCCATACTCTCTCTCGTTTTGTCCGCCCATATCATTGACGGTAGCGACGACAATTTGAGCCTGTGTGGCAGTGCATAGGGTGTTTGAGTGATTGACTATAAACTGCTCGGTGGAGTCTGTAAGAAGGTCGGCATAATCTGCGACGTAAAAAAGATTAGTCGCAGAGGGTAAGGCTGCACACACGCTTGTGCAGATACATATTAAAATAGCAGTAAATACGATAAATTTTCTCATCAATTAAACCTCATATTATGCTTTTATAAATCAGAAGCTTACTTGCGGAACTGTTTTTGCATCTTCTGATGCGCTAAAATAATCAACGGCAGTAAAGCCGAACATATTTGCAAAAATTACACGAGGGAATTTTTTAATCATCGTGTTATATGACACAGCGACATCGTTATAATCTTTTCTTGCAACGGCAATTCTGTTTTCTGTGCCACTAAGCTCATCTGTAAGGGCGCTAAACTGCGTATTTGCCTTTAAGTCGGGGTAATTTTCAACGACAACTAAAAGTCTGCTAAGTGCGCTTGAAAGCTCGGAATCGGCCTGAGCAACCTCTTGTGTTGTGCTTGCGCCTGCAAGACGTGCTCTTGCATCAGATATTTGTGTTAAAATTTCGCTTTCATGCGATGTATAACCTTTTACCGTGTTTACAAGGTTTGGGATAAGGTCATTTCTGCGCTGGAGCTGTGTGTCGATTGTCGACAACGCCTTATCGACGCTTTCGCGCGCGGAAACGAGTGAGTTATAGCTTCCTATGAAGGAAAAAGCAATGATAGCTATAACGGCAATTACTGCAATTAAAATAATAGCTGTTTTTTTCATTTAAAATCATACCTTTCCGGCTTAAAAAGCCAAAATATTTTATGTATAATATATTTATACCCAATTATATTTGCAAAAAACAAAAATCTCATAAAAAGATAATGGCGGACAGCGCGTTTTTACACTGTCCGCTTAACCAATTTATTTTACAATAAAATTACCATCTGCAGCATCGATAGTTATGCTATCGCCTGCATTTATATTGTTTTCGAGCATCTTCTCTGCGAGCAGATCCTCAATTTTTGATTGAATCGCGCGGCGAAGAGGTCTTGCGCCGTATACAGGGTCAAAGCCTTCTTTTGCAATAAGAGAAACTGCTTCGTCAGTAAAGGCGGCTGTAATGGAGTTTTCTGCAAGGCGCTTTGTAAGCGTATTAAGCATTAGTGAGGCGATTTGTTTTATTTCCTGCTCGCCAAGCTGATGAAATACGATGATATCATCGATTCTGTTAAGAAATTCCGGGCGAAAGCTCTTTTTAAGTTCGCCTAAAACATCTTCCTTAATTTTATCATAGCTTCTGTTTTCATTGTCATCAGATGTCATAAAGCCGAGCTTTTGACCTTTTTGTGCGCTGATAAGACGCGCGCCGATGTTTGATGTCATAATTATTACTGTGTTTCGAAAATCGACGCGTCTGCCCTGCGAATCTGTCAAAATACCGTCTTCAAGAATCTGCAACAGGATATTGAACACGTCGGGGTGCGCCTTTTCTATTTCATCAAACAGAATTACGCTGTAAGGCTTGCGGCGCACTTTCTCCGTGAGCTGTCCGGCGTCGTCGTAGCCGACATATCCCGGAGGTGAGCCGACGAGCTTTGATACGGAGTGCTTTTCCATATATTCTGACATATCAATTCGTATCATGTCGTCTTGCGAGCCAAACATCGCCTCTGCAAGCGCCTTTGAAAGCTCTGTTTTACCAACGCCTGTGGGGCCAAGAAATATAAATGAGCCTGTGGGGCGTTTCGGGTCCTTAAGACCGACGCGTCCACGCCTTATTGCCTTTGCGACAGCGTTTACAGCCTCGTTTTGACCGATAACACGCGCATGGAGCGTTTCTTCGAGGCTTAAGAGTTTGTTTGCCTCATCGCTTGTAAGCTTTGAAATTGGAATATTTGTCCAGTCAGATACGACTGCGGCGATTTGCTCTTCATCGACACACGATTTTTGAGTTGTGTTTTTGTCCTTCCAGTCATCTTGCTTGGCTTTAAGCTCATCTTGCAAAGCTTTTTCTTCGTCACGAAGCGATGCAGCGCGCTCAAAATCCTGTACTGTAATTGCGCTTTCTTTTTCTGCGCTGATTTTTGCAATTTTTTCCTCGAGCTCTTTAATTACCGGCGGCGCAGTAAGTGTACCAAGGCGCACCTTTGACGAAGCCTCGTCAATAAGATCAATTGCCTTGTCGGGCAAAAAGCGGTCGGTAATATATCTTGACGAAAGCTCTACTGCTGCGCGAATCGCCTCATCTGTAATTTTTACGCCGTGATGCGCTTCGTATTTATCTCGAATGCCCATAAGAATCTGCACTGTTTCATCTACAGTAGGCTCGCCTACGGTAATCGGCTGAAAACGTCTTTCGAGTGCGGAATCTTTTTCGATGTGGCGTCTGTATTCTTCAAGTGTCGTTGCGCCAATCATCTGTATTTCGCCGCGTGCAAGAGATGGCTTTAATATATTCGATGCATCGATTGCGCCTTCGGCAGCACCTGCACCAATAATTGTATGCATTTCATCAATAAACAAAATCACATTTCCTGCTTTTGTTACTTCTGCCATAGCATTTTTTAATCTTTCTTCAAATTCGCCACGGTATTTTGCGCCGGCAACCATCGAAGACAGATCAAGCGTGAAGAGACGTTTGTCACGAAGAACCTCGGGAACATCGCCAGATGCAATTTTTTGTGCAAGCCCTTCGATTACGGCAGTTTTACCAACGCCCGGCTCGCCGATAAGGCAGGGATTGTTCTTTGTGCGGCGCGATAAAATCTGTATAACGCGAGCGATTTCCTTGTCACGGCCGATTACAGGGTCAAACTTTTCATCTCGTGCCATCTGTGTAAAATCTCGTCCGAATTGATCGAGCGTAGGTGTATTTGATTTTGTGCGCGAAGTGCCGGAATTTGATTTTACGCCTTCGCCTTCGTGTGCAGATGATGAGTTATAGTTTGATACCGCAGACATTATTTGTGCATAAAGCGCGGTTAAATCAACACCAAATTCACTTAAAATTTTTACAGCGACGCTTTCGCCTTCGCGAATTATTGCAAGCAGCATATGCTCTGTTCCGATATAATTGTGTGCCATCTTTCTTGCTTCTGCAAAGCTTAATTCAATTATTCTTTTTGTGCGCGGAGTCATCATAAGCTGTGTCGAGCTTGGTATGGGCTCGTTTTGTCCCATAAGAGAAACAATTTTTTCTTTTACAATGTCATAAGTTACATCTTTTTGTGAAAGAAGCTTTCCGGCAACGGCGCTATCGTCTGCGCAAAGCCCCGCAAGGATATGCTCCGTTCCGATATAGCCGTGGCCGAGCTCACATGCACATGCGTGTGCACTTCGAAGGGCTTCTTGCGCTTTTTGTGTAAAACGGTTATCAAAAGTCATATTTAATCTCTCCTCTCATTTAAAACCTTTCTGATCATGTCGGCGCGCGCTTTGTCGCGATCCAATGCATCGAGCTGGCGCATCGCAGCAAGGTTTATATGTGCCGGCTCCGATTTAATCATAAGCTTCATTATATTTTCATCTGACATATTATCTATTATTCCCAGATCTATGCCTAATTTTACCTGTGAGAGCAAATCTTCACATTCCGACGATGAGAGCTTGCGGGCATATTTTAGTGTGCCGAGCGCACGCCATAATGAGTCGGGCAAATTGTCGGGGTTGTTTTCGAGCAGTTTCTTTCGAAGCTCACGCTCTGTCTTTATAATTTGCATCGCGACATTTTTTAGCTTTTCACATGTCTGCTCGTCATTTATGCCAAGCGTAATCTGGTTTGAAAGCTGGTACAAATCGCCCTTTGAGCCGCTTCCTTCGCCGTAAAGCCCGCGAATTGTAAGGCCGAGCTTTCCGACTTCTCCGACAATTAGGTTAATTCTCTTTGCCATACGAAGTGCAGGCAGGTGGAGCATTACAGATGCGCGAAGACCCGTTCCGACGTTTGTCGGGCACTGTGTAAGGTAACCAAATTGTGAATCAAAAGCAAAGTCAAGCTTTTCGGCGAGCATATCGTCAAGCTCGGACGCTTTTTTGTATGCGCCGTCAATGTCAAAGCCCGCCTCAATAACCTGCAGGCGAATATGGTCTTCTTCGCCAATCATTATGCTCGCATTACCGTCTTTTGAAAGCAAAAGAGATTTGTTTTTGCCGCAAAGCATTTCACGGCTTATAAGATGCTCTTCTACGAGAGCATTTTTATTAAGCTCGGGAGCGTTGTCTAAATTTAAAAATTCAAAGTCGCCTTTGGCGGCGCTTCGTATTTTCTGAGTAACTGCTTTTGCATCGTCGTCACTCCATCGTGACGGAAAAGCTGTATCACAAAGATTTCGCGCAAGGCGAATTCTCGTTGATACAACGACATCGCTCTCGATGCCTTTTTTATCGAACCATGCACACACTTTAGCATTCCTCCTTTGCCTTGATATCGTTTATCTTATCGCGCAAAATCGCCGCATTTTCAAAATCCTGTTTCTCAATTGAGAGTTTAAGGTCGCGCTCAAGTTTTTCAAGCTCGCGCTTTATTTTTATCTTCTTGTCGGCGTTTTTTGAGATTTTGCCCGTATGCGTGTCATTTCCGTGTATGCTTTTTAGCACATCAGAAAGATACGGGCGAAATGCCTCGTAGCAATTCGGACAGCCAAGCTTTCCGCTTTTTGAAAACTGATATAGACTCATATGACACGACGGACATACCTCGTTTGGTATGCTTTTTTTCGGCTCGCTCATAATCACCTTAAAATTATCGTCAAAAAAATCTGAAAAAATATCATATAACATAGTAAAAACTCCTTTCGCAATCGCTCATCTATATAAGACTCATAAGCATCGATTTAAAAAGCTGTGCTCTGTACTGGTCGCTTTGCGGGCGGTTAAATGGAATTGCTCTGTCAGAAAGTGCGCTTTCCATCAAATCGAGTTCACGTCGCGTAATGATGTCTGCCTGCAACATATTTGAAAGCATAGCGTGGATACTTGCAAAGCTTATAGAATTTCCTATTGAGTTTACGACATGCATAAGATATCCATTATCGGATACTTCGACACGTCTTATACGGATAAATCCGCCGCCGCCGCGTCTGCTCTCGACGATATAGCCGCGCTGACCTGTAAAGCGCGTGTCTATAACGTAATTTATCTGTGACGGCGCACACGAAAATTGTGACGCAAGCTCGTTTCTTTTTAATGTAACATCAGATTCGCTATCAAGCATATCTAAAAGGAATTGCTCAATAATATCACTCATTTTCATTTATTATCACCTCTGTGGACAAAAATCGACATAATTTTTGACTTTGACTTTCTTTGACCTTTGTTTGACTTTAGTATAGCACGCACTTTTTTTCTTGTCAATATATAAATTTAAAAATTATATATATTTTTTCTAAAATCTGTGGTACAATTATTTTATTGTGTATTATGTATGAAAAAAATACACTCTTTACATCAAAAACATAGTAAAATCAAAGAAATTATACATTTTGCTTGCATTTTTATACAGCATAATGTATAATTATAAAAAACGAGGGGTGGTATAAATGTTAGAAGAAATAGTAAGTCTTGATAAAAAGTATTATATGAACACATTTGGCGATCGTTTGCCTGTATGTTTTGAGCGTGGCGAAGGAATAACGCTCTACGATACAAATGGCGAAGCTTATACTGATTTTTTTGCAGGAATTGCAGTTAATGCGCTTGGATATGCTCACCCAAAATATGTATCGGCGCTATGTGGCCAGGCACAAAAGCTTCTGCATACATCGAGTCTTTATTACATAGAATCGCAGGCGCGCCTTGCAAAGAAAATAGTGGACATTTCCTGTGCTGACAGAGTATTTTTAGCAAATTCGGGCGCAGAGGCAAATGAAGGCGCAATAAAGCTTGCAAAAATTTATTTTTACAAACAAGGTAAGCAGGAGAAAAATGAAATAATAACGCTTACCGATTCATTCCATGGCCGCACACTTACGACTGTTGCTGCAACGGGACAGACAAAGTATCAAAAGCCGTACAAGCCGCTTACGCCGGGATTTTCACATGTGCCGATAAATGATTATGAAGCGCTTGAAAAGGCAGTAAGTGATAAAACAGCAGCAATCATGCTTGAGCTTGTACAGGGTGAAAGCGGCGTACATAAATGCGATGATGAATATATTAAAAAGGTGCGCAAGCTTTGCGATGAAAAAGAAATTTTGCTTATTGTTGACGAGGTGCAGACGGGAATCGGCAGAACAGGAAAAATGTTTGCATATGAAAACTTTGGCATCGAGCCTGATATATTTACTCTTGCAAAGGCGCTTGGCGGCGGTGTCCCGATTGGAGCTGTGTGTGCAAAAGAAAGGTTTTGTGCTTTTGAGCCAGGTGATCATGGCTCGACATTTGGCGGAAATGCATTTTGCGCAGCCGCTGCAAACAGTGTACTTAATATAATTGAAGAAGAAAAGCTTGTAGAAAATGCACAGGCGGTCGGAAAATATTTTGAAGAAAAGCTTTTGGAGCTTGCAAAAAAATACCCAGACAAAATTAAGCAGGTTCGCGCGCTTGGACTTATGATTGGTGTTGAATACAGCGAAGGGCTTGCAAAAAAGGTAAACGCAGCCTTATTTAAAAGAAAAATTCTTTGCGGAAGCACAATGACGACGCTTCGCATTTTACCGCCGCTTGTTATAACAAAAAATGATGTAGACAAATTTATAGAAGTGCTTGATGATGTCAGCGCACAGACTTTATAAAATATATAAATAAGGAGAATAAAAAAGTGAAGGATTTTATTAGCTTACACGATTGCTCAAAAGAGCAGATTGAAGATTTGATAAAGCTTGCAATAAAGCTTAAAAAAGAACTTAAGAGCGGAATTGCACACCCGATTCTAAAGGGAAAGACGCTTGGTATGATTTTTACAAAGTCGTCTACGCGTACACGCGTATCGTTTGAGGTCGGAATGACACAGCTCGGCGGATATCCGCTGTTTCTAAGCTCTGCCGACATACAGCTTGGTCGTGGAGAGACGATATATGATACGGCAAATGTGCTCTCAAGATATCTCGACGGCATCATGATTCGTACATATGCACACACAGACGTTTTAGACCTTGCAAAATATTCTACAATTCCGATTATCAACGGCCTTACAGATTTGCTTCATCCATGCCAGGTGCTTGCAGATTTGCAAACGACATATGAACACAAGGGCAAGCTTGAGGGCTTAAAGATGGCATATCTTGGCGATGGCAACAATATGGCGCACTCAATTTTATATGGATGCGCAAAGGTCGGAATGGATGTTGCGGTTGCGACGCCAAAAGATTATATGTGTGACGGCGAAGTTGTTGAAAATGCCAAGGCTGATGCAAAAAAGAGTGGTTCAAACGTTATCATAACGAATGACCCTGTTGAAGCAATTAAAAATGCTGATGTCGTTTATACTGATACATGGGTAAGCATGGGACAGGAGAGCGAAAAAGAGCAAAGACTCAAAATCTTTACGCCGTATCAGGTAAATAAGGAGCTTTTTGCTCATGCAAAGGACGATGCAATCTTTATGCATTGTTTGCCTGCATATCGCGGCTATGAAGTTACAGAAGATGTAATTGACGGAAAAAATTCAGTTATATTTGATGAGGCTGAAAACAGACTTCATGCACAAAAAGCTGTTATGGCAACATTTATGGCGTAGACAGAAGGGAGAAAAACAATGAATGTAGGATTTGAGGTGCGTGTTGCTACCTATGATGATATTGAAGCGATAGGACAAATTACACATGAAGCTTTTCAAAAATATGCGCAAATGGTAGGAAACAACAATATACAGGCGCTTTGTGAGACGAAAGAGGATATAAAAAACGATATCGATAATTCGCTGGTATTAGTAGCTTTTATGGATAATGTGCCTGTCGGAAGCGTGAGAGTCAAAGTTAATATGGAAGAAAAGACGGCATATCTGAGCCGTTTTGGTGTAAAGGTAAGCTCGCAAAATAACGGCGTTGGAAAGTCGCTTATGAATTTAGTCGATTTAAAGATGAAGGAAATGGGAATAAAAAAGCTTATGCTTCACACCGGCGCAAAAGTTACATCGCTCGTACGCTTCTATTATGGCAGAGGTTTTTATATCGATTCTACTACAAAAGACAGAGGTTATATCCGTGCGCTTTTGTGTAAAGATTATGAGTAAAATAACGGTATGTTAACAATTTTTTCAATATATTGTATATATGTTAATGCGCAAACAAGATATAGATGCAATGATATATATATCTTAAAGAGCAAATTCCCTGCAAGATATTGTTAATAATTAGGGCGTATGATACAATAGTATCACGAAATATGACAAGAGGTGTGGGGGAAATTGTTATGATGGAGAAGATAAAAGAGCTTCAAAAAAGTATGCGGGAAAAATTAGACAGAATAAAAAATAGCGAAGAGATTTCTTCAGAGATGAAAAATGACCCGCTCTTTACTAAGACGTGTGAGTGTTTTGATGTTTTATGTGAGATTACAAAGAAAAACGAAAATAAAAAGAAATAAAAAAGTATCCGTGCTGCTTGCACGGATACTTTTTTAAAGGGCATTTGCCCGAATTATCCAAAACATTAAATTTTGACCATCTTGTGCGACGAAAAGTACGTCTAAAAAAGCTTCTTTAAAACCGATACGCTATTTACGTCATTTATAAAGAAAATCTTTTTATATTTACAAAATCAGATGCCAATTAAAGTTTTGTAACGTTAGCAGCCTGTGGGCCCTTTGCGCCATCAATAACTTCAAATTCTACTGCGGCACCTTCATCAAGTGTCTTGTAGCCTTCGCCTTGGATTGCTGAAAAATGTACGAAGATATCCTCGCCGTTTTCGCTCTGAATAAAGCCGTAACCTTTTTCACTGTTGAACCATTTTACTGTACCTTTTTGCATTACTTTGTTCCTCCAAATCTTTTTTGCGCGTATCATTTGCGCTGTTCACTATGATATCACACTTCGTAGTTATTGTCAACAGAATTTTGGAGAAAAATACATGTAAATCCATATTAAATAAACTGCATTACGTTTTTGTTTGCTTTGGTTTTTACAAGCTCAACAGATGTGCCGAACTGCTCGGATAAATAACTTTCAAACAGCTCACACACAATAAATTCTGTGTCATAATGACCGACGTCAATGATGTTCATGCCATTTTCCACGCAGCTGCGGATTTGCGAATATTTATAATCGCCCGTAATAAACACATCGGCATTTGCATCAAGAGCTGCTCCGATAAGAGATGTTCCGCCGCCGGTATTTAGCGCGATTTTGTTTATATATGCATTCGCATCGCCGCTGTAGCGCAGATAATCGACGCCAAGCACTTGTTTAATCTGATTTGCAAGCTCGCCAAGAGTAATTGGGGCGGTGGCATTTCCAACGCGCCCTATTCCCTCGCCTTCATCGTTTGTGTATTCTAAAACGCGAACGTCATTTAGGCAAAGCTTTTCTGCGAGCAAATCATTAAGTCCGCCTTTTGCGATGTCGAGATTTGTGTGTGCGGCATAAAACGAGATGTTGTTTTTTATAAGTGCGCGCAAAAGTCTGCCTGTAGGTGTTTGCTCGGTAATTTTATTTACAGGCTTAAACATGATCGGGTGATGCGACACAATCATCTGTGCGCCAAGCTCTACAGCCTCGTTTACAACGCCCATATCAAGATCGAGCGTTAAAAGGATTTTCTTTACGCTTTGCTCTTCGTCGCCGCATAAAAGGCCCACATTGTCCCAGTCATACGCAAGGCTTTTTGGCGCGAGCCTTTCTATAACTGAAGCGACATCCTTACATTTTAAAGTTGTACTCATAATTATCTTCCTTCCGCCAAAATATATCGGCAAAAATTTTATTCATCAAACTTATCAAGCTCTAAAAGCAATTTTTCGTAGTAGTCTGTGTTGCAAAGTCGTGTTTTCGATTTTTTCATTCCCTCAAGAGCGCTTGAAATAAGCTGCTTTTGTTTTTTCAGATACGGAATGTACAGTTCTCCTTTATCGTGGCGAAGCGCAGGACTTATGTAGCAATCCGCATCGCAATAGCCTTGTGTTTTTCCGCTCTTCGCGCAAATTATTGTGTAGATGCGCCTGTCCTCGCGCACAAGAACTTCTTTTTCTATAATAAAGTCGTTTTCATAAAGATATTTTCTTACTTCGTCAGCAGAGCTCATAGGCTGAAGCAAAAGAAAGTCAGCCTTTTTTGCAATCGCATAGCCCTGTGACAAAATCTCGCAAATAACATTTGCGCCCATGCCTGCAATTACAATGGCATCAGCCTCACCTTCTTTTAGCGGCAAAAGACCTGCGCCAAGACGTAAATCAATACGCTTACACATACCAAAGCGTTCTACGTTACGCCGCGCTCTTTCAAGCGGACCTTCGCTTATATCGCAGGCAATAATTTTTTTTGATATGTCTTTTCTTGCGAGCAATATCGGAAGATACGCGTGGTCACAGCCGATGTCTGCCACACATACGGGCGAGTCTAAAAGATTTAACAAGGCGTTAAGTCTGGGCGTTGTGTGACACGCTAAAAATTGTTTGTCATTTGTCATAATATCCCCCACACAAATTGTATGTAATTATTTGCCTACACAAAAGTGCTCAAAAATTTTATCGACAATGTCGACGCTTACTGTTGCGCCTGTTATGAGTCCAAGATGCTCAAGCGCTGATGATACGTCGATTGTGCACATATCCATAGGCATACCACAATTGAGCGTGTCAAGTGCGGCGCATAGCGAGTTTTTTGCTTCGTTAAGTGCTTCTGCATGGCGCATATTTGAAACAAGCGATGATGACGATGTTATAGCGCCGAGGTTATACATCTCGCTAACCGTATTCATAAGCTCATCAATGCCCTCGCCTGTTTTTGTGCTTATGTTTACGATTGATGAGCCGCTTGATAACTTTTCAAGCTCGCTTGTATCGATTTTTTGCTCTAAATCGGATTTATTTATTACGATTATACGTTTTTTATTCTCTGTAAGAAGAAGGATTTCTTTGTCTTCATCTGTTATTGCAGAGGCGTTATCAAAAAGGACGAAAACAACATCTGCACCCTTTATGCAGTCCTTGCTTCTGTCGACGCCTATTTTTTCTACATCGTCGCCGGCATCACGTATACCTGCAGTATCAAAAAGACGAAGAGTAACGCCGTCTAGGGTAATGCTCTGCTCAATAATGTCACGCGTTGTGCCTTCAATATCGGTTACAATTGCGCGCTGTGAGTTTGAAAGAGCGTTCAACAAAGACGATTTGCCGACATTAGGCCTTCCCGAAAGGACGCACGCTATTCCTTCCTTTGCGATGCGGCCACTCTCGGCACTGTTAAGCAAGGAAGAACACATATCAATGGCGTTTGTAAGCGTTTTACGAAGAGAGTCTTCGCTTAAATCAGCAATATCATCATCGGGATAGTCAACCTGCGCGGCAAATTGTGCCGATACATACAAAAGCGGCTCGCGAATTTTTTCGATTTCATACAAAAGACCGCCGTCGAGTCTGTGCAGCGCATTTGATAATGACGCGTCGCTGTCGGCGTGAATTACATCGATTACTGCCTCGGCTCGCGAAAGGTCAATTCGTCCGTTTAGAAAGGCACGCTTTGTAAATTCGCCTGCTTGCGCCATTCTTGCGCCTGCATTAAGTGCACACGAAAGAACCTTTTGTAAAATGAGCGGCGAGCCATGCGTCGAAATTTCGACGGTATCTTCAGCCGTAAATGTTCGCGGCGCGCGCATAATGCTTACCATTACTTCGTCGACAACTTTATTCGATGAATCCACAATATGACCGTATTTAATCGTATGTGTCGGGGCTGATGCAATCGTTTTTTTATCTGCGCCCACAAAAATTTTATCGGCTATTTTAAATGCATCATTTCCGCTTATGCGAATAACGCCGATTGAGCCGATTCCGACAGGCGTAGCAATTGCGGCAATTGTATCAGTGTGCATAATAAAAACCTCCGTGACTAAAATACCCGCACCAAACAGGTACGGGTAATGAGATTAGAGTCTTTTTCCTCGTGTGTCACTCTTTAGCGCAACGACAACCTTACGGTTTGGGTCTTCGCCAATAGAGTATGTATGAACGAGCTCGTGGTCCTGTAAGGACGCGTGGATTATTCGTCTTTCATACGGATTCATAGGCTCAAAAGTATGGCGTCTGCCTGTTTTTACAACCTTGTCTGCGATACGTGCTGATAGTGCATGTAGTGCATCCTGGCGTTTTGCGCGGTAATTTTCCGTATCAATTGATACCTTTTTATATGCGCCGCCGACACGGTTTGCAACAAGGCTTGTAAGATACTGTATAGCATCGAGAGTATCGCCTCTTTTTCCGATTACTATACCCATATCGTCGCCTATAAGATTAATATTAAGAGAATCGTCATCTTCTGTAATATCAAGATCTACTTTCATGCCCATAGCAAAAAAGAGATTATTTAAAAAATCTTCAGCAATGTCTTTTGCGCCCGCTTTAACCGTTACAGCAACGCGCGCTTCCTTTGAACCCAGAATTCCAAAAAGTCCTTTTGTGCCTTCGTCAAGAATTTCAATTTCAACCATATCTTTTGTAACGCCAAGCTCATTTAATGCAAGCTCGATGGCTTCATCTGTGCTTTTTGCGGTCTTTTCTATTCTTTTTGATTGTGTCGATAACAACTGAATTCTCCTCCTTCTTTTTAAAGTAGCGCATTGTAAAATGCTGTTGAATTAGCTGAACAATGTTTGAAACAATCCAGTATAAGCCGATACCCGAAGGCAACGAAAATGCAAAGACTACCGACAAAATCGGCATCATAAGCATCATTGATTGACTCATAGAAGCGGCGCCATCGGCAGAAGAGCCATTTGCCACGCTTGTCTGAGGGTTGTTTGCCGAGCTAACCTTGCTGATAGCCCATGCAGAAAGTCCCGACAGTATCGGTATAAGTAAAAGCGGAAGCGTCTCTAAAAGTGACGGAGAAATCCTTCCCATCAAGAGATTTAGCAAAGGAGATACCGCTTCCTTTGGATATTTCGATAAATCGAGGCCCAAAAAGTTAAAGTTTATTATCCAATCGTTAAATTTTGCAAACACAGGGTTTGATGCAAAATTACTCATTTCAATCTGAAACCTGTTTGCGAGCTGCTCCATCGTCATCGTCGTAAAGCCATTTGGCACTGCAGACAAGTCGGGCGTATTTGCAACGATTTGCTGCATTTCGATAACCTTGTTAATATTTTCGGGCAAATTAAAGTTTACACCGAGCATAAAGGAAAGTGGCTTTTGTATAACATGATACAATCCTATGATAATCGGGAATTGTAAAAAAGTCGGAAGACAACCACTTGCCGGATTTGCACCGTTTGCCCTATACAGCTCCATCATTTCCTTGTTGAGCTTTTCTTTGTCATTTGCATACTTTCTTTGAAGCTCCTGAAGCTGTGGCGCCAGCTTTTGCTGCTTTGCCATCGATTTTTGTGATTTTAAGTTAAGCGGAAGAATTAAAAGCTTAATCAAAATCGTAAAAATTATGATAGCGGCACCGTAATTTTGAACAAGGCTGTATATAAGCTCAAGAATAAAGCCCATAGGCTTAACGATTAGCCATGTAAAAATATTCATGTTTATTTCTCCTCATAAGAAAATCAAAGCGTGATTTATTTAAGCGGGTCATAGCCACCGGGGCTAAACGGATTACAGCGTAGTATGCGCCAGAGCGCAAGTGCCCCACCGCGCAAAGCGCCGTATTTTTCTATTGCCTCGTATGCGTACACAGAGCACGTCGGATAAAATCTGCAGCATGCCTTTTTCTTTAGAGGCGAAATATGCTTTTGATACGCACATATAAGACGGAGCATAAGCTTTTTCATAAAAATCACACTTTTCATTTTTGCGGACGCTGTGTTAATTATCCGCTTTTTCAGAAGCAATTATTCTGCTTTTCTTTAAAAGATATTTCATGTCAGATTTGATTGATAAAAAGGGCGCACCCGCCGCCTTGCCGCGCGCGACTATAACGATGTTATAGCCGAGCGACATTTCGCTTTCATAAAGACGGTAGCACTCCCTTATGAGCCGTCTGACTCTGTTACGCGTAACTGCGTTTCCGAGCTTTTTTGTGACGGTGATACCGAGTGTATTTTCTTTTTTTGGTGTTTTCTTATAATAGATTACAAGATATCCCGCGGCAATCGAGTTTCCCTTTTTATAAAGGTATTTAAAATCGCGGTTATACTTCATGGATAAGGTATTATTCAATCCAAATCACCGTCCGCTCGCGCGTGCGCTGTCAAAAACGCAAAATTGACACAAAAATCTTCCTAAAAGAAAAGACCACCAAGTGGCCTTTTATGCTGATAGTTTTTTTCTACCCTTTAGTCTTCTTCTGGCCAGAACCTTTCTGCCGTTAGCAGTGCTCATTCTCTTTCTAAAGCCATGCACCTTGCTTCTTTGTCTTTTTTTCGGTTGGTATGTTCTAAGCATTCTTAACACCTCCTGCAAAATAATTGAAAAGCAAAACGATTTTTCGTTTGCCAATACACAAAATCAAACCGTGTGCACATATGTGGACACGGTAAATATTATACATACATTTTTCGTTTATGTCAAGCTTTTTTTCATTTATAATTAAATTAAAAATTACTAAAACTATATATGGAAACATATAATTATGTATGCACAATATGCGGTGTTTCTTCATTATTATATAGCTGCGGTTTATTTTCGTCATAGGCCATCTCGCAGAGAGCATCGTATACAATGTCGCAAAGCGTCATCGGAGTCACAATGCCTTTTGCGAGCCTCGAGATAAGAGACAACACCTTGCTTTTTTCGCAGCTTATCGAAAGAGCTGCTCGACTCTGCGTCGAATCTGTGCTTTCTTTTACAACTTCGATTCCGTAGCAGCAGATGCCAAAGCTTCCTTCGCCGTGCATCTGCTCCTCAATTAAAAAATACCTCAGCAAAAAAGAGCCGCCGCTACACTCGTCCTCATATTTTATGCTTTCAATTAAAGTTTTCTCCATTTAATCCACCCCATTATAATAATCACATATCAAATCGCTGCTGCAATAAATCTGAATGAATGACATCGATGTTACAGCAATGTTTCAATTCTGTAACAAACAGTATATCAGCATGTTTGCAATATGAAAAGCAAATCCCGTCGCAAGAAAAGACAAAAATCGACACAAAAAAGACACAGAAAACATAAAAAAGCAACTGACACACGAAGAGAGTATTTTTCAGGGAGTTATCGTGTCGAAAAATGTAAAAATTTGCAGATGAAAAGATGAAAGAAGAGAGAATAAATATTTTAGGCAAACAAGGCTTGAAAATCAAGCTCAAATGGTGTATATTTTAAGTAAGTATAATTTTTATAAAAAGAGAAAATAAGGAGAGATATAAATGAAGGCAGTTATAACTGTTATAGGACATGATAAAGTGGGCATTATTTCAACTATATCGAAAATATTGGCAGATGCAAAAATAAATATTTTAGATATATCGCAGACAATTATGCAAAATATGTTTACGATGATAATGCTTGTGAATATAGAAAATTGCAGCGAGGATTTTGAAACGATTTCAAAAAGACTCGACGCAGTCGGAGAAGAGCTCGGACTCTCTATCAGAATACAACATGAAGACATCTTCAATTCGATGCACAGAATATAACTCGTTTTAATATTTTTGCACAAA
>JAZQIM010000011.1:0-152462 GCA_045541115.1 Candidatus Aphodoplasma sp.
AATGTCGGCTTTTCGATTATTTCCGGAGAGCCATGCCATATTATTTTTTTCATTCTATCACTCCTAACTTTACATTTAACATTATATCACTAAAGTGATAGTTTGTCAATGATATATAGAAATTTGATGATTATTTTTAGAGAAATCTTTGATACCGCAAAATACACCACTTTTATTCCCATTTTATCGGCACTTGAGGGCAACTCGACACCAAATCAGCACCAGCCCCCCTGAAACAGCACCACTCCCGAACGGCACTGCCGGTCGGGGTTTAACCGCATTGGTGGCGGAGTCCGACACCAATGCCTTTTCCTGCTTCATTTTATTCCGTTGTATTTTCCGCCATTTCGTACTACTATTTTGGGCAGTTGTTTTTGATTGGTGTTCGTGTCCAATATCTCAAATTGATTTTAAGGTGCTGATAACGCTCTGTTATTGGCGTTGACAGAGGGAGAACTTTCTTAGATAGGGTAAATACCTTACCGCAGATTTTCTCTTTCAAAAACCATCAGAAACAGCGTGCCATTTGACCTATAATCGTTTTTCTGCGTTGACCTTCGACAGATGTGCCGTGTGAGAGATATACAATTCTCCGCACTTGAACAATTCCATTCTGCAAAAACAAATTCATTCCATTCCGCTAATTTGCTGACTGATTCCACCAAAAATAAAAACATTTTATCTTTGGTTGCTACATAACAAATTTTATTACGGGGTGATGCAGGAAGGTATTCGTTAGGGTTATTGGAATAAAAAATAATTGATTTGCATTTCTCATTGAGAGGAGCCAATTAATTAAAATAAAATTTCTTAATTCTTTTTGCCTATATTGTTTATATCCAATAACTTTTATGTATTATTATCTAAGTATTATTTGAAGTCCATCCTGACACCACCTCAGTCAATTTTGAGCCACCATATTTTTAGTCTGTTCCGTAGACCTTATCCGTGAACTGATAGAGATTTGATGTTGCAGAGCCGTTATCCTTTTTGCGATTTATCTTTTTTAGATAGCCTTTTTTCGCAAGTGATGGTATTGCTCTTTTAACTGTGCTTAGACCGATGTCTGTATCTGCAGCTATCGTGTTAAGAGATGGGTAACAAACATCTTGGTTCCCGGCTCTCATAAGCAGATAACACAATATGCGATATTCCGCTGTAGTAATGTTTTTATCTATAATAAGTTTGTTTAGTATGTTTGTATAACTTCCTTTTAATTTTGGCATGATAATTCCTCCTGTTTTTGTAATTAAAAAAGCCGCATCATTTCGATACGACTGATTTGTTTTATTCATTTCGTTCTTAATTCCATTTCGCAATTCCACGAAATGAAATTTGCATAAAAAATCAGGAGTTTTTGTAGGCCATATAAGCCTGAAACCCCTGATTTTATGCGGCTTTCAAGTTTTCACAGAGTTGACGCTAGCATCAGGTCCATGTGCCGGCAACGGCTTAGGAGTTCAAGTCTCCTCAGGTGCACCAACTATTTAACCCCATCACTGATTCAGCGATGGGGTTAGTTTTTATATTGTTACATCATGATATTGTTTTTTTCAAATACCTTTATCAAAGCAACACCGAGTATAAGGCCGGCAATTCCCTGAACGACATTGGCCGCAATGTTAACGAGCGATGCGCCCCATCCATACATAAACCCTTCAAAAACAAAATAACCGAGTATCATTATAACTTCCGAGGCAGCCCCGCATATCACTCTCGATACAAGTCGGGGAGCTTTCGCAGAAAGCAGCTTAAAGCTGTAAAATGCAATTATCGCCATTAGTCCCTTGATAACAAATGTTGCAGGTGCATATATGATATATCCCGAAAAAATATCCGCAAGCGCCGAACCAATTGCGGCCGCAAAAAATCCATATACAGGCGAAATGAGCCACCCTGATAAGAGCACAACACTATCGCCAAGATTGAGATATCCTTTAAGCGGCGACGGAATTTTAATTATCATTGTTGCAACACAGCAAAGCGCTGCAAGCATCGATGTCATTACAATCTTTTGTGTTCTTGTTTTCATTATTCTCTCCTCTTTCTTTTATAGAATTTACCATACACAAAACAGTTTTCTTCTATGCCGTCAGTTCATCACGTATAAGCTTTACCATTATACTTGTATTGAGCGCCATCGCATCTTCAGGATATATTTCTTTTATATATCCGTGATAATATTTTTGCTTAAAGAAATTAAAAGCATCTTCATCTGTGCCGCCCGCTTTTATTATTCTTGACAACTCTATCGCTGTTTGCTCGGCATTTTCCTTGCCAAGTCTTATGTATTTCTTTGCCTCATCGCCATCAAGAATTCCATAATGCGCAACAAGAACTCTCTCAATATCCATGTTCATTGCTTTTTTGATAGAATCCATAGTAATTTGATATCCTATCAGATATGACGGAAACACTACGCCATTTCCACCATACACACCAATCGTTTCACAGCTGAGCAAAAGCTTTTTTTCTTCAAGATAAAACCCAAATGAACACTTCGTATGCCCGGGAAAAGCAATCGCTGTAAATTTCATGTCGCCGGCTTCTATAATATCGCCGTCTTTTAGCGTGATATCAACACAGAGCTCATCAATCAAATCCTCATACTCGCCTACGCCGCACTTTCTTGCAAACTTGTTATCGAGCTCGCGCATAACCTTTCTAGCCGTTGGCTTTGCAAATATCGTTGCAGCATATTCTCCTGCTACAATCTTCGCATCAGGGTACATCTTTTTTACATATACAGCTCCTAATGCGTGGTCATAATGTGAATGTGTTAAGAATATGTAGTCGAGCGGTCTGTCGCCTAATACTTCTTTTATTTTTTGAGCCACCTTATATCCGGTAAATGCAAATCCTGAATCGTACAGTATTGTAGTTTTACCATCATCGATTAAAAAGGCACTGTCTGCTTCGATTGAGCGTACATCTGTTATCTTTATATTATGCATTATTTTTTCTCCCGATTTTTAAAGTTTTTGTTTGCACTTTGCTCTATCGCACAAGTGCATCATTTTCCGACAAATTCCTCGTTATAATTTTTTATCTTTTCTATAATTATCTCATAATTTTCTCTTTCGTGCGGAACTGTGCAGTCATCACAGCATTTTATATTGTTTTCATTATATGTAAAGCTTCCGCCGCAATCGCTTATAGCATAAAGTGGACAAAAGCAAAACAAGCAGTTAAAATTTTTTTCGTCATCTGTTTTATGGCACGGAAAATATTCGCAGCTTGTATTTCTAAAAAACTTATAGTTTTCCATTTTTTCATCCCTTTCGCTCGTGTATCGAACGTCAACAATCTAATAAACATCAACCTACAGCAATTTTTTCTGTTACTAATTATTCTATCAATTTTTAAAATTTTGTCAAGCGGTTGATGCACTCGAAAATTATAAAATGTCCATTGCCAAATATTACTTTTGTGCCCTCTGTATAATTATTTTTTATAAATAATGTAAATCATTGCCAATCTCATTGAATAATATTTTGTTTGTGGTAAAATAATAATACAATCAAAGAAAGGAAGTTGATAAAATGACGATGACTAAAATTATGACCCAAGAGAATATTGAAGACTTCAAGAACTATTTGATCAACGAGGAAAAGGCTTCTGCTACTCTTGAAAAGTACATTCGTGACATTACTGCCTTCTTCACGTGGATTTCGTCTGGCGAAATTGATAAGCGGACAGTGCTTTCCTATAAGGATTATTTAATAGGAAAATTCGCGCCCGCTTCCGTAAATTCGGTTCTTTCTTCGCTCAACAGTTTCTTTGACTTTATACATTGGTATGAATTAAAGGTTAAGATGCTCAAAATCCAAAGACAGATTTTTGCTCAGAAAGAAAAAGAACTGACAAGAGCGGAATACGAAAGATTACTTGATGCAGCAAAATCGAAGAAGAACGAACGGCTCTATTACCTTATGCAAACTATATGCGCCAGCGGAATCAGAGTGTCGGAAGTATCTGCGATTACGATTGAAAGTCTAAAAATGAAAAGAGCAAATATAAACTGCAAAGGCAAAATGCGCGTTGTAATCTTGCCAAAAGAGCTTTGTAAAATGCTTTTAAACTATGCAAAAGAGCAAAAAATAACAAGCGGACCTATATTCATAACCAAAACAGGCAAACCGCTTGACAGAAGTGCAATTTGGAAGATGATGAAATCTCTTTGCGAAGATGCGGGAGTTCTGCGAGAAAAAGTCTTTCCGCACAATCTGCGACATTTATTCGCACGGACATATTACAGTATACAAAAAGATATTGTAAGATTAGCCGATATTTTAGGACATTCAAGTGTAAACACCACTCGCATCTACACAATGGAATCAGGCGAAATACATCGCAGACAAATACAAAAACTTGGACTTTTTCGACTATAAAAAAATCACATAATCGAAATTATGTGAAATATCAACACCCACATAATCGAAATTATGTGGCAACGGACAAGTTTAACAGGTAAAAATCTAATAAAAAAAAGAAAAGATAGCTTTAAAACTATCTTTCTTTAAAAAAAGGGCATAACAATAAGACCGCAAATTGTAAAATTTATACAATCGGTCTACTTTTTGTTATGTCTGTTTTTTTTATTATAGCATTTTTTTACAAAATCTTTAAAAACCATTGACAAACGCCTCCTAAACGTGCTATACTTATCCAGATTCAGTATGTACAAGCGATGTCCGTTGCCACATAATTTCGATTATGTGGCATGGTATTTTTTTTGCTACTACTTGTAACGACCATTACTTTACGAAATTTTGGCGACAAGTAAACAATGAAAGGATTGAATAAAATGGACAATCTAAATATGTCCGACAGAAAAAAAGAAATTATTGAAATAACTTGGAATTATCTACTCAAATCAGGTTTATCCCACGCTTCCATCGGCGAACTGTGCAGAGATACTAAGCTTGCGCAAAGTAGTCTTTATCATTGGTTTGAAAACAAGGATGATATCTGGATAAGTGCCGGAAAGCATGGTATGTCAAAAGTGGTGGATGCACTCCTGGATTATACATTCAACCATACAAGCAATATAAGAAAATATTTCGACACAATTTTAGATGAGGTTGAAAAGTACAAGTATGAGCTTCGCCTTGCAATACAGATTACAACAAACCCTATATTTGGCGAACGAATGCGTGATAAGGCAAAAGATTTTAGATTATGGTATGAGAAATACGCAGAAAAACTAATGACCGTCTTTGTCTGCTCTCATTTGCAGGCAGAAACGTTTATTTACTCCATTATTGCATATGTAATCGACTACGCTATATGGGATGACAGAGATAAGACACAAATGCTTTTAGAAAATCTTTATAGCAGGGTAATAAACAAAATCGGTATTGATAAATAATTAATCTTATCGCAATATTAAAAAGCTTGCCTAAATGCAAGACTAAACATGACAACTTAAGAATAAACAACAGAAAGCGAGCATAAATTGTGAATTACAAAACAGACACTTTATGGAATGACAAAATAACACTGCTAATAATTGCTACAATTATAGGTTTTTTTCTTTTTCTTTTAATTTTTATTAACATATACCTTCCATTTAAGGATGAAAGAGACTACATAAAAATGGAAATGGAACGTTCGGATGATGAAGAAGAATATCTATATTGGCAAAGAGAACTTAAGATGCTATATATGAGCAAAATTCCTATTGTCCATTTTATTGCACAAAATAAATACAAAAGATAAATATTCTGATGATGTGCTTGTTTTATAAGCATTTATATATTCCAGAAACCTTTTAATGTTTTAATTGTTCTAGGTTTAGCAAAATAAAAAACTAGACGGAGGCGAAAAAATGCATCAACGAAAACACACAATAAGTTCCTCTTTTATTATATGCTGTATCTTTATACTAAATTTAATTTTGAGTACAACACCTGTTTATGCAGTGGAAGATGCCATTATTTTAAATAACCCGGATGAAAATGCAAATAAAACTTTTATAGCAGAAAATATGTTCCCGGGCGATAAAATTTCTAGAGATTATGTTCTGAACATATCACACAAAGAAAATATTGATATTATGTTCAAAGCAGATGTACAGGAAGGTTACGAAATTCTGGCAGAGGTATTAAAACTAAAAGTTACAATACTAGGAAGTGAAGACGTCTTATATAATGATTTGATGAAAGACATGCCAGACTCACTCACTTATCCTCTACCCTATAATCAACAAAGCGTAACTTATCGTTTGACTGTGTATTTAGAAACCTCGGTGGGCAATAAATATCAAAACAAAAATCTAATGGCAGATTTTTGTTGGTGGTATATGGCCGAAAGCACAGGCGGCGGAACCGGCAATAGCTCCGGCGGCAGCTCAATCAATCCGAGTGCCGGGACGACAAAAATGTTAAGGCGGGCTTATGTAATTGGCAGACCAAATGATTTTTTCAAACCCGAATCCCCAATTACAAGAGCAGAAACTGCAACAATTTTCGCAAGAATTTTTGCAGATTATAACGAAGATAACTTGACTTCGACAGATACAAAGTTTAATGATGTGACGGACAAAGATTGGTTCGCTAAATATATATCAAGACTTGAAGATGAAGACATTATTTTTGGCTATGAGGGCAATTTCAGGCCAAATGATGACATAACAAGAGCCGAATTCGCAACAATATGCGTAAGATTTTTTGAAAAACGAAGCGAAAGCACGATAAAACCTTTAGATGTAGCATTTACTGATTTTGATAGTACACACTGGGCATATGATACTATCAAAAAGGCTTATGCTAACAAATATGTTACGGGATACCCTGACGGAACACTCAAGGCTGACAATACTATTTCTCGTGCCGAAGCAGTAACAATAGTAAACAGAATGCTCGAACGCATTCCTGATAAAGAATACATAGATAATAATTTAGAGAAGTTAATTGATTTTATAGACGTTCGCGATAATAAATATTGGGCATATTATGAAATCTTTGAAGCAGCAAACACCCATTACATTAGATTCATAAATGATTTTGCAAAATGGGTAGATTAAGCGAAAAACACCGGAAAGGCGGTTTTAGGTTTGGACAACAAGGTAAAATGCATCACAATCGTTCTTCTGGTGTTTTTTTCAGCGCTCTGCGTTATTTTCATATGTTATTTCAATTCATCAGATGTTGTGGCAGTATATACAAGAAATAATTTGTTATGGAATAACGCAGACGCCTTTGAAAACGGGTCGATAAATCTTAATTTAACAAAAGAGAACGTAACTGTAAGATTAGAAAACAATGTTAAAGGCAGTATTGGCTATAACATTTATTTATACACGGAAGAAAAAACATCATCAGACTGTCAGCTATCCTCAAAAAACATGACCAATATAAATGAAAGTGAGTATCCATATTCTCTAAAAGATTGCGATGTTAAATGTGCATATCGCGGTTATCTTGACGGCAACAAGAAAAAATTTTTTAAGATAAAATCAGTTGATGCTTCAGCTTTAAGACTTTTATTGATTATTGAGGATAATAATTCTTATCCAAAAGAAGAAAAGAGTATGCCTACTATTGCAAATGTAAAATTTAATGCAGAGGTGCTTGTTGACGGACAGTACCCACGAGGTAACGATTTTTCCTTCTCCTTAAAAGATGAATCAGGTGCATTAATAGAAACAGTACATAATGACGATGGATATATTTCATTTTCAAATATTGCTTTAAAACAAAAAGGAACTCACATATATTACCTCTCACAAAATGAAGGTAAAAACAAAAAAACCACCTATGATAAATCTATTTATAAAATAAGCGTGGTAGTAGAAGGGGAAAATATTGCCAGAGTTTCCTATGAAAAAGACGCCACGCCAAGAGAAACTCTGCCAAGATTTTCAAATTATAAGGAAAACAAAAATATTATTGATACACAAGACATTGTAGAATATCCGAGCAATAACAAAAAAGCAAACGAACAGCCAAATTATTTACTGATATCAACATTGGCAATTGTTGTTCTTTTAATTTTGTTTTATATCATTGCTCATAGACAGAAAGGGTGAGACAAATATGATTAGGGGCAGAAAGCTCCAAATAAATATCGTAATCTTGATTGTTCTTTGTTTGGGCCTGTGCATTACAAGCTTTGCTATTTCATACACAATGATAAAATATGAAATCCACAACAATAGCTTTCAAACAGGAGGGATTGATATTGACTTAAATGGCGGTAAACCTATTATTCCTGAAGGCAAATGGTTGCTTGAACCCGGAATGACAATCGAAGAGGATTTTGACATAACAAATAAAGGTAGTTGGGAGGTTTTTTATAAGCTGTATTTTGAAGAAGTTAACGGCAAGCTTGGTGACGCATTGGAAATAACAATTTATGAAAAGGGCTCGCCCGAAACAATTTTATTAAACGGAAAAATCAGCAACCTTGTCAACGCAGATCAACTTAATATTGCAGGTAAACTGGAAAGTGGACAAAAACAAGTCCTGACAGCACGCTTTCATTTTCCCAAAAACGAGGGAAATGAATACAAGGGAAAAACTTTGCAATTTAAAATGTCTGCTATTGCCGTACAAACAAAAAATAACAACCCAGAAAATCCAAAATTTGAGTAAGGAGAAATGCGATGAAAGTTTTAAATGTATTAAAAAATGTGTTCACGTGGTTGCTTGTAGCAGCTGCTGTATGTATGATGGTTTTTACAGTTGTATCTGTAACAACCTTTGACCGAAACGACAGAGATTTATTTGGTTATAAAGCATTTATCTGTCGTTCTGACTCAATGAAAGCAACAGACTTTGCAGCAGGTGATTTGGTTTTTGTAAAAAAGGTTTCTCCTGCCACCATCGCGATCGGTGATATTATTTCCTATCGCTCCGAAGCCTCTGATACCTTTGGCGAGACCTTTACACATAAGGTACGTTCTCTTATAACAGATGAAAATGGCCAACCTTGTTTTATTACATATGGTACAACAACAGGTGTTGATGATGAACTTCCTGTAAAATACACACAGTTTCAGGGACGTTATGTTTTTGATATACCGAAACTTGGAACGTTCTTCTCATTCTTAAAAACAACACCCGGATATTTTATTTGTATATTTCTTCCGTTTATGCTTTTGATTTTGATGCAGGGTTTAAACACTGTAAAATTATTTAGAAAATATAAAAAAGAACAGATGGATGAAATGAAAGCAGAGCGTGAAGCTTTGGAAGCTGAACGACAAAAATCTGAGGCAATGATGGCTGAACTTTTAGAACTAAAGAAGCAGATGGCAGCCGCAAATCTCGGTGAAAACAGCACATGTGCTGATTCACATATACAATCCAGCATCACAGGTGCTGCTGACAACACAATCATTTTAAAGGAGGACATTAAAAATGACAAGTAACAAAACGACAAAGAGAGCTTTGCTTGCAAGCAGCATATCACTTCTGCTTTGCTTTACAATGCTTCTCGGAACAACATTTGCGTGGTTTACAGATTCTGTAACAAGCGCAAATAACATTATCAAGTCAGGTAATCTTGATGTAACTCTGCATTATGCAGACGGAACAAAAATTGTTCCTGCTGATAATTCCGCAGAGTGGATTGATGGGTCAACAACTGCAATTTTTAATTACAATCTTTGGGAACCTGGTTATATCGATGTAAAACACATCAAAATTGGAAATGCCGGAACACTTGCTCTCAAGTATCAGATTAACATAGCTGCTGAGGGCGAGCTTTCCAATCTTACAGATGTAATTGATGTTTACTTTATTGATCCTGCAGAGCAGGTAGTTAACCGTACTGATCTATCTAATGCAAATAAAGTTGGTACACTTACAGAGGTTCTTGGAGGTATGCCTGGTAATACTAGCGGAGCGCTTGAAGCAGGTGAGAGTGACACTGTTACTATTGCTCTTAAAATGCAGGAATCTGCCGGCAACGAATATCAAGGTCTTACATTTGGCGAATTTTCTGTTCAGGTTCTTGCAGCTCAGTTTAACTCAGAAGAGGATAGCTTTGACTCTGACTATGACAAGGATGCTACATTCGATGCTGAGCCTTTAGCAGCTACAGGAGCATTTAAAACAACAGACTTTCTTCAGTTAACAAAAGATGACAATACAAAAGTTACCATTATTGGCAATGATTTCAAAATATCCACTAAAGAAAATTCAAGCTTTGGTGTTCACTTGGGCGAAAACGTCAGCTTAGACACGGCATATCAGTTTGAACCTACTATGTCTAAGGAAGACGGTGCAGCAAGTGAATATGCCAATTGGCATGCAGACTTCGTTGTATATGCAAACAAGGATGTTCCTGATGCCAGCATAGCTCTAGCGGGTTACTATACCGCTTGGTGTCAATTTAACGATTACAAATGGGTTGCTTTAACAAATGACGGTCTTACTGTTAAAGCAAATGAAGAAATCAGACTTGTTGATAGCATGGGTGGTGGAAGCATTACTGTAAGTTATAAAGAGATTTGTGAATATGGTAATGATGGCATTGGTTTCCTTTGCGGCGCAAAGGCTCTTGATCCGGCGAAACTTAAGGGTACAACTCTTACAGTCGAGCTTCGTCTCTATGAAGCAACTAGCAGCTCAAGAGATAGTGAAACAAAAAGATATATAACTGTTGGAACATATAATTATACTTTTAAATAAAAACAGAAAAATAAAATAAACAAGTTATAAACAGTAAACGCTGTTTATATATATTCGTCTAACAAAAAAATTACATAAGGAGGTAAGACAAAATGACGAATAGTAAATTAACAAAGAGATCATTGCTTGCAAGCAGCATATCACTTCTGCTTTGCTTTACAATGCTTCTCGGAACAACATTTGCATGGTTTACAGACAGTGCAACTAGCGTAGGAAACAAAATTATGGCCGGCAATTTGAATGTTGAGCTATATATGCACGATGGTACTGACTATGTAAACATTAGCGAAAATAAGGACCCGATTTTTGGTTCTTATGGCAGCAGTGTTGCCCAAAATGTAAATATTGACACTCTTTGGGAACCGGGAAAAACTCAGGTTGCATATCTTAAGATCGCAAACGAAGGTAACCTTGCGCTTAAGTATCAGGTAGCTCTTAATACGATAAATCCTGCAGACGGCAAAGACCTTTATAAGGTTATGCAATACCAGATTGCTCCTGATGCACAGCCTCTTTCAGCAACATGGACTGCAGGGGCAGGAATCAATGTTACACCGGGAACTGCTATTGTAGCTGATGAATATGTTCCAATGCAGCCAAACGACGCGCATTATTTTGCCCTTTTAGTACATATGGACGAAAATGCAGGCAACGATTACATGAATGGCAAAGTTGAATTTGATATCAGCGTTATAGCAACACAGCTCAACGCAGAAAGCGATAGCTTTGGCACTGATTATGACAAAAATGCTATTGTAGCTGATGAATATGTTTCAACAGAAGAAGCTTTGATTGATGCTCTCGAAAACGCTGAAGAGGGCGCATCAATTGGTCTGACCAGCGACATTGAGATCCCTGTTGCAACACAAAGTAACGCTTATGGCGCTACAGGTATAAACATTTTAAATGGTCAAACTCTTGACGGTGGTAATAACACATTCGGAGTTTCCGGTGCTAACAGCACATGGGATTCAGCAATAAATATCACAAGTGGTACAATCAAAAATATTACAATCAATGAGGGCTTCCGCGGTATATTTATAAATCACAATGGTACAGGCGGTCTGGTAACTCTTGAAAATGTTATCATCGACGGTCCTACATATACAATCAGCTGTGACCAGGGTACAAGAAATGGCCTCGTTGCTGTAAATTCTGTATTTAACGGCTGGACCAGTTATGCAGCAACAATTGGTAACGTAGAATTCACAAAATGTAAGTTTGGTGAAGGAGCAGGCTACGCATTCTGCCGTCCTTATGCTCCGACAGCATTTGTGGGTTGCGAGTTTGAAGCAGGCTTTGAATTAGATGCACGTGCTGCAGTTACATTTGAAAACTGTACTTTAGACGGCGTTGCACTTACTGATGCTAATCTTGCAACTCTTGTAACAGGTAATATTGCTAACGCAACAATTAAATAATTAGTTGTATTTTTAGTCCGTCCTATCCCCTTTAGGGTGATGGGCGGCAATCAAAGGGTACAAGTGAGTCTTGTATCTTTTGATTGCCGTAAACACCTTGCGGCATCCTTAATAAAACAACTCAATCGGAGGTATGTTATGAGTTTATTACATAAATTTAAGAATCATCAAAAAAATAACGACCAGCTAATCTGGCTTATGGCGCCAACGATTGCAGGTATTTTAGTATGTACATTTTTCCTTGTCAGCATGACATGGGCTTGGTTTAGCGCGTCTGTCGATACACCAACGCAGACAATACAATCTGCTACACGCAGTACCTCTGTGACCGTGTATGAGCTTAGTCAACCCGAAGATGAAAACAGCACTGTTACTAAAACCCTGATAAAGCCTGACATACCAGAAACACTTTCTTTTGACGAAGATACGCAAACAACTGATGAGGATGTATGCGTAGTAACTGCAGGCGAAGAACTTACTTGGGAATTATCGCCTGAAAAAAGTTACGAGATTATTATGACAGGCAGCGGAACTGCGTCTCAAGGTTATTGCAAAGTTGCCTTATCCTATACTGCAAGCGGAAAGGATACTGAAACAAAGCTATACAAAACCTCTGCTTTTGAAAAAGAACATACAGTTAAATTCACCTACAATACCGGTGGCTTTTATGATGCAGAAGGTGTTACAGCTACCGAATGGAACGAATATGTGGAAAAAACCACTCCGCCGACACTTACGATTGCATCTTATTGGGGCGAACCGGCAGAGGATACGACATCACAGGTTTCGCTGATGTCTACGCGCGGCAAGGAAGAAAAAGAAGTAATGCTTTTATCTGATGGAGATGTATTAGGTTTAGAGCCTATCCCCTGCCCAGAAGCAAAAGCTAAGACAGAGATTGAGTTAGAAGGTTTTGAAATTCAAGAGGGGGCGGAAATTTCTGCTGAGGAGGATTACAAAGTATCACTTACACTAAAAGAAGGCTATGAAATGCCAAGTGAAGTGGTAGTTAATATTGACGGTAAGGATTATGTTGTTTCTACCGGGGATGCTGAGGCAAGTGAGGATGCACCATACTATGATGCCCAAGCCGGCGTTTTAACAGTTCCATCTAGCCTTTTAAGTGATGGCATTAAAGTTTCTGTTAAAGCCGCTGCGACTCCAATTCCTAAAGAAGAACCTGAAGAAGACGCAACCGAGGAAACCACGGAGGAAGCAACAGATAACAATGAAACCGAAGAGAATAACTCTGCTGATACATCATCAGGCAATAATGTTGTTGCTGACAACCCGACTAAAAAAGAAGAAGACGGCGACCAAAGCAATGACGAGCCCGACAAAGCACCTGCAGGTGACGGCGGTAAAGATGATGACGATGATGAAAATGATAATGATTCAGGCGACCCATCAAATGACAATGCTTCTTCCTCTGACAATAATGAAGAGGAAACAGAAGACGAAAAGGCAGATGTTACACTCAACCTTTCTCAATTAACAATCAATCTCGAAGAAACAAAAATCCCAACTAATGCAGACCTTGTTCTTACACTTTCTGCGAAAGAGGATATGGAACTTCCTGAGAGAATTGTAATTTCCCTTGACAAGACAATTCGTGATGAAAATATCGAAAACGAAGAAATTGAAGAAGATAAAACAGAATATACCATAAATATGAATGGCATGAAAAATCCTGAAGGCTTTGAATATAATGTAGAAAGTGGAGAACTTACAATAGCATCAAAATTGCTTGACGGTGTCAGAGAAATCACAATAACCGACATCAAAGAGAATAAAATTGAGGATGTTAACAAAAAAGCCTCAATTTCCTTTGAAGTTAAAAATATTACATTTGATTTTACAGACGATAACGTTGTAACCGATGAAGATATCGTAATTACATTTACCGCATCAGAAGGCTATGAATTGCCTGAAACAATTATTATCACTCTTGACGGAGAAGAATATACTATATACACAGGAAAAGAAGATGGCGAGAAAAATCCTGAAGGAATTACCTTCGATATTGAAACTGGTACACTTACCATATCCAAGGATCTTCTCAAAAATGTAAAATCGATAGCCATTATTGCAGAGGGCGTCGAAAAAGAAGATTCGGATAGCAACAGCAGTGAAGAAATCCCAGACGCAGGCAATAACGATGAGTTAAAGGATAACGAAACTAGCGACAGTGAAAACGAGTCCGGAGGCATCGGTGCTACAGACAATAAAACAGAAAACAAACCAGATATTTCCGCATCAGAAGGCAAAGAAGAAAACAAAACTGATAATGAGACTGGCGTTGAAGGCGGAGAAACAACCGCTCCTGAAACTAATCCAGATAATATTGTCGAAGACGAAGATACCGAAAACACAGAAACTAGCGACCCAAACGCCGATCCTGTAACACCTACCACTCCAGACGCGGAAGATAATACCAACAGCGAGTATGACAGCGATAACACAGGATCAGCAGGAAACGACAACGACGCAACCGAGAATGAAACGAATCAAACTTCCAACACGGAAAATGATGATTCTGTCGAAACTTCTGACCCAAGCGATGTTATAACACCTCAAACTCCAAACACCGAAATCTCCGGCACAAGCAACTCTGCAATAGATTCAAATAACAATGACGAAACAGACAATTTTGACAGCGGCTTAACAGAAAGCAACAACAATGGAGAAAACGGCACACAAAACAATTCCTCAAGTGAAAACACAACTGAATCTTTTCCTGCGAGTATAACACATACTGCACCTACAATAGATGCATCTGTTATAAATGAAACAAGTGAATCTTTGAATACAACGAATTCTGACAATAACGCAGATACAGAGGAATAAGTTAGTAGAAAGTCATGTTCTGAATATAATTGAAAGGAAGGTAATCTTTTTATGAATTTGATTTTTGGAATTGTTATTGGTCTAGCAATTGTAGCAATAGTTATTTCTTTGATGTGCTGTTTTATTGCTTCCGGCAAAAACAGCGAAATTGAAACAATAAAGCACAAGAAAAATATATAAAAATGAAGTTGCCTAATTATTGTCTGATCTCCTAAAATGATTCAAAAGGCATTTATTTTCTTGATGTAAAATGGATTATATAACGCCATTACTTGCACTTTAATTTATAAATTCAAAGGGTTGAGCTAGAGCTCAATCCTTTATTTATTTTATACCTTACCAATTTTCTCCTTTTAATAACACACAGCAAATTGAAAATTCTCAGAAATCTCTTCAAATTTTGTTTCCGGCTCAATTCCTTTTTCAGCAGAGCCAAGTGAAATTATGTTTATCGAATGTAACCCGAATCAAAAAAAGATCAAAAACAAAATACAGAAAAGATGCCAGAAAATCCCCAAAACAATAATATAAATGAAACATCAAAAGAAAAAGAAAACATCGGGGTGGTACAATAATGGAAACTATAAAATGTAATAAATGTGGAAGTGAAAAAATCAAAGTAAAATATTGTGCAAATTGCAAAACGGCAATTCATATCAAAAGCAATATTGATGCCTATGCTCCGGGAATATGCAACAAATGCAATGAAAAGAGAATTTTTGCTTATTTTTGTCCAGAATGTAAAACTGTAAATAAAACACATAAAGAAAGTAAGGAGAAAGTTATGGAGGAAAAGAATAAAACAGGGTTATCGTTTGTTGGTAAGATTTGTCCCTACTGCAAAACAGAGTTCAAAGAAGGCGATGATGTTGTTGTGTGCAGCATTTGCGAAATGCCACATCACAAAGAATGCTGGATAGAAAATAAAGCATGTACTACATTTGGATGCACAGGCACAATTGTCGGGTCAGAAGCATATGCAGAAACTGTAAATAACAAAACTTTTTGTTCCAAATGCGGAGCACCCTTATGTGAAGGGCAAAAATTCTGCGCTTCTTGCGGAACCCCAGCAGGCACTACAGGCGAACCGCATTTTCAGGTTGCAGGAACATATTCTACAAATCAAAGCTACCAGCAAAATACATATACTGCACCTCAACCACAATATACTCCTCAATATTCTGCTCCGCAGTATATTGCCGGATATAACCCCTACGGTCAACAACAGCAACAAGTAGATCAGGACTTGTATACATTTATACAATCAAATCAGCTATTCTATATTGCAAAGTTCCAACAAATGCAGATAAGCAACACCAAAACATCATGGAATTGGTGCAGTTTCTTATTCAGTGCATATTGGTTACACCGATGCATCTGCCTCTACTCTTGAGAAAAACAACATTATGAACAGACTAAATGAAACACTTGCAATGATAAGCCAACAATCTAACATTCAAATAAACAAAACACCTTCCACAAATCAATCAAATCTGTCTGAAAATATTGAGACATTTAGAGTATATATAATACAAAATGGCGATTATCTCGAAAGTATATGCGAAAAACACAATTTAAATTATATGGATAATATAGAGAAGATAATGACTATTAATGGAATAACGGATGTAAATAAAATATACGCGGGACAAAAATTGTACTTGCCAATAGATAAATAATAGACTATTTTATTAGAACCAAAAAGACAGATGTTAATATAGAGATATGGCACGCATTACTGCTATGTCTCTTTTTTTGTCCTAAACATGCTATACGAAAAGGTGATAGCACCCTGTTTTGAAAAAACTAAAACGGCATAAAAACAAAAAAGCGAAATCGAGAAATATGCTTTTGATAAAAATAATAAAAATTTGCAAAAAGTATTGTAAACTTTATTTTTAAGTGATATAATATATGGAAATGAATAAGAAACGGGAGCTTGTGTTACAGGCTGAGAGGAAGGTATAACCTTCGACCGAGAACCTGATTTGGATAATGCCAACGTAGGGATGCCTGAAGCGCAAGTTTTAGGAATAACGAAGTAATTTAAGGAGTTACCAAATCGGTAGCTCCTTTTTTGTTTGAGTTTTGGAGGTGAAAATGGTGGTAAGAATTAACGGAGAAAATTTAGATGTAGGTGGCAAAGTTATTGCAGAATACCTTAATTCTGCAGGTTACGACTTAATGCGTGTTGCGGTTGAACTTAACGGCGATATAGTTCCTAAATCACAGTATGCTGATACAATTTTTAGGGATGGCGACAGTGTTGAGATTGTAAGCTTTGTGGGAGGTGGCTGATATGATTCTAACTAAAAAAGAATGGATGAAAGCTCTAAATGACAGACACGGAATTGAGTTTCAAGAGAAAATCTCATACACAACTGTTGCCGTATGCGGTCTTGGTGGTCTTGGTTCAAACATAGCCACCTCTCTCGCCCGTGCAGGTATAGGAAAACTCATACTGATAGATTTTGATAAAGTAGATATAACAAATCTACACCGTCAGCAGTACAAGGCAAATCAAATTGGAATGAGCAAGACAGAAGCCTTACAGGACAACCTAAAAGAAATAAACCCCTATCTTGAAACCAAGATACATACGATTCGACTTGATGAAAACAATGCAAAGCATATTCTTTCAGATGCAGATATTGTCTGTGAAGCATTTGATAACGCAGAGTGTAAGGCAATGCTGACAAATCTTGTTTTATCTAAAATGCCGGATAAATATATAGTCGCCGCATCGGGAATGGCAGGCTTAGATAGTGCCAACTCAATAAAAACAAGAAAAGTTTCAAAACGATTTTATCTTTGTGGCGATGAAGTAAGCGATGTAAAAGACGGAATCGGGCTTATTTCATCAAGAGTGATGCTATGTGCTGCACATCAGGCACATACAGTTTTAAGAATTATAGCAAATAAATTTGAAGTATAGAAAGAAGGAAAAGCAAATGAACAGTGATAAACTTGTTATCGGCGGTCACGAATTTAATTCCCGTTTTATTTTAGGTTCGGGAAAATATTCTCTTAATCTGATTGAGGCTGCGGTAAAAGATGCAGGTGCGGAGATTATAACCCTTGCGGTACGCCGTGCAAACACAAAAGAGCAAGAAAACATACTTGACTTTATTCCAAAAGGTATAACACTTCTTCCGAACACAAGCGGAGCAAGAAATGCCGAAGAAGCAGTACGAATTGCAAGACTTGCCCGTGAACTTGGATGCGGTAATTTTGTAAAGATTGAAATTATGCGTGATTCAAAGTATCTGCTCCCAGACAATCAGGAAACAATTAAAGCAACAGAAATTCTTGCAAATGACGGATTTGTTGTTATGCCGTATATGTATCCTGACTTAAATGTTGCCCGTGACTTATTTAATGCCGGAGCCGCAACTATAATGCCTCTTGCATCCCCTATAGGCTCCAATAAAGGTCTTGCAACAAAGGATTTTATTCAGATTCTTATTGATGAAATTGATTTACCAATTATTGTTGATGCAGGTATAGGCAAGCCATCGCAGGCTTGTGAAGCTATGGAAATGGGTGCTGCAGCTATTATGGCAAATACAGCCTTGGCAACTGCAGGAGATTTGCCGCTTATGGCATCAGCCTTCCGTCAGGCAATTGAGGCAGGAAGAAAAGCATATCTTTCAGGCCTTGGCAGAGTGCTTACAAGAGGTGCCTCTGCATCCGATCCTCTTACGGGATTTTTGCGTGATTAAGGGGGATTTAAAATGGAAAATCAATTTTTTGTGGATTCAGAGCATTTATCTCCAGAAGCACTTGCAAAGAAGCACCAGATAGAAACAGATCCTTCTTCACGAAAAAACCACATGGAATACTTGCCATGCATGGAGAAAATAGAATCGGATGTGTGCAAAAATGTAATGGAACAGATGAATTCTTTCGATTACTCAAAATACACTGCCAAAGATGTAAAAGCGGCATTAGAGCATGAAACCTGTACTATAGAAGATTTTAAGGCACTACTTTCTCCTGTTGCAGAGCCGTTTTTAGAACAAATGGCACAAAGAGCAAGACTTGAAACAAGTAAACACTTCGGTAATACAGTTTACCTTTTTACACCTCTTTATATAGCCAATTACTGCGAAAATTACTGTGTGTACTGCGGCTTTAACTGCTATAACCATATTAAACGAATGAAGCTATCTATGGAGCAGATTGAAAAAGAAATGAAGGTTATTGCAGATAGTGGTATGGAGGAAATTTTAATACTTACAGGCGAAAGCCGTGCACAAAGCGATATAAATTATATCGGTGAAGCCTGCAAGCTGGCAAGGAAATACTTTCGTATGGTAGGACTTGAAATATATCCCGTAAATACCGATGAATATAAATATCTTCACGAATGTGGTGCCGACTATGTAACCGTATTTCAGGAAACTTATGACACAGATAAATATGAACAGCTACATCTACTTGGGGCTAAACGTGTGTGGCCTTATCGTTTTGATGCCCAGGAACGAGCGCTTATGAGTGGTATGCGCGGTGTGGCATTTTCAGCACTTTTGGGACTCTCGGATTTTAGAAAGGATGCTTTGGCAAGTGCGCTTCATGTATACTACCTGCAAAGAAAATATCCTCATGCGGAAATGTCACTATCCTGTCCAAGACTCAGGCCGATTATCAATAACGATAAAATCAATCCATTGGATGTTCACGAAAAACAGCTTTGTCAGATAATCTGTGCTTACCGTATATTCTTACCCTTTGTCGGTATTACAGTATCTTCCCGTGAAAGTGCTGAATTTAGAAACGGCATCATGAAAATTGCCGCAACGAAGGTTTCAGCAGGTGTTTCTACCGGAATTGGTGACCATGAAAGTAAATACAGCGGAAAAGAGTCAGATGAAGCGCAGGGCGATGAACAGTTTGAGATTGACGATAACCGCAGTCTTGACAAGATGTATAAAGACATTGCAGATGAAGGTCTGCAGCCTGTTCTGAATGACTATCTTTATGTATAGGAGAAAAAGAAAATGAGAAATTTTGATACAACACTTTATTTTATAACAGACAGTACCGGATTTAGCGAAGAAGAATTTTTAAGAAGAACCGAAGAAGCATTAAAAGGCGGGGCTAGCTTACTGCAGCTTCGCGAGAAGGATAAGACTACAAGAGAATATATCTCCCTTGCCGAAAAGGTACATATGCTTACAAAGAAATATAATGTACCGCTTATCATTGATGACCGTATTGATGTTGCTCTTGCTGTAGGTGCAGAAGGTGTTCATCTCGGACAAAGCGATATGCCGATTTCTACCGCAAGAAAAATCCTCGGTGATGATTTTATTATAGGAGCAACAACAAAAACTGTTCCGCAGGCACTTGAAGCTTACAAGCAAGGCGCAGATTATCTTGGTGTAGGTGCAATCTATCCTACGACAACAAAAGTCAAGACAGTTCTCACATCAACCGAAACTCTTGATGCGATATGCAAAGCTGTACCAATTCCTGTAAATGCCATTGGCGGACTAAATAAAAACAATGTACAGGTTCTTGAAGGAATTGATATTGCAGGTTTTTGTGTAGTTTCTGCAATTATGAAAGCAGATGATCCTAAAGGCGAAACCGAAATTCTGCTTAAATTAGCAAAGGAATTGAAAAAGCAATGATTAAAGGAGCAATATAAACAAATAAAAACGAGCGGCAGATTGGGGGCACCACCTTATGTCGCTATATAAAACGATGCTGAAAAACGAAAGGAGAATAAAACTATGAAAATGAAAACAGCATTGACCATTGCAGGAAGTGACTGCGGTGGAGGCGCCGGTATCGGGGCAGACATTAAAACAATGACGATGAATGGTGTTTATGCTATGAGTGCAATAACGGCACTGACGGCACAAAATACAACCGGCGTAAGAGCGATTCAGGAGTCAACTCCTGAATTTTTGAAACAACAAATTGATGCAGTATTCGAGGACATATTCCCCGATAGTGTCAAAATCGGTATGGTATCTTCAAGCGAGCTGATATGTGTAATAGCAGACAGACTAAAATACCATAAGGCAAAAAATATTGTAGTAGATCCAGTGATGGTTGCTACAAGCGGCTCATCTCTTATGAAGACGGATGCAGTTAGGACACTAATAGATAAGCTTCTGCCGATTGCAACACTCGTTACGCCGAACATTCCCGAAGCGGAAGTTTTATCGGAACTTTCTATTGAAAATAAAAAGGATATGCAAAAGGCAGCAAAAGTTATTGGTGATGCACATAACTGTGCAGTTCTTCTAAAGGGCGGTCATAACATCAATGATGCCAATGACCTTTTATATGCAAACGGAGAATATTATTGGTTTGAAGGTAAGCGAATAGATAACCCCAACACGCACGGTACTGGATGTACATTATCGAGTGCCATAGCATCAAACCTCGCCAAAGGCTTTACACTTGCCGAGTCCGTACAACGAGCGAAGAAATATATTTCAGATGCGCTTTCAGCTATGCTTGACTTAGGAAAAGGTTCCGGACCAATGCAACATAATTTTAATTTGCAAGGCGAATATGCAAAGGAGGCTAAGTGAGATGGAAGAAAGACGCACATCGGTATTTGAAAACGGACTTATTTGGTTTGGAGCCGCAGTTTCCATTGCAGAAATTCTGACAGGAACCTATTTTGCATCTCTCGGCTTTAATAAGGGATTGCTTGCCATAATTATAGGTCATATAATTGGTTGTGCAATGCTTTTCTTAGCCGGACTTATTGGTGGTAAAGTGCGCAAAAGCTCAATGGAAACTGCTAAGATGAGCTTTGGTAATAAAGGTGCTTTACTTTTCTCCGTGCTGAACATCATTCAACTTATTGGTTGGACAGCAATTATGATTTATGACGGAGCGCTTGCGGTAAACGGTATTTTTGATATTGCTAATTGGATTTGGTGTATTGTTATCGGTGCATTAATTGTACTGTGGATTATGATTGGAATCAAAAATCTTGGTAAAGTAAACACTGTTGCAATGACGGCACTATTTATTCTGACAATTATCCTTAGCTTTGTTATCTTTGGAAAAGGTACAATGCAAAATATTGCCGGAGAAAGTATGACCTTCGGTGCTGCCGTAGAGTTATCTGTGGCAATGCCTCTTTCTTGGTTGCCCTTGATCTGCGACTATACAAGAGAAGCAAAGAAACCCGTCAAGGCTACCGCCGTTAGCGCAATTATATACGGAATTGTCAGCTGTTGGATGTATGTAATCGGTATGGGAGCAGCTATATTTACAGCAGAATCCGATATTGCACAAATTATGGTAAAGGCAGGTCTTGGTATAGCAGGACTTTTAATTATTGTGTTTTCAACAGTTACAACAACATTTCTTGATGCGTATTCTGCAGGAGTTTCAAGTGAATCTATTACTAAAAAGGTTAATGCTAAATGGGTTGCTGTTGCGGTAACAGTCATTGGTACACTTGGAGCGATATTCTTACCGCTTACAGACATTACAGACTTTTTATACTTCATAGGTTCAGTGTTTGCACCTATGATAGCAATTCAGATTGCTGACTTTTTCATCCTGAAGCAAAACAAGCAATCAAGTGCGTTCAATGTTCAAAATCTGATTATTTGGCTTGGAGGATTTATTATTTACAGGTTATTGATGAAGGTTGATATTGTCATCGGTAACACTCTGCCTGATATGCTTATCACCATTGTGAGCTGTATGGCAGTCAGTAAAGTTAGAAGTAAAATCAAGAAAGCGCTTAAAAAATGAAAGAGCAATATATGACTAAGAATTATTATAATTATGGAGGAGAAACTCATGAAAACAAAAACACAAAAAATATTTATGGCATCCTTGCTTGCAGCTCTGTGCTGTGTTGCGACAATGATTATCAAAATACCGTCACCACTCAGAGGCTATTTGAATTTAGGTGACTGCGTTGTACTTCTTTCAGGATGGCTCTTATCTCCGATATATGGATTCCTTGCAGCAGGTTTGGGTTCGGCACTTGCAGATGTATTTTCAGGCTATGTTACATATGCACCCGCCACATTTATTATCAAAGGACTTATGGCTCTTGTCGCATACTTCGGATTTAAAATCCTTCAAAACAAAATCGGGAATCTGCCCTCAAGAATTATCAGCGGAATTGTTGCAGAAATCGTAATGGTTTTAGGATACTTTGTATTTGAAGGTTTCTTGTATGGTTTCATACCTTCAATCGTAAACATTCCTGCAAATGCGATGCAGGGGTTAGCAGGTATAATTCTTGGTATAATAATTATTAAGGTGTTTGAGAAAAACAGAATTATGATGGATTAAAACAATCACACAATTTATAAAATACTGCCGAGGAACAAATCCCCGGCAGTATTTTGTGATAATCAAAAATCAAGAAATGGTTTTGAAGACTAACCTAGAGCTTCAATTGCATTAGTTGGTGGAAGACAATTATGATTTTTACATACATAAAATGTTGTCTGATTGTTTAAAAGCGGATACTCAATACTGTCAGTCTCTACCAATACATTTGCCATAAAAGGCAGTTTTTCTGTTATTTGATTCAAATCAGCACTTTCTTTTAGAGCAATGCTATACTATCTTTTCTATGTGTTACAATGCAAAGTAAAAATATGATGGCTGAAATCGCAACGCATACCCACATCATTGCTCGCCAACCATAAAACTCAATAAGCAATCCGCCGAGCGTAGGTCCAAAAATTACTGCACTGCTTGAAATAAGCATATATAAAGAAAAACCCTTTGCAATTTTCTCACGCGGAAACTCTGTAACGATGTATGACATTACCACTGGTGCAATAGCTGCACTTCCTATTCCTACAATAAAACGGGCAATAATCATAAAAAATAGCGATGGGGCTATTGCCGTAAGGATATTACCCAAAGTGAAAATCGCTATACCAATCAATAATGTTGCTTTCCTGCCTATTACATCACCCAGCTTGCCGAGAATGGGTGCAAACGCTGCTGTTGAAGCTGCCATCGCTAAAGCGGTCCATGTTGTGTTATTATACGGCAAATTCAAGTCACTTACAAATGCAGGGCCAAGCACGGCAGTAAATCCGCCCACAGCACCTACTAAAAATGCCGCGAGTGCATACGGCACAAAACCCCTTAAATAAGGTTTTGAGGAACTAATTTCCATAAGTTATTACTCCAATCTAACCATAGTATAACCTATATTTGCGTATTTATTTAGCACACTTGGTTATACTTTTATGTAGAAAGGAGGAATAGTTTTGAAAGAACTGTTTTTTATTTGCAAGCATTGCGGAAATATTATTACGATGATAAAAAATAGCGGTGTTCCTATACAATGCTGCGGCGAAGATATGCAGGAAATAATTCCGGGTACTCGAGAAGCATCCAAAGAAAAACATATTCCAGTATATAAAACAGAAGGTGACAAGGTAACCGTTTCAGTCGGTTCGGCCCAGCATTCGATGGAACCGGAGCATTATATCGAGTGGGTGTGCATTGAAAGTGATGACGGCTTCCAGTACAAGAGACTTTCGCCAAACACACCTCCGAAGGCAAACTTTTCATTATCCAAGGGAGACAGCATAAAAGCAGCATAGGCTTTGGAAAGCATAAAATTAAAAAGTAAAGGAGAAAAAATTTATGTCATTGATTAACAAAGAAATTTCAGATTTTAAAGCTTACGCATTTCACGGAGACGATTTTAAGATGGTTTCCAAAGAAGAGATTTTAGGTAAATGGAGCGTGTTCTTTTTCTATCCTGCAGATTTTACCTTTGTATGCCCAACGGAGTTGGAAGATTTAGCAAATAAGTATGAGGATTTTAAAAATGTGGGATGTGAGATATACTCTGTATCTACCGACACACATTTTGTTCATAAAGCATGGCACGATGCATCTGAAAGAATTAAAAAAATCAATTATCCTATGCTTGCTGACCCGACTCATGAAATTTCAAGAGATTTTGAGGTTTTAATTGAATCAGATGGTCTTGCAGAGCGTGGTACTTTTATCATAAATCCTGAAGGTAAAATTGTAGGCTACGAGGTTACTGCCGGAAATGTAGGCAGAAACGCAGAAGAACTCTTCCGTAAGGTTCAGGCATGTCAGTTCGTTCACGCACACGGCGATCAGGTTTGTCCTGCTAACTGGCAGCCGGGTGCTGAAACATTAAAGCCTAGTCTTGATCTCGTAGGACAGTTATAATGAGTAATATACAAAACATTAACCAAGATAATTTATATGATGTTGTAGTGATAGGCGGCGGTCCGGCAGGACTTACCGCCGCCATTTATCTGGCTCGTGCAAGATACCGTGTGTTAGTTCTTGAAAAAGAACAGTTTGGCGGTCAGATTACCATTACACATGAGGTTGTAAATTATCCGGGCTTAGGAAAAATAAGCGGAAAAGAGCTTACCGAAACTATGCGCCGTCAGGCAGAAACCTTTGGAGCAGAATTTTTAATGGCGGAAGCAGAAAGCCTAAAAATGGATGATATTGTTAAAACCGTTCACACAAGCCGTGGGGATTTTCAATGTTTAGGAGTTCTGCTTGCTACCGGTGCACATCCAAGAACTATAGGATTTAAAGGAGAAGAAGAACACAAAGGCCGAGGAGTTGCTTATTGTGCTACATGTGACGGAGAATTTTTTACAGGGAAAGAGGTTTATGTAGTTGGCGGAGGCTTTGCTGCGGCAGAAGAAAGTGTATTCTTAACTAAATTTGCCCGCCATGTAACAATTCTTGTTCGCGATGATGATTTCACATGTGCTGCATCTGTTGCGGAACCGGCAAAAAAACACGAAAAAATTACTGTTATTTATAACACGGTTGTAGAAGAAGTAAGCGGTGAAAACGGTCTTGATTATATCAGATATAAAAATACCAAAACCGGAGATGTTACCGAATATCAAGCAGAAGACGGAGATAACTTCGGAGTATTTGTATTTGCAGGATATTCTCCTGATACGGAGCTTGTTAAAGACATTGCAGAGTTAAATAAATATGGTTATGTCATAACAGACTCAAGTCAGAAGACGACTATTGATGGATTGTATGCAGCAGGCGATGTATGTATTAAACCTCTCCGTCAGGTGGTTACTGCTACAGGCGATGGTGCCTTGGCGGCTACGGAGCTTGAAAAATATGTTGCCGAAATGCAGAGAAAAACAGGTCTTCATCCGAAGCCTCCCGTTACAAGAATGACAGACTATCCAAATGCAACAAAAACCGCTGAGGCATCTGATGATTCCGATGATATATTTACAGCAGAAATGAAAGCACAGCTGGAGGGAGTATTTTCAAAAATGGAACGCAAGCTTATCCTTAAGCTGTATCTTGATAGTCGCCCTGTGTCTTTGGAATTGGAAAAGTATATAACAAATCTTGCAGACCTTACGGACAAGCTTACAGTCATGGTAGCTGATAGAAATGACAAATCAAATCTGGCTCCTTGTGTGCGAGTCTTTACAGAGGATGGGGCTGATACTCGAATTGCATTTCATGGTGTGCCGGGAGGACATGAGTTTACCTCTTTTGTACTGGGGCTTTACAATGCAGCAGGTCCCGGACAGACAATAGATGAAGATACATTAAAGGAAGTTGAAGAAATTCAAAAAAGCACAAATATGAGGATTTTAGTATCTTTGTCTTGTACGATGTGTCCTGATTTGGTAATTGCCTGTCAGCGTATTGCAACAAAAAACAAAAACATTAAAGCAGAGGTATATGACCTTCAGCATTTTGAAGAGTTAAAGAAAAAATATAATGTGATGAGTGTTCCATGTCTTGTTATAAACGATGAACACGTATCTTTTGGAAAGAAGAATATAAATCAGATTATTGATATAGTAAAACAAGCATAAGAGTAATTTGATTTTATTCATATACTTCAAAATATGATACACCTTAAACAAAGAAAAGAGATTAAAATAAAATGCTCAGAAACCGTGTGGTTACTGAGCATTTTTGGCAGGAATACAGGATTTAAACCTGCGGACTTACTGCCCTGAATGAAGCGCGCTAACAAGCTACGCTAATTCCTGAAAAGAAATATTTAGTTTTTTAGCATCTCGTGTCTATGGGATAACATGTGGTCAAAAGTAAAATAAAACCCTGTAACAACGCCGAGAATGGCTTTATTACAGGGTTTTGTGGTCGGGATGACAGGATTTGAACCTGCGGCCCCTACGTCCCGAACGTAGTGCGCTACCAAACTGCGCTACATCCCGACATGGCTAATATTATATTACATTATTTCTTATTTGTCAACATAAAAATAAATTTTTCTCAATAATTATATTAAAAAATACTGCCTTTAGCCACATACACTCTTATAATACGATAACGATGAAAAATTGCGTTCGCTGCAATTTAATAAGAACTTTTCACTCACGCCCGCAAGCTCCTCTAACGACTCATCCGATATTTTAAATGAAAATATTTTTTCCGTATCGTTACTTATAATATATTCCATCGCCATACGCGTCGCTTCCGATATTTTGATACAGTCCGGCGCCCCATTACAACTATCGCATACAACTGTACCATTTGATGGCGAAAAATATGCATCAAAGCTGCCATTCCTGCCACAACTGCTACACTCTGCGCAGCTTACCATAAAGCCCGACAATGAAAGCAGTTTCAGCTCATACACGGCCTTTATAAGCGAAATTGATCTTTGTTTGTTTTGCAATATGTAGAGCGTATTTAAAAGAAGTGATAACACATTATTGTCAGGTAAATTTGAAGGCACAAGTGCTTTTGTTATATCAAAAAGATATGTGCAAAGTGCAAGCTTTTCAAGGCTTTCTGACAGAGAAAAAAAGCTCGTGATACCGCTTGCTCCGCGCAGCGTATACATCTGCTTGCCGCTTACGAGCGTAAAAGAAGAATAGTATAAAAGCTGCGACGGTGCACCCTGATGACTTTTATATTTCCGCGCACCCTTCGCAATTACACTTACTATCCCAAGCTTTTCTGTGAATATGTGAAGTATTCTGTCTGCCTCTGCGTAATTCGTTTGTTGTATTACAAGTCCGTTTGTAACAATCGTTTCCATCAAACCTACCGCCTATGTAAAAATCACAGTCACCGCCTCATAAGCCGGTGACCGTGTAATATTAAATTTTAAACCATCGCCGTCACTTTAGGCTCATTTTCCTGATAACAATCAATCATATCACTTTCAACTTCTCTGAAAATGATATAATCCAAAATACTTCCTGTCATAAAGAATTTTTGCCACATATACTCGTAAAACATAAAAATTGCCCCCTATCAACAAGTTATTTTTACAAAGATAGCATTGACAATTTTTATAATTATTAGTCGCATTTTTAAACTATTTTTTATTCATATCCAAAGTTTCGTATTAAGTAATTATTATTTCTCCAGTCGCTCTTAACCTTAACCCACAACTCGAGAAAAACCTTATGTCCGAGCATCTTTTGAATATCGATACGTGCCATCGTACCAACTCTTTTTAAAAGTGCACCGTTCTTACCTATAATGATGCCCTTATGCGATGCTTTTTCGCAGTAAATATTTGCCTGAATTGATGTCACTTTATCGCCTTCAGTCATTTTCATAATCTCAATTGCGATACCATGCGGGACTTCCTTGTCAAGAAGCCACAAAAGCTTTTCTCGTATGATTTCAGCGGCAATCTGCTTTTCAGGCTGGTCTGTAATCATATCATCAGGGAAAAACGCCGGACCATTTGGAATATGGTGCATAATTTCGTCTAAAAGTCTTTGCGTTCCGTCTTCTTTTATCGCACTTACAGGAACGATTGCCTCGAAATTATGAAGGCTGCTAAAATCCGCAATCATTGGAAGCAGCGTTTCTTTTTGCACAAGGTCAACCTTATTTATTACTAAAATAACAGGTACCCGAAGTGACGCTAGATTTTTTGCGATGTTTTTCTCCGGCTCTGTCGTCTTGTTCGTCGCATCAACAACGAATAAAACAACGTCCATCTCGCCCATCGATTCATTTGCCACTTTTACCATGTACTCACCGAGCTTATTTTTCGGTTTATGAATGCCCGGTGTATCTGTAAATATAATTTGCGCATCATCAGTATTTCTGATTGCCAAAATCTTATTTCGTGTCGTTTGCGGTTTGTCGGAAATTATTGCTATTTTCTCGCCGACAAGCGAATTTAAAAGTGTGGATTTGCCAACATTAGGTCTGCCGATTATTGACACAAATCCTGATTTAAAATTATTATTAACCAAAGCTGTTTACTCCTTATTTTTTTATCCTCTTATTTAAAACTTCTATCTCACAAGTCCAAGTGCACCGAGCGCCTTTTCTTCCTTTTCGCGCATTATAAGGCGGCTTTGCTCACTGTCTTCATGGTCATATCCGAGAAGATGAAGCGTGCTGTGTGCGCACAAAAATCCAACCTCACGAAGCGGTGAATGACCGTATTCATCTGCCTGTGCATATGCTCTTTGTAAACTTATTACTATATCTCCTAAAAGCAATCCCCCGAAATCATCTTCATCTAAAGCGTTACCTTCTTCATCAAATTCAAGCATAGGAAATGATAACACATCGGTTGCGCTATCCTTACCGCGATGCTCTGCATTTAGCATTTTTACATTCTCATCATCACTTATAAGCACAGACACCTCGCAGCTTTTATCAAAGCCTTCCTGCTCAAGCACCTTATTTATTACCTTCACGACTGTTTCTTCCATTTCGTCCGTAAAATCACAGACATCTTGTTCATTTTCAATAATTACATCTGTAATCTGCATATTTTATCCCCCTTGTCAGCGGTTTTTGTCCCTTGACTGCGCTTTTTTTTCCTTATCCTGCACGGCCTTTTCATATGCCGTTATAATTTTTTGTACAAGCGGATGGCGCACAACATCTTTACATGAAAGATAGCAAAAATCTATCCCCTCAATATTTTTCAGAATTTTTGCCGCCTCTTTTAGTCCGGACTTTTTACCGTCAGGCAAATCGATTTGCGTAATATCGCCCGTAACAATCGCGCGCGAGCCAAAGCCTATACGCGTCAAAAACATCTTCATCTGTTCGGGCGTCGTGTTTTGTGCCTCATCTAAAATAATAAATGCATCATCGAGCGTACGGCCGCGCATATATGCAAGCGGTGCAATCTCAATCATTGAGCGCTCGATATATTTCTGATAGCTTTCAGCGCCAAGCATATCGTACATCGCGTCATATAACGGGCGTAAATACGGATCGACTTTCATCTGTAAATCGCCGGGCAAAAATCCAAGCTTCTCTCCCGCTTCGACTGCAGGACGTGTAAGAATTATTCTGCTTACTTCTTTATTTCGAAAAGCTGTCACAGCCGCCGCAACGGCAAGGTATGTCTTACCCGTTCCGGCAGGTCCGATACCAAATGCTATGGTGTTATTTTTTATAGTATTTATATACTTTTTTTGTCCGAGCGTCTTGCTCTTTATGGGCTTTCCTTTTGCGCTTATGCATACAACATCTTCGCCGAGGCTTCCGAGCCCTTGCTCAAGTCCATCTGCAACCATCGATATTGTATATAAAATATTTTGCTCACTAAGCGCCTCGCCTCTGTTTAAAATCGAAACAAGATTGTCTATAACCTTTGTCGCATCTGAGACATTTTTTTCTTCGCCAACTATTTTCATCTCATAGCCACGATTCAAAATTCGTACATTAAGCTCCTTTTCAACAAGCTTAATATTTTCATCAAAACTTCCGAACAACGCTGCAATATCAACGCTTGTATCAAATGCATATATCTTTTCAATCAAGAAATATTCACTTCCGTTTCTCTTCTGTGTGTATCGTTTTTTATTATAAATTTACAAAAACTCTCATTATAACTATTATAATCTATTTTTATAAAACTATCAACTGTTTAATTGTAAAATTATTCTTTTACAGTATTTTTCAGGGCGTATTAAATATTGTTTCAATCTTTTTTTCTACTCCGATTTGCTCACAGTATTCTTGTGTGAGCGTAACCTTTATATTTTCGTCGTCTTGATGTATATACGTTATCTCGCTTGCCTGCAAATCCGCGTTTTCCTTTGTATCAGGTATAATCTGCTTTTTTAGCTCTTCTTCGGCTTGAGATAAAACGTACTCACAGCTAACTTGCTCATATGTAATTTCTACCTCCTGATACTGTCTTTCTTCCCACGAGATGCCCATATATTTGCCAAAAATGACTAAATCGTGCCTTTGCTCTATAACATCGTAATTTTCATAAAGGTTTTTATTTTTTAGAAAAAAATCTATATGCATATTACCAATGCAAAGTGATTTTTGCGATATTTTTTTGCCTGTATGCGTTCTTATCTGGCGTGAAAGCGGATATGTCTTTGTCGCCTCGTACCATGTCCTTGCATAAACATCGCCCGACGCTCTTGTATATCTTTCGCTTATTCGCTCGCTTTTTATAACACCGCTGATAAGCAGCTGTCCTTTCATGACCGTCTGTCCGATTTCGATGCGGCCTTGCCCTTCTTTTATTGTAATATCCTTTATTACGCCATCACGACTTGCGACGATATCACATACTTCATTTTTTGGTATCATTTCGGGCGCAGGCGTTTTTTCATTTACATTTACAATCGCGCGGCTGCCCTTTATATCAACCCATATCCAGCTTAGCTCATCAAGCTCTAAAAGTGCCTTGTTTTTTAAATCCCGCGCGTCAAATCCCTTTGCATAAGCGCCTTTTTTGAGGCCAAGAGATGCGAGAGCATCTAAAATTTTTTCTCTCTCGACCCTTTCATTTCCGACTATTTCAATCGACCAGACAAACTGCGACATAACGGTTATAAAACACAAAGCCACGATAAATCCCCACATAAAAAAATACCGCTTTTTATATTTATGAAAAAGCATCGGCATTCCGCCTTTTTTACATATACGTACGCGCGAGTGAGTTTTTTTTGCAATTGGACGAATTTTATGAAACGAGCGCATACTCATTTTCATATTCGTTTCACATTCATTTTTGCGACGTATATCCCAAAGGTATATGTCGCGGCGTATACATATATTTATAAACCGCTCAACGAACCTGCTCTTTACTATAATTTCAACATAACCGCGCAAAAAACAATATATTTTCGCAAGCATATCTACACCCCTAACAAAATTCGAGCGATTTTATGTCGCCGCACAATGTAATTTCCTCCGTAGCAATATTCTTTATTCCAAGTCCGCGCCCACCGATTTTTACGGTATAGTTGCCCGCATTAAGACGGATGAGTGTGTCACCGTATTCTACGATGCCACGGTAATTTTCCACAAAAAGCTCCCGATTGCCCGTAAAAATAATTTTCGGAAGATTTAAAACAATATCTTTTGGAAGGTCAAGCGCCTCTGCCAGTCGCTCGGAGCGAGAAATTGTATAGTCTGTCTGTTTTACATTTATTTTTTTCTTCTTTTTCATAAAAACACCCCTGATATGACTGCAAATACATATTTTTTGATATGTAACAATTTTATGCACTATAAAAGTTTTTAATGTCATATACATTTATAAAAAGCTCTTTACGGGGGTGTTGTTTTGTTTTTTAAAAAAATGAGTTATAAAGGACTCAAAAGATTATTTTACATTGCCTTAATAATTTATATTATACTCTCAATTCTTATTTTTCCTCAAAGAAGCATCGACGCTGCCAAAGGTGCTTTATCTCTTTGTGCAAATGTGCTTATACCGAGCCTTTTTGTCTTCTTTGTATTAAGCTCGCTTTTAATAAGCCTTGGATTTGCTTCGATTATATGTCGCCCGCTTTCACATCTTATGCATCCGCTTTTTGGAGTATCAGGCGCAGGTGCACTCTGCCTCGTTTTAGGCACAATAAGCGGTTATCCGCTCGGTGCATCGTGTGTGTGCGATATGTATAAAAACGGCGCATTAAAAAAACGCGAAGCAGAAAAGCTGCTCGCATTTTGCAATAATTCAGGACCTCTCTTTATTATAGGCTGCGTCGGCACATCTATATACAACAGCCAGAAAATCGGCATCATGCTTTATATAATACACGTACTCTCCGCTATCAGTACAGGTATTATTCTCGGCTTATTTTCGCGCACAAAAAGTGGAAGACAAACTCACCTTGGCAATATCAGTATGCACTGCACAAAGCCTGTCGGCGTTATGCTAAAAGAGTCAATCTCACAAAGCATCGAAAATATACTGCTCGTTTGCGGCTATACCGTAATATTTGCCGTAATTATATCGACGCTTGAGTCGCTTGTAACATCATCACCTTTATCTCTTCTTTTATGCTCTCTTCTTGAAATATCAACAGCAACGCAGCTTATCGGCATATCTTCGCTACCGCTTGCCACAAAAATGATACTTACATCTTTGGTAATGGGGTTTGCGGGCATAAGCGTCCATCTGCAGGTTACGGGCATATTATCAAAAACAGACCTTAATACAAAAACATACTTTTTAGGAAAAGCTCTGCACGCGCTAATCGCCTCACTGTATACCTATCTTTTCATTGACAATTTTTTAGTGACGACTTCTTCTGCATATATGTACCCAAACACCGCATATATCATCGATTTTGCCGCTGCAATAAGGCTATCTCTTTTGTATATCGCATGCATTGTCATCGTATTTCTCGTTTTTTTGTCTATCGAAAAAATATATAAATGGCAAGAAAGTGTCAAGCACAAAAAATAACGCTCCGCTTTTCATATAAAAAAAGACGCATAAGCGTCTTTTTAATTTTAAAACTGATTTTCAATCATCTGTGCAAAGTCTGCCTTTGCTTTTGCTCCCACAGATTTTTCTATAGCTTCGCCGTTTTTAAACACGATAACAGTTGGTATTGTCATAATCTTAAATCTCTCAGCAAGCTCGGCCTGCTCATCGACATTTACCTTGCCAACCACTGCGCGACCTTCAAAGTCGTCTGCAAGCTCTTCTATAATCGGCGATATCATTTTGCACGGTCCACACCATGTTGCCCAGAAGTCTACAAGTACTGGAACAGACGAACCGATAACCTCGCTCTCAAAATTTTGCGTCGTAATTTCTATAACATTGTTTGCCATTTACTTCTCCTCCTGTTTTCTCTCTGTTTTATCCTTTCCTTCCAGAGCTTTTTTATTCTGTTTTTATATTATTTTATTTGTATATATTTGTCAATAGTTTCACGGCTATTTTTTCATTTTATTCATATTTTACAGATCAATATATTCGCGCGCAACAACCCTGCAGCCGACACGTGCATTCGTTATATCACACATAAGCTTCTGATACTGCTCGGTTTTGTCGACCGTTGTATAAACATATACCTTTACTTCGCCTTCATACACTATATCCTTTATAATGTAGCCCTCGCCGAGCGTTTCGTACTGGACTTTACCAAAAAGCGTATAATCGCAGCTTACCTCTACTAAATCACAAAGTGTGCGCGTGATTATTTTCGCCGCATCAATGCCAAGCTTTGCGCTGCTTCCATATGCCCTTACAAGCCCGCCGGCACCAAGGAGTATTCCGCCAAAATATCTCGTCACAACAACGCACACATCAACAAGGCCTTCCTTGCGGATAACCTCAAGCACAGGCACTCCTGCCGTTCCCGACGGTTCTCCGTCATCGCTGTATCTCATTATGTTTTTATCGGCGATTATATATGCATATACATTATGTGTCGCGTCGTAATATTTACTTTTCATCTGCGATATAAGCTCAAGAGCCTGCGCTTCCTCGCTTACAGGCCTTACAGTTGCTATGAAGCGCGATTTTCTCTCAATCATCTGCTCACTCGCCTCTTGTGCAACCGTCCTATAAAATGGCTTCATATGCTCACCTGCCTATAAATCCGTTTATTATTTTACGATATACTGACGCATTTTTTCGTAACACGTCGCATCGATAAGCGCCCGTATCATAATGCCATCCTGCTCATATTCTTCACTTATCACTACCTGATTTTCATGCAAAAGCGAAACCAGCTTCGCTTCGCTGTATGGCAATTTTATGTCCACTTCCCTTTTTCGTCCCGGCACAACATCTTCTATAACCGAAACAAGCTCATCAATACCAATTTTATCTTTTGCCGATATTGGAACAGTCTTTGTGCACGATTCAATCGAGTTTGGAATATCCTTTTTTTCAAGTAAATCAATCTTGTTAAGCACTGCAACAGTCGGCTTACCGCCCGCTCCAAGCTCAGATAAAATTTTATTTACAACGCTAATGTGAGTATCATACTCATCATTTGATACATCGATAACGTGTATAAGCACATCTGCAAGCACCGCCTCTTCGAGTGTCGATTTAAACGCCTTGACAAGATGGTGCGGCAATTTTCGTATAAAACCAACCGTATCTACTAAAAGTATCTCACGATTATCAGATAGCATCAGACTTCTTTGTGTCGGGTCAAGAGTCGCAAAGAGCTTGTTTTCTGCCAGAACTCCTGCATCCGTTAAAAGATTAAGCAGCGTAGACTTCCCTGCATTCGTGTACCCGACAAGCGCAACTACGAGCTTGCCGTCCTTTTTGCGCCTTGTTCTTAAAAGGTCGCGATGCTTTTGTACCTCGCGGAGTTCCTCGCTTAAAAACTCGATTCTCCTTCTTATATGTCGTCTGTCAGTTTCAAGCTTCGTTTCACCCGGACCTCTCGTTCCTATTCCGCCGCCAAGTCTGGAGAGCGCCTTACCCATACCTACAAGTCGTGGCAGCATATAGCGCAGCTGCGCAAGCTCGACCTGAATTTTACCTTCTTTTGTGGCGGCGCGCATCGCAAAAATATCAAGGATAAGTGCCGTTCTGTCAAGCACCTTTATATCGAGTCTGTCAGATATATTTCTTACCTGAACAGGCGATAATTCATCGTCAAAAATAACGACATCAGCGCCAAGCTCTTCTACGGCATTTGCAAGCTCACAAAGCTTACCTTCACCTATATACGTTGCGCTGTCAGGCGTATTTCTGTTTTGCAAAAGATAGCCTACCACCTCAACGCCTGCCGTTTTTGCAAGCTCACAAAGCTCATCTAGCGATTCTTGGGTTGTGTCCGTAAGCATATCGCCACTGTCAGTATGAACGCCTGCAAGAATTGCCTTTTCAATTTTTACTTCATTTTCGTACATTATATTACCTCGTATTTATTTGCTTTTTATTGTGCCAAAACCGACAAACTGATGATACCTGATATAAATAAATTTGTATTAAATCGCATTTTAAAATTTTATTCATCCTAATCATCAAATTCTTCTTGTGAATCTAAAATCTCATTCTCGATAAAACCTTCAACTATTTGTTTGACATCGGGCGCATGAACTTTCAAAGTTTCATTATTCCAATCTTTCAACTCTACAACTCCATAATCATAGCACGATGTAAAAAACAACGAATTGTGTGGATAATAAGAATCTGTTGCGCGATATCGTATTGAAAAACCAATGATATACGATGTTTGTTCATTAAGTGTCAATCCGTATGAAGCTGTAAAATCAGGACTTTGAGTAGACATTGTAACATCTACCGCTACAATTTCTTTCCCTATAATGTCATTAAATAATTTATCTGCATGTGCCGTTGGACGATTAGTTCCAAAAGAAATATTTTTTGGAATTGTATTCATATCAATCCGAACACTGCTTCCTTCACTGTAATCTATGGCAAGAACATCGCCATCTTCAAACTCTATAAGCAAAGGTTCATCTATTTCTGCCCATCTTAATAGAAATATTCCTTCCGGAAGAAATGCTTTTGGGTTTTTCAACATTTTCCTTTGTTCTTCAGTCATTCCACCAAGCGTATTGTAAACGCAATCAGAAAGCCTATCATCATCCCAATTGTAAGCCATACCTACAAAGCGTAGGTTCTTAACTATTCTTCCTTTTAATTTTAGTTCCCTAATTTTATTTATAAGCTCATCATGTGTTTGTAAAATCGGAGTACTCCACTCCCAATAAGAATACGTATTATTTGTAAACTTATTGTTTCCCTTTGATAATATCATTTTATCACCTCTTATGTATACAATATCACATCAGATGTACAATAAAATGTTCCTCCCATCTTTTGGCAAACCTTTTGTCAAGTCAGGAGAACAGTATATAATAAAACCCACAAAAATACCAGATTTTCCTGCACCCGATAGTATATGTAAATATTTAAATTCGACAAACTATTTTTTGAATACCTGACACATGTAAAAATTATATATGTTTTGAGAAAACATTACAATAGCGTGTGTTGAATTCGACGCATGTTATTTTACTAAAAGGAATATAAAATGCTTCTTCATACCACTCTCCATCACAATTAAAATCTTTCATTACGACGCTTTTTGTAGTTGTTTTAATAATCTTTCCTATAGTAAAAGCATATTCAGTATCATAATCTTTTTCACATTTAACTATTATATACCCATCGCGTTTCTTCAAAGATTCAAACACAGCTTTCCAATCAGATAAATTAACATCAGGAATATCAAAATATTTAGATAGGCCTTCTGCTTTTATGATTTCAAAAAGCTTATCTGCGTGTGTTCTTATATCGATTGTTTCTATATTAGAAATCTTGCCAATATGATATCCGCCAAAATCAAAATCAGCTTCCGTTGATGATAAAAATAGTTTTTCATTTGCTATTAAAGGAAACAAATATTTAAGATAGTCATTATATTTATAACCAATCCTACATAAATTTTTGTTTTCAACAGATTCTTTTATTATTTGAATTATTTCGCTTTTCTTCATTCTTTTGTCTCCATTCTTTCCTTCTTTCGACAAAGCACATTTCACATCAGAAACAAACATATCACCAAAACCATCTTTATAGTCTTTCCAAAAACGCTTTCAATTTATGTGCAATTACTGCATTTCCTTTTTCATTCAGATGAAGTCCGTCGGAAATATAATTTCCCTGAATCTCCTTAATTTCAGGTTGCAGTCCGCTCGTCGCACACAGAGCCAAAACCGGCAGAGAATAATACTCTTCGACCTCACGAGTAACATCTGTATACACTTTTAAGCTGCCATACTTGTCGGGCATCTTGATACTTGATATCAGAAATTTCATATTCGTCTATTCCTTTAATTTTATAGGTTATCTTACCTACGCTTTAAAAAAGACAGTTTTGTTTCCGAAACAATCACAGATATGAATATGAGAACGAATCCACAAAACAACTTTGGCGTGAGTATTTCATAGCCAAATACAAGACTGAACATTACCCCGAATACTGACTCGAGACTAAGTATAATTGCCGCTGCGGACGGATTCGTATTTTTTTGTCCTATATTTTGCAAAAGAAGTGCGCCTGCCGTACAAAACAGTGCCAGATATACTACCGAGCTCATCGCCTGCATACTTATTTGTGCAGGTGCACCTTCGAAGGTAAGCGTCACAATCCAGCTGTAAATTGCGGCAAAGAAAAACTGCAAAATTGTAATGAGTATCGCATCCTTATCCGAGCCAAAAATGGCTACAGCTACAAGATGCGCCGCATAAAGCACCCCGCCAACAAGCGTAAGCGAATCGCCAAAGCCTATTGTAAATGAGTGCGTAAGTGATATAAGACCTATTCCCGTTATACATAAAAAAGCTGCCAAAACATTATAGCCATCAGGCTTTTTCTTTGTAAATGCCCAAAACATAAACGGAACGATTACACAGTAAATTGCCGTCAAAAATGCATTCTTGCCGGGAGTTGTGTCGGTGATGCCTATCGTTTGTGTCGAATATGCCAGAAAAAGCAGTGTGCCGATTATCGCGCCTTGCCACATATATGTAGCGCTGATCTTGCGAAGTCTTTTATAAAAACAAATTGAGAGCACTATGCAGGCTATGGAAAACCTAAGCGCCAAAAGAAAGTTAGGCGCAAGCACATCCACTGCATCCTTTACGACGATAAAAGAACTTCCCCATATAAGTGCCGCCGCAAAAAGTGCAATCTTTGATAATAATTTTTTTGAGCGTGTTATAAAAATCATTCCCCTCGGTACATGTTAGTTTACATAGATTATATTATAGAACTCGCACACGATTTAGATGCCGCTAAATCATTTTACCAGGAGCAAAAATCTTTGCTCGCAAGGACATTTTTACTTCGCCGTCAATTGGCATGCGCAACCTAAAAGGTTGCGGGCGAGTTGCAGACTCGCAGGAGTTTTGCATGGCAAAACTCTGTATATGCCAATTATATCTTACACTGCATAAAAAATCAATATTTTAAACCCAAAACTAATAATTTTAAATTTCTCTTGCGATTAGCTAAATATTTATATATAATAAGTAAGTAAGGAGGCTTCGTATATGAAAAGCTTTGCTTTAATGCCAAACACGGTTCGCGATAAAGATTATAAATATACAAAAGAGCTTATCAATATAATAGGCAAACGTGCAAATGTTTTTATGTCTAAAGAGCATGCAGATGTCGGCATGGACGTACAATATGTAAGCGAAGACGAGCTTTTTTCAAAAGCCGATGCACTTATAGCGCTAGGTGGCGACGGAACGATTCTTTCCGCTGCAGCTCAGGTCTCGCGCCACGATGTGCCTGTGCTCGGTATCAACCTCGGCCATCTCGGATTTCTGGCAGAAATTGAGCCATCAAATATAAAATGTGCGGCAGAATCTCTTTTATCAGGCAATTACAGAATTGAAAACCGCGCTATGATACGTGCAGATGTATGTCGGAACGGCAAAATTATAAGTTCTTTTCACGCACTAAATGATATTGTCGTATCAAGGGCATCTCTTTCGCGTATGCTCCCACTTCGCACGACAATTGATTCTCACCTTCTCGATACATTTGTAGCGGACGGCGTGATTTTATCTACCCCTACCGGCTCTACGGCATATTCTCTTTCAGCAGGTGGACCTATAATTGACCCGTCGCTTGAAACGATGCTTATTACTCCGGTATGCCCTCATACAAGACACGCGCGCCCGATGGTAGTACCGCTCGATTGTAAGCTTACGGTAGAGCTTGATGATAATCATAATAATGAAGGTGCTCTTTTAAGTGCCGACGGCGAATATGGAATAGAGCTTTCAAGCGGCGATATCGTTTATGCAACGAAATCGCGGCATATGACAAAACTCATTAAAATTACCAGCACAACCTTTTATGATACTATACGCCAGAAGCTAAATGAACGCGGAATATCAAAATAATAAATTACTTATGCTTTTACAGCTGAAACGGAGATGCAATATGAAAAATAAAAGACATGCTAAAATACTCGATATCATTTCTCAGTCGGATACTGTTACACAAAGCGATCTTACACAAAAGCTGCATGAATTTGGATTTGATGTGACACAGGCGACTGTATCGCGCGATATTAAAGAACTTGGTCTTGTGAAAATTTCTTCCGGCACAAACGGATACAAATACGCGCTTCCGACAAATGTCGTTTTGCACACATCAAAACATATGAGTATTTTTTCCCAGTCGGTTATAAGTGTCGAATACGCCCTTCATACAATCGTTATTAAAACACTTGCCGGCATGGCACAGGCAGCAGGCGCAGCAATTGACAGCTCGGTTGGAAACAGAATTTTAGGCTCAATTGCAGGCGATGATACAATAATCATCGTAACAGAGTCGGAAAAAGCTGCCCAGGAGCTTACGGGCGTTCTTCGAAAAATGCAGGAGGGTAAATAAGCGGAGGTGAAAACGGATGCTTACACAATTACACATAAAAAATGTGGCCGTAATAGATGAAACAGATATTGAGCTTAAAAAGGGACTAAACGTTCTCACAGGCGAAACAGGCGCCGGAAAATCAATTGTAATCGACTCAATAAATATGATTTTAGGCCAGCGAGGCGGCAGCGATTTAGTCCGTCACGGACAGCAAAACGCTCTTATACAGGCATCGTTTGAGACTACAAATGAGAAAGTCCGCTCTCTTGCCAAAGAATATGATGCGCTCGACGAAGGCGAAGACACGTTGCTTCTTAGCCGTAAAATAAGCGAAAACGGCAAGAGCACATGCCGCATAAATTCTTCCGTTGTTACCTCGGGCGCGCTTCGTGATATCGGCACATTTTTAATTGATATCCACGGCCAGCACGACAATCAGCGTCTTCTCTCAGCATCACATCATATCGATTTTCTCGATAGCTTCGGCAAAGACGATGTAGCAAATGCAAAAGAAGAATATATTAAATGCTATGAAGAATATATCACGCTTTCAAACAAGCTTAATTCTCTTAATCAAAACGAGCAATCGCGTCTTGAGCGAATTGATTTTCTTTCTTTTCGCACCGACGAGCTCGACAAGGCTTCTTTGCGTGAAGGCGAAGAAGAAGAGCTTTTAGCACAGGAAAAGCTTTTGTCAAATGCAGAAGAGATTGTAAAATCACTTTCAAATGCTTACTCTGTTCTTTATGATGGTGATTTTACTGCATATGACGCACTTACCTTGGCAGCAAAAAGTCTTGACAATGTCTCGGAATTTGATGAATCTATATGCGAAAAAGCGCGCGAACTTTCTGATATAGTTGCAAAAATAAGCGACATTTCATCTGAGATCAGAATGCAGCGCGACTCATTTGACTATGATGGCATGGCGCTTTTTGACGTGCAGGAAAGACTCGGCGTTCTATCGTCAATAAAGCGTAAATATAATGCCGAAATTGATGAGATTATAAAGCTTAACGAACAAATGCACCTAGAGCTTGATGCTCTTTGCTCAAACGACGAAAGCGCCGAAAGTGTTCGTGCCCAGCTAGACGAGTGTGAAAAGCTTTTGTCGCAAAAAGCAAAAAACCTTACAGAGGCGCGCACCAAGGCAAAGGTCCTGTTTGAAAAGCTTACCTCAGACGAGCTTTGCGATCTTGATATGCAAAACGTAGAATTTTCTATACAAATAGTTTCTGATGATGAATATACAAAAAACGGCGCCGATAGAGTTGACTTTCTTATCTGCACAAATCCCGGCGAACCGCTAAAACCTTTGTCAAAAATCGCATCAGGCGGCGAGCTTTCGCGAATTATGCTCGCTCTTAAAACGGTGCTTGCTGACAGCGATGATGTTGAAACACTGATTTTTGACGAAATCGATACGGGAGTATCGGGAAGAGCTGCAGCAAAAATTGCAGCAAAGCTATGCAAAATTGCAAAACGAAGACAGGTTATATGCATAACGCATCTTGCCCAGATTGCATGCGCCGCAGATAATCATTACCTTATAAAAAAAGACATTGACGACTCACGTTCGTCTACACATATATTTTCTCTTGACGAAAATGGGCGCATTGAAGAGCTTTCAAGAATGCTCGGTGCTCTATCAATAAATGACACAACACGCGCACACGCTGCGTCGCTGCGCAAGGAAGCTTTAAGGATGAAAGCGGAAACGGAGTAAACATGAAACAAATCGGCAAAATTATATCTATTGATGGCTCATACGCGACGCTTTTAGTCGCAAGAACAAGTATGTGCGGCGAAAATTGCGGTGCGTGCAAAGGTGGCTGCAAACCCGGAACACAAAAGGTGCTTGCGCGCATCGATGATACCCTAAACGCTTCCGTAGGCGATATGGCAGTACTTGAATTAGATGACAAAAAGGTGCTTAAAATGGCGTGTGCCGTTTATCTTCTTCCAATTGCAGCGATGTTTTTGGCATATTTTGTCGCCTACTACTTTACAAAAAGCGAGCCAATTTGCTTAATTTCTGCTTTGAGCGCTGCAATTTTAGTGATGTTTTCTGCTAAACTGTTTGATATCAAGCTAAAAAACAGCAAAAAATACGAAATACGTATCACTAAGGTGTTGCACTGAATCATATATTGTGATATAATGAAAGGGTATCTTTGAAAGACTACCCTTTTTCCATATCTGTTTATATGGCTAATGCGAAACGGAGGGTGACAGATGGAGAAAAGAATAAACATTTTTGTCGGACACTTCGGAAGCGGCAAAACAGAGATTGCAATAAATTATGCTATGAAGCTTGCCCGTGAAGGCAAAAAAGTTATAATTGTCGACTGCGACATTGTAAATACGTACTTTCGCACGCTCGATGCAAAAAAAGAGCTCGAAGATGCCGGCATAAAAGTCATAGCACCAATCTTTGCAAACTCAAATCTTGAGATGCAGATGATACCGGCAGATATTTTATCGGTATTCGAAGCCCGCGATACTCATATTGTTTTTGATGTAGGCGGCGACGAAGACGGCGCATATGCACTCGGCGCGTACAAGCATCTTTTTGAGCGTGAGGGCTATCGCATGTTTTTTGTAATAAACGCGCGTCGTCCACTGACACAAACAGCAAACGATACACTAGAGTATATGGCCGACATTGAAAAGGCATCACGCCTTGCAATCAGTGACCTTATAAATAATACAAATCTTGCGTATGAAACGACGATAGACGATGTGCTTTCAGGTGATAAGCTCGTGCGCGAGCTTTCCGAAATCACAAAGCTAAACTATCCGTATATCGCTTTATCTAATGAAATAATAAATGATTTACCTAAAGAACTTGCAAGCAAAGCATTTGAGCTTTCATTATATTTAAAATTATCTTTTTAATATTGAAAAGAGGTGTTATTCATTATGGCAAAAGTAACTTTTAATAAGGATAAATGTAAAGGCTGTGAGCTTTGTACTACTGTTTGTCCGAAAAAAATCGTGGTCATGAGTAAAGACGAAATGAATGCAAAAGGTTTTCATCCGGCGCAGGTAATTGAGCAGGATAAATGCATAGGTTGTGCATTTTGTGCTACAATATGTCCCGATTGTGTAATTGAAGTTGAAAAATAATGTATTGTTAATTTGGAGGGATAAAAATGTCAGATAAAGTATTGATGAAGGGCAACGAGGCGTTGGCCGAAGCTGCTATACAGGCGGGTTGTCGTCTGTTCTTTGGCTACCCTATCACCCCACAGACAGAACTTGCCGCATATATGGCAAAGAAGATGCCAAAGGTTGACGGCTTATTTTTACAGGCTGAAAGCGAAGTTGCGGCAATAAATATGGTATATGGTGCTGCAGGCGCCGGCGCGCGAGTTATGACAAGCTCATCAAGCCCCGGTGTAAGCCTTAAGCAGGAAGGCATCTCATACATAGCAGGTGCAGATTTGCCGTGTGTAATTATAAATATTGTACGTGGCGGCCCCGGTCTTGGCGGCATTCAGCCCGCACAGTCAGACTATTTCCAGGCTACAAAGGGCGGCGGTCACGGTGATTACCACCTTATCGTTCTTGCTCCGAGCTCTGTACAGGAAATGGTAGAGCTTACATCGCTCGCTTTTGACCTCGGCGATATTTACCGCATGCCTGTAATGATTATGGGCGATGGCGCGCTCGGTCAGATGATGGAGCCAATTTCGTTTGATAATGTTAAAAAATACGATATTCCTGAAAAAACATGGGCTACAACAGGAACACAAATGAAGAGAAAGCGCAACATTATAAACTCTTTATACATCACTCCCGATGAGCTTGAAGAGCTCGTTCTTGAGCGTGAAAAGAAGTACGATGTTGTACGCGCAAAGGAAGCACGTGTTGAAGAATATCAGACAGAAGATGCTGATTATATTATCGCAGCATACGGCACAACTGCAAGAATTGCAAAAAATGCAATAAAAACACTTCGCGCACAAGGCATTAAAGCAGGACTGATTCGTCCGATTACTCTATGGCCGTTCCCGAGCGAAGCATTTAATAAGGCTGCTGATAAGGCAAAAGCTTTCTTGTCAGTTGAAATGAGCACAGGTCAGATGGTTGAAGACGTAAAGCTTGCCGTAAACGGTAAAAAAGACGTATTCTTCTTCGGCAGAACAGGCGGTATGGTGCCCACACCTGCTGAAATTGTAAATAAAATCAAGGAAATAGACGGAGGTGCAAGATAATGGCAAAAGTATTTGAAAAGCCTCATGCTTTAAGCGATACACCACTACACTATTGCCCCGGCTGCACTCACGGTATCATTCACCGTCTTGTTGCAGAGGTAATTGACGAGCTTGGAATCGAAGGCAAGACAATTGGTGTTGCGCCGGTAGGTTGCTCGGTTTTTGCTTACAATTATTTTGAATGTGATATGCAGCAAGCTGCACACGGTCGTGCACCTGCTGTTGCTACAGGTATTAAACGTGCAAACCCAGATAACGTCGTATTCACATATCAGGGCGATGGCGACCTCGCAGCGATTGGTACTGCCGAGACAGTTCACGCAGCAACACGTAGCGAAAACATTACGGTTATATTTGTAAACAACGCTATCTACGGTATGACAGGCGGTCAGATGGCTCCTACATCACTCGTAGGTCAGGTTACACAGACAACACCGTACGGACGTAAAACAGAAACACAAGGCTATCCGATTAAGGTTTGCGAAATGCTTTCAACGCTTGAGGGCACAACGTATGCTGAGCGTGTAAGTGTCGATGATATAAAGAATATCAAAAAGGCAAAAGCCGCAATCAAGAAAGCATTTGAGTATCAGATTGATAAAAAAGGCTTCTCAATCGTAGAAGTACTCTCTACATGTCCTACAAACTGGGGTCTTAGCCCGAAGGAAGCAATACAATGGCTTCGCGATAACATGATGGAGGCATATCCTCTTGGAGTGTACAAAGATAAGGGGGCTGACAGATAATGAGTAAAACAAACGAATTGATTATCGCCGGATTTGGCGGTCAGGGAATTTTATTTGCAGGAAAAGTTCTTGCATACGGCGGCCTTATGTGTGACAAGGAAGTTTCGTGGCTTCCGTCATATGGCCCGGAAATGCGCGGCGGCACAGCAAACTGTCACGTAATCATTTCCGATTCACCGATCGGCTCACCGATTATCACAGAGCCTAATCTTCTTATTGCAATGAACAAGCCTTCACTCGAGAAATTTGAAAATGATGTTGTAAGCGGTGGCACGATTATCATCGACAGCTCGCTTATCGACAGAAAAGTAGAACGTGACGACGTAAATGTATTTTACATTCCTGCAACACAGATGGCGCTTGATATGAACGCAGCAAAAATGGCAAACATGATTATCCTTGGAAAGCTCATAAAGGAAACTGACATAATGAGCTACGACGAGCTTAAGGCAGGTCTTTCCAAGTGTGTTCCGCCTTCAAAGGCAGAACTAATAGACTTCAATATGAAGGTTATTGATGCAGGTTACAATTACTAATACTTAAATAAAAAGACCGATGGCAAGAAGCCATCGGTCTTTTTATTATAAATTATTATTTTTTATAATTTATTACTTCTTTATTTTTTACTATGTACTCAATACCGGAGTAAAGCGTAATTGCTACCATTATCCATGTGCAAATATTAAGCGCAAGATTTATCGAAGGGAACAAAAGCGAAAGGTCATAAAATGTAATAACTACACATATAACAACGATTTGTATTACAGTTTTAAGCTTTCCGGAAAACGCCGCTGCAATAACCTTCCCCGAGCCTACTGCAACTGTACGAAGTCCGGTTACCATAAACTCTCTGGCGATTATAATTATAACGGCGATTGATGAGATCATACCGTACTCAACCATACCAATAAGCGCTGATACCACGAGAATTTTGTCTGCAAGCGGATCTATAAACTTTCCGAAATCAGTAATCTGATTATACTTTCTTGCAATATGTCCGTCAACGCCATCTGTTGCCGCAGCGATAATAAATATTAAAACTGCAATATAGCGTGAATATGGGACAAGGCTTGTCAAAAAGAAAAACAAAAATATGGGAATCATCGCAATTCTTATCAAGGTAATTTTGTTTGCTGTATTCATACTTCTTCTCCTATCAAATCATATTCTTGTGCACATAAAATCTTTACATTTACAAACTGTCCGCATTCGACCTCGCGTGAAGCTCCAAAATATACGAGCGAGTCTACTGCTATAGAGTCTGCATAGCTTCGTCCGAAGTATAGGCAGTTTTCTTCATCAAATCCGTCGCAGATTACCTCTATAACACTGCCTACACGCTGCTCGTTTTTCTCAAGTGAAATTTTTTGTGCAATTTGCATCAACTTGTCACGGCGCTTATTTTTTACTCTCTCACTTATCTGTCCGTCAAGCTTTGCTGCAGGCGTATTTTCTTCGCGCGAATATGCAAACACCCCAACGCGGTCAAGTCGCATTTTGGAAACAAAAGTGCATAGTGTATCAAAATCATCTTTCGTTTCGCCTGCAAATCCCACAATAAGCGACGTTCTTATAATGGCATCGTCCATCTTTTCTCTTATCTTATATATTATAGATTCGATGCTTTCTTTATTCGTCCTTCTTCCCATTCTCTTTAAAACATTATCTGATGCATGCTGAATTGGAATGTCAAAATAATGAAGGATTTTTTTGTTTGCTGCTATCGTGTCAAGAAGCTTTTCGTCAATTCCTTCCGGATAGCAGTAATGAAGTCGAATCCACTCAATCTTCTCTATTTTGCAAAGGCTTTCTAAAAGCTCACAAAGCCTTACCTCGCCATATATATCCTTTCCGTAACACGTCGTATCCTGCGCTATCAATATCAGCTCGCGCGCACCCATGTCGGCAAGCTTTTTTGCTTCACAAACAATGTCTTCAATAGTGCGCGAACGGTATTTACCTCTAATTGATGGTATCACGCAGTATGTACATTTATTGTCACAACCCTCGGCAATTTTTAAATACACACTGTGTTTGCCCGTCGTAAGCATGCGCGCCATACCCTCAAGCTCAAAGCTCTCGCTGTGCCCGTACAAACATATATTCTCGCCTTTTTCCAAACTCTCAATTACGTCGCAAATCTTATTAAAGTCGCCCGTGCCAATTATGGCATCAACCTCGGGCAATTCACGTTTTATATCATCATGATATCTTTCAGATAAACACCCCGCCACAATCAAAAACCGCAGTTTCCCGCTTTCTTTATACTGCGCCATGTCGAGTATCGTGTTTATTGATTCTTCCTTTGCATCACCGATGAAAGCACATGTATTTACTATGATTATATCAGCCTCTTCGGGCGCTGACACAAATTCATAACCCTTTTCATTAAGAAGGCCGAGCATATTTTCCGTATCTACAAGATTTTTCGCGCAACCGAGTGACGCGACAGCTATCTTATATTTCAATATCATCGTCCTCTCCACATTCAAAATCATCTATAACATTTCTTATCGCACTTTTTATATCTGCAGCGTTATATCCTTTTAAAAGAAAGTGCCTCATAGTTTTGTCGACATTCTTTTTGTCAAAATTGCCGCCGAGTTTTTTTTCTGCAAGAGGTATAAGCTTTTCTTTTTCACTCACATCAAACTCAAACATAATATCCTCTATTACGTTCTCATCTATCCCCTTATATAAAAGTGCCTGCTTTATTCGTCTTATTCCGTAATTTGATGAGTTTATAGCGTTTGTTATATAAACTCTTGCATACTCCTCATCATCAATAAAACCATACTCTTTTGCCCATATGCATATCTGCTCGATGTCGTCATATTCAAAGCCGCTGCGAGAAAGCTTTTGAGAGAGTTCTTTTTGTGTATGCATGCGGCGTGACAATATGTTTAGCGTTTTATTTTTTATTTTCTCAAACTCTTTTTCATTATCGCACAACACACATTCCCCCGGTTTTAAGCAATGCTTTTATCTATCTTCTATTATATATATTTTATACCTATAATGTACTTTTTGCAATATAAAAATAAAATTATGCACTTTTTTATATAAATTTTTGAGCCAAAAATCGCGTTGACATTATATAGCTATTGTGTTAATATAAATAGTGATAAGCAAGTGTTATTCTTAACATAGAAAACTTTTACAAAAATTAAAGCGGGAAGGGAAAAAATAGTGAAGAACATATTAAAAATTACATCAATAATACTTATTTTTTCTGTGTGCGCTTCTGTTTTGCCCGTATCGGCACATAACCTTGATTCGCTGTCGGACATAAAGCGGGATTACTCGAAATGGAATAGTGCATCGGCACCTTCACTTCATATGCCTGCACCCGAACCCACACCTACGCCGTGCACCGACTTTGAAGAGGTTGAAATCGCACGCGCGCACACAACATATGAAACTTATGCCGCGCAGGCAAACAGAAATACAAACATGCTTCTTGCGACAAAATCGATAGATTATGCTGTTATACAAAACGGAGAAGTCTTTTCCTTTAACACTGTTGTGGGACCGCGAAGTGAAGAACGTGGCTATAAGGAAGCGACAATATTTGTTGGTCAGGAAAAACGCCCCGGACTTGGCGGCGGTATATGCCAGATTTCATCAACTGTATATATGGCTGCAAAAAAGGCAAATCTTGAAATAGTTGAAAGGCATGCACATTCTATGCCAGTTACATACTGCAGCCGCGATGATGAGGCAACTGTGTCCTGGGGATATCTCGACTTTAAGTTTAAAAATAATACCGGCGATGCTATTAGACTCGAGGCGACGTGCAGCGGCGGCATTGTAAAAGTAATTATCTACCAGCGTGTACCTAAAAACTAAATTTCAGCCTGTTATATGACAGGCTTTTTTTATTTTTGCTCCACTCATTGATGTCATATTTTCTTACTTGTAAGAATAAACATTACTAAACAAAGAAAATTAATCTACGACTAAATGAGAGGAGATTTTTTACATGATAGAATATAAGGATAATAACATCGTTACAATAGCAGGGTTTTTAGACGATGACCCTATTTTTAGCCATGAGATTTATAAAGAAAAATTTTACATATTCACTCTGCGCGTAAAGCGCCTTAGCGATGCATACGACTACATAAAGGTAATTTTATCAGAGCGCCTTTTCGGCAGCGATTTCGATGTAAGATGCGGAGATTACGTCGTCATAAACGGTCAATTCCGCTCATACAATAACTACACACCTACAGGAAGCAAGCTCATCTTGACCGTGTTTGCAAAAGATATACATATCGCCGATGAATGTGAACTTGAAAATCCAAACCAGATATATCTTGATGGCTTTGTGTGCAAAGAGCCGATTTACCGCGTTACGCCGTTTGGGCGCGAAATCTCAGATATGCTTCTTGCCGTAAATCGCTCATATAATAAGTCAGACTATATACCATCAATTGCATGGGGCAGAAACGCAAAATTTTGCCGCGACATAAGCGTCGGCTCAAGAGTGCGCATATGGGGACGCATACAATCGCGCGAATACCAAAAAAAGCTCGACGAAGAAAATGTCGTTACAAAAACTGCATACGAAGTATCAATTAGTAAAATGGAACTGGTTTTAGATGAAGAATAATTTTAATCAAAAATCCCACAACTACATAGTGGGATTTTTTTATGTGCTTTCGTACTATTGATTTATTTAGCTTTTTGTGATATACTCTTTTATATCTTACAAAAGGGAGATGAGATAAGCGTGAAAGAATCAGGCGAAATGTATCTGGAATCGGTTTATATTTTATGTAAATCAAAGTCTCGCGTTCGTTCAATTGACATTGCGGAGCACATGAATTACTCAAAGCCCAGCGTGTGCCGCGCCGTCGGCCTTTTAAAAGGCGATGGCTATATAAATGTCGATAAAGACGGGTATATTACTTTAACACCGCTCGGAGAAAAAAGAGCAAAAAAAATATACGAACGCCACACCATCTTATCAGAAGTGCTGATCTCTCTTGGTGTCGATGAAAAAACAGCCGTCCAGGACGCTTGCCGCATGGAACATGTTATAAGCGAAAAAACCTTTAGTGCGATAAAAAAGCATCGCGCACAATACAAAAAATAAATCAAAAAAGCTCCTATGTGTATGCACATGGGAGCTTTTTTTTTAAAATGTTTTTATAAGCATCATAAACAGCGTTAAAATAATTAAAAACGAGAAATTGTATGCGCTAAACATTCCAAGATAATACCGCGTCCTGCAAGGGTTATGGCGTACATACTCCCTAAAGGTTATAAGGCTTGCAAGCGACGAAATAAGCGTTCCTACTCCGCCGATATTTACTCCCACAAGCAAATCGCGATAATTGTGCGTGAACTGCGAAAGCAAAATTGCCGACGGAACATTACTTATAATCTGACACGAAAGTATGCTAAAGAGCAGCGTGCTTTTGTCAAGCAGAGCTGAAAAGAAGCTTCGCACAAGTTCAATTCGCGCCATATTACCGGAGAATATAAAGAAAAATACGAATGTCAACAAAAGTGGATAGTCGACCATTTTCAGTGCGCTTTTGTCAACAAAGAAAATCACCACAGGAATTATTACAAGCCCTATCCAATAAGGAATACCGCGAAATACAATCGCTATTGACAATATAAAAAGCGCTAAATAAACAAACGTCTTTACCGGGCTTAAATCGATTCGCAAATCCGGCAGAGTCAGTTTTTCTTCTTTTACAAAAATAAAGCAGCACACGCTTATCAGCAACACCGACAAAAGAAACGGCGGTGCCATTATCTGCATAAACTCCAAATTCGAAATATTATACGATGAGTACAAATAAAGGTTTTGCGGGTTGCCAAACGGCGTAAGCATTCCGCCTAAATTTGCCGCTATATTTTGCATTATAAAGGTAAATGCCATATATTTTTCCTTGCCGGTTGTCGTAAGCACGAAATATCCGAGCGGCAAAAATGTAAGAAGCGCCATGTCGTTTGCAATAAGCATAGAACCGATAAATGTTATGTATACTAACGCAAGTATGCTCATTCTCGCAGTCTTAAAAAGTCTTACCACTTTTCGTGCGAGCATATAAAAGAAGTTTATGTTTTTAAGCGCGCATACTACACACAAAACACAAAACAAACACACAAGCGTTTTATAATCAAAATAGTCTAGATACTTCATGTCAGGCGGTATAAAAAAGCTTGTTATAAGCGCCGCCAAAAATGCAATAATCATTACGGCGTTTTTCTTGATAAAGGCTGCCATCTGTCTATTTCCCCTCAATTATTTTTCCATACTATTTTAATATAATTATCGATTTTTGTCAACGAACCACTATTTACAGATTTTCATTTTTATATTGACACAGCGCCAATCTATGTGTATAATAATATGGTAAAAGTTTGTGGCCCGGTAGTTCAGTTGGTTAGAACGCCAGCCTGTCACGCTGGAGGTCGAGGGTTCGAGCCCCTTCCGGGTCGCCATCTTTTTTTATTTATGCGCTGTCTTAGCTCAGTAGGCAGAGCACTTCCTTGGTAAGGAAGAGGTCGGCGGTTCGAATCCGCTAGACAGCTCCATATTAAAAACCGCTCAACACCAGTATTTACAAGGTTTTGAGCGGTTTTTTGTTTGTTTTTTATCATATCGAAAATGGCATAAAAAAGCATAGAAAAGAGGTCAAAAGGGGGTCAAAGTGTCGTCAGAAGTTAGTCAAAAAACTTGTGTACTCAAAATCACCTTCTTGATCAACATAAGGAGAGGTAATCGAAGGAATACTTACGTCCGAAGTTTGCTCAGCGCCATCTAATCTATTTTGTTCTTGGCGTACGGCGCCGCCACTATGAAGTTCGGATCCTTCGGCTCGTACAATATCCCGTTGTCCCCCTGGTAGTGTTCCCTGTGGTCCCACTTGCCGTCCATTATTTCGTCTGGTATTCTCTCCGGAAACGCCTTGCACGTCAATGTCATCGGTATGTGATTCTTGCATGTCGCGCACTGCTGCGCCGAGTTCACCGGAATGTTGTAAAACATATCTCTCTCGAACTCTGTCATATCCATCCTCCTCTAAGATAATATAAATACTATCACAAATGTATTATACGCCTTTGCACAATTTTTTGCAAGCGTTGTCTTTTTCTCTGGAAATTTTTACTCCTTCTTCACTCTTCCTCAAAGCTCTCTCATATACCCTTGCCGCTTTCTGAAACTGCGCAGATTGACAGACTGCTCCGGTTGTGGTATAGTGGTGGTAGGGGCATTATTTCCAACGTCTTGGACGTACATCCGGGGGATATTTACATCATCTGGAGCCGAATTAATGTCCCATTTTTTATTTGTTGCATCCCATACGCTTAGCTTATAACTTGACACCAGGAGGAGTTTGTGGTATAGTTTTCTTGGATGTGGATTTTAGCGGAGGCGAAGCGGCACTTTTGTCGTCATGCACCTCGAACGCACTTTCTGCATCCATATTTATGTCATAAAACACCTTCCCAAAATCAAAAAAATCCCTGCATCAGATGATACAGGGATTTTTTTATTTGTTATAATTATTTGTGGTCAACGCTTGACATGTGGCAAATAAGGTCGATAACCTTGTTTGAATAACCCCACTCATTGTCATACCAGGAAACAACCTTTACAAATGTGTCTGTAAGAGCGATACCTGCTTTTGCGTCGAAGATTGATGTTCTAGCATCACCAAGGATATCAGAAGAAACGATAGCATCCTCTGTGTAACCGAGAATACCCTTTAATTCGCCTTCAGAAGCCTTCTTCATAGCTGCGCAGATTTCGTCATATGAAGCACCTTTTGCAAGGTTAACTGTAAGGTCAACAACTGAACCGTCAAGTGTAGGAACTCTCATTGACATACCTGTCAATTTGCCGTTAAGCTCAGGAATAACCTTACCAACAGCTTTAGCAGCACCTGTGCTTGAAGGAATGATGTTACCAGCAGCAGCACGTCCGCCTCTCCAATCCTTCTTTGAAGGACCGTCAACTGTCTTCTGTGTAGCAGTTGTAGCGTGAACTGTTGTCATAAGACCATCAACAAGACCGAAATTGTCATTTAATACCTTAGCGATAGGAGCTAAGCAGTTTGTTGTACATGAAGCGTTTGATACGAAGTTCATGTCTGATGTGTACTTATCGTTGTTAACACCCATTACAAACATCGGTGTGTCATCCTTTGAAGGAGCTGACATAACAACCTTCTTTGCACCAGCATCGATATGACCCTGTGCCTTCTCTTTTGTAAGGAATACGCCTGTTGATTCAACAACGTACTCAGCGCCGCACTCGCTCCAGCCGATTTCAGCAGGATTCATAGCAGCGTATACAGCAATCTTCTTACCGTCAACGATAAGGTTCTTGCCATCTGTTGAAAGCTCATGCTTAAACTGACCATGTACGCTGTCATACTTAGCCATGTAAACCATGTAGTCGAGGTCGATAAACGGATCGTTTATACCTACGATTTCAACTTTACCTGTTTCGATAGCCGCACGGAAAACGAGTCTGCCGATACGACCGAAACCATTGATACCAACTTTAATTGCCATAACAATTAAACCTCCTAAAAAAATATATTTTTCCTATTGGTCCATCTAGTATTTTACAATACTTTTTCTCTTTTTACAAGAGTTTTTTTGTTAAAAATTAGATTATCTTCAATTTATTTTATTTCGCGACATAAACCTTGTTAATTTTTGGTTGATTTTTTGGTAATACAGTGCCATTATAGTCCTCGACTTTAGCACTTTTTACAATTTCATCTACAACCTCAATTCCCTCTATAACTTTTCCAAACGCCGCATACTGACCGTCTAAGTGCGGTGAGTTTGCATGCATAATGAAAAACTGACTGCTCGCCGAATTCGGATTCATGCTTCGTGCCATTGAGAGCACTCCACGCTCATGCTTTAAATCATTTTTAACGCCATTTGCTAAAAATTCACCTTTAATACTTTCTTCAGAGCCACCCATACCATTGCCAAGCGGATCTCCGCCCTGTATCATGAAGCCATCAATAATTCTGTGAAACGTAAGACCATCGTAAAAGCCTTCCTCCACAAGCTTTACAAAGTTCTTAACTGTAATCGGCGCAACCTCGGGATAAAGCTCCGCCTTCATAGTTCCCTTTTGAGTTTCAAAAACAATAACCGTATTTTCCATTATCCTTTTCCTTTCAATTATATATTATGTTCGTTTTTTTACCTTTTCATACTAAAGATGCATATAAATATTATTCGAAGCTGATCGATATAATCTTTGGCTGATTTTTTGCAAGAACGGTACCGTTGTCATCTTCGACTTTTGTTTCTTTTGCAATCTTGTCAACTACGTCCATGCCTTCTGTTACCTTGCCAAACGCCGCATACTGTCCGTCTAAATGCGGTGCGTCTTCATGCATGATAAAAAACTGACTGCTCGCAGAGTTTTTGTTGGTGCTTCTTGCCATTGAAAGCACTCCGCGCTCATGCTTTATATCATTTTTAACGCCATTTGATGAAAACTCGCCTTTAATCTTTTTGTCAGAGCCACCCGTGCCATTACCAAGCGGGTCACCGCCCTGTATCATAAAGCCTTCGATGACTCTGTGGAACGTAAGGCCATCGTAAAAGCCTTCCGATATAAGATTCTGGAAATTTTCAACCGTAATCGGCGCAATCTCGGGATAAAGCTCCGCTTTTATCGTACCTGCGCTCGTCTTTATGATGATGTTTGTCTTTTCAAAATCGGGCGATGCTGCAGGGGATGGACTTGGTGTAGTCGCTACGCTCGGTGTTGGTGTTGCCTTTGATGTAGAAGTTGTAAATACACCGTCACACGCGCAAAGCGCAAATACCATAACTGCCGCTAAAATTGCACATAAAATACGTTTTTTCACTTAAAATTCCTCCGTTTATATAATGATTTTATTCGTCTTCTCCTTCAAGCGCTGCGATAGCATCTGAAACTTCTTTTTCTGACACGGTAGTCATAAAAGAACGTGTGCACGATGCCGCAAATTTAAAATACTCAAGCGCCTTTTGCTTATCGCCTAAAGCAAGATAAGTCTGTCCAGCGTGGTAGTATATTTCCACGCCCTTATTTCCCGCATCGATGCTCTTATCGGAAAGCTCCTTTGCTTTAGCCAAATCGCCTTTTTCAAGCGATATTATTACCATATTATCAATTATAACTTTATCGTCGCTGTTATACTCATACGCCTCAAGATTAAACTCCTGCGCATCAGGCGATTTTGAAAGTATTTTATAATATCCGAGCGCACCGTAGACGCCTGTGTTTTTATAGCTTTCAAATACCATTTCCATAAGGCGTGTCGCCTCGGCAAAATCGCCCTGTCTGTATCGAACAAGCGACAGAATCTGTCTTGCCTGCATTTTATCCTTTTCTTTAAGCTTTGAATTAAGCAGCACATAATTAAGCACCTTCGCCGCCTCATCAGTATTGCCGACTCTTAAAAGTATGTATGCATATGTAGCGGAATTTGCAACGCTCGAGCGACTCGACTCATGCGCTTTTTTAAGTAGCGAAAGTGCCTTAGTGTTATTACCCTTTGCATACTGTGACTGTCCCATAAGGCAAAGAATATCAGCCCACTTTAAAACCACGATAACGCACGTTCCTACAACTGTTACAGCCAATGCCACAGCATAATTACCCATGGCAAGCATAAACATTACAAAACCAACGACGAGCGCCGTAAGCACGAGCTTATATAATCCCTTTTTATCCTGCATTTCCTTTTCATCCTCACTTTTTTCTTAAGCTATTATAATTAAAGCATAGTTTTTCTTATTTGTCCACGACTGCGGTCAAAATTAACAATGTATTAAAAAAGTGTTCGGTATATCTGCTCGCCAATATCTTCGATGCTTCTCATCTTGCCGTCAGGCGCACATTCTATAATCTCCCAACCATACTTTTTCGCTACGTATTTTGCGTTGTCATAGCTTTTTTGTATGTGAGCGCTGTCTTTTTCGTGGATATCTTTTTGCTCACTTCCTGTAGCCTTATTCTTTCTGCCCTTCGTAAGATCTGCCCCCACGCTCGGAGGAACATCTAAAAATATTACCTTGTCAGGGACGGGAAGCTCATATGTATTGTACTCGAAATCACAAAGCCACTCTAAAAAGCTATCTTTTCCGTGAACGTCATCTATCTTTGATGCCTGATGTATCATATTTGATGTCACGTATCTGTCAGCAATAATTATGCGTCCGTCCTTATAGTCGCTCTCCCACTTCGTCTTATACGAAATGTATCTGTCGAGTGCAAAAAACGTAGAAGCTGTCTTTGCGCTCACATCGTTTGCATTGTTGCCGAATTCTCCGTCGAGATAGAGCTTTACTGCATATGATGATGAGCTTTCATAATCGGGAAAACTTATTTTTACAGGATTTTTTCCCTCTTTTACAAGTCTTTCATATAGAAGGCGCGTCTGGGTTTCTTTTCCCGAACCGTCAACGCCCTCTATGGCAAATAATTTCCCCACTTTCTATTCCCCCTTATACCTTTTACCTTTAAGTAAAACCGTAAATCCAAATCGCGGCAGTGCCATCATACGCCCTATACGCCACGGCTCCTTTACAAGTCGATACGCCCATTCAAGACCGAGCTTTTGCCAGCTTTCAGGCGCACGCTGTGTCACACCGGTAAGTGTGTCAAGGCTTCCGCCAAGTCCCATTATAACGCCCTTATTTATCGATGGCGCGTTTTCATAAATCCACTTTTCCTGTTTCGGTGCGCCGAGACATACAAGCACTATATCGGGGTTTGAATCATTTATTTCATTTATAATTTCGCTCGTCTCTTCAGCCTTAAAATAGCCGTTTCTCGTACCGCAAATTATAAGTCCTTTATACATATCGCAAAGGATTTCTCCCGCGTTTTGCGCGACACCCGGCTTTGAGCCAAACAAAAACACTCTTGCTTCTTTTACTGCTGCACGCTTTAAAAATTCATGCATCAAATCATACCCTGCAACACGGTCAGATAAAGGTCTTTTTAATATTTTCGATGCGTATACAACTCCTATTCCGTCAGCAGTTTTAATGTCGGCAGAGTTTAATATATTTTTAAATTCTTCGTCTCTGTATGCCATATATATAATTTCAGAATTCGGTGTAAATACGGTGTGCACCTTGCCGTCGCCAAGAAACCCCATAAGCTCCTGTGCCGTTTCATCCATCGAACCCATCGACACCTCGACTCCAAGAATATTTATACTTTTCTTTGTCACTTATATCACATCCTTATAACCTTTATACTAAAATCATCGCAAAGCTCAATTATCTGCGATGAGCTTTCTAATATTTCGTCATTTATCGTATCTACAGGGATTATCCTTTTTACATTTCTTTTAGCGTAATATCTTACCGCACCCGTAAGCGCCCAATCGCTTGATGCGACGCTTAATATATGCTCTGCATGTCTGCTGTTTAAGGACGTAAATACGTTTTTCTTGCAAAGAACATAACACTCACGCTCACCCGACAAAACGCCTTCATCAAGATTTGATATAATATTTGTGCATATAAGCTTGTCTGTGTCGGATGTTTTTTTGTAGTCGTTTATTTCGCTTACGCACGACACGGAAAGAACAAATGATAATAAAAATATCACAATCCTTTTTTTATTTTGTGTCATGTTGCACCTATTAAAAATCTGTGAAGCTATAATTGCCACTCCAATGAGTGGTATAAACGCCATTCTGTACGATAAGTAAGATGCGCGGATAATAAAGACAGGAAGAAGCGAAAAAACAATCACACAAAATCCAAATAAAAAAGCAAATCTTTGCTTGTTATTTTTATTGTCACTTCTTTTTTCATATAAAGCCGATACAATAAATGCCATACCCAAAATCGCGGCAAAAAGCCATGGCATCGCCTTTAAAATCGTACATGAGCGCAAAAATGATTTTACATTCATCACAAAAACGCCCTCTATTATTACATTATACAACTCTTTTAATACAAATACAAGACGTGATATAATTTCTTGCGGCAAAATAATCTCAAATCTTTGAGCAAACGAGCCGGTATTTTTAAATATAAGATAGTAAATCGTAATAATGCAGGCATTTACAATTGGGATTAGATACATGTCGCGTTTTTCTTTTGTTCGATAAAAATATGCTATGCACAAGATAAATGAAAAAATTGATGCTTGCTCATAAAAGCACATCGATGCAAATTGTAAAACACAAAATAATATAAGCAAGAAAACATTTTTCTTTTTTTTATAAAAAGAAAAAAAGCGCATTGAAAATCCTGCCGTAAGCACCCCTACAATCACTCTTGAGGAAGCACTCAGCCAGTACTGTGACTCGATGCATAGCGGTATAAATAATAAAATAATATAAAAAAGTGCGCCTACCTTTATGCGCATCTGTTCAAGCGTATTTGCAAGAAAATAAACGGCAAAAAAGCTCGCTCTTGAAAGCATAAATGTCAATATAACGGGATTTAAAAAGAAATACGACCAGAAATATATGTCAGAGATTGCCGCAAGCGGTCTTGTCGTTATCGTTCCTATGCCCAAAAATACGTCGCCTATATTTTCATATGCATTTGGATACCAGAAATACTGGATATAATCGTCGAGAATCGGGCCATATTTAAATCCAACTAAAATATAGCGCGTAAGATAAAGTAAAAACAGAGCGTTTAAAAAAAACCATTTTCGCACAAAGCTATAATTTATTTTAATCATCGCTTCGTTTTTTCTCTTCCTTGCACATATCTATCAGCTCGCGAAGCTTATCAATTGCATCGCCAAGCGTTCCCACGCTATCGATAAGTCCGCACTCAACTGCTTTTTCTCCAAAAACTATGCTTCCGACATCGTTTGCGATTTCGCCTGTTTTAAGCATAAGAGTGCTAAAATCCTCCTTGGAGATTTTACTGTGCTCTGCTATAAAGCTCACAATTCTGTCCTGGATTCTGTTTAAATGCTCAAACGTCTGCGATACTCCTATTACCATACCATTTAATCTTAACGGATGAAGCGTCATAGTAGCCGAGCGTGCAATAAACGAGTAATCTGCAGATACTGCAAGTGGCACTCCTATACTGTGACCGCCACCAAGCACAAGTGATACGGTAGGCTTTGTCATCCCTGCAATCATCTCCGCTATCGCAAGTCCCGCCTCGACATCGCCTCCCGCTGTATTTAATAAAACTAAAAGCCCTTCTACGTTTTCATCCTGTTCGAGCGCCACAAGCTGCGGCAAAATGTATTCATATTTCGTCGTTTTATCCTGTGGCGGAAGTATCATATGCCCTTCAATCTGACCAATGATATTAAGACAATGAATTTTTAAACCATTACTGTTTGCAGGCGTTATTGCACCTTTATTATCAAATTGTTTTTCCAAAAAAATCACTCCCCAATTTTTTTGTTAGTATTTATTTTAAAGTATAAAAATATGTATCAGCATACAATTTAGTCGAGCTGTTTTTTTATTATGCTGGAAAAATTTTTAATTAAACTATTGACATTAAATAAATTTTAATATAAAATGTACAACGTAGAAGATGAGTTGATCATCTAATTTTTTTGATTTTGAGTTAGCCTTGGCTAACGCAAATGCGGAAAGGACGGATATAAAAAATGACTCTGTCAGAACTTAAAATAGGTAGCAGTGCTATAATAACAGACGTCGGTGGCGACAAGGCCCTTCGAAGACGTCTTCTCGATATGGGACTTACACCTAAAACTAAAGTAATGGTGCGAAAAGTTGCGCCGCTCGGCGATCCGATTGAGCTATTTTTGCGTGGCTACGAACTTACGATAAGAAAAGATGATGCAAATAACATTTTAATAAAGGAGGTAGAATAGATGTCTATAACCTTTGCTCTTATAGGAAATCAGAATTCAGGCAAAACGACACTTTTTAATCAGCTAACAGGCTCAAATCAGCATGTGGGAAACTTTCCCGGTGTCACGGTTGAAAAAAAAGAAGGGCTTGTGCGCAAGCATAAAGACGTTTCGGTAGTTGACCTACCCGGCATATACTCACTTTCTCCATATACTGCCGAAGAGGTCGTGACGCGCGACTTTGCGCTCAAACAAAAACCCGATGGAATTATAAATATCGTTGATGCAACAAATATTGAAAGAAACCTCTATCTGACGCTTCAGCTTACCGAGTTGCAGATTCCAATGGTTCTCGCACTCAATATGATGGACGAAGTAATCGCCAACGGTAATTATATTGATATCAAAAAATTATCAGACGGACTCGGTATTCCCGTTGTACCAATTTCAGCAAGTAAAAATGACGGCATTGACGAGCTCATCGCACAATCAATTTCAACCGTAAAGAATAATGTTAAGCCTCAAAAGACGGACTTTTGCCGTGCGGGCAGCATTCTTCATAAAGCTATCCACTCGATAGCACATATCGTAGAAGACCACGCAAACGAGGCTGATATACCAACGCGTTTTGCATCAACAAAGCTCGTCGAGGGAGATGAGCCGATAGCAAAAACGCTCAAGCTTCACGATAACGAAAAAGAGCTTATTTCCATCATTGTCGATGATATGGAAAAAGCCCTCGGTACATACCGCGATGCAGCGCTCGCAGATATGAGATATGATTTTATCGAAAACTTATGCAGTGAGTGCGTACATAAAAAACATGCACAAACGAAAGGACAAATCCGCTCAATTAAAATTGATGCGGTCCTCACACATAAATTCTTTGCAATTCCGATTTTCCTTTGCATAATGTTTTTTGTGTTCTGGATTACATTCGGCGTTGTCGGCAGTGCACTTAGCGACTTATTTTCAACCGGCATCGATTATGTGACATCGCTTGCAGACACTCTTCTTGTAAACCTCAATGTCAGCGAGTGGCTCCGCTCACTTGTAATTGACGGCGTTTTTGCAGGTGTCGGAAGCGTGCTTTCCTTTATGCCGACAATCGTTGTGCTCTTCTTTATGCTCTCTATACTTGAAGACAGCGGATACATGGCTCGTGTCGCTTTTGTGATGGATAAGCTTTTGCGTAAAATAGGCCTTTCGGGACGCTCATTTGTACCGATGCTTATTGGCTTCGGATGCTCTGTGCCTGCAATTATGGCAACGCGCACACTGTCAAGTGAGCGTGACAGACGCCTTACGATTCTGCTCATTCCGTTTATGTCTTGCAGCGCAAAGCTGCCTATATATTCGGTTTTCACTGCGGCATTTTTCCCCGAGCATGGTGCGCTCGTAATGATTTGCCTATATATTCTTGGCATACTTATGGGGATTTTATCAGCGCTTCTTCTTAAAAATACGCTGTTTAAAGGCAAGCCTGTTCCGTTTGTAATGGAGCTTCCGTCATATCGCTTTCCATCGGCAAAAAGCGTATCTCTACATATGTGGGAAAAAGCGAAGGACTTTATTGTAAAAGCATTTACTATAATCTTTTTTGCAACAATCGTAATATGGCTTTTGCAAAGCTTTGATTTACGCTTCGAGATGGTGGACGACAGCTCACAGAGCATACTCGCATCTATCGGTAAGCTTATCGCACCTGTATTTAAACCGCTCGGCTTTGGCAACTGGGAGACTGTCACGGCGCTTATAACAGGTCTTACTGCAAAAGAAGCCGTTGTAAGTACATTTGCCGTACTGACAGGTGCCGGCGACTCATCGTCTCTTGTCCCTATTTTGTCGCAGATGTTTAGCCCGCTTCAGGCAATATCGTTTTTAATATTTACACTTTTATATATGCCGTGTGTTGCGGCTATGGCTGCTGTAAAGCGTGAGATGGGCAGCTACAAAAAAGCAGTTGCGGCTATGGCATACCAGACAGCGTTTGCGTGGCTCTGTGCATTTGTGATTTACAGCTTTGGATTGTTGTTTATATAAGGAGGATAAAAAAATGAACACCCCAGATATAATAGTTCTTCTTATACTCTTTGCTCTGGTTGTTTTATCATATGTGTATTTTCGTCGCCGCAAAAAGAAAGGCGGCGGGTGCTGCGGCTGCAGCAGCTGTGATAAATGCATGTGTGATTGTGAAAAAAACGAGAAATAAAAAAGAACCCCCATTCGTATGAATGGGGGTTTTTAAGCAAAACGAACGAAAATCCAAATGGTTTAGATGCCAGTTACACAAAACGGAATATTGTTAGCAACACACAATGCATGCTTCAAAATACTCTTACATTTTCCATATTATATATGAATTTTTAGATTTTGCAAACATCTATAAACATTTCTGTATCTGAGCAAACAAAAACTATAGACAGTTTATTCCCCTCAAACAAATAACAAGTTGATCCGTTATCTGTTTTTTCTGTTAGTATATATTTATATCCGATTTCTTGTAATATATCAAAATATGAATATAAAATATTTTCATAATCCATTTGATAGTAATAATCACTCCATTTATAATAATATAGAAGTGAATCATCTATACGATAAGGAACTTCTGTCATTGGCATATTGCTGTACCATCCGAAATCTATAAGAACAGGAAATTCGTCATAAAATACAGGCTTTCTTAATGCTGATATAAATATTTTTCCTAGATCATAATCATTTTTTATTGATACAATTTCGCTATCAGATTCAAACTCGACTTCATTATCGCTAATTCGAGTCTTCGTCATTCCTCTATCTTCTAATGCCATTTCATAATAAACCATAGTATGTCCATAGCAAGAGCCTGCATCATGCGGGCCTATAGGATGAAAGTCATACATATCATACTCCTCATCATACGAAATCATTGTGTCATATGATGAAATAAGCTGAACCCCAGAAAAAACCCCAAAATCTAAAACTTGAGAAAAACCGGGATAGCATGTTTCAGACAATGCTATATAACTATCCGTAGAATAGGTGTTTAAAATTCTAGTTTTGTTTATAGGTATTGCTAGATTTAAATCACCAGTAGTATTAACGAATCCGGCAGATGTAATTCCTATAACTTTGCCATACTCATCAATCAAAGCACCGCCGCTACTTCCGTGATTGATTGGAACTGAAATCTGTATATATTCTGTATTATCTAAAATTCTTGAAATATTTGATATGATTCCCTTAGACATCGTATTTGATAATCCCAGCGGACTACCTATAGCATATACCCGTTGACCTTGTTTGACTAGCGCAGAATTTCCCATTTCAAGATATGGGAAATTAGAACCGTCAATTCTTAATAACGCTAAATCATTCTCTTTATCATAATCAATAATCGAAACGTCCTCATAAGTTTTGCCATCCGCAGTTATAATCTTAGAGTATATGCTATCAGCTACAACATGATAATTTGTTATTGCTACACCATCTGATGTAATGAAAAAACCACTTCCACTTCCACTAATCTCTCCGTTAAATCCATATACCTCAATGTAAAATACAGCAGATGAGCATTTTTGTGAAATTTCTTCAGAAGTTAATGTTTTATCAATTTCTTTAATTTCCTCATTTTTGTCAGTAATTAAAGTAATCCGTTGTCTTAACTCCACATTCGCCATTCTTGATACGATTGCAGCAACCGCACTTCTTTGTATATTAGTGTTTGGCGCAAAAGTTCCTTTGGCATCATTACCTGTTAAAATACCAGCTCGATATAATTTATATACAGCATTAGAGTAACTGCTCTGCATAGGAACATCGGGAATGGAATTATCAGCAACTTGATTAATTACTTGTAATGCATCATCGGGAAGTGCCGAAGAAAAAATCTCGGCAAACTGTGAGCGAGTTGCAAAAGCATCAAAATAACTATACTCATTATTCTTTATAATTCCGTTTTTTAATGCGTAATCAACATAGGTTTGATACCATACATCACCGGAAATAAAAGAATATGTATTTCCATAATAAACATTATTTAATCTACTCGCTAAAGTTATGGTTTCTGCTATTGTTATATTATCATTTGGTGAAAAAGTTGTATCGCTTGTTCCATTAACTAATGATAATTCATATGCCATTTTCACATTTTCTGCGTACCAATCCGAATTTGACACATCAACAAACTGTCCTGCTGTGTATGTCTTATTTGTTTTAAAGTTCTCCATACTTCCGTTGGTATTTGCGTAAACAGCAAAAACGCCCGATAGCATTAGTATGATTGTTAATAATACCGAGAGACTTTTTTTCATTATGTTTTCCTCCCCTGTTTACTCTTTTTACACAAAAAACAGAATAACTTAGATAGTCATCTAAACCATTCTGTTTTCCTTGGTTGCGGAAGAAGGATTCGAACCCTCACAAAACGAGTCAGAGTCGTTTGTGCTACCTTTACACAATTCCGCAATATTCATATGTCACTTAAATATGATACAACTTTTTTGTCTGTTTGTCAAGAAGTTTTTTTATTTTATTTATATCTTTTTTATAAAATAAAAGCAAGGGGACTTGCATAGCAAATCCCCATATCTTTTAAATATTAGAGCGCAGCCTTTGCCTTTTCAACTAAAGCAGTGAATGCAGCAGGATCTGCAATTGCAATTTCAGAAAGCATCTTTCTGTTGATATCAATTTCAGCTTTCTTTAAACCATTCATAAATCTTGAATAGTTCATGCCGTTCATCTTTGCAGCGGCACTGATTCTTGCAATCCATAGGCGGCGGAAATCTCTCTTCTTCTGCTTTCTGCCGATATATGCGTATACAAGCGACTTCATAACAGCCTCGTTAGCCGTTCTGAAAAGCTTGCTCTTTGCTCCACGGTAACCCTTAGCGAGCTTCAAAATCTTTTTATGTCTTTTTCTGGTGGTCAATGCACCTTTTACTCTTGCCATTACTTATTTCCCTTCTTTCCGAATCGTAAATTTTATTTGTATGGAATTAACTTTTTGATTGTCGCTTCGTTTGCAGAGCTTGCATATGCAGGCATACGAAGGCCTCTCTTTCTCTTTGTTGACTTCTTTGTCAAAATGTGACTTCTGAAAGCACTACCTCTTTTAACCTTACCGGATTTCGTCAAAGAAAATCTCTTTGCCGCTCCCCTGTGTGTCTTTATTTTAGGCATTATAAAACACTCCTTCCAATTTGTATATTTATTATAGTCATCATCTTACTTAAGATAATGTGTAACTATCATATTATGCTTTTGGTGCCATAAACATCGCCATGCTTCTTCCTTCAAGCTTGGCATTTTTGTCTACTGTTCCGTACTCGGACGCAGCATCGGCAAATCTTTGTAAAAGCTCGGCTCCAATATCTGAATGATGAATTTCACGGCCACGGAAACGCACCGCTACTTTTACCTTGTTACCGCTCTTTAAGAATTTTATCGCGGAATTAAGCTTCGTTTCAAAATCATGAGTATCAATCGAAGGCGAAAGACGAACCTCTTTTACTTCGATAACCTTTTGATTTTTGCGATTTTCCTTCTCGCGCTTTGCCATTTCAAATTTATACTTACCGTAATCCATAATTTTGCATACAGGCGGTTTTGCCTGCGGTGCAATTTTAACGAGGTCAAGATTTGCATCGGCTGCCATTTGCTGTGCTTTTGCAATGTCGACAACGCCTAACTGTCCTCCGTCTTCACCTATAAGACGAACTTCTTTGTCACGGATTTGTTCATTGATTTGCTGCTCTTTGTTACTGATATATATCACCATCCACATTATATTTAAGGCTGTGTGCGCCTTATTTTTGAAAACAAAAAACGGATAATGCACAAAGCTTTATCCGTAAATACACACATAAATAGACATATCATGTGAAATATTCGACCGGATAGGCTCTGCCGTACGGTGAGAGTATAACTACTCTGCTTTGTTTTCGAAAATAGTATATCATGGCTTTTTATGTTTGTCAAGCGTTTATTAAAATTTTTTTACGCCCATCACGCCATACATCTGGCAAGAAAGTTCTCAAGCCCGATCCACTCATCGATTCTTCCCTGCTTTATGTCATAGTCGAGCTTTGCGATGCTTTTTAGAGCGTATCGTAAAAACTTTTTGTCAAAAACACTTGCAGCATTTATGTAATCGCGCACAAAATACGGCGACACCTTAATTACTGATGCAATGCTGTTTGGCGCCTCACCACGCTCGGAAAGAATTTTTGTATGATAAATCCTTTCAAAGTTAGTATATAACATTGCAAGCACCATAAACGCTGACTCTTTTAGTACTTTCAGCTCATCAAGGCGCACAAAAACCGTTTTTGAGTCTTTTTTCATCATCGCATTGACCATATCAAACACACGGCTTTGCGGCATTTTTGTAACTATTTTGTCTATGTCGCCTCGCGTTATCTTGTCTGTGCAGTACGCAAAAAGCTTTTCAAGCTCTCTTTTTATATTATTCATGCCGCCGTCACAGCTATGTATAAGATACTCCGCCTCGCTTTTACCAATCGTCTTTCCTGCTTCACGGCATCCGCGTCCAACCCAGTTTATCAGCTCGACTCCTTCAAGATATGCACACTCAACCGCCACTCCGACCTTTTCGAGCGTTTTGTAAAGCGCACTTCTCTTATCGACTTCTTCTTCGTAAAACACTAGTACAATGTCTTCATATTTTCTCGAAAGAATCTGTGTATAATACTGTTTTACCGCCTCGCTCGCCTTTGAGAAAATTCCGCTGTATTTTATCACAACAACCTTTTTTTGTGCCATCATCGGCGGCGTTTCTATGGCTATTGTAATCTCATCAAAATCCTGTTTTGCTCCTTCGAAAACAACATAGTTAAAATCGGCAAAATCTTCTTCGACAAGATTTTTTTTAAGCATATTAAAATAATGGCTCTTTAAAAAGTCTTCTTCGCCAAAAAACAGGTACACATTATCATACTCGCCCGAAGAAAACTGTTTTTTTAGCGTCGAAAGCCCTGTTGCCACTGTTTTTTTAGCCATGATACCGCCTCCTTTTTATGTATTTTCGCTATTTATTATAAAAAGTATCAATCCACTTTATTTGCTTTTTGTCTGCATAAAAACTTACTGTACCGCTCTCATCTGTCCTGTAAACTTTTATACCTTCACGGTTCATAAAATTAACTACCTGCTTTGACGGAAGATTATACGTATTTTCTCCGACACTTATAACTGCATAAGAAGGCGATACTGTCCGTATGAGTTTTGCAGGATTTGCATCCTGCGAGCCATGATGCGATGCCTTCATCACATCGCTGTCTATCTGCTCATCGTATTTTACAAGCTTTCCTATCGCCGCCTCATCAATATCTCCCGTAAATAAAAAGCTGCTTTGTCCATAGGAGAGCTTTAACACAAGCGATTTTTCGTTTTCATCCATGTATGCATTCTTTGCATTTTGATATGTCGGCGCATATGCGCAAAGCGTCGCTCCTCCTACTTGTAACACATCGCCCTCTTTAAAGTATAACACATTTATTTTCTTTTGCCCAGCAATTTCTTCAATAATTTTTTTATATTCCTCATTATCTGCGTTTTCACGATACGGCAATATGAGATTTTTAACCTTCAATTGTCGCAGCGCCGCTACAATGCCTTGTGCATGGTCTTTATCATAATGCGACAAAACGGCATAATCAATTACAGATGCGCCGTTTGCGCGTAGATACGGCACAAAAATCCTCTCGCCCACATCCGTTTTGCTTGTCGGCGAGCTTCCGCCACCATCAATTACGATTGTCTTTGAATACGGAATTTTAATAAGCGCCGCATCACCCTGACCGACATTTATAAAGCTAACGCGCATAAATGAGCCCTGATAAATTCCCAATGCAATTACACATACCAAAATTGATGCGCCTAAAGCTGCACCCGTATAATTAAACTTCTTCTTTCCTTTTGTTAGATAACTGTATACAGACGAAAGAAAAAGGTAGTATATTATAATCCACGATAACCTTACTGAAAATATGTCAATTTTAGAAATCGGTACTTTATCTGAAAAATATATAACACCGTTTATATACTTTAAAAATATATCAACTACAAACGATAATGTATACGCAACTACCTCATGAACGCCTGCCGTCGCCACAAATATAAATCCCAAAATAATCGTTACCGAAAGTACTGGCACAATAAGAATATTTGCCATAAGTGAGTAAAGCGATATCTTCTTAAAATAATACGCTAAAAGCGGGATAATTAAAATCTGTACAGATAGATTTACGCAAATTAAAGATGCAAGCCATGGTGTGTATATGACACTTGCAATTTTCTCATATATTACATCATAAAAAAGTGCGATTCCAAGCACCGATGAAAACGACAAAACAAATCCAACATCAAAAACCATATACGGATTTACCAGTAGCATTATAAATGCGGTTATAAAAAGGATATGCTTTTTATCGTAATCCCGCCCGACAAGCTCGGCTACCATGTACAAGCACATCATTATCACGGCTCGTATAATTGATGCGGTGCATCCCTGCAAAAATGCAAAAAACCATAAAAACAGCATCGCTGTAAGATACGTCCATTTCTTTTTAAGCCGCAGCGCAAAACATATCCAGCAGATAAATGCAAACACACATTCGCAGTGAAGTCCCGATGCGACTGTTATATGCGACAAAGAGCTATTCGACAAAAGTGTATAATAGCTGTCGCTAAAGCTCTTATCACTTAAAAGCATTCCCTTTAGAAGTGCTGCGCTATCAGGCGAAAAATGCATATCGATTATTTTTCTGCAGTAACTTCTCGTTATATATGAAACGTCGTATATATTGTAATAGCTTACTTTTGAATCTATGTATTTAACATCGTCGTAGTCGCCTTCTAGACCATAGAAAATCCTGTCCGCTCTGTATAAACGCCTGTAATTTACCTCGCCGTTATTAAACGGTTTTGAAATCTCGCTTAATTGCGCCTTAATTTCCACAATGTCTCCGTACTTAAGCTTTTCGAATTTTGATTTTTGCTCATACTTCTTAAGCGATACAGTCATTTTTGATTGCTTATATGAAGCATCTTCATTTTTGCCTTTTATGGTCTTCACATCAATTTTATATCTGTCATAGAACTCATTTCCATCATCAAAAACATCTGTTATCCGACCCGTGACTACAACCTCTTCACCTATTTTATCGCACAGCCCGTTTGTTTCGTGATAATATATCGCAGCCGAATAAAAAGAGCCGAAAATGAAAAATGCACACATTAAAATCGGTACAATTTCTCTTTTCGGCCTAAACACAAAACTTTTTATACACATGGCAATAACCAGAAATAAGTATACGAAGCCACGCGATGTTTCCGTCTGAAAAACAAACAGCAAAATTCCCAATATATAAGATGTCAAACACAATACTATATTCCTCGTCAATGAACTCACCACAATTTTTTCTTTACTCTTCATCTAAAATCAATATTTCGTCAATGCTACATTCCAGAATGTAGCACATTGCTTCTAAATTTTCATACTTTATCGATTTTGTTTCATTGTTTATCATGCGCGTAAAATTTTGATAACTCATTCCCATTTGTTTGTATAACCAATATTTTGTCTTGCCCTTCCTGTCAAGTAACTCAATCACATTTAACCTTATCATTTTTATTACCTCCCTATATTATCTATACATAATATATTATTACAAAATGTAATTTTTTTATGTAGACTTATAGGTTGTATAATTTAAATGTGTATTACGAAAACATAATAAATGTATTTGTGTGTATTAGATTGGCCTGTAAAACAGCATTTTAAAAAACATTATTTCTCATTTTTTACACCCCTTATTACCTTGTTTATTACATATTTTTTGTATTTTTTTTCAGAAATTGGACATCATAGTAATATCTATTTATCTCTTTTGGGAGGAAGTATGAAAACAATTATACGAAACAGACAAATCTTTTTTTTATCATTAACATCCATACTCGGTTTCGGCCTTTTTGGTGCGGCACACATCGCTACAAAATATATGTCGACAGGTGCGTGGCTTTCAATACTTTTAGCATCTCTTATATTTATTATCCCTGCCACAATTTTGTCCGCACTCTCAAAAAAATATATGGGAGATACTTTATTTGTCTATTCTAAAAAATCAGTCGGCACAAAAGCAGGCAATGTACTTGGCGCAATTTATGCTTTTTTTTATCTGCTTTTTACAACACTTTTGCTATCGTATTTTTCACATATAATTTCTATGTGGATACTTCCAAACACCAATTACCATCTTATCTGTGCATTTTTGGTGCTCATATGTATATACGCGCTCTCGCGCGGCTTTACGAGCACAGTTCGTATGGTAAGCCTCACAGGTGCTGTGAGTGCACTTGCCGTCATAATAATTCGCATCACAATGATTGCTTCGGGCGATATGAGAAATCTTTTCCCTTTAATTGAAACTAACTACCTGCCCATGCCACTTATAAAGGCTACTGCTTTAACAAGTGTATTCTTCTTTGGCATAGGAATTCTTGCAATAATGCCAAACAACTTAGCGAAAAAAACCAGCAAATTTGCTGCCATCTTTGGAGTAGTCATCGGCGCACTGATGCTCATACTGATATGTGCATCGTGTTTTTGTGTGCTCAGCCCTTTAGCCACATCGATATATTCTGATGCAGTTTCTCTTTCGATGAAGGCTTTTGACATTTCCCGTATAACCTTTATACAGCGCGCTGATATAATATTTATTATAACATGGACAACTTTAATGCTTTCCACGCTCTGCATCCTTATTTATATACCTCACACATATATAAAGACCGTTCTTCCCAAAACAAAAACTGCTCTTACAAACAGCCTGATGGGCATTTTTGTATATCTCGTTACAATAATTATACCAGATACTGACGTGGCAATGCAATATATAACTGTCATTTCTTGCACGCTGGGAATAATAGCTCTGTTTATAATACCTTCTATAATTCTTATATGTCCGGAGGTAAAAAATGAAAATAAATAAGACGAAAATTGTATGCATTTATTTTATCTGCATCTGTCTTTTTTTGTGTTCTTGCAAAGGGTATACCGAAATCGAAAATATGGACATACTTACATCTCATTTTGTATATGGCGATGGTGCAAATATCCAGCTCGGTGGTGGAATCGCAAATGTCAGAAGCTTTTCTGACAGCATGGCAGACAATCCCGTAAACTATATAAATGCAAGTGCTCCTACGCTTCATGAAGCATCACAAAAATTGCAGCTTTGCGCTGACCATAAACTTTTCTATGGCTCAATACGTGCTCTTATAATTGGAGAAAATTATGCGAAAAATGATGTCGGGGAATTTTTTGATTATATTTACAGTCTCCCCGACCACCGTGCAAGTGTAGACGTTTTTACATCATCTACCCCGGCGCGCGAAATCGTGGAATATAAAGCCATAAATGATTTTTCGGGTGGGTTTGCCGCCGAAAGCATTGTAACTACGCTGCAAAATGATAATTCCATGATATCGTGTACCCTTTCTGATATCTGGCAGGCAAGACTTCAGGAAAATGTCGGTTTTGTTATTCCTGATATAAAAATTTCCGATGATGTTATGCATATAAACGGATATAGCATTTTTAAGAATGAACAAATGATATCACAGCTTGGTACAGCTTCTACTAATGCGTTAAATTTCTTACTCTCAAAAAAGGCAAAAGCAACATATACTCTTACTCTCGATGATAAAACAACATGTAATATAACAGCAATTATGACGAAAAAAAAGATAGATGTATTTGAAGATGAAACAGGGATTTTGAATGTCGATGCTCCGTTTAACTTTGATCTAAAAGTAACGACAAACAGGGCCGATGAGCTTACAGATGCACAAAAAGAGTATATAAAAACTTATGTATTGGACAAAATAAAAAGCGAGATTATGGACGCTTTTTATGAAGCAAAACGTCTCGGATGTGACTATCTAAAGCTATATAGCTCATATCAGGCAAAAAGTCGCAGCCGATTTTATGAGCTTGACTGGGAAAATCTGATTTCATCTATGAATATCAATACAAGCGTTTTTATAGGCAAAATACAACACGATACCGTGAGGTGATAAATAATGGCAATTCATAATGCAAAGATGCTTTGCGATGATATGCAGCAAAATAATAATGTCATAAAAAGAGTCTTAAAAAATGAAGATGGCGAAATCTATATTATATATGTAAAACAGCTCACCGACGTCGAGCTTCTGACTCATAGCGTTATACACCCACTTCAAAAACATAAGCTTGAATCAAACAAAAAAATTGATGCAAATTTTGCTTTGAGCAGCGTAATAACTGCAGACGATTGCAAGTTTATTTATGATGAACAAAAAGTGCGCGACCGCGTTCTTTCAGGCATGACAGTAGTCCTTTTTTCAAACGATAATGTCGGCATCGAGATAAACTTTAAAAAGGTTGTGCGAAAATCGCCCGATGCTTCCGAAATAAATTACTCGATATGGGGCGCAAAGGACTCTTTTACCGAAAACCTCGACGCAAACCTTTCCTTGATACGATACCGTATAAAAGATGAGTCTCTAAAGCTTGAAATGTTTGAAATCGGACGGCGCACAAAAACCTCTCTTCTTATGGCTTACATCGGCGATATTGCAAATGAGGAATATGTAAATACAATAAAAAAACGCATAAACAAAATTGACATTGACGGTCTTTTGGAATCTGCACAGCTACAATGGTTTTTAAACGACAAAAAATTTGCGCTCTTTCCGCAGGCAGGTCTTGAACAACGCTCTGACATCGCATGCAGCGCAATGCTCGAAGGAAAAATTGTCCTGCTTCTTGATGGAAGTGGTGTTGCACTTATTTTACCAAAGCTCTTAATTGAGTTTTTGTGGTCAAGTGACGATGAGTGCGACAATATATATTTCGGCACATTTTCAAAGCTTCTAAGAATTATTTCCGTATTCATCTCAGCAACAATTACTTCTTTTTACATGGCACTGACAGGTTTTCATGCAGGCGCTTTGCCCACGGCATATTCCATGATGATTGCATCAGGACGTTCCGGAGTGCCGTTTTCAGTAATTACCGAAGTAATTCTCATCGAAATACTAATCGAAATTCTTCGCGAATCACTCATTCGTGTGCCACGCAGCTTTGGCTCCGCCATGGGAATTGTAGGCGGTATAGTAATCGGCCAGGCAGCCGTCGATGCGGGGCTTTTCAGCCCGGTCATTTTAGTCATCGCCGCACTTTCGCTTATGAGCTCGTATATTGTTCCCGACTACAATCTTACAAATGCCGTGCGAATGATTAAGTTTGCTCTTATAGCCTTCACATCTGTTTTTGGCTTGTTCGGGCTTGTATGCGGCTTGTTTTTACTTGTATTAACGCTTATTGCAGACACTTCACTCGGCTCTTCGTATTTTGCACCGTATGCACCGTTTAATTTAAGGGACTCATTAAAATCCATATTTACAAACAAATATCTGTCGATAAAACGACCAAATTTTCTTCATACAAAAAACAAGACAAGACAAAAAAAAACAGGCTGATGCCTGTTTTTTTAATCTTAAAAAATTCTTGTCGCACCAACATATCTTGATGCATAATAACCTGTGTTAATCGACTCAATGCACACTGTTCTTCCACTGTATGGCGCATGAATCATTTTTCCGTCTCCAATATATATACCGACGTGTCCTATGCCATTTCCGTATGTATTAAAGAACACAAGATCGCCGCAAACAAGCTCGCTCTTCGATACTCTTACGCCGTTACTTGCCTGACCTGCAGCTGTGCGATTAAGTGTTACTCCCAGCTTTTTGTATACGTACGATGTAAATCCCGAACAGTCAAAGCCTTTCGGACTTGAACCACCATAACGGTACGGCGTTCCTATATACTTTTTTGCTTCCTCGACAACTGCTATCGCACCTGTAGGCTTGTAATTGTATTCTTCTTCTGAAATAATATCTAAATACTGCTTGTACACATAACGCTCAATTTCATCTTCCTGAACTATATAAAACCCGTTTTCTTCGCCATATATAATGTATTTTGTGCCTGTAGGAACTTTATTTACTATTGTACAATCGAATGTAGCACCATTTCTTACATTTAATGAGTCAACAGTCGTCTTGCCATATATTACTTCATCATAGTATACTTTTTCCGGTGATATATTGTCTGCAGATGAAAGCTTTATATAATCACTTACAACGTATGCATATCCATCATTGTAGTTTATTATGTACCATCCGCACTGCTCACAATCGTATGCATTTACCATTGTGTTTTCCTTTAATACATCGATTACGCTTGCTTCATATGATGGGTTGCTTCTGACATTTAGTGCACTTGCAGTAACGACTCCGTCACGCGCAATTGCCACACAAGAAAATATGCTACATGTAATAACAACTATGCTGATAACAGCACCCATTATCTTATGTATAAACTTCATTAGTAAACCTCCAAGAAACTATAGTTTTTTACACTACGTTTTATATTGTACTATATTTTTTGGAGTTTGTCAAATATTTTTAACAAGTAATTTAAAATTTCGTAATAATTTTTTATTTTTATTCATATACTTATTATTTGCTTCATTTTCAGTCCAAGTCTAAACCCTTTGCCATAAAAACCTTGGTGCACAAGGCTTTTCGCAATCTATAAAATTTATGCATTACAAAATTTTGATTTTTTTAGCTTTTGTTTTTTTACGCAGAAAACAAATCAAATAATATTTTTTAGCTTTTTTTGTAACAATTGTAATAATTTATTATCTGCTCTTTTTCACGAAAATGAAACGAAATGATTAAACTTTTTGTAACTGCATAAAAAAAGAGACGTACCAATTACGTCTCCTGCTTTTTTCGTTTATTAACCCTGCGCAAGCGCATCTTCAAGCCAGAACACACCTACGTCAAGCGCAGACCATAACTCATCGCGCTCTGCTTTCTTTATCAGCTTGTTTTTTGGATTAAGATACTTATCATTTTGCTGCAATTGCACAGACACATGTCCCGCAACCTCAGTTTCACCATTTTTCTCAAAATCGCTCAACACAAACGAAACAATATATTTGTCGTCGGGGTTGCCGTAATAAATCATATTTCCCTGACGCACGAGCGGCTTTCCCTTATACATCAAAAGCTTGCTTTTTGTCTTTTTTTCAGCCATAATACTCTCCATTTCCGCAGCTAATAAAGCTGCAATCTATTCGCCTATATCTATTTTAGCATAGCAAAAAGGCATTGTCTATTAAAATTTTATATTTTTCTTCCTTTTATAAACACATCGCATAACTCAAGCTCGTTTGATACAATTAAGATATCCGCATCCTTGCCTTCTTTTATGCTTCCAATTTTATCGCTGAGTCCTATCGCCTTTGCAGGATTATACGTCGCCATCTTCACTGCGCTCTGTATGCTTACTCCCCATGATATCATATTCTTTACGCAGTCCCATAGCGATGCTGTTCCACCGCAAATCGTTCCATTATCCTGCAGTGCAATGCCATCTTTTACAGTAACATTAAAACCGCCGAATTCATATTTTCCATCGCCAAGTCCCGCCGCATTTACGCTGTCATTTATTAAAACCATTCTCTCATCGCCAAATAATTTGTACGCCATCATTGCCGTTTGCTTTTTCACATGAAGTCCGTCGCCTATAAGCTCAACCATCGCATCGCTTTCAAAAGCAGCCGCAATAAGCGTCAAATCTCTGTGATGGATACCTGGCATCGCATTAAACAAATGCGTAACATGAGCAGCACCTGCCTTGAACGCCTCTTTGCACACATCGTATGTTGCAGCAGTATGTCCAAGCGAGATTTTTACCTTGTCTGCATATTTTTTTATAAATTCAATTCCGCCGTCAAGTTCGGGCGCCATTGTAATAAGCCTTATATTACCTTTAGCCGCTGTTTGCAGCTCGTCAAAATCAAACTGCTTCGGTGTGCGAAGCCAATCGGGGCGATGCGCGCCCTTATACTTCTCCGAAAGATACGGACCTTCCATATGTATACCTACAACAGATGCACCCTCTGTGCCCTTATCTATGGCAGATGCCACATTTTCTGCAGCCTTGCATGCATCATCGCGAAGAGCAGTTACCATCGTCGGCATAAACGACGTCGTGCCCGTTTTTGCCCATAATTTGCTCATTTCGTTTATTCCTTCATATCCACAGCCAATCGTGTCATAGCCCATAGCACCATGAGTATGAATGTTTACAAGTCCGGGAAAAACATATGCGCCATTTGCATCTATAACCTCTCCGCCAGAAAGGTCAGAGCCTATCTTTATAATTTTACCATTATCTATTTGCAAATCATTTTTTTCAAATTCAAATTTATCATTTAAGATATTCGCATTTTTTATTGTATACATTTTTTCTCCAATCTGCCGTGCCCTATTGCTGCAGCTCTTCTACATTCTCTCTTTTTGTAAAAACGAGTACGACCGGTACGGCTATTTGTAAAATTCCAAATACAACGAGTGTATATATCATATATGTAGTTTCGCTAAGAACAAGCATTATAATAAATGTCGCTACTATGCGTCCAATGTTAATGTAAAATTCACGCACAGACATAATCTCAAGATTTTTGCGGTTTGAATGCGGAATTTTGTATGACGCTTCATAAAACAGTGTAAACACGGCGCTTATAAAAACTCCCTGCACAAATGCGTTTATTGCTCCATACGAAAAAATCACCGATTTATCAATACCTAAAAGAAGTATAAATCCCGATATCGCAAACATAACAGCTGCTATAAATATCGCTGTGTTTCTGCTTTTTTCTCCAACATAGCGCTGTGCCAAATTCGAAGCAAACGCCTGAAGTACTGTACAGACAAGAAGATACATCGCCACAGATATGTTTGACATATCTATTGTAAAAAGTAACACGGGAATTAAAAATGCTACTGCGCCTTCGCGAAGTCCACTTATCATGTCCGCAATTACGCAACTTCGCATATCCTTATTCTTTACCGAAAACACAAACACATTACCAAACTGTGTATTGCCGTTTTTTCCATCGTTATAGGAAAGGCCAAAACAATGCACGCCGCTTGCAGCCAATATAACTAAAGATACAACGAAAATTATTATATAGCCGCCCATACCTTTTGCAAGCTTCGATAAAAGTGCGGCAAAAAGTGGTGCTATTGCAGCTGCAGATATATTTATCGATCCCTGAAGCGATAAGTAATGTCCTCTGTTTTCAGCACTTGTAGCGTATGTTGCGGCGCTGCTGTAATTTAAATTAAAAAATACACTTCCCGCCCCACTAAGCAAACCTAAAAGCCATATAAGTCCTACGCTCCTGCTTCCCAATACAAGAATAAGGATATATAACAAAGCGTAAAACACAAGTCCTGTAAGCATGAGCATGCGCGAGCGTACATTTTTTCCTATAATACCTATTATAACAGATAAAAACGCCACCGATGCATACATACATAAATTGTAATATGCTACCGCGCGCAGCCCCGACTCAATCTCACCACTTGCATATGCACACGAATATATAAAAGTGTTTACGAAGACTGCCGACATCGCAGTCGCTATATAAAACAGCGACACGGTCGATAAAAACAGCTTCTGTTCACGCATCAATACGCCGCCCGTCATCATTTCGGCGAGCCTTGCATAAATGCGTTTAAAATAAGCACCCATAAATCCCCCACTCTGACGAGCATTTCTTACAAAACAAATGTCCGTCGTAGCATTAAATGCGTAGCTAAAAAAGTTAAGCTACGCATTTATACGCTATTTATTTATTCTCAAGATATTCGTTGATACGCGCTACAAGCTCATCTGCATCGGTCGCGTGAACTGCACACGCATCCTCAATCGACTCTCCGCTTGCTGACGGACATCCTAAACAATGCATTCCCATATCGAGAAAAAACTGCGCTGTTGACGGATCCATCTTAAGCACCTCAGCAATAATCATATCCTTTGTAACTTTCATTTTCATTTTCCTCCTTATATTTATTTTTTAACTGATATATTATTCATTTTCTGTGTCTGTTTCTGCCTTTTTTTCATAATCAGACTCTTCTTGCCTCTCTGTTTCTTCTTTAGCATCACTGATTTCATTTACAAAAAGCTTTTCAAATTCCTCGCCCGACAGCTTTTCCCTTTCAATAAGTGCATCTGCAACACGCTCAAGCGTTGCAAAATTATCGCGCAAAAGCTTTTCGCACTTTTTGTAGCACGAATCAACAATATCCCTTATTTCCTCATCGATGCGTGCCGCAACTTCTTCGCTGTAATTCTTTGACTGTGCCAAATCTCTGCCGATAAATACCTCATGCGCTGAGCCGCCGTAATTTATCGGTCCGAGTTTTTCGCTCATGCCGTATTGCATAACCATCTTTCTTGCTATATCCGTAGCTCTTTCAATATCGTTTGATGCGCCGGAGCTTATATCATCAAGAGAGATTTTCTCCGCAACACGACCGCCCAAAAGCACTATAATGCTTTCTATCATTTCTGTTTTTGAAGTATACCACTTATCTTCACTTGGCAGATGCATCGTATATCCGCCTGCCATGCCACGCGGTATTATTGATACCTCATGGACAGGGTCTTGTGTCGGCAAACATCTTGTTATAACTGCGTGACCTGCCTCATGGTACGCCGTAAGCTTCTTTTCATGCGCCGTAATCTTACGTGATTTTTTCTCCGTACCCATGACAACCTTAAGCATTGCATCTTCAAGATGCTTTATGTGTATTACACTTGAATTTTCACGTGCAGCAAGAAGCGCCGCCTCATTCATAAGGTTCTCTAAATCTGCTCCGGTAAATCCGGCAGTCGTTTTTGCTATTACAGACAAATCAACATCTTCGCCAATCGGCTTTCCCTTTGAATGCACTTTTAAAATCGCCTCTCTGCCAACCACATCGGGAACGCCTACTACAACCTGTCTGTCAAATCGTCCCGGACGAAGAAGCGCCGGATCAAGTATGTCAGGTCTGTTTGTCGCAGCTAAAATTATCACTCCTGCATTTTCTCCAAAACCGTCCATTTCAACGAGCAATTGATTAAGCGTTTGTTCTCTTTCATCATGGCCGCCGCCAAGTCCCGCTCCACGCTGACGTCCTACTGCATCAATCTCATCGATAAAGACTATACACGGGCTGTTTTTCTTTGCCTGCTCAAACAAATCCCTTACTCTCGATGCGCCGACACCGACAAACATCTCAACAAAATCAGAACCGCTTATACTAAAAAACGGTACTCCCGCCTCACCTGAAACGGCTTTTGCAAGAAGTGTTTTACCCGTTCCCGGAGGACCTACCAAAAGAACACCACGCGGAATACGTGCTCCGAGGTCAATATATTTTTTAGGATTTCTTAAGAAATCAACAATCTCCTCAAGCTCTGCTTTTTCTTCATCTGCACCGGCAACATCAGAGAAAAGTACCTTCTTTTTATTTGCATCACTGTTTACCTTTGCGCGACTTTTTCCAAATGACATTGCTTTTGAGCCGCCTTGCGACTGGTTCATAAAGAAAATGTAAATGAAAATCAAAAGTCCTACTGTACCGAGCACAGGCAGAAGTGATACCCACCACGGCTGGCTCGTCGGTGCTTTTGTGTCATATTTTAATTTCCCGTCACGAACCTGTGTGCGAATTGTTTCTCCCAAATCCTGCTCAAACACAAGCATATTTGGTATATCAACTTCCATTATCTGAACTTTATCCGAGATAACCTTTCCATTTTCATCAGTAATTTTCATCGGTTCAGCAAGCTTTGCAACAGCCGTACTGTCAACAACCGTGAGTTCAACAACTCTTCCCGCTTCAACTTCCCGTATCAAATCGGAATATACCTTCTTTACCGAACCTGACTGTGTGCCGGAAAGTGTATATACGAAAATTAACAATACAGCAAATAAAACAGCATAAAATCCAAAGCTCTTCAAATGTTTTTTCAAGCTATCAACTCCTTTTCACCGAAGATTATGTTATCATAATTGTCGTTTAAATACAACCTTCTTCACAAATTGTTTAAAATTTGTTTATTGATTTTCTTTTTCATATACACTGCGCTTTAAAACGCCGACATAAGGCAGATTTCTATGCTTTTGCGCATAGTCAAGGCCGTATCCGACAACAAATTCATCGGGAATTTCAAAGCCTGTATAATCAACATCAATATGTACCTTTCTGCGCGACGGTTTATCCAAAATTGTGCATATTTTAAGACTTGCAGGGTCGCGCGCCAAAAGCATCTCCTTTACGTAACTTAATGTAAGTCCGCTGTCTATTATATCCTCAACTAAAAGTACGTGCTTTCCCTGTATCGGAGTGTCAAGGTCTTTGTCAACCTTTACAACGCCCGATGTTTTTGATGATGAGCCGTAGCTTGATACGCTCATAAAATCAATCTGGACAGGCACGCTCATTTTTCTCATAAGGTCAACGCTAAACATTACGCCGCCTTTTAAAAGCGTCACAACAAGAACATCGTTTCCCTGATAATCAGCGCTTATTTTTTGTGCAAGCTCTTCTACCTTTTTGTCAAGCTGCTCTTCAGAAATCAATACTCTCTCAACATCCTCATGAATATACATTATTTCCCCTCCCAAAACTCTATCTTCAGTATTTTCGTCGTTTTTTCGCTTACTTTGTATAAATCACTTCTGCGAAGTCCGCTTATCCACAAAATCTCGTCATCACATGTGACAAGCGGAATACGACTGCGCGTTTTTACATCGACTTTTTCATCTATAAAAAAGTCTTTAAGCTTTTTTGTCCCCTTCATATTAAACGGAATAAATATATCCGCATTTTTTCTGCTTCTTATATATATTTGCCCACTTGGCAAATTATAATCAAAATACTCACAGTTTTTCCTGCGTCTTCCCATTTTGTCTGTAACAGACAAACAAAACGTTACATCTGCCTCTTTTATATATATACTGCTTCCAATCTGCACCTCGTAGCAGTATCCTAAACCTTCATCGCTCTTTTTTTCAAAATATACTCTGTCATATTCACGTCTGGCAAAGCATATATCCGATATGCTCACTTTCTTTGACGTTTCGCCATCGCAAAAAAGCTCATCACAGCGTATAACCGTATCATAAGAAATGTCTTTGTCACTTTTGCGGATCCTGGCAAGTGCATACCTTATAACCCGCAGTGAGAGCGCTTTATCGATTTTGTTATATTCATCAATGTTTATATAAAAGCCATTATGCGAATCGCAAAAAATCTTTTCACATATTTTTCTTGCCTGCTCATTCATATACTGTGAGTCGAGCGACAAGATGAGTGCATTTTCCGATATGACCTTGGCAAGATTTGGGTTATAATTCTTTTCAAGCTCGGGTATGAGATTTAATCTTATTTTATTTCTCATATACACATCTTCAAAATTCGTCTTATCAGTCACAAAGTCCTGCTCATTTTTATATAAATATTTCTCGATTTCTTTTCTCGAAACACACAAAAGCGGTCGCACCACACCGTCTTCTCTCTTTGCCGCGATGCCTTTTATCCCGTCGAGTCCGCTTCCGCGCATATAATACATAAGACTCGTTTCAGCATTATCATTTTGATTATGTGCCGTCACGATCTTATCAATATTTTTCGCTTCCTTGAGTGAAAAAAAGTAATCGTATCTGATTTTGCGTGCTATCGCCTCTACGCTTTGGCGCGTTTTTTTTGCCTCCTCGCCAACATCGACTCTCAAAACATTAAGCTCGACTCCAAGCCTGTCGCATAAGCTTTTACAAAAGCTTTCATCGCTGTCAGCGTCACCTGCACGAAGCATATGATTTACATGCGCCGCATATACAATAAGTCCAAGCTCATCTTTTAAGTCGCAAATTACACGAAGCAAACATACCGAATCTGCTCCTCCCGACAAACATACCAAAACCTTATCGCCATATGAGAGCAGCTTATTTTTTTGTATGAAGGCTTTTACCTTTCTTCTAAACTCATTTTCACTTCCCATTACATTTCCTCTTCGCTTTGTTGCTTATCCATATGCATAAATCTCGTGTGAGCACCATCCCACCAGAATTTGATTGTGCCAGTTTCGCCGTTACGGTGCTTTGCTATAATACATTCAGCAACATTTTTGTCAGGGCTGTCGGGATTATAATACTCATCACGATATAAAAACATTACTATATCGGCATCCTGCTCGATTGCTCCCGATTCACGAAGGTCAGAAAGCATCGGGCGCTTATTCGTTCTGCTTTCAGGACCACGCGACAACTGCGATAATGTTATAATCGGAACCTGTATTTCCTTTGCAAGAATCTTTAGTGAACGCGAAATTTCTGAAACCTCTTGCTGACGGTTGTCACTTCTTCCCTTGTTTGTGCCCTGCATAAGCTGCAAATAGTCTATTATTACAAGTCCGAGATTATGCTGCTGTTTTAAACGCCTGCATTTTGCGCGGATTTCAGATACGCTTACCGATGATGAATCGTCAATAAAAATCGGAGCTTTTTCAAGTCTTTGCATATTCTCACCAATTTTTACCCAGTCGTTTGCATCAATCGTGCCATCTCTTAATTTGCCAACGCTGACCGCCGCTTCGGAGCATATGATTCTGCTCGCAAGCTGCTCTTTTGACATTTCAAGGTTAAATATCGCGGTCGGAACATTTGCCTTTATCGCAGCGTTTTGCGCAATATTAAGTGCAAAGCTTGTCTTACCCATGGCGGGACGCGCCGCAATCAAAATCAAATCACTCTTTTGAAGTCCCGATGTCATCTGGTCAAGATAGCCAAAGCCTGTAGGCACACCTGTAACCTTGCCTTTTTTAGCAGCCATCTCCTGCATCGTCTTAAACGTATCTCCCAAAAGCTCGCGTATATGCACTACACCGTGCGAGTCCTTTCCCTGAAGTATATCAAAGATTGCCTTCTCCGATTGCTCTAAAACTGTCTGCGCCTCATCTGTTGCATCATATCCCATATTCACAATCGCATTACCTGCATCAATGAGTCTGCGCAAAAGCGATTTTTGTGCAACGATATCGGCGTACTGCGTAATATTTGCAGTCGTCGGAACGGACGAAGCGATATTTGATAGATACGAAACACCGCCCACTGCATCGAGCTTGCTCTGATGCGTAAGCGCATCGGAAACAGTTACAATGTCTATCGCTCTGTTCGTATTAAACAAGTCAAGCATAACTGCAAAAATTGCTCTGTTGTGCTCAAAATAGAAATCCTGCTCGCCTATAAGCTCACTTACAGCTGCCATACAATTATGGTCGATAAGTATGCCTCCAAGCACGGATTGTTCAGCCTCCACGCTGTATGGCATAGTTCTTCCTGCCAAATCCATCTTTCTACTCTCCTTACAAAAGCGTATTACTCCTCTGTGACAACGACCTTAAGCTTTGCCGAAATTTCAGGGTATACGCGTACATCAACCTCTGTTGTACCAATATTTTTAATGCCGTCCGGCATGTTAAACTTCTTCTTGTCAACATCTATATGATGCTGCATTTTAAGCGCTTGCGAAACATCCTTGCTGGTTATTGAACCAAACAATTTTCCGCCTGCACCGGCTTTTGCCTTAAGCGATACGCTGAGCTTCTCAAGCTCTTCTTTAAGCTCTAATGCCTGCTTTCTTTCCTGCTCCTTATGATATGCCTGTGCCTCTTTCTGTCCTTTCACAGAATTAAGATTCATGCTATTTGCTTCTATCGCAAGTCCGCGCGGAAACAAAAAGTTGCGCGCATAACCGTCAGACACCTCTTTAACATCGCCTTTTTTACCTTTTCCTTTTACATCTGCCTGTAAAATTACCTTCATAATGACTCATTCTCCCTTCCACATTATGCAGTATATTTAAACTACTCCTGTTCAGCTATATACTCATCGATTGCCGACAATAGCTGCTCTTTTGCTTCTTCAATAGAAATTTCGCGAAGCTGTGCTCCTGCAACGGTCAGGTGACCGCCGCCACCAAGTTTTTCAAGTATAAGCTGGACATTTAGCGCACCCCATGAGCGTCCGCTTATAATGATTTCGTCGCCAATCGGTGCAATAACAAACGAAGCCTCAACACCTTCTATTCCGAGAAGCTCATCGGCTGCCTGTGCGACTACAACGAGCGTGTCACTTACTTCGCTCTCACTTACCGATATTGCTATACTTTCGCGCACAAACTCAGCACATCCTACAATTTTTGCCTTGCTGCTGTAATGCACAAGATCACTTTGGAACATCTTCTTGACATCTACCGTGTCTACGCCGTATTTCTTCAAAAACGATGCCGCATCAAATGTTCGTACGCCCGTTTTGAATGTAAAATTCTTTGTATCCATAAATATTCCCGCATACATCGCTTCTGCCTCAAGCTTTGTCAGCATTACCTTATTATCCATATACTGCAAAAGCTCTGTAACCATTTCACTTGTCGAAGAAGCATATGGCTCATGGTATACGAGCGAACAATTTTCAACAAACTCCGTGCTTCGTCTGTGATGGTCGATAAGAACTATCTGCCCTGCTTTTTTAAGAAGCTCGGGATTTTCTGTAAGCGAGGGGCGATGTGTGTCGACAACAATCAATACCGTATCATCACCTACAACCGTTTCAGCCTCTTCGGGCGTTATAAACAAATTAGCATTTTCTTCGCTTTCAGACTGTATAATAGAAATAATTTTCTTTGCAGTTTCTCCGCATTCACCACATACAATATTAACGCTCTTGTCGCGATTTTTTACGCTTCGTGCAAGACCAATTGCCGCTCCGAGTGAATCCATATCGGGCGATTTATGTCCCATAATTACAACATTTTTTTCATTCATAACGAGCTGGCGAAGAGCATAAGCAACGACTCTCGATTTAACACGCGTGCTCTTTTCATGCTCTCTCGTCTTTCCGCCGTAAAACCGAAACTGCCCTTCATCTTTTATAACAACCTGGTCCCCGCCACGGCCAAGCGCCATATCAAGAGCCATTCTTGAATACTCTTCATTCGTTACTATGTCATCACCGCCGCAGCCTATGCCTATACTGATTGTTGCAGGCAGTTTATTGCTTATGCTTATCTCGCGCACACGGTCAAGTATTTCAAACTTTTCTTCTATGAATTTATCTAAATATTTATGCTCAAACATAAATACATATTTGTCACGCTCGAGCTTTTTTAACACGCCGCGCACATCGCCTATCCACTCATTTATATAGCGTGCTATAAGCGAGCTCATCTGCGGCTTTAACGACTCATCTGTGCTGTTCATTACGTCGTCATAGTTGTCAATCATAATGACACATACGTCCGTTTTTTCTTCAAGATACTTTTGTCTGATTGTAACAAGCTCTGTTTTGTCAAGCCAGTAAAGCAAAATGAGATACTCATTATCATGCTTCGGGTCAGGCTTTATAATATTTCCCATAACGCTGTAACGATGGTTGCGGTACACTACATCAAGCGATATTCCCTCCTGCATGCGAAGCACATCATTCCAATTAAGATCCTCAATTATTTCCGTCACATTTCTGTCAAAAAGCGACTCGCCGTCTATAATTTTTGCAAAACTCTGATTATACCACGATACGCGTCCGTCAAGATGTGTAATAAGCATAGGGAAAGGTATGTTCACCAATGAATCTCTCGTCGCAGTATCCATATGACTGTTTAGAGTCTGCACATATTCTCTTATATCCATGTCACGACGCTTATGCTCTAAAATGCTTAGTGTAAATAACACTAAAAACAACACAATCTCAACAATTCCGAGCCACAAAGGACCTGTTATGAATGTGAGTAGTGCGCATACGAGCACAGACCACTGCGCTACACTTAGTGCACGGTATAAATTTATTAAATACCATTTATTTTTCTTCATCTTCATCGCAAAATATTTTCCTTTCTATTTCCAGATGAACTTCCACACTATTATTCATCTTTGGATATCGCGCGAATATTTATAAATGCATCAAGAACTCCTATAAAAAGATAAATGCTTGATGCGGCAAAAACTGTTGCAAACAACAGTATGTAAACAAAAATTCTCGCAGTAACATTTTTGACCTTTTTTGCAAAAAATACTGCTACAGATAAGCCGCATACAAGTGTGTATGACATAAGTATTACCACAATATTTACAAGCGCTGTTTTCAGTGCGCCGTCTGTAAACATGCTAAGTATAAAAAACAGCGTAAAAGCTGTCATACATGTCTTGTCGGCTCTTATCTGGCAAAAGCCTCTGTATAAACTCTTATACGATGCATCTGCCTTTTTTAATACCCGTATGCATATGTAAAACGCTATATATGAACACGCCGCCGCCATACATATAAATATCGACGGCAAAAGCGATGTAAACATACCGTATGCCATGCTTGCATATTCGCCGGGAAGTGTGTATATCTCACTTGTTGCATCTATCGCCTCTGAAACGACAACCAAAAGCTGCTCTACTCCGCCCGACATGGCAAAACTTATCGCAAGCGACACTAATAGACCTACCGCTCCAAACGATACTGTATACAAAAGTCCCTTCCTTCTCTTCATCGCATAGGAAAGCATTATCGCCATCGGCATTGTGCCTAAAAGTGCCGAAAAATTTAATCCGAGCGAAAACAATGACGGCACCATAACCGTGATTATTACCGGCAGAATTGTGTGTCTTAAATGAAAACGTATAAATATGTACGAAAGACACGCAGGCGCCAATATAAACATCGCTATTGCCAAAAAGCCGGGCACGCTCATAAGTGCACAAAGCATAATCAAAACTATATTACATACTACATACTCTTTTTTTGTCGGCTTATTTTCAGTATTTTCCAACGCCTGCCACCTCGTAAAATCAAGTCTTTTTTACTGCTCCTTATTATAAACGACAATAAAGGTAATATATACTATATCACAAATAATACCCATATGTCAAACACAAATACTTTTTCGCATCAATCGGCCGCGCATATAAAAATTGTTTGTTTGTTTTTTTGTAAATGACGAAATATTTTTGCACACATCAAAATATATATATCTATATAAAAATATTACAAGAAACGCGTGAAACGGATGTGCTGCATTGAAAAAAAGACTTTTTATTAAAAATGCCGTCATACTTACAACAACGGCAATTATACTTCGTACTATCGGTATATTTTTCAGAATCTACATATCAAACGCCATAGGAAGCGAAGGTATGGGGCTTCATCAGCTTATATTTTCCATATACATCTTTGCAAGCGCTATCGCCTCATCGGGCATAAGCATCGCTGTAACGCGACTTGTTTCAGAAAAAATTGATTCCGGCGGTAAATTGGCGGTAAACAAAATTCTTTCACGAGCGCTTTGTGTAAGTATATTTTTAGGCTTTCTTTCGTGTGCGCTCATGTACTTTAGTGCAGACTTTGTATCTGCTAATTGGCTGGGCGATATGCGCGCGTGTCTGTCTTTAAAAATCTTATCCTTAGGTCTTCCCTTTATGGCCGTATCGTCTTGTCTTAAAGGATACTTTATCGCGCGAAGAAAAACGTCTACTCCTTCAAACTCACAGCTCTTTGAACAGCTTGTGCGTATTGTAACCTGTATGCTCTTGTTAAAATATACAGGCACTAAAAATCTTGCTTATGCATGTGCAGCAGTTGTTTGCGGCAACGCTGTGTCAGAGCTCGCCGCATTTTTATACATATATATAGGATACCTTCGTGACAAGCGCACACTCTCGAAAGGCACAAATGAGCCAACACATGTTCTTCGCTCATTGTCTTCTATATTTGTGCCTGTTGCACTCGGCTCATATTTAAACACTATTCTTCACAGCACAGAAAATATATTAGTGCCGGATGCTCTTACGCGCTACACTTTTTCGCGCTCACTTTCACTTTCGCAGTTTGGCACGCTTAAAGGCATGGCTCTGCCCCTATTGTTTTTTCCGTCATCATTTCTTGGTGCGCTGAGCACCCTTTTAATTCCGGAAATAAGCCTATACGCGCAGAATCGTCAGAACAAATCACTTAAAAACACAATAGAATATACACTTTTAATAACATCTGTTAGCTCTGTTCTCATCGGCATAATTTTTTTGGCATATTCGGGAGAAATAGGCCGTTTGATATATAAAAATGACGAGGTTGGCGCTTATATGAAAATACTTGCTCCCATCGTCCCATTTATGTATATAGAAAGCATTATTGCCGGAATATTAAATGCGCTAAATCAGCAAAATACCCTCTTACGCTATAACGTATATAACTCGGCGATACGCATAACTCTGATTACCTTTTTTGTACCAAAGTTTGGCGTATACTTTTTTATTGCTATTATGCTTGCAAGCAACATTTTCACATCTTCACTGAGCATTTTCAGGCTCGTAAAAGTAACAAATATCACCTTTAACATAAAAGCCTTTATCATAAAGCCACTTGTATCAGCACTTATGTCTTTTCTCATATTATATGCGCTCAAAGCACTGCTTCATAATATATTTAATAACAGTATTTTAGAGCTTATAGCAGGCATTTTTGTTATATGCATCACATATACATCTTTTATCCTTATGACAAATTGTGTAACCGAAAATGATGTGCGCCGCCTTTTGGGGCGAAAGCGGGGGTAGATTTTAAATGCTTAACTTTATATGGTCATTTATGATTCTTTTTTCAATTATATTCTCAGCAATAAACGGTCAAATGGACACAGTTGCTCTTCGCGCTCTCGATGCATCAAAAGATGCAATAACAACTATAATATCTCTTACGGGCGCGGTGTGCTTTTGGAGCGGCATACTAAAAATTGCCGAAAACGGAGGGCTTATTCATCTTTTATCAAAGACATTACGTCCAATAATACGTCTTTTGTTTCCGGACATAAACCCAAACAGCGACGCTGCAGGCGCAATTATTTCAAATATGAGCGCAAACATGCTTGGCATGGGTAACGCCGCGACACCGCTCGGCATAAAGGCTATGCAAGAGCTCGATAATATAAATCATCACAGCCCTGCCGCATCAGATGCTATGTGTCGGCTCGTTGTAATAAACACAGCCTCTATACAGCTTATTCCTACAACAATGATAGCAATTTTAAGCGGGGCCGGCGGCCAAAATCCGTTTGACATTATTTTGCCTACATTATTATGCTCCTTTCCTGCTCTTGTTTTCGGTATTCTGTTATGCCGTGCCTTTGAAGGCAAGAAGGACCGACTATGAAAAATATAGCATTGCTTTGTTCCTTTATCGTGCCGTTTATAATATTTTCTATAATCGCTTTCGGACTTATCAGGCGTGTAAATGTCTTTGACAGTTTTTGCACAGGCGCAAAAGACGGTCTTAAAACCTCTTTATCTATAACTGCGCCTATAATAGCTCTTATGTGCGCAATCGCGATGCTTCGTGCATCGGGCGCTCTCGACGCTCTTATCTGTCTGATTCGTCCTTTTACAAATCTGATAGGTCTTAATGAAAATCTTATTCCATTATCGATACTTCGTCCCATTTCAGGCGGAGGCTCAATAGGACTTGTGAGCGATATAGTATCACGTTTCGGCGCAGACAGTTCTATTGCAAAAACTGCCTGCGTAATGGCAGGCTCAACTGAAACAACTTTCTACACACTCGCTGTGTATTTTGGCAGTGTCGGCATAAAAAAGACGCGCCACAGCGTTGTCTGCGCACTTTTATGCGACATCGCCGTATTAGTAAACAGCATCATAATCTGCCGCATCTTTTTTGGCAGTTAAATTTTATATAACAAAATTTTAGGAGGAGAAAAAATGATTTACACCTATGCAGATGTCTTAGACGACATTTCAAAATTCTTTGGTGACTATCCGTTTATGAAATTTTTTAAATTTGGTCAAAGCGTGATGGGGCGGCCACTGTATGCAATAAAAATAGGCACAGGTCCTAAAAAGGTTATATACGTCAGCGCCCATCATTCTCTTGAGTGGCTCACGAGTGCCATGATTATGTCGTTTGTAAAAATATATGGCGACGCAATAAAAAATGATACCGAGCTTTGCGGTTATAACGCACGCGCACTCAGTGAGCAAACGACAATGTACATAATACCTATGCTTAATCCCGATGGAGTCGACCTTGTTGCAGGCAAAATCCCCGACGATAATCCTTATGTAATGAAGCTTCGCCAGATGCTTGGCGACATAAATTTTGCAAATACATGGCAGGCAAACATAAACGGTGTCGACTTAAATCACAATTACGATGCAAGCTTTTCGCCTATATTGCCTGGTCCCGCGCCATCGCGCTACGGCGGCGAGACCTTCGAAAGCGAGCCAGAAAGCCGTGCGCTTGCCGAATTAACAAGAAAGATAATGCCTGACCTCGTGATAGCATATCATTCACAGGGCCGTGAAATATATTACGATTTTGAAGGTGCGGTTCCGCCCAATGCAAACGATCTTGCACAGGAATTTTCTCGTCTTTCCGGCTATAGATTGGCTACTCCGAGCGGCAGCGCCGCATTTGGCGGGTATAAAGACTGGTTCATAAAGGAATTTAACAAGCCCGGCTTTACAATTGAAATCGGTCTTGGTAAAAATCCGATAGGCTATGACCAGCTTGAGCAGGTTGTTAAAGAAAATGTTTGTGTTATGATTTATGCAGCCGCAAACGCGTAAATATATTAAAAACGCGGATAAGATATCCGCGTTTTTTTGATGTAGTTTTTGTCTAATTTTCACACATACCCCGCCTTTTAATTGTATTTTCCTAAAATAATATCCAAAGCTTAAAAAGCCACTTCATTTTGCTTGACAGTATATATTTTTATTGGTATAATATTGGGTGGTAAAATATTATTAAACTTTTATTTTAAATTTTATACAATAGAGGAGGATTTTCCATGGCAAGAAAGATGAAAACTATGGACGGCAACAACGCCGCCGCTTGGGCATCATACGCTTTTACTGATGTAGCAGCGATATACCCAATCACACCTTCATCGGTAATGGCTGAAGTAACTGATGAATGGGCAGTTGAAAACAGGGAAAACATTTTCGGTCAACCTGTAAAAGTTGTTGAAATGCAGTCAGAGGCAGGTGCAGCAGGTGCTGTTCACGGCTCACTCGCAGCAGGTGCTCTTACTACTACCTACACAGCTTCACAGGGTCTTTTATTGATGATTCCTAACATGTACAAAATGGCAGGCGAGCTTTTGCCGTCAGTTATTCACGTAAGTGCACGTTGCGTAGCTTCACATGCACTTAATATTTTCGGTGACCATTCAGACGTTATGGCTTGCCGTCAGACAGGATATGCGCTTCTTTGCTCAAACAGTCCGCAGGAAGTTATGGACCTTGGTGCAATAGCTCACTTATCCACAATTAAAGGACGTATTCCGTTCCTTCATTTCTTTGATGGTTTCAGAACTTCACACGAAATTGATAAGATTGAAGTATGGGATTATGAAGACCTTAAAGAAATGGTTGATATGGATGCTGTTAAGGCATTCCGTAATGGTTCGCTTAATCCGGAGCATCCTGTGCTTCGCGGTAGCGCACAAAACCCCGACATATTCTTCCAGAACAGAGAGGCATGTAACAAATATTACGAAAACATTCCTGCTGTCGTAGAAGAATATATGGACAAGGTTAACGCTAAAATCGGCACAAATTATCACCTTGTTGATTACTACGGTGCTCCTGATGCAACAAAGGTTATCGTTGCAATGGGCAGCATTTGCGAAACAATCGAAGAAACAATCGACTACTTAAACGCTAAGGGCGAAAAAGTAGGTCTTATAAAGATTCGTCTATACAGACCGTTCCCGGTTGATGCATTCTTGAAGGCTGTTCCTGCAACATGTAAGAGCATCGCTGTTTTAGACAGAACAAAAGAGCCGGGTTCAATCGGCGAGCCTCTCTACCTTGACGTATGTGCTTGCTATGCAGGCAAAAATGACGCTCCGGTTATCATCGGCGGTCGTTACGGTCTTGGTTCAAAGGACACTGTTCCGGCAGACATTATCGCAACTTACAAAAATCTCGATGCAAAAGAGCCTATCAAGAGCTTCACTCTCGCTATCGAAGACGATGTTACTAACCTTTCACTTCCAAGAGAAGACAGCGCTGACACGAGTGCTGAAGGCAACACAGCATGTAAGTTCTGGGGTCTTGGTTCTGACGGTACTGTTGGTGCTAACAAGAACTCAATCAAAATCATAGGTGACCACACAGATTTGTATGCACAGGCTTACTTTGCATATGACTCGAAGAAGTCGGGCGGTATTACTGTTTCGCACTTACGTTTCGGTAAAAACCCGATTAAGTCAACTTACCTTATAAATAAAGCAAACTTCGTAGCATGTCACAACCCGTCATATGTTGATAAGTATGACATGGTAGAAGATCTCGTTCCGGGCGGCAGCTTCCTTCTTAACTGCGCATGGGACGAAAAAGAGCTTTCAGAAAGACTTCCTGCAAAGATGAAGAAGTATATTGCTGATAACAATATCTCGCTCTACACAATCGATGCTATCGGTATCGCAAAAGAGCTTGGTCTTGGAAACAAAACTTCAATCGTTTTACAGTCAGCATTCTTCAAGATCGCAGACGTTATTCCGTTTGCAGACGCTGTTGAATACATGAAAGCAGCCGTTGTTAAATCATTCGGTGCAAAGGGTGAAAAGATTGTAAGCATGAACCATGCTGCAATTGTTGAAGGCGAAAAGAACATTAAGAAAGTTAATGTTCCTGCTGATTGGAAAAATGCTACAGATGCTTGTGCAAAAGCAGCATCTGATGCTCCGGAATATGTACAGAATATCCTTGAGCCATGTAACAAGCAGCAAGGTGACAAGCTTCCTGTATCTGCATTTATGGATATGGTTGACGGTCATCTTCCGCAGGGTATGGCAGCATATGAGAAGCGCGGTATCGCAGTTGACGTTCCTGAATGGATTCCGGAAAACTGTATCCAGTGTAATCAGTGCTCACTCGTATGTCCGCACGCTGTTATCCGTCCTGCAGTTATGAATGAGCAGGAAGCTGCAAATGCTCCTGAATCAATGAAATCTGTTAAGATGAACGGTAAGGGCATGGAAGGCTACAAGTTCTCAATGGCAATAAGCACACTTGACTGTACAGGTTGCGGCAACTGTGCAAAGGTTTGTCCTGCAAAGGAAAAGGCTCTCGTTATGAAGCCGATCGATACACAGCTTGACGCTCAGAAAGGCTTTGACTACAGCCGCACACTTTCTGTAAAAGAAGATTTGCTCTCACTTCCGCTTAACGTTAAGAATTCACAGTTCCGTCAGCCGCTACTCGAGTTCTCGGGCGCATGTGCAGGCTGCGGTGAGACACCTTATGCAAAGCTTATCACACAGATTTGCGGCGAGCGTGCATATATCTCGAACGCTACAGGATGTTCATCAATCTGGGGTGGCAGCGCTCCTTCAACTCCGTACACAATCAACCACAATGGTCATGGTCCTGCTTGGGCTAACTCACTCTTCGAGGATAACGCTGAGCACGGTCTTGGTATGGAAATCGCTGCAAAACAATTACGTGAAAGACTTTCAAATCAAATCGCTGCAATCGATAACGCTGATGTAAAAGCAGCTTACGAAGCTTGGAAGGCATCATATAATGATGGCGAAGCAAACGCTGCTGATACAGCTAACCTCATCGCTGCACTTGAAAAAGACGGCAGCGCTGATGCAAAGGCAGTTCTTGACTTTAAAGAATTCCTTGCAAAGAAAGCTGTATGGATTTTCGGTGGTGACGGTTGGGCTTATGATATCGGTTTTGGTGGTCTTGACCACGTTCTCGCTTCAGGCGAAGATGTAAACGTAATGGTATTTGATACAGAGGTTTACTCAAATACAGGCGGTCAGGCTTCAAAATCTACTCCGACAGGTGCTGTTGCACAGTTCGCTGCAGGTGGTAAGCCGATCAGAAAGAAGAATCTTGCTGAAATCGCAATGTCATACGGTTACGTTTACGTTGCACAGGTTGCTCTTGGCTATGACATGGCTCAGACAGTTAAAGCAATCAAGGAAGCTGTAAGCTACAACGGTCCTTCACTTATCATCGGTTATGCTCCATGTATTAACCATGGTATCAAGGGCGGTATGACAGATACACAAAAGGTTATCAAGAATGCTGTTATGTCAGGATACTGGCAGACATTCAGATTTGACCCAAGACTCAGTGCTGAGGGCAAAGTACCGTTCACAATGGATTCAAAAGATCCGAGCGCTTCATACAGAGACTTCATCATGAACGAAGTTCGTTACAGCTCACTTGCTCGCAAGTTCCCTGAAAAGGCTGATGAGCTATTTAACGAAGCAGAAAAACAAGCAAAAGAGCGCTATGAGCACTGGACAAAGTACAGCAAGCTTTTCGAGTAATTTAAAGCTTAACAAATCAAACGACGGGTATCTTACCCGTCGTTTTTTTGTATTAAAAAAGCAGAGCGCATGCCCTGCTTTCTTTTTATATAGTTATTATAATATATATGGTCTTATCGGCTGACCGTTTGCAATAAGGTAATCTTTAATTTCCTTTACATGGTAGTTTCTTGGCATCTTTGGTGAATAAAGCATCGAGGAAATAATGCCGGCAGATGCGCCTGTCTTTGAGAAAACCTCAAGCAGATGCTCCGGCTTTCCTGCACCACCCGACGCGATTACGGGAATATTTACGGCATCTGAAATCATCTTCGTAATCTCGATATCATAGCCCTGATGCGTACCGTCGTTATCAATAGAGTTTACGCATATCTCACCTGCTCCAAGCGCTTCGCCGCGCTTTGCCCACTCGACAGCATCCATTCCGGTAAAAACGCGAGCACCATCAATTGCAATTTCATATCCGCTCGGTATCTTTTCGCTCTTATCAACCTTTTTTACCTGCATGCTTAAAACAATGCATTGTCTGCCGAAAGCCTTTGCACCGTCATTTATTATCTGCGGATTGCGCACAGCCATCGAATCAATGCTTATTTTCTCGGCGCCCGCCTTTAATACCTCATACATGTCATCAAGGTTTCGTATGCCTCCGCCCACCGTAAATGGCACAAATACATTTTCTGCTACCATTTTTACTGTATCAATATCAATCTTACGCTTTTCTGCGCTTGCCAGTATATCAAAAAATATTATTTCGTCTATCTGGTCTGCATAAATCTTTTTGGCAACGACTTCAGCTTTGTCGATGTCAATGTTATTTTGAAATTTGTGCGCTTTTGTTACCATTTTATCTCGTATGTCAAAGCACGCGATTAGTCTTTTTGTAAGCATCTTATTCTCCCCTTCCTAAAAGCGTAAAATTCTTCAGAAGTTTAAGTCCTATCTCGCCGCTTTTTTCAAGGTGAAACTGCGAGGCATAAATATTGTCTTTATGTATCATAGAACAAAAATCCTTGCTGTAATTCGTGTATGCAAGCGCGATTTCGCTATCTTTGGGACGGATATGATACGAATTTACAAAATAAAAATATTCTTCGCCTGAAAGTCCGTCAAGAATTTTATCGTCCGTGGTAAATCTTGCGCTGTTCCAACCTATCTGCGGGACTCTTACGTCTGCATCGTCAAATCTTACTACATCGCCTTTAAACCATCCAAGACACGTCGCATTGTCTTCTTCACTTCTCTCAAAAAGAACCTGCAATCCGACGCAAATTCCCATAAACATCTTCTTTTTTTCGATTGCATGCTCATAAAGTAAATCTATAAGGTCTAACTCACGAAGCGAATCCATCGTCGCTCCTGCCGAGCCGACACCGGGAAGTATAATATGGCTGCACTGCGATAGCGTCTGCCTGTCCCCTGTCAAAACAGCATCAATTCCTATATGAGAAAGTGCACTTTTTACGCTCGGTCCGTTTCCGGCTTTATAATCGATTACACCAATCATCTGTTTCATCCCTTCATAGCATTTATTTTCTTAAGGTTTTTTCCCTGTTTATAATATACTCTCTTGCTCTCTTTTCCATCATATCATCTAACTTCTCAAGCTCATCTACTGCATCGCAAGAATATTTCCTTTTAAGCGCCGCCTTTATAAGAAAATCGGTAAGCTCGGGATTTTTTGGAAGTATCGGCCCGTTTACATATGTCGCCACTGTGTTTTTGTAAATCACACCTTCATTATTGCCCGCGCCGTCATTTCCATATCCAAATATAACCTTGCCAAAAGCGCTATGGCCTTTTATGTCGGTATATCCCGCATAATTTTCAAATCCTGCGAGAATAACCTTCTCATCGCCAAGACATACCTCGATTGCGACATTTCCTATAAACCTTTTATCGCTCTGTTTCGTGTCAATGTCAAGAACGCCAAAGCACTCTATCTTTCTGCCTTCATATTCATAATAATTTCCTAAGAGCTGATAGCCCGAACAAAGTGCGAGCAAAACGCCGTCATTTTCGACATACTCCTTTAGCGCACTGCCAAGCGTATCGCGATGCTCGCTTACCAAAAGAGCCGCTCTGTCAGTACCGCCTCCGAAAATGACAATATCGACATCGCTAAAATCAACGCTCATATCCACCGAAAGCTTTTTCTCAATAAACTCTATACCTCTTTTTTCACATCTGTCTTTTATGGCTGCTACATTTCCCGTATCGCCGCATAAGTTAAGAATCTCGGGGTAAATGTGACAAAGAGTAATGCTTTTTTTACTCATTTTTACCCTCCTCCATCGCCTTAAGCGCCTTGTACATTGGATACATCGCCGAATAATTTACAAGAAGGTAGCTAATCTTCTCATCGCCTTCCAAAATCGCCTTAAGCGCCAAATCAGTTGTATCGTAAACACTCATCTTGTTTTCATCATAATTTGCATATTTAAGCCTGATATACATATCATAGCGTCTTTCACCGCTTATTATATACCTTTTTGCATCGCCCTTAAGGAGTGATTCAAAATCAACATCCCAAATCCACGAAACATCTTCGCCGTCTTGCGGACGGTCATTTAATGCAAGCAGAACGCTCTTCTCGCGCTTGTCATTTATGACGGTAGTAACAGATTGATTAAATCCAATTGGATTTTTCGATAATAAAAGATATATCGTCTTATCTTTTATATTAAATCTGCTCATACGTCCCGGCTGCGGCTTTTGTGAGCATAACACGCCCATGATAAATTTTTTGTCAATGCCGAGCATATTGGTAGCGGCAAAAGCCATAAGCATATTATACACATTATAAATTCCCGTAACAGAGGACTGTGCATGCACGATGTAACCTTCGCTTGTAACGTCAAAATGAAGTATGCCTTCATTTATGCAGATATTTTTCGCAAGATATGAGGCCTTCGGGTTTTCGTTTAAACAATTTTCACATCTGTATCGTCCGATTTGTCCGTACATATAATATTCGTATGTCAGTGTATGGCCGCACTTTGCACAGAGCGCGCCATCACGAATTTCATTACAGCCAAGAATATCGACTTTTCCGTCAACACCATAGTAAACAGCATCTCTGCCTTCGCCAAAAACTGCTGTGACGGGATCATCGGCATTCAACACGAGCTTTGCGCCGAGAGCCATATCAAAAGCCTTTTTCAAAAGCTTTGATGTTGTCTCAACCTCTCCGTATCTGTCAAGCTGGTCACGAAAAAGATTTGTAACAACAATAACAGAGGGCTCAATATGGCTAAACAGTATCGGAAGCGTCGCTTCATCTACCTCAAGGCAGGCGAAATCCACATCAAGCGAAGCAAAAACCGATGCTTTCACGCAAAACGCCGTTATAATTCCGTTTATCATGTTTGCACCCGTGCTGTTGCACACAGTTTTATATCCTGCACGCACAAGCGTCGTGTTTATAAGGTTATTTGTCGTCGTCTTTCCGTTTGTACCGCACACGATAATTATTTGCTTTTTAACCTTTTTTGATAATACATCTATAATATAAGGGCATATTTTGCTTGCGTATTTTCCCGGAGCGGCCGATGCACGCGAGCCTGAGATTTTGCACAAAAAATATATTATTTTTGCCAACATAACAGCAATAATAATTCGCAGCCTTTTCATTTGTCGCACCCTTTCTTTAATAAGATAAATTTTCATATGCGTTAATTATAGCACGTATTTGACATAATTACAATAAATACAAAAAAATAACATAATTTTTTATTGTAATTTTTTGTAACTTTTTTATTGCAAGAAACTACAATAAATGATATACTAATAAATATAGTTTTTTTACATTGATGCCATAAAAATACATGCAAGGAGGAAAATAGCTAAATGGATACAATAAGAGTTGCTATTGTCGGTTATGGAAATCTCGGAAAAGGTGCACAAAAAGCAATTAAAAGCGCGCCCGACATGGAACTTGTCGGCATATTTACGCGCCGCAATCCTTCAGAACTTAACGCTGCAGATAATGCAAGCGTATATTCTATAGACGACATTTTAAATATGAAAGACAAAATTGATGCCGTAATCATATGTGGCGGAAGTGCAACTGACCTTCCCGAGCAGACTCCTTATCTTGCAAAGTATTTTAACGTTGTTGACAGCTTTGATACACACGCAAAAATACCAACGCATTTCGAAAACACAGATAATGCAAGCAAAGAAGGCAAAACTGTCAGCATTATATCGAGCGGATGGGACCCGGGTCTTTTCTCTTTAAACAGACTCATCGGCGAAGCCGTTCTCCCCGACGGATGCACATATACTTTCTGGGGCAAAGGCGTTAGCCAGGGCCACTCCGACGCAATAAGACGAATTGACGGAGTAAAAGATGCAAAGCAGTATACTATTCCTGTGGAAGATGCAATGATGCGCGTTCGAAACGGGGAAAATCCGGATCTTACCACAAGACAAAAGCATATCAGAGAATGTTTTGTCGTTGCTAACGAAGGCGCAGACCTTTCTTTAATTGAAAAAACGATTAAAGAAATGCCAAACTACTTTGCAGACTATAATACAATTGTGCATTTTATAAGCGAAGAAGAACTTACGCGTGACCACTCAACAATTCCGCATGGCGGCCACGTTTTAAGAAGCGGCAAAACAGGCGAAAACAGCCATGTTATTGAATATAGCTTAAAGCTTGATTCAAATCCGGAATTTACTTCAAGTGTACTCGTCGCATGTGCAAGGGCGGCATATCGCTTCAGCAAGGCAGGCGATTTTGGCTGCAAAACAATATTTGATATTCCGCCTGCATATCTTCATCCGTCAGATGCCGAGACGTTAAGAAAAAACCTGTTATAAAAATCGCTTGAAAGTAGCATAAGCAATAGATGAGAATATAATATTTGTGTATAGAAAATTTTATTATAAGACTTGAGGTAATAAAATGATTTGCAATAATATTTTGGAGGCAATGGGAGACACTCCCATTATACGTCTTTCACATATGTCAAGTCCTGATGATGCAGAAATTCTTGTTAAGTTTGAGGGTCTAAATGTTGGTGGCTCAATCAAAACAAGAACCGCATACAATATGATTTGCGATGCCGAAAGAAAAGGAATAATAAATAAAGATACTATAATCGTCGAACCGACGAGCGGTAATCAGGGCATAGGTCTCGCTTTAGTAGGCGCAGTTAAAGGATACAAGACAAAAATTATAATGCCCGATTCTGTAAGTCAGGAAAGAATGCTTCTTGTAAAGCATTACGGCGCAGAGGTCATTCTTATTCACGACGCCGGAAATATCGGCGAATGTATCCACGAATGTCTCGAAACTGCTCTTAGCATGCAAAAAGATGATCCCAATGTTTTTGTTCCGCAGCAATTTGAAAACCCCGCAAACGTCGCTGTTCAACGTAATATTACCGGCGTCGAAATATTACGACAGGTAAACAAACCTATTCACGGCTTTTGTTCAGGCATAGGTACCGGCGGTACTATTACGGGCATTGGCGAAACACTAAAAGAGAAAAATCCCGACATAAAAATCTGGGCTGTCGAGCCAGAACACGCCGCAATCCTTTCCGGCGGTTCAATCGGTACACATATCCAGATGGGAATCGGAGACGGACTTATTCCGCCTATACTTAACCAGAACATATTTGATAATATATGTCTTATTAAGGACGAAGAAGCTATCACAACTGCCAAAGAGCTTGCATCAAAAGAAGGCATTATGTGCGGAATCTCAAGTGGCACGAATGTTGCAGCCGCAATAAAGCTTGCAAAAGTTTTGGGCAAAGGAAAAACCGTTGTCACGGTACTACCTGATACGGCAGAAAGATACTTCTCAACACCACTTTTTGACTAAAGTAAAACAGGAGGATAAAATTATGAACTCAAATGTCAGACCTGATACAATGGAGCGTATCACAACTAAACAATTAGCAGACAAATTTATTGAAGAACAAATTGCACAGGTTCGTGCGCAGGTAGGTAACAAAAAGGTTTTGCTCGCACTCTCCGGCGGCGTTGACAGCTCGGTCGTTGCCGCACTTCTTATTAAAGCAATCGGCAAACAGCTCGTTTGTGTGCATGTTAACCACGGACTTATGCGCAAAGGCGAAAGCGAACAGGTTATCGAAGTCTTCAAAAACGGCCTTGATGCAAACCTTATTTACATCGATGCAACCAATAGATTTTTAGATAAGCTTTCGGGCGTCAGCGATCCTGAAAAGAAGAGAAAGATTATTGGCGCAGAGTTCATAGAAGTATTTAATGAAGAGGCTAAAAAGCTTGACCATGTTGACTTTTTGGCGCAAGGTACAATCTACCCTGACATTTTGGAAAGTGATGGTGTAAAGGCACATCATAATGTCGGAGGACTTCCGGAGGATATGAAGCTTGAGCTCGTTGAGCCTGTCAAGCTCCTTTATAAAGACGAGGTAAGAGTCGTAGGCAAAGCGCTCGGTCTTCCCGATGAAATGGTTGACCGTCAGCCATTCCCCGGCCCCGGTCTTGGCGTAAGATGTCTCGGCGCTATTACTCGCGACAGACTTTTTGCTCTTCGTGAAGCGGACGCAATTTTGCGCGAAGAATTCGACATTTGCGGCCTTAGCAAAACAGTTTGGCAATATTTTATTGCAATCCCCGATTTTACAAGTGTCGGCGTTAAAAACGACAAAAGATATGAAGGCTGGCCGGCAATTATCCGTGCGGTAAATACTAAAGATGCAATGAGCGCTACAATTGAGGAAATTCCGTACGAGATTCTTCATAAAATTACCAACCGTATTACTCATGAAGTCGATGGTATAAACCGCGTACTTCTTGACCTTACACCAAAGCCGATTGGCACAATTGAGTGGGAATGATGTACGAAATGGCTGAACACCGCATAAATACTGGGTTTTTCGAAAATTAAAAGGTGTTTTGGCAACGATTTGGCAACATCTGTATTATTCATAATAATTAAGAGCTAACTGATTTTTTGTAAAATCGGTTAGCTCTTTTTGTCTTGTCATTTTTAATTTATTGAAAATGATACAGATTATTTGCTTTTAGAAGATTTTTTTGCTTCGGTGAAAATATCGCTGATTTGTTGTGACGGAACTTTAACCCATTTTTGTGTTGTATCAAATTCGGGGTAATGATAACGCCATTCGTCATATTCTTCTTTGGTGATATTGCCGTCATAAAACTTTTTGGCGGTTTCAAGCCAAGCAAAAAGCATTTTATGAAGATTAGCGGCAGAGTTGCCTTTTGATGTATCAACACGCAAACAAACATCTCCGTCTGTTTCTTCAATTTTTACGCCGTATATATCTTCCAATGCAAAGAGAGTGTGCATTAAGCCAACATAGCTGTCAATGTTGGGAACATTTAAGGCAGCAGGAGAAACTTCTAACACTTTGGCAAGGTCATTTGTTAAATTCTCTTTCGGTGTTCTTGTGCCTGATTCATATTGTGCCATACGAATATCAGCAGTCTTTTCATCAAAACCGACTGCCATACCTAACCATTTTTGTGTCATACCTTTAAGATTGCGTAAAAAGCGTATTCTTTCACCTATTGCCATAATTTACTGCTCCTTTTCAATTTCTTATAGGTAGTATAACATATATGTTTAGTGTTTGTCAAGATAATATAAACAAAAAAGTTTAATATTTTTTCAAAAACCACTTGACATAAACAAAAATGTTTAGTATAATGATATTGGACTTAAACATATAAGTTTAATTTATCGCGCAAGGAGGTGAAAAATATGGCAAATAACACTTTTCTTAAAGTAGAAGATGTTGCCGAAATTCTCGGCGTATCAAAATCATACGCATATAAAATTGTCAGAAGCCTTAACGCAGAGTTAAAGGAAAAAGGCTTTTTGGTGGTTTCAGGGCGTATCAACAGAAGATATTTTTTAGAAAAAGCGTGCTATGGCACAGATAAATATGATGAAAGGAATGAGTAAAATATGGCAGTTTACAAGGAAGAAAAAACAAATACTTGGCGAGTTATATATCGCTACACTGATTGGAAGGGTGAACGCAGACAATCACAAAAGCGTGGCTTTGCTACCAAAAGAGAAGCACAGGCTTGGGAACGGGAGCAGCTTAATAAAACAAAGGCTGATTTGGATATGACCTTTGCGAGCTTCGTTGATACATATACGGAAGATATGAAAAGTCGTATTAAAGAAAACACTTGGCACACAAAGGAGCATATAATGCGAACAAAGATTTTACCATATTTCAAGAACAGAAAGATGTGTGAAATTGAGCCAAAGGATATTATTGCTTGGCAAAATGAAATGATAAATTCCGTTAAGAGTGATAACAAAAAATATTCCCCTGTATATCTTAAAACGCTTCACAATCAATTAAGTGCAATTTTCAATCACGCAGTAAGGTTTTACGGATTATCTTCAAATCCGGCAGCAAAAGTCGGTAATATGGGTAAGGAAAAGAACAAAGAAATGCAGTTTTGGACACAAGAGGAATATAAAAAGTTTGCAGAGGCGGTTATGGATAAGCCTGTTTCATATTATGCCTTTGAAATATTATATTGGTGCGGTATTCGTGAGGGCGAGTTATTAGCATTAACACCGTCAGATTTCGATTTTGAAAAATGTACGGTTGCAATTACAAAATCATATCAGCGTTTTGACAGACGAGATGTGATAACAGATCCGAAAACACCAAAGAGCAATCGAGTTGTCAAAATGCCCGATTTTCTCGGTGAAGAAATACAAGATTATATCAAACAGCTTTACCACATCAAGCCTAATGAAAGAATGTTTGAAATAACAAAAAGCTATCTTCATCACGAAATGACAAGGGGAGCAAAGGCAGCAGGGGTTAAACGCATAAGGATACACGATATTCGTCATTCGCATATTTCCCTTTTAATAGAAATGGGATTTTCAGCGGTTGCCATTGCTGACCGAGTAGGACACGAAAGCATTGATATAACATACCGATATGCACATCTGTTTCCGACAACACAAACGGAAATGGCAGATAAATTAAGCACAATCAGAAAAGGAGATGAAGAAAATGTCAGCTAAAAATTTAGATAGCCAAAAAAGATGGAGAAATATCACAGTAGGGTTTCGGGTATCAGCCGAAGAAAACGAACTAATAAACAAGGCAGTAAAGTTATCGGGACTACCGAAACAAGAATATTGCTATCGCAGATGTTTATGTCAAGACATTGTTGTGGTGGGAAATCCGAGAGTATATAAGGCACTCAAAGATGAATTGCAGAATGTATTAACCGAGTTGAAGCGTATCGAAAACGATAATGTGACAGAGGAATTACTGCAAACAATTCAGTTGATTACCTTAACTCTGCAAGGCTTAAAGGAGGGCGAGTAATGAACACCAAAAAAGAAATGACTGCTCCGATTACATCTGTTGGCGCAGATGAAGAACAGTCAAATAGTATTAAAACCAACACTATTATAACCGATTATGACGAAAATTGCAATGCTTCTGATGATATTTTTCAAGAAATGCAAGAAGAATTTCAAAGAAGTTTGGAGCCGTCATATTTGAAAACAGTTTCTATGGATAAACTTTATGACACAGTTTACAGGAACAGGCCGCCGATTATTGACGGCTTGCTCTATCCGGGAACATATCTTTTTGTGGGAGCACCTAAACTTGGAAAGAGCTTTTTAATGGCACAGCTTGCATACCACATAAGCAAGGGTAAAAGCCTATGGGGATTTGATGTCAAACAAGGTACAGTTTTATATCTTGCTCTTGAAGATGATTACCGAAGATTGCAGGAGCGTTTTTATCGAATGTTCGGTGAAGAAAGCACAGACGATTTGTTTATAGCCGTAAATGCAGGTCAGCTTGGAAACGGACTTGACGAACAGCTTAACAGATTTGTAAATGAGCATACTAACACAAAGCTGATTATTATTGACACCTTGCAAAAGGTCAGAGAGTTCGGCGGTGATAAGTATAGCTATTCTAATGATTACGAAGTCATAACAAGGCTAAAAAAATTTGCTGATAATTTCGGCGTATGTCTGCTCCTTGTTCATCACACAAGAAAGCAACAGGCAGACGATAAATTTGATATGATTTCGGGTACAAACGGATTGCTCGGAGCAGCAGACGGAGCGTTTATGCTACAAAAGGAAAAACGCACTTCAAACAATGCAGTTCTTGAAATATCCGGCAGGGATCAGCAAGACCAAAAGTTGTATCTTGAGAGAGATACGGAAAAACTGTTGTGGAATTTGGAAAGGTTGGAAACGGAGTTATGGAAAGAACCACCGGAACCGGTATTGGAAGCGGTTGCAAAGTTTATAACTTCAAACAATCCACAATGGTCGGGAAGTCCTACCGAGCTTGTTGAGAAATTACAGGTTGATATGGCTGCAAATGTTTTGACATTAAAGCTCAATGTAAACGCAGGGCGGTTACTCAATGAGTACGGCATACGATATGAGTATGGCAGGTATCACGCAGGTCGCAGAGTGAAATTTTCACTTATAGAAAATTGAATTTTGCGTGACGGTGTGCGTCGGTCGTGTCGATGATTTTGATAGTGGTGGCGGTACTAAAAACACCGTCACCACCGTCACAGACCGACACGGATTTTTGGATAGGAAAGGATTGGATAGGATATGAAGAAAGTACAAATTTCAAGAGAGCTTTTTCTAAATCTGATTCGCTATCATTTTGCAGAAATGTATGAGCTTGAGGAAGATATAAAAAATGAGCTTGAAAACAAATTAAATTTAATGGTAATGCGTGAGTATTACACCACATATAAAACTGCTCCCACAGAGCAGGAGCGTGAGGAAGCACGCAAAAAATATCTCGATGAAAGAGGTGTACCTGAGAGCTTCAGGTGGTGATTCCTCTTTAAGAGATATTTACGGGAATGTGCCACATTCCCGTGTAGGCAATTAAGGAACGAAAGTGACGGATTGCAGATAGGTGAGAACGAGAAAATTTTGAGCGTTCTCCACCATTGCAGACGGCGGAATTTTTGTTGAAAAATATCTGCCGTTTGCGGTGTGTGTAGCCACAAGCAGCACACACTTCGGCGGTAGCCGAACAAGCCCTCTGCAAGAGCGCAAACAATCGTAGATTGCCGCATTTTTGTTGGCTCTGCTGACAAAAGTGCATTTGCGTTACTTTTGACAAAAGTAACGCAAGAAAAATTACTATAAAAGAGTACCCACTCTAACAGAATTGAGGTGAAAATGAATATGCAAAGAACAATATCCATAATGACAGGTAAAGGCTCGGTTAATCATAATGACCGAAAATTTACGGCACAAAATGTTGACAAGGAACGGACAAAAAATAATGTTGTGTACTGCAATGAAAACATCAGAACAGTATATCATAAATTATTTGATGATGCCGTAAAAAGATACAATGCAAAACAAACTCGCTCGGATAGAATTATCAAAAATTATTATAAAAAGATAAGTCAAGAGAGCAAACAGGAAAAACCTTTTACGGAGATAATAATTCAAATCGGCGATAAGGATAATATGGGTGCTGAAACGGAAAACGGACAACTTGCAAAGAAAATCCTTGACGACTATATGAAAGGCTTTCAAGAAAGAAATCCAAACCTATATGTATTCTCTGCTCACTTACATATGGATGAAGCAACACCGCATTTACATATTGATTTTGTTCCGTTCACTACGGACAGCAAACGAGGACTTGACACAAGGGTATCAATGAAAGGTGCATTAAAGCAGCAAGGGTTTAGCGGAACAGGTCGGAGTGATACGGAGCTTAATCAATGGCGTGATTCCGAAAAGGAAGTTTTATCAAAAATAATGCTTACACACGGCATTGAATGGGAGCAGAAAGGAACTCACGAAAAGCATAAATCCGTTAGCGAATTTAAGAGAGATAAGCTCATAGAGGAAGTCGAAAATCTGCAAGAACAAAAGAAAGACTTGTTGCAAACAATGTCAGCATATAAGCAGGCAGAAGAATATGCACATCTTACAGTACAAAAAATCAAAAACAATGACGATTTTGATATACCGGAGCCTCCGTCATTGATGACGGCAAAGACATATAAAACAAAATTTATAGAGCCGTTCATAAAGCGTATTATGAAAATAATTGAAAACCTTGCAAGGCGGTGTTATAGGGCGGAAAAACTTGCTGAACAGGCAGAAGCAAAAATCAGACCGTTAGAACAGAAAAATAAAGAGCTTGAAAATCGGCTGTGGTATAAAAATATGGCACTATCAAAAGCAGAGGTTAAGGTCAGAGATTTTGACAGAATACGAAATCATTTCGGCAAAGAAACAATAAACCAATGGCTGAAAGAAATAACAAGGCTTGGCAAAAACAGAAGTAAAAGCAGCAAGGAAATTGAAAGATAAAATATCCCTTTAATCACTGGTACAGGAATGTGCCACATTCCTGTGTGGGTGGTTAGCATAATAAAAATGACAAAACATTATAAAATTTATATATTCTAACTATTGATTTTTGGAGTAATATGTAGTATAATTTAAGAAAAGATTTGGAGGCGGACAAATGATTAACTTTTCTTGCTAATTTATGTTTAACATTATAGGGCTAAAGAGCCGTTATTTTGTTTTCGTGAAAGCAGGAAAGCTATATCTATAACTCCGCTGTATAAATAATATTATACTGTTTATTTGAGTCATAGGAAAATGCTTTCTTATGGCTCTTTTCTTTTGCATTGGGAGGTGTTTTAATGAACGATAAAATATCTATTACACATATTTATCTTCAAGCAAGGTTGATTTGTTTTGGCAGTGGTTGCTTGAAGTATCATTACTGCCGGTAATATCAACTCAAAACATTTGGAAATACAGTTTTAGAGGAGTGATAATAATGTCTTTAATAAATGTAAAAGATTTAACTTTTGCTTATGACGGAAGTTATGAGAATGTATTTGAAAACACAAGTTTTCAGATTGATACAGATTGGAAATTAGGTTTTGTTGGCAGAAACGGCAGAGGTAAAACCACATTTCTGAATATTCTGTTGGGTAAATACAAATATAGCGGAAATATAACTGCATCTGTTAGCTTTGAATATTTCCCGTATGAAGTTGAGGATAAAACCAAAAACACAATAGAAATTTTCTATGATATTTGCCCTAATTGCGAGGATTGGGAATTTATGCGTGAAATATCTTTGCTCGAAGTTGATTTTGATGTTTTATACAGACCTTTTTTCACACTATCAAACGGAGAGCAGACGAAGGTTTTACTTGCAGCACTATTTCTTGTTTCAAACAGCTTCTTGCTTATAGATGAGCCTACAAATCATTTAGACGAAAATGCGAGAAAAATTGTAGGCGATTATCTATGCAGAAAAAAGGGGTTTATATTAGTTTCGCATGACAGAAAATTGCTCGATACTTGCACAGACCATATTTTATCTGTAAATAAAACAAATATAGAAGTACGAAAAGGCAATTTTTCTACTTGGTTTGAAAACAAAACCCTGCAAGATAATTTTGAAATGAATGAAAACAAAAAATTACAAAAAGAAATTTCAAAACTATCACAGGCGGCAAAGCGTAGTGCATCGTGGTCTGATATGGCAGAAATGAGCAAATACAATACTAACAATTCCGGCTTAAAATTAGATAAGGGTTATGTAGGTCATAAGGCTGCTAAAGCAATGAAACGCTCAAAAAGCATTGAAGCAAGACAAGAAAAAGCTATTTCGGAAAAGTCAAAATTGTTACACAACATAGAGGAATACGAAGCACTTGCGTTAGCTCCTGCAATCTATACAAAAGATAGGCTGGCAGATGTAAGCAATCTTTCTTTATACTATGATAATAATAAAATTTGTGAAAATATCAGTTTTGAAATTAAAAATGGTGATAGGATTGCTTTATGCGGAAAAAACGGTTGCGGAAAATCAAGTGTTTTGAAACTGCTATGTGGTGAAAAAATCAAATACACAGGTGATGTGTGTATAGGCAATGGGCTTAAATTTTCCTATGTTTCGCAAAACACCGATACATTACAGGGCAACCTTTCAGTGTTTGCAAAAAACAACGGAATTGATGAAAGCTTACTCAAAGCAATTTTGAGGAAACTCGACTTTTCAAGGGAACAGTTTGACAAGGATATATCCGATTTCAGCAGCGGACAGAAAAAGAAAGTCTTGATTGCAAAAAGTTTATGTGAAAAGGCACATTTGTATATATGGGACGAACCGTTAAACTTTATTGATATTTTTTCGAGAATACAAATCGAAAATGTGATTTTGGAGTATAAGCCAACGCTGATATTTGTCGAACACGATATTTCATTCAGAGAAAAAATCGCAACCAAAGTTGTAAATATGTAACCGAAAAAATCGTGGTACAATTTGCTTAATGAGTAAAAGGTATCACGATTTTATTTGCATACTGTGTAACGCAATAGAAGCTCATTTTTGAGGCTTTGAATATAAAACCATTACCTTTATGTTTTTTGCATATTTTAACCGCATAAAATGAGCGTTTTTAACCTCTATTGCGTGACAAAAGTAGAACGATAGAAACCTATTTTTGAGGGTGGAAATATAAAATCCTTACCTTGTAAATTTTGGTTTTTGAAAACCGTATATAAAGGGCGATTTCGCACAGCTATTGTTCCACATACTAAGTTAAAAATTATGTAGGCAAAATTTATATAACTAATTTTTGCAAAAGCATTGATTTTATTGTGGCTTTGATGTATAATATGAACTGTCCAATGGCAACAATATGGCAACAAAAAATCGGATAGTCCATAGGTTGTGGATAATACAGATAACTACAATACCTCGTGATAAAATCTCTAAACAGAATTGTTTAAGATTTCTTTATCAGGAGCGAGTGGGAATAATCACGCAATCCAAAAGCCCTTATTTTAAGGGCTTTTTTGATTGTCAAAATTTTTATTTGATTTCTTGTAATCATATTGCTATAATTTAAGTGTATAGTTCAATTATAGAAGGAGGCAAATAAATGCAAGAAAAAAAGCGAGATATAGTTGTCTTTATTTCATACTGCATTTTTCTAATATGGCTTATAATTTTTAAGCTTAATTTTTCTTTATCGGAAATTCAAAAAGTCAGAGATATTTACATAATTCCCTTTTATTTTAAAAATTTTAAGCTGCTTTTTATACCATTATTTGATGCAATTTTAAACTTCCTGGTTTTTGTTCCTTTTGGTGTACTTATTCAGAAAATTTTGAAAACAAAACTGTATCTAAAGATAATAATCACTTTTTTAGTAAGCTTATTTTTCGAAACTTTTCAATACGCACTTGCTATTGGAATATCTGATATTACCGACTTAATTACTAACACATTGGGCGGTGTTGTCGGAATATTGATTGAAAGTAAATATTCACTTACATACAAAGACATAATTCGATTTTTAAAATTAAAATAAACATTTTTTGCCAAATATTTGCATTATTTTCCAAAAATTGTTGACTAACCTTTATAATCATGTTAAAATATACTTGTAGATATCGCTTGATACAAAGCGATGAAATCTTTTTTAGTATGAAGGGAGTTTTTTTCTATGAAATCTACAGGTATATTAAGAAAAGTGGACGAGCTTGGAAGAATTGTGCTTCCGATAGAGCTTCGCCGCACATTTGACATTTCGGAAGGTGACAAACTTGAAATATATGTAGTCGACGATTCAATTATTCTTAAAAAACACGAGCCTTGCTGCACATTTTGCGCAGATACCACAGACCTGTTTGTTTTTAAAGGCAAAAACGTTTGCCCAAACTGCATAAAAGAACTTCAAAAATAGACAATACACCTTTGAACAATATAAAAAGGAGATGCACCTGCATCTCCTTTTTTGCGTCTTCTTTAAAACATTACGATATAACCGTATATGAATATATACCCTATAATCAGCGGTAAAACGTAAGTAAGATATAATCTTGTCCATTTCGGAAATTTTTTTCCCTCGCCAATATTTGTTTCAGCCATAAAATTATCAAATCCCCAGCCATAGCGCGTCGTGCAAAACAGGCAGTATGCAAGTGCGCCGAGTGGCAAAAGGTTATTGCTCACAATAAAATCCTCAAAATCGAGTATAGTGCTTCCCGCTCCAAGTATCTGGGCACTCTTCCACAAATTAAAGCCTAATATACATGGCAAGGAAAGTATCGTTATAAGTATGATGTTTATTATGATTGCCTTTTTTCTGCTCCAACCAAAGCTGTCATTAAAATATGCAATAATATTTTGGAAAATTGCAATTACGGTTGAGAGCGCCGCAAACGACATAAAGACAAAGAACATCGCGCCCCATATGTTACCGTATGGCATTGAGTTGAATACGTGCGGCAACGTTATAAATATAAGGCTCGGTCCCTGATTCGGCGCAACACCGTATGAAAAGCATGCAGGAAAAATGATAAGTCCCGATACGAATGCCACAAGCGTGTCAAGAACCGTTATATACAACGCTTCACCATACAATGTTCGCTCATGGCTCTGATAACTTCCAAACACCGCCATAGAGCCGATTCCAACGCTTAATGTGAAAAAGGCTTGTCCCATAGCGGCAAAAACAACTTCCCCGATGCCCGCTTCGAGAAATCTGTTTAAATTAGGCTTTAAATAAAACGATATGCCTTGCGATGCCGATGGAAGTGTCAGCGAGCGCACACAAAGTACAATCATAATTGCAAGAAGAAATATCATCATAGTTTTTGTGATACGCTCAAGTCCGTTTTTTAGTCCAAGCGAGCATATACCAAAGCATATAACAATTACAAGCATACACCAAAAAAGCATCTGATAGGGATTTGCCGTCAGATTTGAAAATGCGGCAGATATCTGCTCCGAATTAACGCCGGACAATTCGCCACTTATCATTTTTGCGCAATATGCAAGCATCCACCCTGCAATTACCGTATAAAACATCATCAATAAATAGTTTCCTGCTATACCGAAGTATCCGACTATATGCCACTTACTGCCCTTCGGCTCAAGAGCACGAAATGACTCCGTAGCACCTTTTCTGCTTGCACGGCCAACCGCAAACTCCATCGTGAGTATAGGAAGAGCCAATACCAAAAGGAAAATAAGATAAATCATTACAAATATAGCTCCGCCATACTGTCCGACAATGTACGGAAATCGCCACACATTTCCAAGTCCTATCGCACAGCCTGCAGATATCAGTATAAAAGAAAGTCTTGACGAAAAGCTTTCTCGGCCATTTGTTTCCTGTTTCTTCATAATAATCATTCCTTTATATTTTTCATAAAATAGTATTGCCGTACAGAAATCCTTTTAGACACGACTACTCCTTTCTATACGGCAATAATTTTATTCTACATTAAATCTTCTGCGCTTACAAGCACGTTTCTCGGCTTACTTCCATCGGCGCCGCTTATTATTCCGCGGGCTTCCATCTGGTCAATAATACGTCCTGCTCTTGCGTATCCTACGCCGAGTCTGCGCTGTACCATCGAAGTAGATATCGACCCTGATGCGAGCGCTATTTCGATAGCTTTTGGCAAAAGCTCATCGCAGTCGGTATCGTCCGGCTCAATTTCTACCGTTGAGTTAATCTTTTCCTTGATGTCCTCGTCATATCTGGCCTCTGATGTATCCTTTATAAACTCAACAATCTTTTCGACCTCTTTATCAGATATAAATGCACCCTGAATTCGTGTAGGCTTCGATGCACCCATTGGCATAAAGAGCATATCGCCCTTGCCTAAAAGCTTTTCCGCTCCTGCCGCGTCAAGAATCGTACGGCTATCGATATGGCTCGATACTGCAAAGGCAATACGCGACGGAATATTTGCTTTAATAACGCCCGTAATAACGTTAACAGACGGACGCTGTGTTGCGATAAGAAGGTGCATTCCCGCCGCACGTGCCATCTGCGCAAGTCGGCAGATTGAATCTTCAATTTCCTTTGGCGCAACCATCATCAAGTCTGAAAGCTCATCTATAATTATAACAATCTGCGGCAATTTTGCCTCGCCGTCAAGTTCAAGCACCTCATTATAACCATTTAAATCTCTAACGCCATTTTCTGCAAAAAGATTATATCGACGCGTCATTTCGCTCACTGCCCATCCGAGTGCACCGGCAGCTTTTTTCGGGTCTGTTACAACAGGTACCAAAAGATGCGGTATGCCGTTATATACGCCAAGCTCTACGACCTTCGGGTCAATCATAATCATTTTCACTTCGTTCGGGTCAGCTTTATATAAAATGCTCGTTATAATTGAGTTAATACATACAGACTTACCCGAACCTGTTGCACCGGCGATAAGTACATGGGGCATTTTCGCAATATCTCCAATGATTGCCTTGCCCGCAATATCCATTCCAAGCGCAACTGAAAGCTTCGATTTTGCTACCTTAAACTCATCCGATTCAATAACATCGCGCAATGCGACGCTTGTAATTTCCTTATTCGGCACTTCAATTCCGATTGCAGCCTTGCCCGGAATCGGCGCCTCTATTCTTACTGCCGCCGCTGCAAGATTAAGCGCTATATCATCAGATAAATTAGTTATCTTACTTACCTTTACGCCGACACTCGGCGCAAGTTCATATCTCGTAACCGTTGGTCCGCGACTTACCTGTAAAAGCTTTACATCTACACCAAAGCTCTTGAGTGTATCAACAAGCTTTACTGCTGTTTCGCGAAGTTCTTCACGTGAATCGATTCCACGCTTTGTTTTTCCTGCCGTCAAAAGCGAAGATGGCGGGAATTTGTATGGAATCGGGATCGCCTTCATATTATCATCAAGCTGCTCGCGCAGGTTTGCCTCTGCTTCGGCGCTTAATTTTTCTACACGCTTCGGCGCGCTGTTTTGCGCCGTATTTTCTATTTCGCCCGAAGCGGCAAAATCATCATTTTCATATGCCTGTGCTTTTGCACTGCCATCTGCATTATCATTGTCGCCACCAAGCAGTTCTGATGCACTTATAATTTCCTCTTCTTCAGGCTCTGCAATCTTTTTTGCAATAGCATCAAATACAGGTACATCTAAATCACCATCAATTGATGTAGCTACTGTATCAGAATCTTCCACCTCTGATGTACTCTTTTTCGATTTCTTTTTGCTTTTTTCTTTTATTTCTCCCGTTTCGATATCGACATCAATGGAGCGCTGACGCAGCGGTCTTAATCCCTCATCTACCGCAATAGCAGCCGACTTCACAGCCCCGCCGGCACGTTTTCCAAGCTCATACGAACGCTCGCTTTGTATTTCGCGGGCCTCGCGCTTTGCTCCGTTCCAGAAACCTGCAATAAGACGCAGTGGCGAAATCTTGAACAGAAAAATCATAAGGATAAGAGTTATTGTTATAAATATAATTGCACAAATCCAACGTCCGAGTGCCGATACCAGAGGATTTGCAATCATTGCACCAAATATGCCGCCACCTGCAGCCGTACGGTTAGCAAGCTCAAAAGCTTCAAACAAACTTTCATTTTGCGCATTAGTCCCAAATATCTGCCACATCACGCTAAAGCACAGCATAATTACTATACAAAGCGAAAGCTTTATGTACATTCTGTTGTAATCGCGCCTTACCATAAGATATATAGCACAGCCTATTACAAATACAGGAACACTCATCGCAGGAGAACCAAATAAGCCGACAAGCAAATAACGAAGCGCCTCTCCTACATATCCGGCATACGGCGTATACAGGCATACACCAAATAAAAGTCCTATCGCAATTATAACAATTCCCGATAATTCAAAATAACGCGGTTCATCATTATATGTATCTTTTTTTGCCAAGCGCACTGCCGTATTCTTTTTTGAAGGCGCACTCTTTTTTGCCGCTCTATCCCGCCTTGTATTTTTTGGATTTGCCGCTTTTCGTGGCATCGCAATTCCCCCTTGGTATATTTCAAAATAGGCGCACATAACTGCGCCACATCATTTTTTAGCGTTTGTAGCCATCTGTTTCTTTAATTTTAACAAACCACGATGATTTTTTTTCTCCCTCACTGCCGTCATCGTCATATGCCTCAAACAGCTTTTCGATTCCCTGCATCTTTTCTTCTTCGCTCAACGAATCAAATATCTTTGCATCATACGTCGGCTCTGTGAGAGTCGTTTCTTCGCTCGCACTGTATCTGCGAAGAATCTGGCGATAGCTTTTTAAATATCCGCCTTCAAACTCCATCTCTATCGCGCTATGGGCGTCAAATTCATCGCCAAAAACAATCGGCACACCGTCATAGCTATAATCAAATGACGCCTTTAAATAATTCTGACTTTCCGTAAGATTACTTAAATATAACTGAAGTGAATCATTATTTATGATTGTAGAGCACACCTTGCCGACAACTCCGGCTGCGCCCGATAATATCTGCGCCGTATTAGATGTTTGTGTTACTCCTTCAAGCGCCAGCCCTTTTCCGCCTTCTACCGTCGTATATGACAGCACGCCATTGGACGATATCTTAAGCGTATTTTTGCTTTGTACATAAATGACGTTTGCATCTGCATCAACATATTTTATGGCAGTCCTTGGATTGATTAAAAACGCCTTTAACAGCTTTTCTGTCATATTCATACTGATATCGATTTCGCCATCCTTGAGGACAGGGTTTGTCGAGTTTATCACATTTCGCGAAACGCTTTCTTCATTTAAAATTAGATATGGCGCAAATATCGCCTCGCCTGCAATACCCGTCGGCACGTCTGCATTTATAAAAAATGAAAATCTCTTTTTCGGTGTTGCATCGGGTGCAAGTATTTTAAGGTTTTCGTTAAATACACTTTTGTCAAGATTCGTTGAAATCTTATAGAATTCACTTTTACTCTCATCTGCAATATATACAGATACATCGCCTGCAAGAGTGTCCTCTGCCGTAATAATAAATCGTCTGACTGCTGATATATCCTGTACAACAGTCGGCTGTGCAGCACCAAAAATCTGCGAAAAGGTTGCCGTGTTGTAATCTATACCATAGTCAACATAAAAGCCTCTTGTAAACAGCGCCTTTCGCCATGCATCTTCATCTACCTTCGTCATCTTCTTCGTATCAGTTGACATCGCATTAAGTATTGCATCTGAAACATAATCATTTATAACACTGTAGCTAGGCGATGTAGTGTCAACAACAGTTATCGCATGGTCAAAATCACGCACCATGTATGCTGCAAGATATGTTGGCGATGCAATGCTTGTCCGAACGGCTTTATTTTCTTCTCCCATGCCAAAAATTCTTGCAAGCTTTGTCTGCGCAGAGTTAGAAATATTTACAAAAAAATTATAGCCCTCGGGCCATAATTCTTCGTTAAACCATATTTGACCTGTAAGCACAAGACTGCTTATGACCAAAGCAATCAACACGATGCTCTTTATTCTTTCCTTTTTCATTGTGCGCCTCCCGCTGTTAAAAAAATCCTTTAACAGACACAAATATCGCAAATTAAAAATTTGCGATATTTGAGCTTTATTCACACACTTTGTTTTGAATAATCAATATTAAAAGCTAAACATATCGCCTACCGAAAGCCCGTTAATCTTATCGAGCTGATTTCTCGAAAGGCGCGTAATGTCAATGTTTATAATCTGGCGTTCACTGTTATTTTCGGCATAAACTCTCATCTTATTGCCGCCCTCTACAAGCTCAATCGATACTACGTACACACCACTCGCACCGATTGTTCCGGTAAGAAGGTATCCACCCTGATAAACCTTATAAAAGTTTCCATCATAATTGCTTTTTCTGTATATCGTTACTTCGACTCCGCTTCGTCCTGCTGCAGTAACTGTATATGTACGCTCCGAAGTAGTAGCACTAAGCGATGATGGCTTTTTGATATATATCAGTGAATTCGAATTGCCATAATCCCATGGTGAGAGCGAATATGGAGCTGCAAGTGCACAAGTCGTCGCAAAAATAGTCATCGCCAGAACAAGACAAACCGATGTTAAAAGCTTTCTTCTCATATGACAAACCTCCTTTTTTAACTTCTTGTTATATTTCGTCGCAAAAAATTGCTGACATAATCTCCATCTACATTATACAATACTATTATTACAACTCTGTTACACACGCGTTAATTGCTCCTAACAATTAAAATCCCGCACCCGCTACTCTTTAGCGCTCACTATGACAGCGATACTCTCTTCTCCAAGCACAAAAACGCCTTCAGGCAGGTGAAGATTAATCGGCAACACGTGCATTCCTTCGCCAAGAGATGAAACATCAACGGTCGGCTTCGGCTCAAAGGACTCAATCAAGTTTTTTGCGCCCTGAAGCGTTACGCTCACAGGCAAGGACTGCGCTTCGTACTTTTTGCCGTTCTGGACATTTTGGAAGCTCACAGATTCAATGATTATTGTCTTTGAAATCTTTTGTTCAATATTTATTGATACTTCAACCTGGCTTATATCAAACACATTTACAAAGCCTTCCGGTATGATAAGCTTTAAGGCGAGCTTTCTTCCCTGTGTAATATTTGACATATCTATCGGCTCTGTAACTATTTTTTCAATGTTATACACGGACTCATCCTTGCTTCCAAGGCGCACACTGACCGGTAGTATCTCAACCGACGAAATCACATAATCGCTCATTATATTTGACACATAACCAAGCTCTATCGGAATATCCTTCGTCTTATATACCGACGAAGTAACCGAAACAGTTTCTGTATCTGTATTTATATTGACATCGTTCGTGATATCCTTGCCATCCTTTGAAATAATTTTATATTTCATGTTTTGTGTCTGTCCGTCATATACATCAGATACATCAACCGTAACAACTGCATTTGAAACAGCATCTATGGTCGATACCGGTCCCCATACAGATATCGTCTGTGGCGACGCTACTGCCTGTACGCTTGTTTTTTCATCTTTTGGGTTTCCTGTATATTTTATCTCAACCGGTATGCTTACTGTCTTAAGCTTTTCCACAACAACGTTGATTGTATATGGATTTTTATCTGAAATTGATACATCACTTATGGGAAGACGAGTTTCAACCGATACCTCGTATACGCCTTCGCGTATGTATGGAACGCTGATCGTTGCCGAAATATTGCTCGAGTCAATCTTTCCTATCGATAAACGGCGACCCTTCACCGTAACATCTACTGTCGGTATACGGCCTTCCTTTTTGATCGTGAGGCCCGCTCTTTCAAGTTCCGAAAGATTTGTGCATGATATCTGTACATCATTAACTACTTTCGTACTTTGCGGATTCTGGTTATAAACAACGAATGCCCACAAAAATATTGCTATAAGGACAGAGTATATCTTGAAGGCGGTTTCACTTACAAAAGCTTTTTTCATTTCGTCGCCCCCTTCCAGAAGGTAATCTTCTCTTTATCAATTATCTTCGCATCTGCCTGCATCGTTTTTGCAAGTGCCTTTTTGAGAGAATCAACTGTAAGATTTCTCGTAAGGCCGCCATTTAGTGCAAGCGATATTTTGCCTGTTTCCTCGCTTACTACGATTGCAACCGCATCGGAGTTTTCCGAAATTCCGATTGCAGCGCGATGTCTCGTGCCGAGCTCTTTTGATAAGTCGTTATTATGTGTCAGCGGCAAAAAACATCCCGCCGCTAAAATTTTATTTGAGCCTATAATGACCGCACCATCATGAAGCGGCGTATTTGGAACAAATATATTTACTAAAAGCTCCGCGCTTATTGCGGAATTTATTATCGTGCCTGTCTTTGTAACGTCTCCGAGGCGTGTTATTCTTTCCATACATATAAGCGCGCCCACCTTGTTTTTTGCAAGGTTGTCTACCGCACGCACAATTTCATCAATGTTTTTTTCAAGTGTTTCCTCGCGTGTATTAAAACTAAAAATTCTGCCTGCTGCTCCACGTCCCACTCTCTCAAGTCCGCTTCGTAGTTCCGGCTGAAACAATATAAGTAGCGCAAAAAAGCCGAGCTGCATTGTATTTTCAAGTATGTACTGCATTGTATTTAGCCCAAGCCATGAGCTCAGTTGCAACATAATAACAAGTATCATTATGCCCTTTACAAGCTGTCCTGCACGCGTTTCCCGGACAAGTCTAAATGCCTGATAAACAATAACAGCTACAATAGTAATATCAACAATATCAGCAAAACGAACGGTTGACATAAACCGTACAAAGCCTTGCATAAATTCACTTAAAAATTCGCCAATCATTATTGCGCCCCCTGACATCGAAAAAGGTTACAGTTATCATAATTATATTATACAACGATTTTTACCTCATTACCAGTGTTTTTTTATTTTTAGCGCAAAAAAGTTTTTTACATTAAAATCCCCTTGCACAAACAGGTGTTTTGTAGTACAATTATACTGTATAATTATGATTGTAAATACATAAGATGGGAAGTTATGTTTATGGAAAAAAATATTATTCCGCGAATAGCTGCGATACACGATATGTCGGGTTTTGGAAGATGTTCTTTGTCGGTTATAATACCGATTCTTTCCTCTATGGGAATGCAGGTTTGTCCGCTCCCCACCGCAGTTTTATCGACTCATACGGGCGGCTTTGAAGGATATACCTTTATTGACCTTACAGATACGATGAAATCATATTATGAGCATTGGAAGTCGCTGAAAATAGATTTTGACTGCATATATTCGGGTTTTCTCGGCTCAAGCAAGCAAATCGATATTATAATGTCCTTCATCAAGGACTTTGCGCATAAAAATACGCTCGTTGTTGTCGACCCGGTTTTTGCTGACAACGGAAAACTATACGATACTTTTGAGCCCGATTTTATTTTACATATGAAAAGGCTCGTTTCAAAGGCTCATATAATAACACCAAACATTACGGAAGCCGCGTTTTTGCTCGGGCAGGAGCAAAAGGATTCATACAGCCGCGACGACGTAAAAAAGATGCTTGAATCCCTTGGAAAAATCGGTCCGCACACTTCAATTATAACAAGCGTGCCGATGGACGATTGCGAAAAATGTGTTGTTGCATACAGCAAAGAAGACGGTCGCTTCTGGAGAGTGGCATGCGACTATGTCCCCGCCGAATACCCCGGAACAGGCGATATATTTACGAGCGTTCTCACAGGTGCTCTTTTAGAAGGCGACAGCCTTCCGATTGCAATTGACCGCTCTGTACAGTTCGTTTCTATGGCAATACGCACGACGTTTGGATATAATACTGCCGTACGTGAAGGCGTAATACTTGAGCGTATATTAAACACACTTTCAAAGCCATTCGAACAAATAAATTATGAACTTTTGTAATTATCATTATTAAATTTATAAGGCGGTGTATTTATGCTGGCAATTTATCTTTCAGCAATAGGTTATGCATTACTGTTTGCGCTTGTATATCATTCTTTTTGTAAGCCTGCTTTGGCAAAGCCGCAGCAGCCAACAAAGAAACTATATCCTGTTTTAATAATCCTTTTATGTGCATTTGCAGTGCGCATTATTCTTGCTGCAAATAATATCTATCATAAAACCGATATTACGTGCTTTAAAGCATGGGCAGAGATGGCGTTTAAAGATGGACTTAACAGCTTTTACACATCTGACGCCTTTACGGATTATCCGCCCGGATATATTTACGTTTTGTATCTGATTGGTGCGCTTCGTTATGCATTTAACCTTGCCTACGATTCAGTGCTTTATACTGTACTAATTAAACTGCCCGCAATAATATGCGACCTTATAACAGGCTTTGTTTTATACAAGCTGCTCGTTAAGCGCACAGGCTCAAAAATTGCCTGCAGTCTGTCTTTTCTGTATCTATTTAACCCCGCAGTTATAATAAACAGTGCCGTTTGGGGACAGGTTGACAGTATATACACGCTTTTTGTAGTCGCATTTATATACTACATATCCGAAAAAAAGCTTCTGCACGCTTGTATTTTCTATACAATCGGTTTTCTTATAAAACCGCAGACAGTTATATTTACACCCGTACTTCTTGTGTATTTATATCAGATTCTGTTTATGGGCCCGAATTTAAGCGAATCACGAAAAGAATCGATTAAACAAATTGCCATAAGTATAGTTACTTGTATTGTTCTGCTTTTCGTTTCATTTATCCCATTTACACAGAATTTCGATTTTATGCCCATAATAAAACAATACATCGCGACACTTTCATCGTATCCGTACGCATCGGTTAACGCTTACAACTTCTTTGCGCTGTTTGGCGGCATATGGCGCGATGTAAATCAGATGTTTCTGCTTTTGCCATACTCTGCGTGGTCAAACGTCGTAATCGTTTTAATCGTTTTTGTTTGCATATACTTCTTTATAAAACGCGGCGGAAATGTAAATCTGTTTATGCTTGGCGCATTTATAATTACGATGATGTTCACTTTTGCGGCAAAAATGCACGAACGCTATGTGTTTGCGGCAATAATTCTTCTTTTTATGGCATTTTCTCAAAAGAAGGATGTGCGCATACTTTTCGCAGCCGCTTTTTTAAGTATCGGTCAGTTCCTTAATACTGCTATGGTGCTTTATCAAGACGTCATGTTCTCTACTACTGCACCGCCTGCAGGCGCATATGTGCCGATTGTATCTCTTATAAACATCGCGGCATTTATCCTGCTTTCTTATGTGATGGTTACACAAAGAGAAAGCGTTATAAAAACAGCAGAAGAGAAAGTAAAAAAGAAGATACAAAAAGAATCAACGCCTTTTGAGTATATGCGCTCCGAAAAGAAGATGCAAATCACTCGCATCGATGCAATTATTATGGCAGCAGTTACTCTTATATACAGTGTCGTTGCTTTTATAAACTTAGGCGATATGAAAGCTCCCGAAACGCTATGGACAAGCGAGCATGTCGGCGAAGGCATATATGTCGAATTTGAAAACACGCCAAATATTTCTTCTGTAAAGTGGTTTACGGGCCCATACGAAGAGAAAGATGTCCTTTTGCTTATAACTACCGAGGATGATTCTGTTATAGAAGCAAAGCAAACCTTAGATTCAGTATTTTGCTGGCACGAATTTAGCGTTGGCATGAATGTAAAGAATGTGCAGGTAATATCTCTTACCCCGAAAGCCGCGATTTTTGAGCTTGCGTTTGTAGACGAAAATAACGCTGTGATTGCTCCGTCAAACATATCACCTATACAAATCGACCGCGGCATCAATCTCCTTTTTGATGAACAAGATACCGTTCCTGCCGTTTTCTCCTATAAAAACGGAACATATTTTGACGAAATATACCATGCAAGAACGGCATATGAACATATACATGGCTTAAAAGCATACGAAAACACCCACCCGCCGCTCGGCAAAATACTTATAGCGCGCGGCATACTCATTTTTGGCATGAATCCGTTTGGCTGGCGCTTTGTAGGAACGCTCTTTGGCGCTTTGATGCTTCCATGCATTTACCTTTTTGCTAAAAAGCTTTTCAAAAAAACAAGCGTGGCATTTGCAGCAATTATGCTTATGGCAACAGACTTTATGCACTTTGCGCAGACTAGAATTGCAACCATTGACGTGTATATCGTATTCTTTATTATACTTATGTATTATTTTATGTACGATTATACAACGAAAAGCTTTTATGATACACCTTTTAAAAAGACGCTTATTCCGCTTGCGCTTTGTGGCGTAAGTATGGGACTTGGCATCGCGACAAAATGGACTGGTGTATACGCCGCAATCGGACTTGCGATAATGTTTTTTATATCCTTTGGAAGACGGATTTATGAATATAAAAAGATAATGAGTGATCCGCGAACGACAAAAGAACAGAAAAGAGCTGTTGCACCTTGCAAAAGATACTGTACCCATACAATTTTATGGTGCATACTATTCTTCGTTATCGTTCCGATAATTATATATATTCTTTCGTATATACCATATCTTCGTGCGCCGGGCATGAATGGGATTTCAAGCGTAATAGATAATCAGTTTACTATGTTTTCATACCACTCACAACTTAAGGAAACTCACCCATTCTCATCGAGCTGGTTCCAGTGGCCTGTCATTACCCGCCCGATTTGGTATTATAGTGGCAATATAACAGAAACAACGCGCGAAACTATCGTTTCTCTCGGCAATCCGTTCGTTTGGTGGATTGGAATCGGCGCGCTTGCATACTGCATTTATAAGATGCTTAAAAACAAGAGCTATAACGCACTGTTTCTTATAGTGGCATGGCTTGCACAGTATCTGCCGTGGGTAGGCGTTTCAAGAGTTGTATTTATCTATCACTACTTTACATGCGTACCATTTGTAGTGCTTATGATTTGCTATCTGATAAACGATGTCTTCACTCAATATCAGGCGCCCGAACTGGTGCTTTCGAAAAAACGTGCATACATTGCCGTAGCTTTCTATATTACTGTATGTATTATTGCTTTTATTTCGTTTTATCCGGTTTTGTCGGGTATGAGTGTGCAAACAACGTATATAGATAGCTTAAGATGGTATAAAAGTTGGATTTTCTAAAAAGTGAGGTGCATATAAAATGATTAAATACAGCATTGTCGTACCGCTTTATAACGAGGAGCTTGTCATTGAAGAGACGCACAAACGCCTATCAGAAGTGATGCTCTCTACGGGCGAAGAATACGAAATAATATTTGTAAATGACGGCAGCCGTGACAAAACATGCGAGCTTGCAAAACAGATTATGAAAAACGATTCTCATATCTGTCTTATCAATTTCTCGCGAAACTTCGGACATCAGACTGCAATTACTGCCGGCATGGATAACGCAAGAGGTCAGGCAATCGTCGTAATTGACGCCGATTTACAGGATCCGCCCGAAGTAATACTCGATATGATTCAAAAATGGAAACAGGGATATGACGTTGTGTATGGACGCCGCAGTGTACGCGAAGGCGAAACGGCATTTAAAAAGGTTACTGCAAAAGTGTTTTACCGTGTTTTATCTTCTCTTACAAGCATCGATATCCCTACCGATACGGGAGATTTCCGTTTAATTGACCGCAAAGTATGTGATGCGATGAAATCAATAAAAGAAAAAAACCGCTATGTTCGCGGTCTTGTAAGCTGGCTTGGTTTTAAACAGACTGACGTAACATATGTGCGCAAGCAGCGCTTTGCAGGCGAAACAAAATACCCTCTCAAAAAGATGCTTCGCTTCGCTTCGGATGCTATAACATCGTTTTCTACAAAGCCTTTAAAGCTTTCATCATACATCGGATACTCTCTTTCGCTCGCAAGCTTTGTATACCTTATTTACGTGATAATCAGAAAATTAACTGTCGGCGATTTTGATTCCGGTTGGGCATCAATAGTTGCTATAAGTCTGTTCTTTAACGGTGTTGTTTTGATCGCTCTCGGCATTATGGGCGAATATATAGGAAGAATATATGACGAGTGCAAAAACAGACCTCTATACGTTATTGCCGAAAAGCTCGGTTTTGATGAGAATACGGAGGAATAATATGCGAACTCTCGACTCAATTGAAATTACCAATGCAGTAAAAAAACTTTGTATGGATGCAAATTACTATCTTCCGTGCGACATAAAATCCGCATTAGAAAAATCGCGCGCTGCAGAAAAGTCGCATAGCGCAAAGTTAATTCTTGACGACATTTTAAAAAATGCCGAAATTGCAAAAACGGATAATATGCCGATATGTCAGGATACGGGAATGGCTGTTTTTAAAGTTGAGATAGGCCAAAACGTACACATCAGCGGCAAAAATATTACCGATGCAATCAACGACGGCGTTATGCAGGGCTATCGTGACGGATATCTTCGAAAGTCCGTTGTGGCAGACCCGCTCAGGCGCACAAACACAAATACAAATACCCCTGCGATAATTCACTATGACATAGTAGACGGCGATAAGGTCCGCATAACTTTTGCGCCAAAAGGCTTTGGCAGCGAAAATATGGGCGCACTTGCTATGTTAAAGCCCGCCCAAGGCATAGACGGCGTAATAGATTTCGTATTAAAAACAGTTGAAAACGCCGGCTCAAACCCTTGCCCGCCGATAGTTGTCGGTGTTGGAATTGGCGGCACGATGGAAAAAGCCGCATGCCTTGCAAAATACGCCCTTATGCGCCCCATCGACTCGAGAAACTCTGATGAGTTTTATGCCGACCTTGAAGATACGCTCCTTGAAAAAATAAATGAGCTCGGCATAGGTCCGCAGGGGCTTGGCGGAAGCACGAGCGCACTTGGCGTAAATGTCGAAGTGTTTGCGACACATATCGCAGGACTTCCTGTCTGTGTAAATATAAACTGTCACGCGACGCGCCATCTTCAAATTATTATTTAATTTTTTGTTTATACTCAAAAAAATGTGGGTATATATATAGTACATAAAATTATTTAAAAACTAAACACGATTTTAGTAGCAAAAAACAACTCTTTGGTGTGAGTTTTTAAATAGAAGGAGTTGATGGTTATGATGAACTTTATCATTACAGGTAGAAAGGTAGACGTTACGGACGGAATTCGCGACAGAATTCACAAGCGCCTCGGAAAGCTCGAAAAATACTTTAAGGACGAGCCTGAAGTTCGCGTAACACTCAGCGTTTCAAAAGACAGACAGACAATCGAAGTAACAATTTTCTCTAAAGGCGTTATTTATCGCGCTGAAGAAACTGATGCAGATTTGTATGTGGCTATCGATAAGGTTGTTGATGTTATTGAAAGACAGATGCGTCGCCATAAGACGCACCTTGAAAAGAAGCTTAAAAAAGAAGCCCTTGATGCTCCGTATGAAGGCTTTGAGCCATTAGCAAAGGATATAGACGAAGAGGCTGAATTTAAGGTTGTAAAGGTTAAAAAATTTGCTTTTAAACCGATGAGCGTTGAAGAAGCAATCCTTCAGATGAATTTGCTCGGTCACACATTTTTTGTGTTTGACAATTCTGAAAATGATGCGATAAGCATTGTGTACAAAAGAAAAGACGGCAATTATGCTTTGATTGAGCGCGAAGAATAATATAAAAAATCATTAGTGTATAGCGGGCGCATACAGGGATGTCACTATTCCTGATGCGCCCGCACTCGTATGAGATAAATTATGGGAGTGAGGTTATTGAACGAACAATTTATACGAACTGCGCTGCTTATAGGCACAGGCGGCATAGAAAAGCTGCAAAATGCACATGTTGCGGTTTTTGGAATAGGCGGTGTCGGCTCTTTCGCTGCAGAAGCATTAGTGCGCGCAGGAGTGGGCACACTAGACTTTTTTGACAACGATACAGTCAGCCTGTCAAACATAAACCGCCAGCTTATCGCTCTTCACTCCACCGTGGGAAAAAGCAAGGTCGATGTAATGCGCGAGCGTGCACTCGATATAAATCCCGATGTGAAAATAAATGCATACAATACCTTTTATGACGCTACAAGCGCCGATAAATACGATTTGTCGAAGTATTCTTACATAATAGATGCCATAGACACCGTCACATCAAAAATTTTGCTTATCGAGCGCGCATCTGAACTTAACGTACCGATTGTAAGCTGTATGGGCGCAGGAAACAAGCTTGATGCTTCGGCATTTGAAGTAAGCGATATATATAAGACGTCTATGTGTCCTTTGGCAAAGGTTATGCGATACGAGCTTAAGCGCCGCGGCATAAAAAAATTGAAGGTTGTGTATTCAAAGGAAAAACCACTCGTGCCAAAAGACGAATTTATAGAAATAGGAAAAATAAAAGGTAACCGCACACCCCCGGGAAGCATATCATTTGCGCCTTCTGTGGCAGGGCTCATTTTAGCGGGCGAGGTTATACGTGATCTTACAGGTGCATAAAAACAATTTTATAAAAATAAAAAGGACGTATTTTACGTCCTTTTTTAATCTATCGAAAAGTCCTCTTCACTATAGTTTGTATCCAGTGCGCCTCTTCTTCTGACCTTCTTTTTAAATATATCATATTTATATTTTTTGCACACATAATTATACTCTACTACGCCATATTTTTCACAAAGCACCTGATTCGTGCCGGGTATTAGCTCTGCCTTTTGGCAAAGAGCGCATTTAGGTTCAATATCCGGATCGTACATATTATCAACCTCACATAATTATCTGCATTTTAGTGTCGCGTAAGAACTTCTTGGTGCGACTCATTTACTACGCTTTCTATTTGCTCATCGCTAATATTCATTGTGCCTTCCCCGCATTTAAGGTGCATCAAATATTCGATGTTTCCCTCCGGTCCTTTTATCGGCGAATACGTCAGTGCACACACATCAAACCCGTTTTCAACACCGTAGCGCGCGCATTTTTTTATAACATCAATATGGACAGTGCTATCACTTACGACGCCTTTATCTCCCACCTGCTCACGAAGTGCCTCAAACTGCGGTTTTACAAGCACTGCAGCCTGTCCGTCTTTAACCATAATTTGCTTCATGACGGGAAGTATAAGAGATAATGATATAAACGATACATCGACTGACACAAAATCAATAATATCGTCGAGCTGCTCACGCTTTAAAAAGCGCACATTAGTCCTTTCCATATTCACAACGCGACTGTCTTCACGAAGCTTCCATGCAAGCTGGCCATATCCGACATCGACACTGTAAACCTTTTTTGCACCATTTATAAGCATGCAATCGGTAAAACCGCCTGTAGATGCGCCTATATCCATTGCGACCTTATCTTTAAGCTCGATTCCAAATTTTTCTATCGCCTTTTCAAGCTTCAAGCCGCCGCGGCTTACATATTTTCTGTTTTTATCACGCACTTCAATATGTGCATCCTCGCCTATCTTTTGTCCCGGCGTATCGCATCTTACCTCACCTATATATACCACGCCACTCATAATAAGTGCTCTTGCCTGCACGATATCGTCGGCAAGTGCGTGCGATACTAAAAACTCATCGGCTCTAATCTTTTTTGCCAAATTACTAACCCCTCTTTTTTTCAATTACATCTATAGCCCAGTTAAATATAGCTTCATCGTCCATCCTATATTTGTGATAAATATCTTCTGGTTTTGCCTGCGAAACAAATTCGTCATAGCCACGATTTTCAAAAATTGCCATAACAGAGTTTTTCTCAAGCAAAAGTCCTATCGCCTCACCGACGCCGCCTTTCATTACGCCGTCTTCAAGAGTAAGCACAGCGAGCGTCTTTTTTGCAGATGCCAAAATAGTATCTTCATCAAGCGGATTTAGCGTAGAAAGATTTATTACCTCGGCGTATATGTTTTTTTGCTCAAGTTTTTTCGCTGCAGTTATCGCGTCAGACAGAAAATGACCTGCGCAAATTATCGTAACGTCATCGCCTGCACGCACAATACTACTTTTGCCAAATTTAAACTCAAGTTTCTCTCCAGTATACTGCTTGTTTGCGCGAGGATATCTGATAGCAATCGGTCCCTGATGATTACATATCGCATATCGCATCATCTGCTCAAGCTCATAAAAGCTTGACGGCGCAAGAATTGCCATGCCCGGAATCTGTCTCATAAATGCAATATCAAAAACGCCCTGATGCGTCTCTCCATCGCTGCCTACAATGCCCGCGCGGTCTATCGCAAATACTACGTGAAGGCCTTGCAGTGCAACATCGTGAATTATCTGGTCGTATGCTCTTTGTAAAAATGACGAATATATACATACTACCGGTATAAAACCGCTTATTGCAAGTCCCGCCCCGCTCGTTACTGCGTGCGATTCACATATGCCGACGTCAAAAAATCGTTTAGGCATCTCGTGTGCAAAGTACTTTAGTCCACTTCCAAGCGTCATCGCAGGGCTTATTGCAACAATCTTTTCATTTTCTTTTGCAAGCCGCAACAAATTGCGCCCAAATATCGCCGAATAATCCGCCGTATATTTTTTCCTTATGACACTGCCCGAATTTACGTCAAAACGTGATATGCCGTGAAATGCTTGTGGCTTCGTTTCAGCCGGCTTATATCCGTATCCTTTCTTCGTGCACACATGCACTATCACAGGGCCCTTCGTCTTTTTTGCATATTCAAGCATTTTCGATACCTTTTTTATATTGTGTCCATCAACAGGCCCAAGATATGTAAAGCCAAGGTCTTCAAACATATTATCCTGCATCAGAACATGCTTTATAGTATCCTTTATTTTTCTTAAAAACGACGATATCTTTTCGCCAAGCGGCAGCTTATCGAGTGCATGCTCCATTATATATTTAAATTTCACGTACGAGCCTCGTGTACGTATTTTTGATAAATATTCACTCATACTGCCAACATTTTTGCTGATACTCATCTCGTTATCGTTTAGTATTACTATCAAATCATTTTTCGCATTTCCGGCATCACATATTGCCTCGTATGCAAGCCCACCCGTGAGTGCGCCATCGCCTATAAGCGCTATAACCTTATGCGTATCTTCGTTTAAGTCGCGTGCGCGCGCAAGTCCGAGCGCCGCCGAAATTGATGTAGAGCTATGGCCTGTATTAAAACTGTCGTATGCACTTTCCTGCGTTTTTGGAAAGCCGGAAAGCCCGCCTTCCTGCCTTAAAGTATCAAACATATCTTTTCGTCCGCTTAAAATTTTATGAACATACGATTGATGGCCTACATCAAACACTATTTTATCTTCAGGCATATTAAAAACTCGGTGAAGTGCCACTGTAAGCTCTACCACACCGAGATTTGAAGCGAGATGTCCTCCGGTCTTTGATACTGATTCAATTAAAAATTCGCGTATCTTTAAACACAATACATCAAGCTCATCTATACTCATCGATTTTAAATCTACCGGAAAATTGTACCCATCAAGACCTTTAATCATTGTATACACCATCTTTTGTTTTTCTTTTTCTACCTTTTATTTCTCCTTGCCGGCACAAAAACTTTCTTTGCATAATATGCGATTTTCCCAATTATAAATACGATTGTATTGTTGTTTTTTATCGCAATTCCCTTTCCTGCCGCCTTTCCGCCAATCATGAGTGCTGCTACAATACCGGCAAAAATGAGGTTTAACAAGGTTGAATTCTGATTTGAAACTGCGCATATAGAAACGACAATCGCCGTAGTCATTGCGCCGCTGATAATGCCCGCAATATCTCCTATTACGTCATTACACACACTTGAAATCTGCTGTGCACTTCGTATGATAGAAACACTTTCCTTTGCACCGCTGATTTTCTTTGCTGCCATCGCGTGAAAAGGCTCTTCGCTTGCAGTAGATACCGCCATGCCTATTATATCAAACATAATTCCGAGCATAATTATAAAAAGCAGTACGACAATCGCCGTATATAATCCAAGCTCCTCAGCACCCGACGTAAGCACGCTCATCGTTACAGTCAAAAAAAATGCTAATACTGTAACGATTAACGTCCATTTATGGCTGATTTTTACGTTTTGCCCGGCCGCTTTAACCTTTATCCCCTGACGTTTTCCCAATTTTTTATCAACTCCATAATATTTGTGTAAGCAGCATATAACTTACGGTGGCAGCCCACAAAGTAAATTTTACGGCTTGAGGTCAGGTAGGTTTTCCCAGAGTGCTGCCGAAATGTCGCCAAATCGGCGGTTTCCCTTTAAAGCGCTCTAAATATACGTTGCCGTATATATGACCTGATTGCCACTTAGTCCGCATTTCAATCCCTTATGCGCCAGCGAAGCAACAGTCTAGGAGGTTTCCTCTGCAGTCACATCTATTCTTAGCCTCTTTTGCAGCAGAAGTTTCAAACAGCGATAACAAATGCACATCGGCCAACGTGCATCTGTCTGTCCGTTATCCCGACTCCTCCCACTCAAGGCAGGCTACACTGCACCCAGCACATATTGCACCGATATGCAGGTTTTATCCTATGTCGTAATTGCTTGGATACGGCTTATGCTCATATCCAGGGGCAACCACAAGAATAGGTCTCCACGGTAAAGGGGTTCGGTCCCTGCATGCCATTGCAAGCCGCCCCAAAACCTTAACTCCCAGCACCAACCCCGAACTGGGCGTTCAAAGCAAGCACCAGAAACTTCATCGATATGCCCTACGGCGGATTTTTAGGCCCGCCCTGGGAATAGACAGAGCTGACTAGAATACTGCGCCACCGTATTTTATATGCCGCCTACTGCCAAACTCTATTGGTTACTACACTCAAATAATATCATATCTTTTATTTTTTGTAAAGGCTTTTGTTATCCTAACTCACGCTCTGAGCATCGATACAAATAAAAATTTTATACGTTTTTTTCATTTTTCTGTTTGCTTTTTTAATATTTGTGGTATACTATTTATAATATGAAATTATATGGAGGTGAAATTATGGATAAGTACGAATGCACCGTTTGCGGTTATGTGTATGACCCTGAAATTGGCGACGCTGATGGCGGCATCGCTCCTGGAACTGCTTTTGAGGATATTCCGGATGATTGGGTATGTCCTGTATGCGGCGTTGGTAAAGACGCTTTTGAAAAGCAATAAAACTAATTGGCAGATGAAATTACACATCTGCCAGCTTGCTTATTTTCGGCTTTTGCCATATATAAATATACTATCCCATGTTAGGAGGAATTATATTATGTCTTCTCTTAAAATTTGTGAAAACGTTTATTCTGTGGGTGTATTAAACCCTTCTCTTCGCGTTTTTGATATTATAATGGAAACAAAATACGGCACATCGTATAATGCGTATTTTGTAAAGGGCGAAGAGAAATGCGCGCTCATCGAAACTGTACACGAAACATATTTCGATGAATACATCGAAAACATATTATCGCTGACAGACGTTTCAAAAATTGACTACCTTGTTTTAAACCATACGGAGCCTGACCATACGGGAAGTGTGGAAAAACTGTTAAAGCTTAATCCCAAAATTGAAATCGTTGCAACAAACCCGGGCATTAAATATGTAAGCGCCATTTCAAACTCATCATTTAAGTCAAAAATTGTAAAGGACGGCGACAAAATAGACCTTGGCGGAAAAACGCTCGAATTTCATATCGCACCGTTTTTGCATTGGCCCGATTCCATGTTTACCTACATCCCTGAGCAAAAGGTGCTTTTCTCCTGCGATATGTTCGGGTGCCATTACTGCGAGCCGCGTATGTTCGACTCAAAAATTATGAATGCCGATGCATACGACTATTCGCTTAATTTCTATTACACTGCAATCTTTTCTCCTTTTAAACAGCACGTTTTAAACGGAATTGAAATAGCAAATAAGCTCGAAAAAGACTTTATCTGCACAAGCCACGGTCCAATTCTGACAAGTCATTCTATTGACCGTGTCATTGGTCTGTACAAGCAGTGGGCAACGAGCGCTTCCTCCGAGAAAAAGCGCGTCGCAATATTATATGTTTCGGCATATGGTTATACAAGAATGCTTGCTAATAAGGCGTACGAGCTTGCATGCAGTCAGGGTTTTGACGCGCAGATTTGTGACATTATAAAATGTGATTCTTCAAAAGTCGTGTCACTTGCAAATGAGTGTGACATTTTAATGCTCGGCTCACCTACGATAAACCGTGACGCATTAAAACCTGTATGGGATACAATAAGCTCTATTGATGCCATTGGATGTGCAAAAAAACCGGCATTTGTATTTGGTTCGTATGGCTGGAGCGGCGAAGCTGTCAAGGCTATATGCACGCGCCTTTCTGATATGAGATTCAATGTCTATCCGGAAGGTTTTCGTGTAAATTTCAAGCCGTCCGATGACGATTTGGCTGAATTTGAGAAACGCATAAATGATTTTTTGTCATCATCAAAATAGAATGTAATATGTAAAAACAGGGATGCATATGCACCCCTGTTTTTTTATTTATCTGCAACAATCATCTCTATTGCAGCGGCACCTTCTCGCTTTTAAACACAACTTATAAATAAGAACTATCGCAATCAGTATGCCTATAACTACTGCAAAAACAATTATAGCGGCAAGCGCCCCAAGTATCGTTGCCGAAAAAACTGCGCCAAGTATAACTCCTAATGTAAGAGCTAAAATCGCTGCTAATATGCCAAGTACGATTGCCGTACATACACTTCTGTCGCATCTTGTTTCACGCACTTCACCGCAACCGTATTCGTATGCATCTACAGTATCATAATTATTTGTCAAGCTAAAAACCTCCTTTCGCCCATACTTCAATATTATTATACGCGCTCTCTTTTGGTCAGGTTACACATTCTTCTTGTATTAGTAAAAAATGACTCTAAGCTTATAAAAAAGCAGCCCTTATGGCTGCTTTATGCTTTTAATTTTTCGCAAAGTTCTTCCGATGCTTCTACATATAATGTTTTATAATGCTCGTATATTACCATACCGGGTTTTGCGCCCGACGGCTTTTTTACATTTTTTATCTGCGTATAATCGACCTCAACCTTTGGCGAGTTTTTCGCCGAGCTGTAAAACGCGGCAAGCGATGCCGCCTCAAGAATTGTTCTGTCCGGAATATTTTTATCAATGCCGAGCTTTATAATCGTATGTGAGCCGGCAAAATTCTTCGTATGAAACCATAAATCGTTGCTGTTTGCAAGACGAAGTGTAACGTAATCGTTTTGCACATTATTTTTGCCGACATATATGTCAAAGCCGTCGCTGCTTATAAAATGCATTGGCTTCGCGCTCTTATAGCCTTTCTTCTTGTCACGCGATTTTATATTTATATATCCTTGCTCTGCAAGCTCATGTTTGATAGATGAAAGCTCATCTTCATCAGATGCAAGAGAAATATTTTGCGCTACACTTTCAAGGTACACAAGCTCCTCATTGGCAATCTCAAGCTGCTTTTGTGCCTGCTCCTGCGCAACCTTTGCCTTATTATACTTTTTGTAGTATCGTTGAGCATTCTGTTGAGGCGTAAAGGAAATATCAAGCGGAATTGTTATATCTTCATTTTCAGGAGAATAGAAATTTTGCACCAAAACAAATTTATCTCCGTCTTTTATGCGATATAAATTCGCTGTAATCAAATCGGCGTAAAGCTTATGTGTATCACGTTCGAGCGCACTTGCAAGAGTTTTATTTAATACTACAATCTTTTTTGCACAACGCTCAATATTGTTTGATATAAGCTTTGTAAGCGCCGCACTTTTTTGTTTCTTCCTCTCCTCAGTATCGCGCGTATAATAATACGCCTCCACAGCCTCGCTTATTGAAGATGCGCTTTGTAAGCGAGCCATCGATTCGTACTGCTTAATTTCAAACGCGCAAAAATCTCTTGGACTCTTACTTGATATATCATAAATTACACATGGACTGTATCTGTCATTTTTTATATCATCAAAAAACGTAAACACGCTATCGCAAAGCCTTTTTTTCATATCCTCGCAAAGCTCCGATACAACCGCATCAACGCTTCCAAAAGCACGGTAGCATATTTCGCGCGAAACGAGCGGGCTTATTCCTTCAAAGCTTTGTAAAATAAGCTTGTCTGCACGAATTTGTGTGTCTGCCGTATCAATAACACGCTTGATGTCTTCACAGTTACACTCAAGCGGATTTATCTTATCCTGAGACGGCGGTATAATATATTTCATACCGGGCAATATCTGCCTTATACTGCTCACGCTTATATCAATATGCTTTATGCTGTCGAGTATCTTTCCATCATTGTCTGTAAGGATAATGTTTGAGTGTTTGCCCATGATTTCTATAATCAGATGCTTTACCGTAAGGTCGCCAAGCTCCGTATATGATTCGATACAAAAGTCTATGCATCGCTCAAGTCCACTCTGTCGCACATCGATAAGCCTGCCTGATGAAAGGTGCTTTCTTAAAAGCATACAAAACATCGGCGCGTCCATCGGGTTTTTCTTTGAGCTTTGTGTAAAATGCGCGCGCGGATTTGATGAATTCGCCGACAAGACAAGCTTTCGCGCACCTTTGGGTGAACGGAAGGATATCGTAATTTCGTCGCGTTCAGGCTGATATATCTTATCTACTTTAGCGAAAAGCAGCTGTGTATAAAATTGTTTTGTAAGTGCGCGAACCGCTATGCCATCAAGCGCCATTTCGCTGCCTCCGTTTCATTTTTTCTTTAAATACAATTATTTGTGCTCTAAATCTATTACTTCTCCAACTATTTTAAGGTTCTCGCTCTCGGCAATTTCTCTCGTATAGATATATATCGCGTCCTTGCATCTGCAAAGCACAAGCTTTTTTGTTTTCGTGTCGCAGCGTGCAATTACGCTTACTGCTTGCCCGTACTGAGAAACGTCTACGACAAAAACTTCTGCATCAATTTTATTTTCGAAAATACTGTTATAATCAATTGCTTTTTTCACTTTAAATGTCACGTTTTCTTCGGACGAATATGAATATAGCGCCTCTTCTGCATTCTCTTCAAACATGCGGCTCGATTGGCCTATCATATACGAAAATTTTACACCGAAATACTTGGCTAATTTGATTATATTCTCCGTAGTAGGAATATTTATACCACGTTCATAATTCGATATGGCATTCTTACCGACACCTATAACCGCACCTATCTCCGCCTGCGTTTTTCTATGGATTGTCCTTAAAAACTTAAGTCTTGTAGCAAAGTTTTCCATATGTTTTCTCCTTGTGTTAACATTGCTTTTGTATGCTTTAATATTAACATTTTCTGCTCATTACGTCAACCGCCTGTTTTAAATCAACTGCTATAATTTACATATTTTTTACAAATTTATATAGTAAAATTTTTATATTAGTGTTATAATAGATATATGTATTTATAAAAATAAGGTTTCAGAAGGTGAAATAATGGGTATATTTGAAAAAATATTCGGAACATACTCCGACAGAGAAATAAAACGCATTATTCCGATTGCAAAAAAAGTAATGTCATATGATGAAGAGTACGCCGCTCTTAGCGATGCACAGCTTCGCGCAAAAACCGACGAATTCAAAGCACGTCTTAATAAGGGCGAAACGCTTGACGATATACTTGCAGAGGCATTCGCAGCTGTGCGCGAGGCATCGTGGCGCGTGCTTGGCATGAAGCATTTTTACGTTCAGATACTCGGCGGAATTATCCTTCATCAGGGAAGAATTGCCGAAATGAAAACAGGTGAAGGTAAAACGCTCGTATCGACACTTCCCGCTTATCTTAATGCTCTTACAGGAAACGGTGTACATATTGTCACCGTAAATGATTATCTTGCAAAGCGTGACAGCGAATGGATGGGTAAGGTTTTTAAATTTATGGGACTTAGCGTAGGTCTTATTATCCACGATTTAGAACCCGAGCAAAGACGAAGAGCGTATAATGCAGATATCACCTATGCTACAAATAACGAACTCGGCTTTGACTATCTTCGTGACAATATGGTCATATACAAAGAAGATTTGGTGCAACGAAAGCAAAACTATGCCATCATCGACGAGGTCGACTCAATTTTAATTGACGAAGCAAGAACACCTCTTATAATTTCGGGAATGAGCGGAAAATCAACACAGCTCTACACCCTTGCAAATACTTTTGCCTCAAAGCTTAGCGTAAAATACGTAAAACAGTCCGATGATAAAGAACTCGATGATAATGTCCACGCTGATTACATTGTAGACGAAAAAGCAAAAACTGCTTCACTTACTCCGAAAGGCATTAAAAAAGCAGAGGAATTTTTCAATGTCGAAAATCTTTCTGACCCCGATAATATGCTCATTAACCACCATATAAATCAGGCAATTAAAGCTCACGGCGTTATGAAACGTGACCGTGAGTACGTTGTAAAAGACGGTCAGGTAATTATAGTCGACGAATTTACGGGACGTATGATGTTCGGCAGACGATACTCCGACGGACTTCATCAGGCGATAGAAGCAAAAGAGCGCGTAACAGTTGAGCATGAAAGTAAAACACTTGCGACAATTACTTTCCAGAATTTCTTTAGACTATATACAAAGCTCTCTGGTATGACCGGTACAGCACAAACTGAAGAACAGGAATTTCAGCAGATTTATAAACTCGACGTCGTTGTCGTGCCGACAAATAAAGAAATGGTTCGCCGCGACCTTGACGATGCTGTATATAAAAATGAAGCAGCTAAATACCGCGCTGTTGTTGAGCAGGTAGAAGAGTGTCACAAAAAAGGTCAGCCTGTACTCGTCGGCACAGTTTCAATCGAAAAATCTGAAATAATAAGTGCGCTTCTTAAGAAAAAAGGCATTAAACATGAGGTATTAAACGCAAAATTCCATGATAAAGAAGCGCAAATAATCGCACAGGCAGGTAAAAAAGGCGCCGTTACAATTGCAACTAATATGGCGGGACGTGGAACCGATATTATGCTCGGCGGTAACGCTGAACATATGGCGCTAAGTGAAATGCGCAGACTTGGATTTAGCGAAGAATTGATTACCGAGTCTACAAGTTACTCCGATACAAATGACGAGGAAATTTTAAATGCGAGAAAAACATTTGCCGAACTTTTGGCAAAATATAAACAGCAAATACGCCCCGAAGCCGAGGAAGTTGCAAAAGCAGGCGGTCTGTTCGTAATCGGCACAGAACGCCACGAATCAAGACGCGTCGACAATCAGCTGCGCGGTCGTTCGGGCAGACAAGGCGATATGGGTGCATCAAAGTTTTTCTTATCGCTTGATGACGATCTGATGAGACTTTTCGGTTCGGAAAGAATAAGCATGATGATTGACCGCATGGGCCTTGATGAAGACCAGCCGATTGAAGCAAAGCTCCTTTCAGGCGCAATTGAAAATGCACAAAAGAAAGTCGAAGGCAGAAACTTCGATATAAGAAAGCACGTACTGCAGTTTGACGAGGTTATGAATGAGCAGCGCAAGATGATATATTCACAGCGTAAAATGGTTCTCGATGGCGAGGATTTGCATCCGTCAATTCTTCGTATGATTGACGAAATGATAGAATTTGCACTCGACAATTACGCCGGCTCACAAACCCCTGACGACTGGGATCTTGATGGCTTAAGTGCATTTGCTTCATCAGTTTTTCTTGCGCCTGAAAACTCCTTTAAATTTTCGTTTGATGAGCTAAACGACATATCGCGCGAAGATATAAGAGAAAAGCTTCATAAGCTCGCAGATGAGAGAATAGAGCATCAAAAAGAAGTCTTCGGTGATAATTTTGCCGAGCTTGAGCGCGTTATATTACTCCGCGTCGTAGATACTAAATGGATGGACCATATCGACGATATGGATCAGCTTAAAAACGGTATCGGACTCAATGCATACGCTCAGCGTGACCCCGTTGTAGAATACAGACTCGTGGGCTCTGACATGTATGACGAGATGCTTGCAAATATTTCACATGATACGGTAAAATATATACTTGCTGCACAGAGCGCGACAAATTCTCTCGAAAGACAGCAAGTCGCAAACCCAACAAGCGCAAACCATGGCGGCGATGATTCGATCAAAAAGCAGCCTGTCGTAAAAAAAGATAAGGTAGGACGAAACGACCCATGTCCTTGCGGCAGCGGCAAAAAATATAAAAAATGCTGCGGCGCAAACGAAGAATAAAAATAATAAAAGCGAAGCAATTTTTGCTTCGCTTTTTTCTTACTTATTTTCTAAAATATCTCCGAGCTTATAAATATTTCCCGCACCCATCGTAATTATGATATCGCCGCCTACAAGCTTCTTTGAAAGAAAGTTTGCCGCATCATCAAACGAAGCAGCATAACAAGCTTTTTTACCGCGCTTTACCAGTCTCTCTACCAAATCACGTGAATGTATAAGACCGGTATCTTTTTCGCGCGCCGCATATATGTCAACAACAACGATTTCATCTGCATAGTCAAACGCCTTTTCAAATTCATCTATAAGCGTTTTCGTGCGCGTATAAGTATGTGGCTGAAATGCAACATAGAGCTTGTTTTTGCATACATTCTTCGCAGTCTTTAATGTGCACTTAATCTCAGTCGGGTGATGTGCATAGTCATCAATTATTTGCGCCCCATTACATGTGCCCTTCTTTTCAAATCGTCTGTGCACGAGCTTAAACTCCTCAAGTCCCCTCGCTACCATCTCGCCGTCAAGCCCAAGAGCATACCCGGCAGCAAAGCACGCCAAAGCGTTTTGTACATTATGCTCGCCTGCCGCCTGCAGACACACATGTATAATTTTGCCATCATATTCTATGTCAAATTCGCCGCAGCCCTCATTGTAGCATAGATTTTGCGGACAAAAAATATTATCCTCGCTAAATCCGTATGTTAATATTTGGGCACGTGCTTCTTTTGCACAGTCAACGGCGTCTTTATCGTCGCCACACACGATTACATACCCGTCATCTTCTGGAATTGCCGCAAATTCCCTGAAAGCCTTTTTTATATTATCAAAATTTTTAAAGAAATCAAGATGGTCCTCATCAACATTTGTTATAATCGCAATCCTCGGGAAAAACTCTAAAAACGAACAGTGATATTCACACGCCTCCGTAAGAAAAACATCCGATTTTCCTATGCGCATATTGCCGCCTATTGCATCGAGCTCTCCGCCGAGCATTATCGTCGGATCAGCATCGCAGGATAGCAAAACATGTGTCATCATCGATGTTGTTGTTGTCTTTCCGTGAGTGCCTGAAACGCATATACTTCTACTATAATCGCGCATCAATGCCCCTAAAAACACAGAGCGCTCTACTGCGCAAATAGAATTTTTACGTGCATACTCCAGCTCGACATTTTCATCGTTTACAGCCGCCGTATATACAACAAGCTCAGCGCCCAATACATTCGATGCGCAATGTCCTTTATATATTTTTATTCCCTCTTGCCCGAGCTTTCTTGTTATGTGCGATTCATTTATATCTGATCCGCTTACTTTGTAACCACGGTCATTTGCTATGCTTGCAATCGCACTCATGCTTATACCGCCTATGCCTATAAAATGGATATGTCCACCTTTTTCTATATCAGATATATAAAAATTATTCATTTGATTTCTCACTCCAAATTGTCATTTTTATTTAAATTTGATTTGTATAAGAACATTATATACTAAATAATAAATAAATAAAACATTTTTTTGCAATTTTTATTAAATAAGGAAGATTTTTATTTTTTAATAAATTTTTTAACATTATTTTGTACTATAGACATTTTTTCCCTCTTTTGTAAATATTTATGTTTTTGCTAAAAATACAGCCTAAATTTCTATATATAAAACATATTAAAAGCTCGGTTTATGTCATTTTTACTATATTTTTATAGATTATTGTGTAAAATTGCACAATATCAGAGCTGAAAATTTCTTCCAATAGGTCATTTTCGCAAAAAAACATTAAAAAACTCTTGACTATCACTTTTCTTTATGTGAAAATTATCGTAAAGAGGACTTTCATTATATGGCTGTGTTATGCTTTATTGAGACTTGATCGGCGACCTCTTGTTATCGGCACACAAGAAAGGTGGTGAGTATATCGTGGAAATTACAGATATCAGAGTAAGAAAAATCAATGCGGAAGGAAAAATGAAAGCAGTCGTTTCCGTCACCTTTGATAATGCTATAGTTGTTCATGATATTAAAATCATTGATGGTCAGGAAAAACTATTTATAGCAATGCCCAGCAGGAAAACTCCTGAAGGCGAATTTAAAGATATTGCACATCCCATCAACGCTCATATGCGCGAGTATCTCGAAAAGGCTATATTGGATAAATATGAGTCAGCACTCGCTGAAGAGGATAAAGCAGAATTAGCAGCCGAGGAATAAGACGTAACTTTTTTATATATACTTTTAAATTGAATTTTAAACAAGAAACGCCACACGGCCTGACGTATTTGCGACAGGCTATAACACAGTAGACAGTTTAGTTAAAAAACAGGGTTTTGCATAATGCAAAACCCTGTTTAATTTTTATGTACTAATTCGATTTTTTTATTACACCGGTATTCTTTAAAAACTTTGCCTTCTCAAGCGCAATGAGCAATACAACCGAGATAATGCAATCAACGCCATGGTGGAAGACCGTAATGCCAAATACTGTTTCAAGAAGGTATGTAAGCGATGTACTGTTTGCAAAACCGAGCATTGGTCCAAACAAATATACCACAACGGCTTCTCCAAGACCATGAAGTATAGCGCATATCACAAACACTAAATATGTGTTAACTTTCTTCTTTAGCATATATGCTCCCACTAAAGCAAATATGATATGGCTTGCAGCGCGGATTGCCACAATAGGTCCTAAAGAAATAAAAAATCCAAGCGTCGAACCTATTACAGTACATAGCGCTACCCACGGACTAAAGAACATTGCCAGAATTGTCGGCACATGCGCTGCAAATGTCACGCTAAATGGCTGCGGAAACGGAAGTTTGAACGGAAACAGCGGTATAATAAGCGAAAATGCTGTAAGTATACCTGCTATTACTATGTTTTTTATGTTCTCATTTTTGTTAAGTGAGCTTGCCATCTTATATCCCCCTTAAAAATATCCATTTTTTTGTTATTCATTATACACCACATCACCAAAAAACGCAAGGATATTTACACAATAAAAGAAATTTTGTCACATTATACATTTTTATGCCAAATAAAAAATTTAATTTATTTTAATTTTTTTGTTGACAAAATACTTTTGTGAGTGTATAATATAAAAGTCGACTGAAAAAGCGACTCATTTTTTACATTATATGCACCATTAGCTCAGTTGGTAGAGCACCTGACTCTTAATCAGGGTGTCCACGGTTCGAGCCCGTGATGGTGTACCAAAAATCCGCGCAACGCCAGTGTTTACAAGGCATTACGCGGTTTTTATTTTGTTTTTTATTGCATTAAAAAAAAACACAAAAAAGCATAATAAAGTTAGTCAAAAGTTAGTCAGCAAAAAGCTTGTGCACAGCGTCTTCTTCAGCCACAGGCGAGTCGCCAAATATTACTGAATGTTTAATGGAACTTCGTCGTCCTCGCCCGATATCCGAATCGCCTCTCTCAAGATATTTGAAATTGTTGCGTCCGTTGGGTTCTCGACTATATAGTCTATCATTGCGTCCGTATGCTCCGGCTTCTTCAAGCAGAGCATGGTTACGAGTATTTCGTCTTTTTCTGCCCCTATACTCATCAAGTACTCCAATAATAGTTTCTGAGCTTCTGTAAGTTCCATTGCTTATCATCCCCTCTATAAAATTTAACACATCTTCATTGTCTTTTAATAATATAACCTTTGTCGCCGCTTTCCTATATATAGTAGCAATTTTCAATCGATTGTACTTCAAATGAAAAAAAGCTGACGAGGGCGTCGTGTCCTCAGCCCAAAAGGGAGGGACTCGCTCACTAACCGTCAACTCTAGAAACAATATACCACAAAAACATTTTGTCGTCAAGCCTGAAAGTTTTTAAATTTATTGACATGTTTAACTGATTCTGCTAAACTGATGTTAGAAGCAGGGGTAGCGGTATTCTGTCGGCTTTTGCCGGTGTTGCCGTGTTCGATACCTGCTTTTTTGTCTATACAATAAATTGCTAATTAGTTTGTCGTATCTATTACGTTTAATAGTGTCTTACGACTTGACACCGGGGAAAATTCATAGTATAATAATAACAGGATTTGAGCTGCTTTCAGGGGCGGTGGATACGGATTCCACGTCGGTCGAGTTAGCAGGTATCAAGTCCGTTTTTTATTATCGGAAAACTATTGACCGTTGGCAATACCTGTACGTTGACACATTTCGCATACTGTGATATAGTAGAGATAGCAGACGATGAGACAAGGGGCGTTTTGGACGTGAGCTGTGGGTTGTTTTTATCAACATTCGGCACTTGGCTACCAACGTCTGTTTTTTGACTAAAATAAGTGCAGGAAGAAAAAACTAATCAAATCAGATTCCGAAATTATACGAGGAGTTTATCAGCATGGAAAGCAATGATCATAAAAACGAACAACTTTTGCTTGATATGGCAAAAGAGATAGAGCAAAAAAACAAAATAATCTGGACTTCTATGTGGGTAATTATGCTCGTAAGCATGACAGCGTTGTTTGCCGCCATCATGCTTGCTGCCTTTTTGATACCGGAAGGTGTGTGGCAGCTTGTGACAGTTCTTGGACTTTGTATCGTGTTTTTGCTGCCATGCTTTTATGCATTAAAGCTTGAGGTAAGCGTGGGTGCTTATAAGTGCAAAAACTGCGGTCATAAAATTGTGCCCACTTATTCACAGGCTCTATGGGCGATGCACAGTGGCACTACTCGCTATCTAAATTGTCCTGAATGTAAAAAGCGCACCTGGTGCAAAAAAGTGTTAACAAAGTAAAGATTGCATTTAAATTTATTACACATAAAAAGAGGCATTTTTCTATGAAGAATGCCTCTTTTAAATTATCTTACTCAATAAACATCGCGTCGCCAAAGCTGAAAAAGCGATAGCGTTCATTTACGGCAGCCTTATAAGCCTCCATGACAAATTCACGCCCTGCAAAGGCGCTTACAAGCATTATAAGTGTCGATTCCGGCAAATGAAAATTCGTAATAAGTGCATTTGTGCATTTAAATTTATAACCCGGATAAATGAATATGTCAGTCCAGCCTGTCTTAGCTTCGACAAACCCGTTTTTATCGGCAACCGTTTCAAGAACTCTGTTTGCCGTTGTGCCGACTGAAATGACGCGTCCACCGCTCTTTTTTGTTTCATTTATCATTTGCGCGCTGCTTTCATCTATTGCAAAAAACTCGCTGTGCATCTTATGCTCCGATACATTCTCTGCCTTTACGGGACGAAATGTGCCAAGACCGACATGCAGCGTTACAAAGGCAATTTTTACACCTTTGTTTCTTATTTCATCGAGCAGCTGCGGCGTAAAGTGAAGTCCAGCCGTAGGCGCTGCCGCAGAGCCGTTATTTTTTGAATAAACAGTCTGATATCTTTCTTTGTCTTCAAGCTTGTGTGTGATATAATGCGGAAGCGGCATCTCCCCAAGCTTGTCAAGCACCTCTTCGAACACACCCTCATAGCTGAATTTTACAATTCTGTTTCCGTCATTTACTATTTGCATAACCTGCGCTTTAAGCATGCCTTCTCCAAACTCAAACTCCGCTCCAACCTTTGCGCGCTTTCCGGGTTTTAAAATTACCTCCCATTCGTCAAGCGAGCGTTTGTTTAGAAGCAAAAATTCAATCGCACCACCTGTATCTGTGCGCTTGCCGTAAAGGCGCGCCGGAATTACACGCGTATCATTTAATACAAGGCAATCCCCTTCATTCAAATAAGAAACAATATCTATAAAGCTTTTATGCTCTGTCGTTTGTTTTTCTCTGTTTAATACCATAAGGCGAGATGAGCTTCTGTCTTCAAGAGGTATCTGAGCAATAAGCTCTTGTGGCAGCTCATAATAAAAATCATGCGTCTTCAAATCAAATGCCCCCAAATTTTTCTGATATCTTCACAACCTATTTTGACAACGTCGTGCCCACATAGTAATGCAGTAAAATTTCGTCAAACGTAAATCCTGCCTCTGCCATACCTTTTGCGCCGTATTGACTTAGTCCTACTCCGTGACCATGCCCTCTTCCGTCAAATGTAAAGCTGTCTTTTTTCTGTGCAGTGGCTGCTTTAATATAGTATGTGCCGCTTTCGCCAAGCACACTTACACTTGCACTAACCACAGACGTTTTATCAGATGAAAGCACGCTTATGTTTCCAAGCTTTACCGTGTTTTCTCCATCAGCGCCTAATACAGCTATATTTTTTTCTTCTGTATATTCTTCTCGTATATAGTAATACTGACTCTTTAATCCTAAAATTGTGCGGCATTTCTCGAATTTAACCGTATGCGAGCCTTTCGTTCCCTCAAATACAAGCTTTCTTACACGCTCGTCATCCTCTCCGCGCTCGATTACCTTTATATCTGTGACGGTGCCGATATCAACGCCTGCGCTTGCAAGCTTTTTAGTCACTTCATCTGCTGTATATGTCACGCTCCATACCGCGACTTTTTCGCTGTCTTCATATTTATCTTCTACACTTTTTAAATAATCAAGCCCTGCTCCGCCGCCCCATGCAGAATATACATCGGCGCTCTTTCCGCCGCTGCTTGAATAAAAAAATGTCTGCGCAGGCTTATCATTATATAAAAGCACCATATTCGACGTTTCGTCGGCGGCGCGGCGCGTAGACACTGTTTCTCTCTCAATTCCATAATACGCCTGCGAACGTGTATCGTCCGTAACATCAATTCCATAGTTTTTGTATGACGTGCTCGTCATGGCATATGTACGTGCAATTACTGCCTGCGCTTTGAGCGCTTCAATATGCCACGTCGAATACATCTCGCTACCTACGACACATGCAACATAATCATTTGACGAAACGAGATTTATAATTGCTATATTATCTGAATATATTCTGTCTGCTATGATATATCCATAATACTCTCTACCACATACACTTACGCTCTTTCCATCATCAGCACCGATTGCAAAAGATACTTCATCATCACGAAAAACCATGTTAAAGCCTTTGGCTGACACCATTACCGTCTTTGTATCAAGCTCGGTTACTACAAGCTCAAGTTCTGTAAACTCAAGGTCAGAAAGTGATTTCTTCGCCTCGTCAACACTGTCATACAATCCAAATACCAGATAGTTTTCTCCGTCTATATACGCTCCATACGCATACACATCGTCTTCACGCAGTTTTTTTGCCATTAAAAGAACCTCATCAAGCGTTTCGTAGCTTTTCTTTGTGCGAAGGTACACTCCGCCGCCCTTTTCCACAATAACTTCCGATTCATCTATAGTATATAGTGGATTAAAATCTCTGTCCTGCACATAGCCTATAAGTGCTTTGCCGTCTGCTTCGGCTGTAAATGACGATTTTGATTCGCTGCCAAAATACAAACCGACTCTTATCATATCGGGCGCTTTATATGCCGCTGCATTTATTGCAGAGCAAAAAAGAGCAAGTATAAATATTGTGCAAAAGATTTTTTTTAGCATAATAACATACCTCAACTTCTATTTCTTCATCCTTTTTGCCGCGTCCATAATTCCGTTCGCAATCGCTTCGGCAGCTTTCCTCTGAAGCTCTTTATCAGCAAGCTTTTCACGATCAGATTCGTTTGTGATAAACGCCGTTTCCACGATAACTGACGGCATTTGTGTCTTTCTTATAACATACATTGCGCTGCCATCCGTGCGTCCATTATTCTGTGTCCCGAGTGCTTTTGGAAGATATTTTAAAATATCCTGCGCAAGCTGCATTCCCGTAAGGCCATACTCCGATTCTTCCTGCGATGTATGGTGCATCACAAGCGTTCCGTTTATGTCGTCTGATGTATATGCATTACAGTGAATGCTTACAAACATTGACGCACCAATATTGTTTGCAAATGTAGTTCTCTCATCAAGTGTAACATACACGTCAGTATTTCTCGTGTAATACACGCTCATTCCCTTTTCCTTAAGGATTTTGTATACCATATTTGCAATTGGCAGTGTTACATCTTTTTCATAAAGCGCAACCGTGCCATCTTCATTATATCCTATTGCTCCGGGGTCGCTTCCGCCATGTCCCGGGTCAATCACTATTTTATAATCTGTTATATCATCCTCTTTGTCGTCTTTGACTTCGCCCTTTATAAGCGTGACAGTGAGCATCTGCTTATCACTTGATACAGATGTCTTATAGCTTCCAAGGTCATCTACATCAAAAACTATACGTCCGCTTCCATCATACATTCCCGTACGTATTTGTGATACAAATGCACCAACATTATAGCTCGAACTTACACCGCTTACATCAAATCCATAGAGGTCAAGCACAAGTCTGTCGGGCGAATCAAGCTTAAAGCAGTCATATTTGCCTATTGGAGAATCAAGTGCAATCTGTACCGTAACCTTGTCATTCGTATGTGCAAATGAAATAGCATCTACATTTTTAAGCGGAACCGGCGTAGGCGTCGGTGTAGGTGTAGGCGTTGGTGTTGGTGTTGGTGTAGGCGTCGGTGTTGGTGTTGGCTTTGGCGCATCAATTATTATCTCTGCCTTATCCTCCACATAATCTACCGTCATGCCAAGCGTCTGTGCGACAAAACGTACAGGCACCATAGTCTTTCCGATGCCGTTGTATGCGACAAGCTTTGCCTCCGTTTCCATCTCCACCTTTTTTCCGTTCACAAGTGCGATATTATCATCAAGAGCAAGCGATACTATGTCTGCATCGTGACATATCAAAACGCGGCTCGGCGTTCCCTGCGTCCATAATACATCAGCGCCAACCGTTTCAAAAATCTCTCGTACCGGCACAAGCGAGCGTCCACTCTCAAGTACAACAGGCGGTATCGGCGATTTTACTTTTTCTCCGTTCACGCGCAGATTAAAGTATGTACCATAATAATCATGCGTCGCTCCATCATAATCGAGCTTTGCTATAAACATCGATGCTGCCTGAGTTGTTGTGAAGAAAAACGTGCACAACAAAAACAAAGTCAATAATATACATATACCTTTCTTCACAACCTCATCTCCATTCGTTATCTTTTACTTCTCTTACAAATCAAGAGAAACCTGCTGTCCCTTTGACTTATCATCTCCGCCATACTCCACATTCAAATGCTCATATGCGAGAGGCGTAAGCATACGTCCTCTCGGTGTGCGATTCAAAAATCCAAGCTGCAGTAAATATGGCTCATAAACATCTTCTATTGTGTTCGCTTCTTCGCCGATTGACGCGGCAAGCGTGTCGAGTCCAACCGGACCGCCACCAAAATTCTTTATAATCGCCATCATCATTCTGCGGTCAACCATATCGAGTCCAAGCTCGTCTACTTCAAGCATATTAAGCGCCTGCGCCGCAACTTCGCCTGTTATGACGCCGTCTGCTCTTACCTGAGCAAAATCACGCACACGCTTTAAGAATCTGTTCGCAATACGCGGCGTTCCGCGTGAGCGAGATGCAATCTGTGCTGCGCCGTCGGGCGTTATGTCAATGTTTAGTATCTTCGCCGAGCGCGTTACGATTTTAATAAGTTCATCATTCGTATACATCTCAAGCCTGCTTATAACGCCGAATCGATCACGAAGCGGCGCGGTCAGAAGACCTGCACGCGTCGTAGCGCCTATGAGTGTAAATTTCGGCAAGTCAATTCTAAGCGAGCGCGCCGACGGACCTTTTCCGATTATAATATCGAGCGCATAATCTTCCATTGCAGGATACAAAACTTCTTCTACACTGCGGCTTAGGCGATGGATTTCATCAATAAATAATATATCGTGTTCTGATAGATTCGTAAGTATCGCCGCCAAATCTCCAGCCTTTTCAATCGCAGGTCCGCTCGTTATGCGAATACTTACCCCCATCTCGTTTGCAATAATAGCCGCAAGTGTCGTTTTGCCAAGTCCCGGCGGACCATAAAGCAATACATGGTCAAGCGCTTCTTTTCGGCTTCTTGCCGCTTCTATATATATTTTAAGTGTTTCTTTCGCCTTCATCTGACCAACATATTCTGATAAAACACGCGGGCGAAGACTCGTTTCAACCTCGTCGTCAAGCGTCGTAAATTCGCTTGTGACAAGCCTTTGGTCAAAATTATCGTCAAAGTTCATTATCTACACCTACTTCATAAGTTTTTTAAGCGCTTCCTTAATTATAAGCTCCAAATCCATATTCATATCAATGCCTGAAAGTGCCTTTTTCGCTTCAAGCGAGCTATATCCGAGCACACAAAGCGCTTCCACAGCCTCGTTTGTCGCACCAAAGCTTACAGATGCATTTTCCTTATAATCCTGCGTTGCTGCTATAAGGTCGTCGTTTTTAATCTTGTCACGAAGCTCGAGCATAATGCGCTGTGCCACCTTCGGCCCTACGCCCTGTGCTCTTGTGATTGCCTTCGTATCGCCCGATGCTATTGCAACGGCAACGCCTGATGGCGGAAGCGTGGAAAGAATCGAGAGTGCCGCCTTTGGACCAATTCCCGACACACTTATAAGAAGCATAAACATATTAAGCTCTTCCTCCGATTCAAAGCCGTATAAATCGCATATATCCTCGCGAAGATACATATATGTATACATTTTCACTTCGCTGCCTAACGAGGAAAGCTTTTCAAGGCTGTAAACCGATGTTAAAAGCTTATATCCAACACCGTTTGCATCAATTACTGCAAAGCCATCACCCTTTAAAGCAAGGCTGCCCGATATATAATAAAACATAATTTTCTCCTTCTCGCCCGTATGCAAAATATATAAGCATCAAAAAAGGCGTATAATACAGCACTTTATGCTATTATTATACACCCTTTTATATAAATCGTCAATTTTCATTTCCGTTACATTTTTATGTGTTTTATATGTATCCCTTCGAGCTTAAGTTGTGTGAATGTGCATGACAAATCGCTATCGCAAGCGCATCGGCAACATCATCAGGCTTTGGTACGGCATTTAGCCCAAGCATAATTTTTACCATATTTTGTATCTGCGTTTTTTCCGCTCTGCCATAGCCCGTAAGTGCCTGCTTTACCTGAAGCGGAGTATATTCAAAATCTGCCACTCCCTTTTGTGCTGCGCATAAAAGCACAATGCCACGTGCATGCGCAACTGTAATGGCGGTTTTTACATTAGTATTAAAAAACAGTTCCTCAACCGCCACCGCATCAGGCTTGTACTTATCTATTATCATCGCAAGATCGTCATATATTTTTTTGAGCCTGGCTGTAACAGGCGTATGTGCCGGCGTCGTAATTGCTCCGAATGCAAGCGGCTTCATTTTATTGCCCTCAAACTCAATCACTCCCCAACCGACAATGGCAATTCCGGGGTCAATTCCTAAAATTATCATATTTTTCTCTCTTTTCTCTTGTAATAAGATATATTTTGTAGTATAATAACTCTTGAATTTGTATGAATATGCAAAATTTTTTGTATATCTAATTATAACATTATTTAGGAGGAATTGCAAATGGCAAAAGAAAAGGTTGTTTTAGCATACTCCGGCGGACTTGATACATCGATTATCATTCCATGGCTTAAAGAAAACTATGACTATGAAGTAATCGCTGTATGCGGTGATGTCGGACAGGGCAAAGAGACGGAAGGCCTTGAAGAAAAAGCTCTAAAAACAGGTGCTTCAAAGCTCTACATAGAAAACCTACAAGATGAATACGTTTCCGATTTTATCTGGCCTACATTAAAGGCAGGCGCTGTATATGAAGGAAAATACCTTCTCGGAACATCACACGCAAGACCGTGTATCGCAAAAAGACTCGTTGAGATCGCACTAAAAGAAGGTGCTACAGCAATATGTCACGGCTGCACAGGTAAAGGTAATGACCAGGTTCGTTTCGAGCTTACTATCAAAGCGCTTGCTCCTCACCTTAAGATTATCGCTCCCTGGCGTATATGGGACATTAAGTCACGTGACGAGGAAATCGACTATGCTCTTGCGCGCGGTATAGATGTTCCCGTAACAAAAGAAGATAACTACTCAATGGATAGAAATATCTGGCACTTAAGCCATGAAGGTATGGATCTTGAGGATCCGGCAAATGAGCCAAACCTCGACAAAATTTTGAAGCTCATGGTTTCGCCTGAAAAAGCTCCTGATACACCTACATACGTTACAATTGATTTTGAAAAGGGTGTTCCGGTTGCAATCGACGGCGTAAAATACTCACCGGTTGAGCTTGTTAAAAAAGCGAATGAGCTTGCAGGTGCAAACGGTGTCGGCATCGATGATATTGTCGAAAACAGACTTGTCGGCATGAAGAGCCGTGGCGTGTATGAAACACCGGGCGGTACACTTTTGTATGCTGCGCACAAAGAGCTTGAATATATTTGCCTTGACAAACAGACTCTTCACTATAAGGCTAATGTTGCTAATCAGTTCGCTGATTTAGTATATGACGGTCTATGGTACACACCGCTTCGCGAAGCTCTTTCAGCATTCGTTGACAGCACACAGCAGACTGTTACAGGTACAGTAAGAATGAAGCTCTACAAGGGCAACTGCACACCTGCCGGCACAACTTCACCATACTCATTGTATGACGAAGATATCGCAACATTTGATGCTGACGAAGTATATGATCAGAAGGATTCTGCAGGATTTATTAACCTGTTTGGCCTTCCGCTCAAGGTTCGTGCAATGATGAAGAAGAAAAACGGTTTAGAATAAGTATGTGTTGATGGGCGGGCATTTGCCCGCCTGTTTTTACAATCATCACAAGAAACGAGAGGATAGCAATTATGAAATTATGGGGCGGACGCTTTTCAAAATCAACAGATGCGGCAGTTGATGATTTTAATTCATCGATTCGCTTTGATATGCGCATGTATAGACAAGATATCAAAGGTAGCATCGCACACGCTTCGATGCTCAAAAAACAAGGAATAATCCCTGAAAAAGACGCCGATCTAATCGTAAAAACGCTTGGCGAAATACTCAGTGATATAGAAGATGGCAAGGTAGAGTTTCTTATCGATGCAGAAGATATTCATATGAATATCGAAAAAATTCTGACTGACAGAATAGGCGACGCGGGAAAACGACTGCACACAGGAAGAAGCCGAAACGATCAGGTCGCGCTCGATATACGTATGTATATTAAAGACGAAATCGTCATCATACGTTCTATGCTAATTTCGCTTATGGAATCACTTTTAAAGCTCGCAAGCGAAAATACAGAAACGATCATGCCCGGATATACACATCTTCAAAAGGCACAGCCGATTACTTTTGCCCATCATCTTATGGCATACTTTGAGATGCTTCGCCGCGACATTGCACGTCTTGACGACACATATAAGCGCACAAATATATGTCCGCTTGGCTCCGGCGCACTTGCTGCCACGACGTATCCGCTCGATAGAGAATATGTCGCTGATGCTCTCGGCTTTGATGATATAACTAAAAATTCACTTGACGGTGTAAGTGACCGCGACTTTGCACTTGAGCTTTTGAGCACGCTTTCGATAATGATGATGCATTTAAGTCGCTTTTGTGAAGAGCTTATTTTATGGAGCAGCCATGAATTTTCTTTTGTTGAGATGGACGATGCATATTCAACAGGCTCATCTATTATGCCACAAAAGAAGAATCCCGATGTGGCAGAGCTTATCCGCGGCAAAACGGGCCGTGTGTACGGGGATTTGATGAGTCTTCTTACGACGATGAAGGGAATTCCGCTTGCATATAACAAGGATATGCAGGAAGACAAGGAGCCTGTTTTTGATGCAATTGACACAATAAAGCTTTGTGTTCCCGTATTTTCAAGCATGATATCGACAATGAAAATTAAAAAAGATACTATGCTTAAAGGCGCAAAAGGCGGTTTTACAAATGCTACCGACGCGGCAGATTACCTTGTGAAAAAAGGTCTGCCTTTCCGCGAGGCCCACGCTGTCGTTGGGAAGATGGTCGCATATGCTTTGGAGCATAACAAATCTCTTGATGAGTTTACTCTTGATGAATTCAAAAAGTGCTCAGCTATATTCGACGAAGATATTTACCAAGCAATCAGCATGGACACATGTGTAAACGAAAGAAAAGTTGTCGGCGGACCTGCGGTTGATACTGTAAAGGCTGCTATAGCTGACGGATATAAGTATCTGGAAACCATTTAATCTAAATAACTAAAAAAAATAACTCCCTGTGCATAAAACGCATAGGGAGTTTCTTTTTTAATAATGAGTAAACCTGTAAGCCGGGTTCTGTCTTGAATGGTCATCTATCTTATTCATATGTTACCATATGACTTTAGCCACCTACGCAAAGGAGCGTCGGGCCGACTTAATTCCTTCTTATGTGGTGTTGCTTCGAGTGGGGTTTACATGGCCGCTTTGTCGCCAAAGCGCCGGTGAGCTCTTACCTCGCCTTTCCATCCTTACCTGAAAAAATCAGGCGGGTTATTTCTGTTGCACTGTCCCTGGGGTCGCCCCCGGCGGCGGTTAGCCGTTATTCTTGCCCTGGGAAGCTCGGACTTTCCTCAGACGGAGGATTTCTCCCATCGCCCGCGACTGTCCGGCTTGCTCACGCACTGGCTATTGTATCGGACCGCAAGTCGGTCTGTCAATAGTTGTTTTCAGAAAGCATCCGGTGTTTTTCATCCCACAGGGCCTGGGAGAGGTCCACATAGTAATTGTGGGGGTTCTCAAACCGGGTGACCTCCTCCCACAG
>JAZQIM010000012.1:0-128549 GCA_045541115.1 Candidatus Aphodoplasma sp.
CAGCATCAGATATATCGTAATCCATTATGTCGGTGCAACAGGCAGCGCACTTGACAATGTGCGCTATTACGCATCATCTGACGTCGGTGCGAGCGCACACTATTTTGTCGGACATGCGAGTGAGGGCGGGGCTATATATCAGAGCGTCGCACCCGAAAACTGTGCATGGCACTGTGGCAGTGAAACGGGAATATATTACAGCGACTGCAGAAATGACTCATCAATAGGCATTGAAATGTGCTGTCACAAAAGAGCTGACGGAACTTGGTATTTTGACGATATAACAGTGCAAAAAACGGTTGAGCTTACACGATGGCTTATGAAAGAGCATAATATAAGCGCGCAAAACGTCATTCGCCATTACGACGTGACACGAAAAAGATGTCCTGCTCCGTTCGTAAACGATGAGGCTATGTGGCAAGTGTTTAAAGAAAGGATTCAAGTCGCAGGGCAATACAGCAATGTAGATGATATTGTGCGTGAGCTTGGCAGACGAGGCATAGTAAGCGATACATTCGGTATGGAAGAAGAAATGAATCAGGATACCGATGGGCGTCTGTACTGGCTTGCAAGAAAGCTTGTAGACTATATTGCCAATCGCAATGATGTGATAAAAAACGATGTATATGAATACGAAGACGTACATGATATCGTCTGGGACCTAAATTATCGTGGCATAGTATCTGATATGGCAGGAATGGAAGAAGAAATGAATCAAAATATGGACGGGCGCTTATACTGGCTTGCGAGAAAAGGTCTCCAATATATACGCCTGCGCGACTGATGATTTAATGATTTTACGATAGAAAACGAAAGGCGGATATGTGTATGAATTATTATAATTATGACAAGGACAATATTGCACTGTCCTTAACGAAGGCGATGAGCGAATATGCTTCGCCGGAGGTTGTGCAGTATCTTCTTGATGAAAGAAATAAAAAGATAGGCTCCAATGCTGACTACTTTAAATATAAAGATGACAGCTTAACCAAAAGTGCCGAGGAATATATAAAAAGATATGGTGGCAGTTTAGGTGAGGATATAGAAGAACTGTATAAGGCTCAAAGTGATATTGCAGCAAGTAATTTAGAAAAAGCTGCCATACAAAATCGCGAAGCATATTATAGCGGTATAGACGCTAATAACGCAATTTTTGATAATGCGAGAAGAAATATCTACTCGGCATACAGACGAAGTGCCCTCAATAACGAAGAGATGCTTGCTGCAAAAGGACTTGGACGCGGTATATCGAATAATGCGTCGAGCGGCTTTGGCGAATCGAGCCGTATGGCGCAAAATTTAACGTATCAAAACAATCTATATGATTCATATAAAGCGCAAAGCGCAGCGGCAGGACAGATAGCGCATCAGTATGCCGAAAATAACAAGGCTGCACAGGATGAGTATAATGAAAAAATGTTTGATATTTCATCCGATCGTATAGAGCAGGCAAACTCTGACAGAGAGTTAAAACTTAAGCTTGATGAAGGCAGAGTTTCGGAGGCACAAAACAGAACTGAACTCGAGATAAAATATCAGAAAACGCTATCGGACATTGAACAACGTGCGTTTGAAAACAGTCTTGCTCAAAGAGAGCTTGCAAATGATGAGCAGAAGCAGTTGTTTGAGCAGGCATACGAGTTGTTCAAGGCAGCGGGTAAGGTTCTAAATGAACAAATGGCAGCTATTTTGGGAATACCTGTAGGAACAATGTACTGGCAATATGTCGTTGACTTGAAAAATGCTAATACATCTGCGGCGAATGCAAATATAAAATACCTGGATTACGAAATTGACAAACAAAATGCAGATACGAAAAAGTTTGAGGCAGAAACAGACAGAGCTAAGCTTACAGGCGACTATTGATTTTAATTTATGCGCATGCGCATCACAGGTGTGCATGCGCTGACTTTTCTGGGGGGATAAAAATGGATGAACTTACGGGACTTTTTGAGGGGTTTAACGTAAACACAAATTTATTGTGGTATGCAATGGGTATTATGATGGCATGTGATTTTGCGACGGGAATTGCAAAGGCATACAAAAGTGATGGACAAGTATCAAGCTCGAAACTGCGTGATGGCGGGTTTAAAAAATGTGCTATGATAACAGTGTCACTTCTGTGCGTTGCAATAAGCAAATTATTTGATGATACAAACATGATAATTGCTAATGCAGCTGTGGCATACTACGTTTATACGGAGCTTATTTCTATTATAGAAAATTTAATCGAGCTTGATGTGCCGCTTCCACCTATAATAAAAAGAATTGTGGGAAATGGTAAGGGAAATAGATAATATTATGAAAAAGGCAGATTCCAAAATGGAATCTGCCTTTTTTTCGCTAGTACTTTCAAAAAATCGTTTTTTAGTGAATAGTGAATAAGTAATAAGTAAAAAGTAAAATTCCTCATTCGTAAGAATGAGGAATTTATGGGTGCAGGGGCCGGATTTGAACCGACGACCTCCGGGTTATGAGCCCGACGAGCTACCAAGCTGCTCTACCCTGCGATATTCAATATGATGGTATTATAGCACACAAAAAAACGTTTGTAAAGACAAAATTAAAAATTATTTTAAATTTTAGATGTATTTCGTCTTATGTCATAATTATTATATTCACAATGAGATAAAAAAATGCCTATTTGCACAAAAAAATAAAAAAATGTGGGCAAATCCATCCTTGCGCGAAGTAAGATTTGCCCGAGTGAAAAAATTATAATAAGAATAAATGCTTATCTTACGTGTGTGCCGGCATTTTGCGGTGCTTTATCTTTGAATAGAATGGTGATTGACCATAGAGCGCCAAGGCCGACAAGAGTATATATTACTCTTGAAATTGCCGCCATCTGACCGCCGAAAAGCATCGCAACAAGGTCTGTACCGAAAATACCTATTGAGCCCCAGTTAAGACCGCCGACGATTACAAGTATCAGTGCAACTGTATCAATTATTGCCATTTTAATTTACCTCCGTTTTTTTTATTTTTATTTATTGATATGTTGTGAGTTTTCACAGTAAGTATATGCAAAAATTTTTTATAATAAACAGGAAAAATATGTATAAAATTAATTGTTAATAAAAAACAAATTTTTGTGTGTGTATCTATTTACAATTGCAGTGCCTATATGATATACTGATACGTGTAAATTTGTATATACAAAAAAGGAGAGAGATATATGGCAGAGCTAAGATACAACCCACTTATTAAAGATTGGGTAATGATTGCTTCGCACAGACAAAACAGACCGCAGATGCCAAAGGACTGGTGTCCGTTTTGCCCCGGTTCGGGGAAGGTGCCTGAACATTTTGATGTTTTAAAATATGATAACGACTTTCCGGCGCTTATGCCAAATCCGCCTGAGCCGGATGATGTTGAAACGGATTTGTATAAAACAGCACCGTCGCACGGAAAATGTGAGGTAGTACTCTATTCTCCGAATCATACAATAACGCTTCCGGAGCTTAGCAATGAGCATATAAGAAAGCTTGTTGATTTATGGTGCGAAAGATACGTAGAGCTTAGAAAAGATCCTGAAAATAAATACATATTTATATTTGAAAACCGTGGTGCAGTAGTTGGTGTTACTATGCCGCATCCGCATGGACAGATATATGCTTATCCGTTTGTGCCGAAACGCCTGGAACTCGAATTAGAGTCGAGCAAGGAGCATTTTGAAAAGACGGGAAAATGCCTTGTGTGCGATATGGTAGAAAACGAAGTAAAAGATGGCAGAAGAATCATAATTGAAAATGAGGATTTCTATTCATTCTTGCCATTTTACAGTGAATATCCGTATGGCATGTATATCGTAAGTAAAAAGCACCGTCACAGCATCGACGAGCTTACAGATACAGAGAAAGATAACCTTGCAAAGATTTTGCGTGAAACAACAGGCACGCTCGATTCACTGTTTGATTATGCATTCCCATATATGATGTGTATGTATCAGGCACCTGTAAACACAGATGATGATGCATCACACTATCATTTCCACATTAAGTTCTTCCCACCGATGCGCTCTGCTGAAAAGCAAAAGTTTAATGCATCGAGCGAAACGGGAGCATGGGCACATTGTAATCCGACAGCGCCTGAAGCAACGGCACAGGAACTTAGAGAAGCGCATAAAAAGTTTATGCAGAAGGGATAATGAGATGATTAACTTTACACTTGATGAGCTGAAAAAACAATTTATTGATATTTATGGCGCGGGCGAAGAAGATTTGCGCGTATTTGTTGCGCCGGGCAGAGTGAATCTTATAGGTGAGCATACAGACTACAACGGAGGTTATGTATTTCCTGCGGCGTTAAGTATGAATACTACGATTATTGCCCGCAAACGCACAGACAATCTTATGCATCTATGTGCAACAGACCTTCCTGACAGAGTCGAGGCCGACATTACAAAGCTTGGCGAGTACAAGCATTTAAAATGGGGAAATTACCAGATAGGCGTTGCATATGAGCTTGAAAAGCTCGGCTATGACATCGTTGGCTGCGATATGCTTTATCACGGAACAGTGCCGTATGGCGGCGGTCTGTCGAGTTCTGCGTCGATTGAGGTTGCTACGGCTATTATGTTTGCGACATTTTCCAATGAGAAAAATGGTGTGGCGAATGAAATTGACATGATAGAGATGGCAAAGGTTTCACAGCGCACGGAGCATACATATGCAGGTGTAAATTGCGGTATAATGGACCAGTTTGCATCGGCGATGGGCAAAAAGGACCATGCGATTTTCCTTAATTGCAAAAACCTCGATTACAGCCTTGTTCCGCTGAAAATGGATGGCTATAAATTAGTAATTGCAAATACAAATAAAAAACGTGGACTTGCGGATTCAAAGTACAACGAAAGACGTACGCAGTGTGAGGCGGCGTTTGATATATTAAAAGGTGCAATAAGCACAGCCGAGTGCCTTGGAGATATATCTGTAGATGAATTTGAGAAAAATGCCCACCTTATAGAAGATGAGACAATTAAAAATCGTGCAAAACATATTATATATGAAGATGACAGAGTACTTCGCTCTGTTGAGGCATTAAAAGCGGGAAATATAGAGCTTTTCGGCTTACTCATGACCCAGTCGCACGAGTCACTTCGCGATTTGTACGAGGTTACGGGCATAGAGCTTGATACGCTTGTTGAAGAAGCACTCAAGATAGACGGAACAATCGGTTCTCGCATGACGGGTGCGGGCTTTGGTGGATGCAGCGTAAGCCTTGTCCGTGAAGACGCAGTCGAAAGGTTTATTGAAGAAGTCGGCAAGAATTATGAGGAGAAAATCGGCTATAGCGCATCGTTTTATGTTTCTGACATAGCAGATGGCGGAATGGAGATTAAGTAGTAGATTTGCTTTAAAAAATGTATAGAGAGCTTGTCTTTGGGCAAGCTCTTTTTTTGAGCGTAAATCAGTAAAAAAGTACTTGAGTTAGATTGAAAAAAATGATATGATATATTATGTATAGGTTTATTTTCCTACATGCAAAAATATTAAATTTTTTGTAAACAGTAGATAAAATCTATATCGATAAATTTTTTGGTAGGGTACAATAATTATATATAAATCAAAAATGGGAGAAGAAGTATGAAAATAGCAATACTTGATGCGGGGACACTCGGCGATGACATATGCCTTGATAGCATAAAAAAGCATGGTGAGTGCAGTATTTATTATACAACGGAAGAAAGCGAAATTACTGAAAGAATAAAGAATGCAGATGTAGTAATTGTAAACAAGGTAAAGCTTAATTGCGATATTTTAAAAAATGCACCAAGTCTAAAACTTATCTGCGTCGCTGCGACAGGCTACGACAACATAGATGTAGAATACTGCAGGAAAAATTCGATCGCACTTTGTAATGTAGTAGGATATTCAACGGATAGCGTAGCGCAGCTTACGGCGGCGATGGTTCTTTCACTTTCGGTTAATCTATATGCATACACCGATTACGTTTCGAGCGGCAAATACAGCCAAAGCGGCAGAGCAAACAAAGTAGAGCCCGTTTACCATGAGCTTTGCGGAAAAACGTGGGGAATTGTAGGTTTTGGCAATATCGGAAGAAAAGTTGCGGCGTTGGCACAGGCGCTTGGATGCAGAGTAGTTGTAAACAAAAGAGAGAAAATAGATGGTTTTGAATGTGTAAGCCTTGAAAAGCTTTGCGAGATATCCGACGTAATCACTATTCATACACCGCTTACAGAGAAGACGCGAAACATGATAAACAAAGACACGATATCTCTTATGAAAAAAGACGTTATATTAGTAAATGCTGCAAGAGGTGCAGTAACCGATGAAGCGGCGATATGTGATGCAATTGAAAAAGGGCAAATCGGAGCATTTGGAACGGACGTATATTCCGTAGAGCCTTTTGGCAAGGAGCATCCTTTTTACAAAATAATGAACAGAGATAACGTTTGTTTTACACCGCATATGGCATGGGGTTCATATGAAGCAAGGTCAAGGTGTATGGAGGAAATAGCAAAAAACATAGAATCTTTTAAAAACGGAGAAATAAGAAACAGAATTGATTTGATATAGCTTTGAATTGCGTGTTATATGCAAAAGAGAAGTGAAAAGGAGAGAGTAGTTTGTATTTAAAGGGGATTGAGCTTACCGGATTTAAGTCCTTTGCCGACAAGACAAAACTTACATTTGAGCCGGGAATCACATCGGTAGTAGGACCTAACGGAAGCGGAAAAAGTAATATTTCTGATGCTATACGCTGGGTTATGGGCGAAATGAGTGCAAAGAGCCTTCGTGGCTCAAATATGCAGGATGTAATTTTTGCGGGCACACAAACACGTAAGCCGCTTGGTTTTGCGCAGGTAAGCCTTACGCTCGATAATTCGGACAGAGCACTCGATATTGATTATAGCGAAGTTACTGTTACAAGAAGAGTATATCGCTCGGGCGAAAGTGAGTACAGTATAAACGGTACATCGTGCCGTCTGCGCGATATCCATGAGCTTTTTATGGATACGGGACTTGGACGTGACGGTTATTCTATCATCGGTCAGGGCAAGGTTAACGAAATTATATCAGGCAAGGCGGATGAGCGCCGATATATTTTTGATGAGGCAGCAGGAATATCGAAATTCCGTCATAGAAAGGATGAGGCGGAAAGAAAGCTTTTTCATACACAAGATAATCTTGTGCGCATAAATGACATTGTGTCGGAGCTTTCAAGCCAGCTCGAACCGCTTTTAAAGCAGTCTCAAAAAGCACGTAAATATCTTGATTTACGTGAGGAAATGAAGAAACTTGAACTTAACGTCTTTATGCAGACGGTTGATAAATTAAAAGTTGATATGACACAGACTGACGAGAAGTTCAGGCTTGTTACGGACCAGCTTTTAAAGGTTGAGTCAGAAAATGAAAAAGGCGATGAGCAGACAAACAAGCTAAATGAGCTTGCGGACAGCTTCGATGCACAGATTGAGCAAAAGCATGCCGAAAGCGCCGAGTGTGAAGTTACTATTAAGGGTATTTTAGGTAATATTGAGCTGCTTAACAGTAATATCGAATCGAGCGAGAAACTTATCGAAAGAATAGAAAGCGAGATAGAATTACATAACAATAAAATTGATGAGATATGTGATTTATCAAAGGTTTTGGCAGAAGAGAAAGAAAGTAAGCAAAATGAGCTTGAAGAGCTATCGAAAAAAGCAGATGAGCTTCAGGCTGTTTTAGAGCAGCTTTCACAAAATGTTTCCGACAGATTGCAAAGCATAAATGCGCTTAAAGCGGAGGTGATTGAGCGCTTAAATGATGTATCGGCGCAAAAATCGAATCTTGCTTCACTTGAGGCGTTTAAAAAGAGTTTTATCCAGCGCCGTGAAGCAATTGAGATTGAAAAAGAAAGTATGGGCACGCAGCTTGGTGAGCTTGAAGAGCAGCTATCAAAGAGTGAAGAAGAGTATAAGAAGGCGCAGGTGCGTGTAAGCGAGGGAAAGGAAGCGCTCTCAGTGCTTGAAAAACAAGCAGATGAGATTGGTAAAAAGACTTCTTCGCTTAAAGCAGAGATTGAAAACAAAAACTCATCTTTATCAAAAGGACTTTCACAGCTTAATATGCTTCGTGAAATGGAGCGTGATTTTGAGGGCTTTGCCAAAAGCGTAAAAGGCGTTTTGACAGCTCATGAACAAGGACGCCTTGGCGGTGCAAAAATATACGGTGCTTTGTCATCGCTTGTAAATGTGGAGAAAAAATACGTTACGGCAATCGAGGCACTTCTTGGAGGTGCACTGCAAAATGTAGTTGTTGAAAGCGAAGACGATGCAAAAATTGCAATCGATTACCTTAAAACGAATCATATGGGACGCGTCACATTCTTGCCTGTATCATCGGTAAGTGGACGCGAACTTGATAACAAAAAAGAAATAAGTGCTCATAAAGGATATGTGGGTATAGCGAGCGAGCTTGTTGAGTCAAACGCGCGCTATAAAGGAATTATACAGAGTCTTTTGGGACGATGCGTCGTTGTCGACAGTATGGATAACGCTATTTCGATGAGCAAAAAATTCGGCTACAAATTCCGTGTTGCAACGCTTGACGGCGAGCTATTTAATGCGGGCGGTTCGATTACGGGCGGCTCGATGAATAAATCGACGGGAATTTTAAGCCGTGCTTCTCAAATCAAAACACTCGAGCAAAATACGGCAAAAGAGAAAAAAGAGCTGGATGTATTAAATCGTCAGAATTCAGAGCTTGAAAAATCGCTTGAGGCAGTTTTGGCACAGATAAAAGGCACAGACGTTTTAGTAAGAACGGCTGAACAGGAAGCTGTCCGTGCAGGGGCACAGCTCGAGCATGTAAAGCAGAGCGTGGAAGCAAAGAAACAGTCAGGCGTATCGATGGAAAGCGAGCTTGTGGTTCTTAATGAACAGATAAGCGATACTAACGAGCAGCTTGCAACTTTAATAAATGCTATCACAAAAGACGAGTTTGAAATTGAAGGCAAAAATGAGCAGGCACAAAAAGCCGAAGAAGAGCTTTTAGCGCTCGAGCAGGAGAAAAACGAAGCTCAAGACAATATTTCAGAGCAAAATATCATTCTTATGGGAATGAAGAAGGATATTTCGACATACGAATACAGAATTTCCGAATGTGAAGCGCAAACGACAGATATCAAAGCTCAAATTGAAAGTAAGAAAAATGATATCAGTGAAATTACGGCTAAAAATGAAGATACCCGCGCAGCGATTTTGGAAAATGAGAAAAAGATTCAGGAAGAAAAAGAAAAATCAGAACAGATAAATGCGCAGATATCAGAGCTTGTTGATGAGCGTGATAAAACGCGTGCACGTGTACGTGAAACACTTGACGAAAACAAACAGATAAGAGAAACGATGTATGCGCTTAAAGAAGAGCAGAACAGAATTGACAATAAGCGCATGAAAATTGAGGCAGAGCTTGATACTATAAGCGCTAAAATGTGGGAAGAATATGAAGTGACGTACATAAGCGCCAAAGAGTATGAAACGGATATCGGTTCTGTATCTGCTGCAAAATCACGTGTGTCGGAGCTTAAGGGAAGTATACGTGCGCTCGGAAATGTCAATGTTGATGCGATTGAAGAGTATGCAAACGTGCGTGAAAGATACGATTTTCTCTCGACACAGCAAAAAGATTTGCAGGAGGCAAAACAGAGCCTTGAAAAGCTGATTGAGTCGATACAAGAGAAAATGAAGGTGCAGTTTAAGGCACAGTTTGAGATAATTAACAGCAAGTTTTCAGCGACATTTAGCGAGTTGTTTGGCGGTGGTAGAGCGGAACTTCGTCTTACCGACCCGGGCGATATTTTGGGAAGCGGCGTTGAAATTGATGCACAGCCACCGGGTAAAAAGCTTCAGAATTTATCGCTTTTATCGGGCGGTGAGATGGCATTTACGGCGATTGCGCTATTGTTTGCAATACTGAAAGTGCGTCCGACGCCGTTTTGCGTTCTCGACGAGATAGAGGCTGCGCTTGACGAATCGAACGTATATCGTTTTTCTGATTATGTCAGAAAATACAGCGATAAGACGCAGTTCGTTTTAGTTACACACAGACGCGGCACGATGGAGGCGGCAGACCTTTTGTATGGCGTAACAATGCAGGAAAAAGGTGTGTCAAAGCTTCTGACATTAAAACTTGATGAGGCATTAAAGATAAAAAATGAGAAATGATATAAAATTTTATGCAAGCAGCTGAAAGGAATATATTTATATGGGACTTTTTGACAGATTAAAAAGCGGACTTGAAAAGACACGAAACTCTTTTTCTGAAAGGGTAAACGATATATTTGCTTCGTTTGTAAAAGTCGATGAGGAGCTTTTTGAGGAGCTTGAAGAAGTGCTTATTACCGCCGATGTCGGAATGGAAACATCTATGTATATAATAGATACTCTTCGCGATGAGGTAAAGCATAACAGAATAACTGACAGCGAAGAGGTAAAGCAAAAGCTTTGTGAAATAATAGCAAAAATTATGGAAGAAAACAAGAGCGAGCTAAGCATCGATAAAACGCCTGCGGTAATACTTGTAATCGGAGTAAACGGTGTCGGCAAAACGACGACAATCGGAAAGATGGCAGCTTATTACAAAGCGCAGGGCAAGCGTGTTATGCTTGCGGCGGCAGACACATTTCGTGCGGCAGCAATTGATCAGCTTCAGATATGGGCAAAGCGCAGTAACTGCGAAATTATAGCTCATGAAGAAGGCTCGGACCCGAGCGCAGTAGTGTTTGATGCGCTTGCCGCTGCGAAGGCACGCGGTGTAGACGTTTTGATATGTGATACGGCGGGAAGACTTCATAACAAGAAGAACTTAATGGATGAGCTTGGAAAAATTAACAGAATTATAGCTCGCGAGGCACCTGAATCTTCGCGCCACGTTTTTCTTGTTCTCGATGCGACTACCGGTCAAAATGCTATAAGTCAGGCAAAGCTCTTTGGTGAGGCGGCGCAGATTGACGGCATTGTTTTGACAAAGCTTGATGGTACGGCAAAAGGCGGCGTCGTAATAGGAATATGCCGCGAGCAAAGCATACCTGTACGCTTTATCGGTGTAGGCGAAGGGATAGATGATTTACAGGTGTTTAATGCAAATGATTTTGCAAAGGCCCTGTTTTAAAATAAATGGTGCACTTATATGCATCTGAAAGGTGGCAAAGAATATGGCATTTGATGAAAAGGACTTTAGAAATGCGAAGGATTCAAGCTATAATAAAAGTAAAGGAGTAAAAAAGCTAATCTGGATTTTGCTTGGCATATGCGCACTGGCTCTTATAGGGTTTGTCGTGGGCGCACTTGTAGAATATATACAGGTTAAGGAGATTGGCGCAGGGTATGTAAGCGTATTTATGACGAATCTTAGAGTGCGACTTATTGCCCAGATTGTAAGCTTTTTAATTGTGTTTATCGTATTTATGATAAACAACCTTGTCATGCGTGCTATATTGATGAAGGAAAATGCGGATCTTTTGTATATATCGCGCGTTATGCCTATGGTGCTTTTGACATTTGTGATATCGCTTATTGCAAGCTCATTTATAAGCGATAATGTTTACAGCCGGTTTTTATCTTTTGTAAACTCGACGTCATTTAACAGGGTAGACCCGGTATTTATGCAGGACATCGGATATTATATATTTGGCCGTCCGTTTATGAAGTCACTTATTGACAGCATTAAAGCCATCTTGATAATTCAGACGATTTACACAGCGATAATCTATTTAGTTTTAAATGTAAGAAACGGAATAGACAGGTTTTCAGATATCTTGAAAAATAAAAGTGTCGTTACGCATAATATTGTAAATGTACTTTTGGTTTTTATCAGTATAGCGATGACATTTAAATATAATGCCGAAGAGATTTTATACGGCAGCTTTGGTGAGCTTTTTGGAGCGGGCTATACAGACATACAGGTATGGGCGAGGTTTTATAATTTTGCGCCATATTTACTTTTGGCAGTCGTTATCGCAACGGTATTTTTCCTTTTGCGTGCCAAAATCAAAGCAGGAATAATAAGTGTGCTCGTTTTCCCGGCGGCATGGATACTTACAGGAGCGATTGCACTTGGTGTGCAGACGCTTGTCGTTGCTCCAAATGACGTAGCGGTAGAAGAACCGAACATTGCGAATAATATATACATGACTCGTGAGGCATATGGACTTGATAAAATAATTGAAAAGGATTTTCCGATAGAAAATACGTTAAATAAAAACGATATTGCAAATAATGCCGAAACGATAGAAAACATAAGAATCGTCGATTATAATGCAAATGTAACTGCGATGAATAAACTGCAGGGGATAAAGCCATATTACACCTTTAAAAATGCAGATATAGTATCGTATGACGTAAACGGAAAGCCGACGGCTGTTGCAATCGGCGCAAGAGAACTTGATGTAGAAAAGCTTGCATCTGATGCGAGTGACACATATCTTAATAAGACGTACAAATACACACATGGATACGGTGTTGCGGTAAATCCTATGAATGTGTCGACGAAGGAAGGACAACCCGAATATATCGTTCGCGATATACCTGTCATATCTGATGAAGGCACTGTGGATGTGACGCAGCCGAGAATTTATTACGGCGAATTTACGAATGACCATGTAATTGTTAATACAAAGCTTAAGGAAATCGATTATTCCGAGGGACAAAAGAATGTCGATTTTTCATATGATGGAGAAGGTGGAGTCAAGCTTAACTGGTTTAATAAGCTTATTTTTTCGTTCATGAAGGGCGATTATAAAATGCTTGTTTCAAATCAGATTACACCGGAGAGTAAAATTCTTGCAAACAGAAACGTTGTAGAAAGAGCGAAAATGGCTGCACCGTTTTTGGAGTATGACGAAAATCCGTATATGATTATAAATGATAGTGGAAGACTCAAATGGATAATAGATGCTTACACAACATCGGAATTTTACCCGTATGCACAAAAATATGAGAAAATCAACTATATCAGAAACAGTGCAAAAGTCGTTGTGGACGCATATGACGGAAGCGTAAAAATATACATTGTCGATGAAACTGATCCGATTATTATGACATACAAAAAGATTTACCCACAGGCGTTTTGCTCTGAGGCGATGCCTGACGATATAAAGCGTCATGTGCGCTATCCGGAAAAGCTGTTTAAAATACAGGCACAAATGTATAAGCAGTACCATATTACAGACGCCCAGGTTTTTTATAACAAGAGTGATGTGTGGGATATTGCAAAGGAAAAGTATGCGAAAAATGAGAGCCAGTACATCGAGCCGTATTATAATATGATGAAGATAGAAGGCTTTGATGAAAAAGGCGAGAGTTTGCTTTTGACAATGCCGTTCACAATACAGAATAAGGATTATATAAGCAGCTGGCTTGCGGCAGGCTCGGACGACAAATATTATGGTAAGCTTGTTTTGTACCGATTTACAAATGCAGAAAAGAATTCGTACGGCACAATGCAGATGGAAAACAGAATTGACAACGACCCGACAATATCAAGTCAGATGACACTGTGGGGACAGGGCGGCTCATCTGTCGTTCGCGGAAATATGATTGTAGTACCGATTAAGGATTCGCTTTTATACGTTGAGCCGGTTTATATTACAACTCAAAATGACGCGTCATTTCCTGAATTAAAGCGTGTTATAGTAGCGTATAAGGAAAAGATAGTTATGGAAAATACGCTTAAGGAATGTTTCGACAAGCTCTTTAGCGTTTCTTCGGCGCAAATAGTAAAGCCGGATTCGGATGATGATGAAAATGACGCACTTCTGACACCGCCTGAAAACACAGATAAAACAGATAGTGAGGCGGAAACAATACTTTCAAATATTATAAATTTGTATAATCGCTATAAAGAGTATAATGCATCAAGCGATTATGAAAATGCGGGCAAGGCTATGCGTGACATCGACATATACCTTGAGCGTGCAGACGCTCTGCTTTCGCAAAACAGCGAGCAGGAGTAGCATAAATAATAAGAAGAAGAAAAGCGACTTTTATTTCGGGATTTATCCTGAAAGATGAGAGTCGCTTTTTAATTACAGTTTTAATTTTGTGTGATTGCTCACAGGGCCGGTGGCGTAATATTTTTAAAGTGAAAATAATATAAATATAGTAATTCACATGAAAGGAATAAAAAGATGTTTTCGAAGAGAAAAAGGCATATATTTAAAGGCGTTATTGTGGATAAAAAAGCTGTCTGTGCATTGGCATTTGTGATTTTTTTATTCATTTCCTGCTTCGCTATGGCAAAACTTTCGGACGCTTTTTTTTCTATACTGCCTTCAGATGTACAGGACATGCTTAAAGCGGCTGCGGCCGAAAACATTATCCCGTCATGCAGTGATGGAAAAAGGCAAATTCATCTTGTGTACGAGGTTTTTTGCAAGGCTGCAGGCTTTGATATAAAAGAGCCGCGAACAATCGTGCATAGTCAGTTTGCTGCGCTTAAAGTGGCAAGTGATGTGCAAAAACAAGCAGAAGTTAAACAGGATGTGACAAAAGAAGAGAATAAAACAAGCAAGGAAGATTTGGATAGATATCCGATTGCGGAAACGAGCAGCATTGTAGGTGCTCAGTCGGGAAGCGGAGCAAATAAGCTCGTATATCTTAACAATGAAACAGATTTTTCAGTAGATATAAATTCTCTTTTGGAGCAAAAGCTTTCCATAACAAAAAAAGATGGCCCACTTGTGCTTATTGTCCATACACATACAACCGAGAGTTATACGCCTTCAGGACAGTATTCATACTCGCCTGAGGAAAGTACGCGGACACAGGATACAAATTATAACGTTGTTCGTGTGGGCGAGGTTGTTGCAGATGAGTTAAAAAGCGCGGGGATAAATACCATACATGATAAAACGATAAATGATTATCCGTCGTATAACGGATCATATGTTAAAACGCTTGGTATAATTGAAAGCTATCTTGAAAAATATCCGTCGATACAGGTAGTTTTAGACATTCATCGTGACGGCATGACGAAAAAGGATGGAACGAAGATGAAGGTGTGCGCCGAAGTTAACGGCGAAAAAGCTTCGCAGGTAATGGTACTTTGCGGAAGCAGCGAAGGCGGACTTTCGCACCCAGACTGGAAAGAAAATTTAAAGCTTGGACTGCGCATACAAAATATACTCACGCTTGATTATCCGGGGCTTGCACGGCCGCTTCAGCTTGTGCGAGAAAGATATAATCAGCATGCGACGCACGGTTCGCTGATACTTGAAGTCGGAACAGACGGCAATACGCTCGAAGAGGCAATGGTATGCGCAAAGTATACCGGAAAAGCGATAGCAAAGGTTCTTTCAAAAATTTAAAAGGGATATGGTGTTTTACCATATCCCATAATTATTATTGTTGTTTTTTGTTATCGTTAGCTCTTATTTCAACACGTCTTATTTTACCGCTCGTAGTTTTCGGCAATTCTTTTACAAACTCAATGATTCTCGGATACTTATATGGAGCGGTAGCATGTTTTACGTGATCTTGCAGCTCGCGCGCAAGCGCATCGGACGGTTCATAATTTTTTGCAAGAACCACCGTAGCCTTTACAACCTGACCTCTGTCTGCGTCGGGAGCAGCGGTAATGGCACATTCCAATACGGAAGGATGTTCCATAAGTGCGCTTTCTACTTCAAATGGACTTATTCTGTAGCCGGAGCATTTTATAACGTCATCTACACGGCCGACAAACCAGAAGTAGCCTTTGCTGTCGCGCCATACGATATCGCCTGTGTGATAAAATTTTCCGCCAAGTTTTTCTTTTGTAGCTTCTTCGTCGCCTAAAATTCCAACGAGAAGACCTGCTGGCATAAATTTATCAATGTCGCGTACTACAAGCTCGCCTTCTTCGCCAACATCACACGAATTACCATCTTCATCAACTATGTCTATATTATATAGCGGCGACGGTTTTCCCATTGAACCGGGGTTTGGAGTAAATCCGTCGAAATTTGCAATCATAACAGTTGATTCACTCTGACCGAAGCCTTCGCACATATGAAGACCAGTAAGCTCGAGCCATTTGTTGTAAACTTCCGGATTTAAAGGCTCGCCTGCTGTACAACAATGGGTAATGAATGACAAATCATACTTTGTTAGATCTTCATGAATCAGGAAACGGAAAATCGTAGGCGGAGCACAAAATGTAGCCGGTTTAAATTTTATTAGTTTTTCAAGCATATTGTGCGGAACAAATCTGTCCATATCGTAGGCAAAAATGCCTGCACCTGAAATCCATTGTCCGTAAATTTTGCCCCAACCGAATTTTGCCCAGCCGGAGTCGGATGCTGTCATATGAAGCTTGTTATCGACAACCTTTTGCCAGTATTTTGCCGTAACAATATGACCGAGCGGATATGTGTGACTATGGGCAACCATTTTCGGCCAGCCCGAAGTACCGCTTGTGAAATATGTAAGAAATATATCGTCATTATGCGTTGCATCTTCGCCTGTTGGGCGCTCGAATACTTCACTGTATTTTTCGATTTCCTTTTCAAAGCAAACCCATCCGTCACGCTCACCATAAGCAATGATTTTATGTGTAAGTGATGGCGATTCGCTTTCAGAAAGCTCAACCTGCTCTGTTATATATGGTTCGTTTACGGCGACGATAGCCTTTACATTTGCGGCGTTAATTCTGTATTTAATATCCTTTGTTGTAAGCTGAAGCGATGCGGGAATAAGTATCGCACCGATTTTGTGCAGCGCAGTTGCTATATACCAGTATTCATAGCGCTGGCGCATTAAAAGCATAACTCGATCGCCTTTTTTTATGCCAAGGCTTTTAAAGAAGTTTGCCGTTTTATTACTAAGACGCTTTATATCGTCAAAGGTAAAAGTTTTTTCATTATCGTTATCATCGCACCATACAAGCGCAATCTTGTTTTTGTCATACTCGGCCCATGCGTCTACAACGTCAAAGCCGAAGTTAAAGTTTTCTGGAATGTTTAGTTTATAATTTTTCTTAAAATCCTCATATGAGTCGAACTCAATTTTATCTAAAAATTTGTGTAAAAGCATCTGTACACCTCAATGTATTTAAAATTTGAATTATTGCGATATAACGGTAAGGAATTTAGCTTTTTTGCCGTTCATCGCTTTTTGTCCATGGGGGATTGTGGGATCGAAATATATCGAATCTCCCTCTTCAAGAATGACTGATTCGTCTTTGAACTCTATCATAAGAGTGCCTTCGACGACATAGTTAAATTCTTGTCCTTCGTGGACGACGAGGCTGTGCTCTGTATCATCAGGTAATACCGTAACCATAAGAGGCTCCATTATCTTGCGCTTATACTTGTAAGCAAGGCTCTCGAAATGATATCCGGGATAACGGTCAATGTTGATGCCCTTATCCTTTTTTACAACGCAGTATGTCTTCAGTTTTGGAGATTTGCCTGTCAGTATTTCTGTAAAATCTACATTGTATTCGCCTGCGAGTCTGTATAATACGCTTATCGGAATATCTGCGCCGCTTTCTTCGTAGCTTTTATATGTTTCATAATCGACGCCGACGAGCTCGGCAACTGCATGCCTGCTGTAGCCGCAAATTTCTCTTAATTCTTTTATTCTGCTCGCTATTTGTTTGATTTCCTCTGCCATAAAGTTCACATTCCTTTCAAAAAGCCCGATAATCAAGCTATAATATCATATTTTATATCAAATTACAAAAAAAAACAAGTGGTTTATAAATTTTATGTGACAAAATTTGAGTTTTTGTCAGTTTTTTAAGCAAAAAACAAAAAAATTCAAAATTAGTGTTGTAAAATGAATTGGATTTGGTATATAATCATTTTATCGAATCTAAAAGGAGGCGCACGTGGGCATGATTTCAAAGGTTAAAAGCTGTGGACTTGTCGGACTTGATGGATATATAGTTGAAGTAGAAGCAGATGTTTCCATGGGTATGCCCGCATTTGATATAGTTGGTCTTCCGGATGCTTCTGTAAAGGAATCGCGCGAGCGTGTGCGCGCTGCTGTAAAAAACAGCTCGCTTTCTTTTCCGTCAAGACGGGTTACTATAAATCTTGCGCCTGCGCATATAAAAAAGGAAGGCTCGGTCTATGACTTGCCGATGGCGGTGGCGTTTCTTATAGCGACACAGCAACTTGAGCTTTTAAATATTGACGATTTTGTATTTATGGGAGAACTTTCACTTGACGGAAATGTAAGACCGATATCGGGCGTGCTCCCAATGGTTATGGCTGCGCGCGAAAGCGGTGCAAAGTTTGCGGTCGTACCGAAAGAAAATGCAAATGAAGCAGCTGTTGTAAAGGGAATTGATATAATCGCTGTCGATACACTTGTAAAGCTTTGCGATTATATTTGCGGACGCGTCAATATAGAGGCACATACGGTAGATGTCGATTCATATTTTGGAAATCATGGCAAAAGCATGGCTGATTTTTCAGAGGTAAAAGGACAGGAAAGCGTTAAAAGGGCGCTTGAAATTGCGGCGGCGGGAAATCATAACATTTTGATGGTAGGAAGCCCGGGCAGCGGTAAGTCGATGCTTGCACAGCGACTGCCTACAATTTTGCCTGACATGAGCTTTGAAGAGGCACTTGAGGTCACAAAGATTCATTCGATTGCAGGTGCTCTTGCGAGCGATACACCGATTATTACGACAAGACCGTTTCGCCATCCGCATCACACGATTTCGGCAATTGGACTCTCCGGCGGCGGACGAGTTCCAAAACCCGGCGAGATAAGTCTTGCGCATAACGGCGTGTTGTTTTTAGATGAGCTGCCTGAATTTAATAAAGATGCTCTTGAAGTGATGCGCCAGCCGCTTGAAGACGGAAACGTTACAATTGCCCGTGTCAATGCAACGCTTACATATCCGTGCAATGTGATGTTTGTCGCGTCGATGAACCCATGTAAATGCGGGTATTACGGCGATGGAAGCGGAAGATGCAAATGCACACAAACGCAGATTTCGAATTATTTAGGAAAAGTGTCGGGACCACTCCTTGACAGAATAGATTTACATATTGAGGTTGCGCCTGTTAAGTATAAGGATTTGGAAGATGCAACTCCGCAGGAAAGCTCGGCAGATATTAAAAAGCGTGTTGATTCGGCCAGAAAAATCCAGATTGAGCGCTATAAGGATTTTGATAATATATATTCTAATTCACAGCTGACGCCGGCGATGATTAACACATTTTGCAGGCTCGGAGAGGGTGAAAGAGAGATAATTAAGGGTGCATTTGACAGACTTGGGTTAAGCGCTCGTGCATATAACAGGATACTTAAAGTGTCGCGCACTATCGCAGACCTTGATGGAAGCGAAGATATTAAGGCAAATCATATTGCCGAAGCAATTCAGCTTAGAAGCCTTGACAGAAAGTTCTGGGCATAAACAGTTGATAATGTGATTTTATACAGAAGGGAAGAATAAAAGTGAAACTTGGAGTTATAGGTGCAGGCAATATGGCATCGGCGATTATACGTGGCGTTGTTAATTCAGGAAAAATTGCTGCCTGCGACATATATGTGTCAGACATGGATGCAAAAAAGCTTGTTGCCATGGCAGATACAGGTGTTAATACGACTGAAGAAAACGAAAAAGTATATGAAAACAGCGATGTTATCATATTGGCAGTAAAGCCTAATGTATATCCTTTGGTACTCACACAGCTTGCAGAAATTCAGAATATAGACAGTAAGGTCATTATATCAATAGCACCGGGGATTTCAACGAGTACGATGGAGTCATATTTTACCGAGTCGGTGCGCATTGTACGAACGATGCCAAATACTCCGGCGATGGTTGGCGAGGGAATGACTGTCTTGTGCGGCGGTGCAAATGCGACGAGCGAAGATGTCGAATGCTGTGAGATGATTTTTACATGTGTCGGAAAAACGGCATGTCTTGCTGAAAGTATGATGGACGCAGTAGTAGCGGTAAGCGGAAGCAGCCCGGCGTATGTGTTTATGATGATTGAGGCGATGGCTGATGCCGCAGTTGCGAGCGGAATTACGAGGGAAGTAGCGTATGAGCTTGCGGCGCAGTCAGTGCTTGGCTCGGCGAAAATGGTGCTCGATACAAAAAAGCATCCCGGCCAGCTTAAAGATATGGTTTGCTCACCGGGCGGAACGACAATAGATGCCGTTAAGGTACTTGAAAAAAGGGGTTTTCGAAGCGCGCTTATTGAGGCGATGGATGCCTGTACGAAAAAGACGCGCTCTTTAGGCAACGAATAAACAACATGGTTTTGACACAGGCGGAATTTTAGCCCCTTTCAGTGCATACAAATTTATTGTATGGATTGGAGGGGTTTTTTTGAAGCTGAAAAGGGCTGTGAATGTAGCCTTTGATGGGTATATAAAGAAAAATAAAACGCAAATTACGTTTTGCTCGGTGTTTTTGCTTCTGGGGATATGTGCCGGCAGCGTTTACAGTGTATCACTTTCGAAAGCGGATGCGCTTACGGATGCACTTGGGGATTTTTCTCTTTTGTCGACACAACGCGATTTAAATTTGGTGTTTTTGTCTTCGCTTGCCAATTCGTTTCAGGTTGCATTTTTTATATGGCTGTGCGGCCTAACGAAACTCGGGACGGTTATGGCGCCGTTTATACTTATGCTCAAAGGCTTTGCGTGTGCGTTTTGTGTATCATCTCTTATTTCGATTTATGGAGCGTCGGGAGTTTGGGCGGCGAGTGTTGGCATAATGCCGCAAATGCTATTTATGTTTATGATTATGCAGATTTTTTGTGTCGCAGCGATAAATCAGGCGCTATATTCATCAAAGACTAATGACAAAATGGAAAAACGACGCCGCTTTGTTTCATACATCATATTTGGCTCACTTATTTTCTCTCTTTTTGTGATTTGTTCGTTGATAGAAAGCTACATATCGCCTTATCTTTTGCGTTGGGCATTGAGGCTATGAAGATGACTCTGATGCAGCTTTTGGGAAGAAATAACACACCAAGAATAAATTAACGAATAATATTTATCAAAAAGTATGTACATTTACATAAAAATTTTGTAGAATAAAATCACAGACGAATTCTCTTTATTAAGAGTTACACATAAGCAGTATATGTCGCCTTGGCGACGGAATGGGGAATGTAATAAAATGTTAAACGCATATCAAGAAGATTTTGTGAGGTATCTTGATAAAGAAAAACACCTTACATTAAATACCTTGTCATCGTACAGACGCGACATAGAACAGTACATATTATATCTTGAATCGAGAAAAATAAAGAACCTTGATGTTACAAATAAGACGGTTGTGCTTACATATCTGCTTACGCTGCAGAAAGAAGGCCGCGCATCATCAACGATATCACGCCATCTTGCATCTTTGCGCTCGTTTTATGGATATCTTAACAGAAGTGGCGCCATAAAATCTGATCCTACGCTTGGGCTTGAAGCGCCTAAGGTTGAAAAGAAATTGCCGCAAATTCTTACGACACAGGAAGTCGAAAGATTACTTGAAGCACCGAAGGATAGCGAACTCAAAGGCATACGTGACAAGGCGATGCTTGAGCTTTTGTATGCGACGGGAATAAGAGTAAGTGAGCTTATCTTACTTGACATAGATGATATAAATATATCGATGGGATTTTTAAAGTGTCAAAGCTCACGTACAAGGGTAATTCCGCTTGGAAGTCTTGCGATGAGTGCGTGCGCAAAATACATAGAAGAAGCAAGACGCCTTCTGATAAAAGATGATAGTGAGAAAGCGCTGTTTGTAAATTGTAACGGTCATCGTCTTACAAGACAGGGTTTTTGGAAAATAATAAAGCAGTATAAAACGCAGGCAAATATCGCAGGCGAGCTTACACCGCATACACTTCGACATTCGTTTGCGGCGCACCTTCTTGAAAACGGAGCTGATTTGCGCTCTATTCAGGAGATGCTCGGACATAGCGACATTTCGTCTACACAGGTCTATTCACAGCTACTTAAAAACAGGATAAAAGAAGTGTACACAAAGGCGCATCCGCGCGCATAAAAAGCAAGTGTTTAGCTTATATGTATTGTGGGTATTTACATAATGGAGAAAAAATTTTTTAGCTGCGCAAGTGGCGGAACGGAGTTTAATATGGATATAATAGATAAGATTATAAGTAACGTTCAGAAAACGAAGAAAGTTGTTGTTCAAAAATCGAGCGATGCTTTTGAAATTACAAAATTAAAGATTGCAATAAGCAGTGCCGAAGGTGAGGCGCAAGAGATTTTAAGAGAAATTGGCTCTCTTGTGTATGGAGCGTATAAAAACGGGGAAGAAAACGGCGAGCTTGTTGAAGAGAAGTGCGCTTCTTTAGAAGAACTTAAAAAGGACATAGACGATAAGAAGAATCAGTTTTCAAAACTTCGTAACCTGAAAAGATGCTGCGAATGTGATCGCGAAAACGATGCTGATGCATCATATTGCAATTACTGCGGAGCAAAGCTTTGCGACGTTGTGGGGTTTGAAGTTAGTGATATGCCTGAAGGAAGCGAAAAGAAAGACGATGTAATAATTGACGCTGACAGTGAAGGCTGATTTAAACGGTAAAAATAAGAGGCAGTTATATCATTTTATGTGGTATAACTGCTTTTTTTGATAAAAAGATGTTTTGCAAAGGTGCGGAAAATAAATATAAAAAATGCACAAAAAACAGTTGTAATCACAACAGAAAAAGTGTATAATGGTATTATAAAATGTTGCAATTGTACGTTTATCTACTAAGGAGGCAACAATATGAAGATTCTGATTTTGTCTGTCAAGACGGGAATGGGTCATCATCAGACCGGAATGGCACTTAAAAACGAGTTTGAAGAAAACGGTGCGGCATGCGTGATGCTCGATGCATTCGAATATGTTAATCCGATAATCAGCGAAACTATATCGCGCGGTTATCTGCTTTCGACAAAGCTTACTCCTAAAATGTATGGACAATTTTACAGAATGGCTGAAAAAAAGCAGCATGCAGACCCGAATTTTTTAAGCAAAACGCTAAACAGAATTTTCTCATCAAAGCTTATGAAATTTATAAATAGTTATGAGCCTGATGCGATAATATGCACGCACATTTTTGCTGCGCAAATTATTTCATACGTTAAAGAAAAAGGAAAAATCGACTGCCTTACGATGGGTATAGTAACAGACTTTACGATTCATCCTTTCTGGGAGGAAACGAACCTTGATTACTATGTGACGGCAAGCCGTATGCTTAATATGCAGCTTGAAAAAAAGGGAATACCGAAGCATAAGGCTCTTCCGGTAGGAATCCCGATTCATCCCAAGTTTTCTAAAAGTATGCCAAAGGATGAGGCGCGCAGGCTGCTTTCGATAGATGAAAATAAAACTACCATACTTGTCATGATGGGCTCGATGGGATACGGTCACATTATGAAGGATCTTATCAGACTCGATGAGATGGCGGGCGATTTTCAGGTCTTGTGTGTGTGCGGCAACAATAAACGCCTTCGCACACTTATAAGCGGCCATGAGTGGCAAAAGAAAATCTATGCATATGGGTACGTAGATAACGTAGATATTATGATGGACGCGGCAAACGTAATTGTTACAAAGCCGGGCGGGCTTACAACATCGGAATTTCTTGCAAAGGGACTTGCGGCGATACTGCTCGAACCAATTCCGGGACATGAAGACAGAAACGTTGAGTTTTTATTAAACAACGGACTTGCCATAAAAGTAAGCGATACTTTTCCGATTGATGAGGCGATCTACCAGATTGTTCTTCATGACTGGCGTTTGGAAATGCTTAGTGCGGCGGCACGATTTATGGGAAAACCGAATGCGGCAAAAGATATTTGCAGTTTTGTAATAGATGCATGCAATGATAAAAAAGAAGAGTAAAAAGGGAGCAGACAGTTGATGGGAATGAATAAAAATCAAGTAGTTACTGCACTTGTTGTCGCTGCGGGAAGCGGTACGAGAATGAAGCTTTCGGGCGATGTGAATAAGGTTTTTTTGGAGCTTGACTCATCACCTGTGCTAGCACATACACTCGAAGTGTTTGAAAGATGCAAGCTTATAGATAAAATAGTAATAGTTACACGCGAGTGTGATATACCACTGTGCATACAACTGGCACAGGAATATAATATATCGAAGCTTTTGTGTGTTGTACGTGGCGGCGATACGCGCACGGACTCTGTTAAAAACGGACTTATGCAGATTGAAGATAAAGAATCGTATGTAGCAATCCATGACGGCGCGAGATGCCTTGTAACACACGAAGAGCTTGAAAACGTTATTTTGGCGGCGTATGAATATGGCGCATCGGCGCTTGCGGTAGCGTGCAAAGACAGCTTAAAGCGCACTACAGATGACGGATTTATTGAATCATCGGTAAGCCGCGAAAATGTATACAGAGTACAGACACCGCAGGTATTTAGAGTATCTGATATAATATATGCACACGAAAAGGCAGAAAAAGACAATGTCATTTTAACTGACGACTGCGGTGCTGCGCAGTATGCCGGAATAAAAGTAAAAATAGTTGATGGAAGCGAGACAAATATTAAGCTCACAGTTCAAGATGATATTGTGCTCGCAAAGGCAATTATAAATCAAAGAAGCTTATAAAAATGTAGCTTGTAAGGAGAAAAATATGATACGAGTCGGACACGGATATGATGTTCACAGACTTGAGAGTGGACGAAAGCTTATATTATGCGGCGTTGAGATTGAGCATGAGAAAGGACTTCTGGGCCATTCTGATGCAGACGTGGCAGTTCACGCACTTATGGATGCGATGCTTGGCGCGGCGGCGCTTGGCGATATAGGATACCATTTTCCTGATAGTGACGAGCAGTTTTCGGGCGCTGACAGCATGGTTTTGCTTGAAAAAGTCGTGCTTATGCTTGAAAGTGTAGGGTATGTGCTCGGCAATGCCGATATTACGATTGTTGCACAATCACCAAAGCTTGCGCCATATATAGAACAAATGAGAAAAAACGTTGCATCTGTATGCGGCGCTTGTATAAATGATATAAATGTAAAGGCGACGACAACTGAAAAGCTTGGATTTGAAGGCGAAAAGCTTGGTATGAGCGCTCATGCGGTAGTGCTTTTACACAAGAGTGAAACCGGTATATAATGAGTATTTACATAAACGGGGAAAATACAGAAAAGATATACGAAAACACACCAAGGAAGAGGAGAAAAACTATGTTTAAAAAATTGACTTGCTTGCTATTAATAATGGTTATGGCAATTAACATGTGTCCAGCGTATGAAGCACAGGCATCACAGCAAACTGTGTTTAATGCGGAAGAGTTAATTGAATTTGAGGACGGCTACTTTGTCGGCATGAGTGGAGATGGACTTAATGCGACTAAACGTATAAGTGCCTCTGCAAGTCAGGGTGCAGCTGTTACGATACAGCTTGGTGCGCTGATGGATACACCGCCGAAGAGCAGGGCGGCTGACCTTACATACAAGATAAACGTGACTGAAGCGGGCAATTATTATGTATATATGCGTAATGCAAATCTTTCTGCTGCAGATTCTATATGGGTCAAGTGGGACGATGGCGGATATAACTATGTTTCGACGGCCGATAATAATTCGTGGGAATGGACTGTGCATCCAACATTTGTGACTTATCTTAATGTCGGCACGCATACACTGTCATTTTTAAGAAGAGAAGTAGGATGTGCATTTGACGCATTTGTTGTGACGAAGGATTACAGTTCGTTTGATACACAAAGTGTTGAGGATGATATCGCAAACTCAGTGATTGACTACAAATCGTCTGCTTATGCTGAAAACAGTACTGCTACAACAGTAACTATGACAGATGGTAAAGCTATGATTGAAGCCGAGAATATGACGATAAATGCTAGTAAGTATTCTATTGCGAGCGATTCAAACGCGTCGGGCCAAAAATATATTACGCCTAAAAGCTCAACTACTGCTCAAAGTATAAATGTTGAAGAGAAAGGTGCGGAGTTTAATTTTGTGGTCGATGAGACGGCGTCGTTTTTTAAGATTTGGTTAAGAGTGGCTATTCCCACGAGCGGTAATTCGTGTTTTTACTCAATTGATGGCGAAGAATATAGAATGGCGAGCAATTTTACTGAAACTAAACTTACTACCAGCTGGCAGTATGAATGGCGCTATATCGGTTCATTTGGACCGCTTGGAGAGGGAACAAAGCACAATTTCAGATTATATCCGCGTGAGTCGGGAAATAGAATTGACAAGATTGTTATAACGAGCGATAAGTATTCTGTTCCGACAGATATGGCAGGAAATCTTGGACAGATGACTCTTCCGTCAGGAGTATACCCTGCGCCGACAGTTACTCCTCCTGCTGAGCATCCGAGATTGCTCTTTAGAGAAGCGGATATAGATACAATAAAAGAAAATATGAATAAAACGCAAAATGCCAAGGCAAAGACGGCCTTTCAAAAAGAACTTTTAAAGAATGTGGACGGCACACTTGTTGTTCCTGTTCTGGAAGGTTCATCGAATTATGATGCGCAAATTTTGCAGACAATAGAGGCGTATGCATTTGAATATGCGATTAACGGTACGACAGAATATGGTCAAAAAGCTAAGAATGCGATGATGAAATATCTAAAAAATGTATCGTTTGATATGCAGACAACAGGTGTAACAAGACAGATAGGGCATGTTATCATGAACGCTGCGCAGGTATATGACTGGTGCTATGATTTATTTACTGCCTCTGAAAGAGAAGAGCTTATAAAAATTTGTGAAAGCTTTGCAGTGCTTATGGAAATAGGATATCCGCCTAAAGCAGCTGATTCAATTGGCGGCCATAACGGCGAAGCACAGCTTATGCGTGACCTTTTAAGCTTTGCAATTGCGACATATGATGAGCGTCCTGATATATACAACTACGTTGCGGGAAGATTTTTAAGTGAATATGTAGACGGCAGAAACTACTGGTATGAGTCTGGCACACATTACCAGGGCGACAGCTATGGAAATTACCGTTATAATTGGGAGCTTTTGGGACAGACTATTTTTTCTCGCATGACAGGTGACCAGATAAGAGCGTTTAATGATTCGCAAAGTCAGGTTTCATATTACTGGATGTATATGCGCAGACCTGACGGACAGATATTCAGATCGGGAGATAGTTATAATGTGCCTTCAAGCTCAATGTATGTAACACCAAATAAACATGATATGTTTATTGCAGGCAATTTCTATGCCGATAAATATTTAAAGGGTGAGTATGAAATTCAAAATCCGAATGGGGATTTGAGTACGGGATACGATCTATCAATTACACCCGTATTCTTCCTTCTTTATAATGACCCTGAACTCGAAGGAGAAACGGATAAGAGCGCGCTTCCGCTTACGAAATATTTTGGCTCGCCGAGCGGTACAATGATCGCACGCACAGGCTGGGATTCACAGTGGAATACACCTGGCACGACGACAAATGATGATGTGGTTGCATTTATGAAGATTGGCGAGCGTTGGGGTGGTATGGACCATTATCATCCAGATGCAGGAACGTTCCAGCTCTACTATAAAGGAATACTTGCAAGCGAGTCCGGTTACTACGAACTGTACGGAACGTCGCACGACAGAGGATACAATAAATCGACGGTTGCACACAACACGCTCACAATACACGACCCACAGGAAGTTACGCATACATACTCGGGTACAGACAACTCGGGCAGAACAGTAAATTATAAACTAAATGACGGCGGTCAAAGACAGTTCACATCGATAGATTTGAAAAGCGATGAACAGCAAACGGGCGTTGTGCTTGATTATGCATTTGGCCCTGATGAAAATGAGCCGGAATATTCGTATATAAGAGGCGATATCACAAATGCTTATGGCGGACATACGGAAAACGGAGTGATAGTGCCGAAAGTTTCAAATGTTGTTCGCTCAATGGTATTTATGCCACTTGAAGATAGCGATTATCCTGCTATGATGGTAATAATGGATAAGGTAACATCGACAGATGCAAGCTTTAAGAAAAAATGGCTCTTACACACACAAACCGAGCCGCAAATTTCATCAGACGGCAAAACAACCATCGTAAAGGATGAAAGAAGCATACAGCTTGATGGTTCGAGTGCTACATATGATTATAACGGCAAGCTTACAATCCAGACGATGCTTCCGGAAAATCCGCAAATTGAAAAGGTTGGAGGAGAAGGAAAACGCTATTGGGTTAACCTTACAGGTTCGGATACAAGTGCAGGAGTAAACTTCGATACAAAGACAGCTGTTAGCGAAAACGATCCGATTGAAGCAGGTTGGGGCAGAATTGAGATAAGCCCATCGACGCCGAGCCTTGAGGACAAATTTTTAAATGTATTGGCTGTATCCGATGCTGACAGCACTGCCGCAGTACTTGAATCAGAGCTTATTGACGGCGAAAACCTTATTGGTGTAAAAACATCAAATAAGGTAATTATGTTTGCCGATATGGCTGATCCTGCAAATAGCGTACAAAGAGAGCAAACGAAGCAGAGAGTGACGCAGAATGCATCGTTTACTGTTCCGGGCAATGCGGGCGAAAATGTCGACATACTTGTTGCCGGTGTAAAAGCAGGTGTGTGGAGCGTGTCTGATGGAACTACAACAAGAACTATCAAGGCAGGAGAAAATGAAGCTGTACTGTATTTTACAGGAAAAGCAGCAACGACATATACACTTACTTACGGTCAGCAGGCATATAGCGTAAAAATAGCTGATACAAGAATAGAGGATAATGCTGCAAACGCAACAAAGAAAGTAGCTGTTGATGTAGAATGCAGTAGTGCATCTGCACCTGTGGGAAAAATTACGATGTTTGCGACAGATGAGGACGGAAATGTAATTTCCGCACAGAGCAAAGCTTTTTCAGCTGCAGGTACATATAATTTTACAATCAATAAATCACTAATGCCCGATAATGCTAAAAAGGTAAATATAAAGATATATATCTGGGATAGCTTTTTCGGAATGAAGCCTTTGGCATCTGATGCAAAGACGTTTGTAACTAAAAATGGTACGAACTGATTTTCAGTATATAAAATTGGCGGGTAATTATAATACGAAATTCATGCAGGGGGTTTGCACTATGATGCAAATCCCCTGATATGCTGTTATTTGGCAAATAAATCGAAAAAAGTGCTTGACATTACTTGATAAAACTGATAAAATACATTAGAATGGAAAAAATAATGAGGTATTTTGCCCATTTGCCGACAAGAGCGTTTGTCTGATAATTGGACAAGTGATGATTTGAAGGCATATGCAGCAGATACGGAGGTAAAGAAAACGAAAATGGATAGTCACTTGCGAGACGGACATATACATGTCGGTATAAAGCAATCGAAAAGGGATTTGCAGGAGGGAAATGTGTTAAAAGCCTATGTAGCCGAAGATGCTGACCCTCACGTCACGGACGCCTTTGTTGCACAGTGCGAAGCATCGGGCGTTGAAGTAGTTTATGTTGAAAGCATGCACAGACTTGGACGCGAAGCGGGAATTGAACGCGCAGCAGCAGTCGTTGTAGAGCTTAGAAATTAAATTGTATTGCTATAAAGGCATTTTGCTTTTATATATATTATATTTAAGGAAAGGAGGAAAAACGAGGAATGCCAACATTTAACCAATTAGTAAGAAAAGGCAGACAGGACAAAAAGTTCAAGTCAAAGGCTCCGGCGCTTCAAAAGGGTCTTAACTCTTTACAGAAGAAAGCTACTGATCAAAGTGCTCCTCAAAAGCGCGGTGTATGTACTTCTGTTAGAACGCTTACACCTAAAAAGCCTAACTCGGCTTTGCGTAAGGTTGCCAGAGTACGTCTTACAAACGGCATCGAAGTAACTGCTTATATTCCGGGTATAGGACATAACTTGCAGGAGCATAGCGTTGTTCTTATCGAAGGCGGAAGAGTACGTGACCTTCCTGGTACACGTTACCACATCATTCGCGGTACACTGGATGCACAGGGCGTTGCAAATCGTATGCAGGCAAGAAGCCGCTACGGTGCAAAGAAGCCAAAGGCGAAGTAATAAGCATGAGATGAAACATGCAGCTTTGCTAAAAATCACAAATCAAAAAAGTATTAGTGCGGCTACTAATTCAGACCTGTGCTTTTGAGCAAGGCTGTATATATAAATTGTAGATGCGCGCTGACGGCAGATAGAGATGCTGCCGAGTACCTGTGATTATGATTAATCATGAAGGAGGGAAGAAAAGTGCCAAGAAGAGGTTTTATAGCTAAGAGAGAGGTTTTGGCTGATCCGCTTTACAACAGCGTTGTCGTTACAAAGCTCATCAACAACATCATGCTTGACGGTAAAAGAGGTGTTGCGCAGAGAATAGTATATGATGCGTTTGAAATCATTGCGGAGAAGACAGGCAAAGATGCTCTCGAAGTTTTCGAGCAGGCTCTCGAAAACATTATGCCTGTACTTGAAGTAAAGGCAAGACGTGTCGGTGGTGCAAACTATCAGGTTCCGATCGAGGTTCGCCCTGACAGACGTCAAACACTCGGTCTTAGATGGCTCACTGTTTATTCAAGACAGCGTAGCGAAAGAACGATGCGTGAAAGACTTGCAAATGAGATTATGGACGCTGTAAACGGTACAGGTGGTGCCGTTAAGAAGCGCGAAGATACTCATAAAATGGCGGAAGCAAACAAAGCATTTGCACATTTCCGTTGGTAGTTTTGATATTAAACAAAAAGATATATTGTTACTAAAAATTGCGTAAGCGCTATTTTTAGGGGAAAGGAGGAAATTAGCTTGGCAAGAGAGTTTTCACTTGAAAAAACAAGAAATATTGGTATAATGGCTCACATTGATGCTGGTAAAACAACGACAACAGAGCGTATTTTGTTCTATACAGGTCGTGTTCATAAAATCGGTGAAACGCACGAAGGTGCTGCAACGATGGACTGGATGGAGCAGGAGCAGGAGCGTGGTATCACAATCACATCTGCTGCTACAACGGCACAGTGGAAAAGCCACAGAATAAATATTATTGATACTCCCGGACACGTTGACTTCACTGTTGAGGTTGAGCGTTCGTTGCGTGTACTTGACGGTTCAGTTACGGTATTTTGCGCAAAGGGCGGCGTTGAGCCACAGTCCGAAACAGTATGGAGACAGGCTGATAAATACGGAGTACCGCGTATGGCTTTCGTAAACAAGATGGATATCATGGGCGCAAACTTTTATAATGTTGTGCAGATGATGCTTGACCGTTTAAAGTGTAATGCGGTTCCGATTCAACTTCCTATAGGTTCGGAGGCAGATTATAAGGGACATATCGACCTTATTGCCATGAAGGCGCATGTTTACTATGATGATCTTGGTAAAGATGAGCGTATAGAAGAGATTCCGGAGGATATGAAGGAAATCGCAGAAAAGTATCATGCAGAGCTTATTGAAAAGGTTGCAGAATGTGATGATGCTTTGATGGAAAAATACTTCGAAGGTGAAGAGCTTACAATCGAAGAGATTAAAAAGACAATCAGAAAAGCAACGATTGCAAACGAATTTGTTCCGGTACTTTGCGGTACAGCATATCGTAATAAGGGTGTACAGGACTTGCTTGATGCTGTAATCGATTTCATGCCGTCACCGCTTGATATTCCTGCTATTAAGGGTACTATCCCGAACACAGAGGAGGAAGATGAGCGTCCGGCTGACGATAATGCACCTTTCGGCGCATTGGCATTTAAGATTGCTACGGACCCATTCGTAGGTAAACTTTGCTTCTTCAGAGTATATTCCGGTACACTTAATTCCGGTTCATACGTTTTAAACTCAACAAAAGGCAACAAAGAAAGAATGGGACGTATTCTTCAGATGCACGCTAACCACAGAGAAGATATCACAACGGTTTATGCCGGTGATATTGCTGCTGCAGTTGGTCTTAAGAATACTACAACAGGTGATACACTATGTGATGAGGATCATCCGATTATCCTCGAGAGCATGGAGTTCCCGGAACCTGTTATCAGAGTTGCAATCGAGCCTAAAACAAAGGCTGGTCAGGAAAAGATGGGTATTGCTCTTGCAAAACTTGCAGAAGAAGACCCGACATTCCAGACATATACAGATGAAGAAACAGGACAAACAATTATCGCCGGCATGGGCGAGCTTCACCTTGAAATTATCGTTGACAGATTGTTGCGTGAATTTAAGGTAGAGGCAAATGTTGGTAAGCCTCAGGTTTCATACAAGGAAACAATTACAAAAACTGTTGAGGTTGACCACAAGTATGCAAGACAGTCCGGTGGACGCGGTCAGTATGGTCACGTTGTTATCACAGTTGAGCCGCTTGAAGCTGGTAAAGGATATGAGTTCGTTAACGAAATCGTTGGCGGTGTTATTCCGAAGGAATATATCCCGGCTGTTGACCAGGGTATCCAGGGCGCAATGCTTTCAGGTGTATTGGCAGGATATAATGTTGTTGACGTAAGAGTAAGACTTACTTACGGTTCATACCACGAAGTCGACTCATCAGAAATGGCATTTAAGATTGCCGGTTCAATGGCATTCAAAGAAGCTTGCCGTAAGGCAGATGCTGTATTGAAGGAGCCTGTAATGAAGGTTGTTGTAATCGTTCCTGAAGAATACATGGGCGACGTAATGGGCGATCTTAACTCAAGACGTGGTCTTATCCAGGGTATGGAAGCAAGACCGGGTGCACAGGCTATCACAGCGTTTGTACCGCTTGGCGAAATGTTTGGTTACGCAACTGAACTTCGTAGCCGTACACAGGGCCGTGGTCAGTACACTATGGAGCCGAGCCATTACGAGCAGGTTCCGAAGAGTATCCAGGAAGATATCGTATCAGCACGCGCTAAGAAGAGCGAGTAATACGGTTTGCAGTGGATAATTTAAATAAAATTTAAAAATACTCTTGATTTTTTTTGAGAGTATAGTAAAATAATATTAAAGTCAATTATAATACCATAAAGGAGGAAATTAAAATGGCAAAGGAAAAATTTGAAAGAAATAAACCCCATGTTAACATTGGTACAATTGGTCACGTTGACCATGGTAAGACTTCGTTAACAGCTGCAATCACAAAGGTGCTTGCATTACAGGGTAAGGCTCAGTATGAAGCATATGACATGATCGATAAGGCTCCGGAAGAAAGAGAAAGAGGTATCACGATTTCAACAGCACACGTTGAGTACGAGACAGATACACGTCACTACGCTCACGTTGACTGCCCTGGACACGCCGACTACGTTAAGAACATGATCACAGGTGCTGCACAGATGGACGGTGCTATCCTCGTTGTATCAGCAGCAGATGGCCCGATGCCACAGACAAGAGAGCATATTCTTCTCTCCCGTCAGGTTGGCGTTCCTTACATCGTTGTATTCATGAACAAAGCTGACCAGGTTGACGATGCTGAACTTTTAGAGCTCGTTGAAATGGAAATCAGAGAGCTTCTCACAGAGTATGAATTCCCGGGTGACGATATTCCGATCGTTACAGGTTCAGCTCTTGTTGCTCTTGAGTGTTCATCAAACGATCCGAGCGCTCCAGAATATGAGTGCATTCACAAGCTAATGGCTGAGGTAGATGCTTACATTCCGACACCGGAAAGAAAGAGCGATCTTCCGTTCCTTATGCCTATCGAGGATATCTTCTCAATCACAGGCCGTGGTACAGTTGCTACAGGTAGAGTTGAGAGAGGTCAGCTCAAGGTTTCAGAAGAAGTTGAAATCGTTGGTCTTACAGACGAGAGCAGAAAAGTTGTTGTAACAGGTATCGAAATGTTCAGAAAGCTTCTTGATTATGCTGAAGCTGGTGACAACATCGGTGCGCTTCTCCGTGGTGTACAGAGAAACGAAATCGAAAGAGGTCAGGTTCTTGCAAAGCCAGGTACAATCAATCCTCATACAAAGTTTAAGGGTGAGGTTTATGTATTGAGCAAGGAAGAAGGCGGCCGTCATACACCGTTCTTTAACAACTATCGTCCGCAGTTCTATTTCAGAACAACAGACGTTACAGGCGTTATCTCACTTCCGGATGGTGTTGAGATGTGTATGCCTGGCGATAACGTATCAATTTCAGTAGAGCTTATTACTCCTATTGCTATTGAAGAAGGACTTCGTTTCGCTATCCGTGAAGGTGGTAGAACAGTAGGTTCAGGCGTTGTTGCTTCAGTTGATAACAACTAATTAAAACCAAAACAAAAAATTGCCTGTGCATTTGCACAGGCAATTTTTTATGCAAATATTTTGTCGCCCATAATACAAAATTCGACAAAACTAGTGAAAAATCTTCAAAGGAGAAATGATGTCAGCGTAGAATAGTTATATGAGGAAAAAATGTAATTAAATATGCAGAGGAGGAAGGATAGTGCAACTAACTTATATAGCATCAGGCAGAACGCTTGTTGTGTCGCTTGAAGGAGAAATAGACCATCATAGCGCGCAGAAATATCGCAAAAAAATTGACGATGAATTTATCAAAACAAAGGCAATAAACATTATTTTTGATTTTTCAAAGCTTAATTTCATGGATAGCTCGGGAATAGGACTTATTATGGGGCGTTATAAGCTTATAAAGCCACTTGGAGGACGGGTAATGCTCGTTGGCGTATCGCCACAGCTTGACAGATTGATAAGCATATCCGGGATATATAAAATAGTGGGTTGGGCAAAGAGCGTAAACGAGGCTCTTACAAAAATGCAGGAAGCGAGGTTGGCAAAATGAATAATTATATGAAGCTTGAATTTGATGCACGTTCAGAAAATGAAGCATTTGCACGTGTTGCAGTTGCTGCTTTTGTATCGCAGCTTGACCCTACGCTTGAAGAAATAAGTGATATAAAAACGGCGCTGTCCGAGGCTGTAAGCAATGCAATAATCCATGGATATGAAAATGTATCAGACGCGCTTGTGACGGTTGAGTGCAGGCTTAATAATGATAAGGTTGAGATAAATGTAATAGACAGTGGCAAGGGAATTGAAGATGTGAAGCGCGCGATGGAGCCATTATATACGAGCCATCCGGAGCTTGAGCGTTCGGGTATGGGCTTTACGGTAATGGAAACATTTATGGACAGTGTTGAGGTTGATACGCAATTAGGCATAGGAACAAGCGTGAAAATGACAAAAAGCATACGCATGAAATAGCTTAATCAAATGTCAGAATATAAAATGCGAGGTGAGGCTATGGATGGCGAAAAATGGGAGCAGAAAGAGCTGCTTGCACGCGCAGCAAAAGGCGATAAAGATGCCATGGATGAAATTGCATCAAGAAATCTTGGGCTTGTTCACAGTGCTGTGAAAAGGTTTGCAAATAGTCCGTATGAGAGCGAAGATTTGTTTCAGGTTGGATGTATGGGGCTTTTAAAGGCTATAAGAAAATTCGATTTATCATACGATGTGCGATTTTCTACATATGCAGTGCCGATGATAATCGGCGAGATTAAGCGCTTTTTGCGCGATGACGGTCCGATAAAGGTGAGTCGCAGTATTAAGGAACTTGGATTGAAGGCAAAGAGCGTATCTGAAATGATACAAAAGCAAACAGGAAACTCGCCGTCTGTTAGCGAGCTCGCGGCAATCTTAGGTACAAATGCAGAAAGCGTGGTACAGGCTCTTGATGCATCGCTCATGCCTGAGTCGCTGTATGCTAATGGCACCGGGGACGATACAAATATGTTAATCGATAAATTATCATCGAAAAATGATGGTGAAACAGAAATCGTTGACAGGATTGCGCTTTCGGAGGTTATAGGGCAGCTCGGTGCACGAGAAAGACAGATTATAATTTTCAGGTATTTTAAAAATAAAACGCAGACACAAGTAGCAAAAATGCTTGGCATAAGTCAGGTGCAGGTATCCCGCCTTGAGAAAAAAACACTTATGCTTCTTCGTGAAAAAATGAGCGTGTAATCATATATACGATAAGAATTTACATATTATTTACTAACTGTTAATTAAAAGAATCATTTTTTATGATAAAATGGAAATATAAAATATTATTATGATATATTGTTAGGCAAAGGTCGTCGAAGGAAACTGTTTTTGCGTGTGAGGAAAAAATGTGTTGACTCACAGGAATGTTATTGATAAAATAATATTGGTACACAGTTTGTTTAACTTCGGCGGTTTTTGCCCATTGTAAATTGTGTATAAAAAAATATAAAGGGAAAGTGACGATATGAGAAAAACATCACAGCAATTATATAAATACTGGCTTGAAAACAATGCTATTGATGAAGATGCAAAAAAAGAGCTTCTTTCAATAGCTGATATGGCGCAGGAAATTGAGGAAAGATTTTACCGCGATTTAGAGTTTGGCACAGCAGGTATGCGCGGTATAATAGGCATAGGCACAAACCGTATGAATATATACACGGTGCGTCGTGCAACACAAGGTCTTTCTGCGTTTATAAATTCGCAAAAAACCGGCGATAAGGGTATCGTTATAGGATATGATACGAGATATTTAAGCGACGTATTTGCCAGAGAGACGGCGCGCGTTTTAGTAGCAAATGGTATTAAGGTTTATCTTTTTAATACTTTTCATGCAGCGCCTGAAGTTTCGTTTGCAATACGTTATTATAAGGCGGCAGCAGGCGTTATGATTACGGCGAGCCATAACCCCAAAGAGTATAATGGATACAAGGCATATGGTCCTGATGGCGCGCAGTTTGCGCCCGAGCATAGTGATGCAATTGTAGCCGAGGTAAATAACTGCGATATTTTTGATGATATTAAACTTATAGGCGACAGCGAGCTTGATTCATCTGACTTATTAGAAATGATTGGCGATGAGGTAGATGCAGCGTTTATTGATGCGGTATGTGCACAGAGCATAAATCCTGATGTAATGAAGCAGGCAGGCGACGATTTTAAATTAGTATATACGCCGTTTCATGGCACGGGACTACGTCCTGTTACGGCTGTTTTAGAGAGAATGGGAGTTAAGAATGTTATAGTTGAACCGAATCAGGCGATACCTGATCCTGCGTTTTCGACTGTGAAATCTCCAAATCCTGAAGACAAGGAAGGCTTTGCGATGGCAATTGAGCTTGCCAAAAAGCACGATGCATCGCTTATTATTGGTACAGATCCTGATGCAGACCGAGTAGGTGTTGTTGTGCGTGACAGCGAAGGGGAGTACAGGGTGCTTACGGGAAACCAGACGGGCGCGCTTTTGTGTGAATATATTTTATCTGCAAAGGCTAAAAAAGGCTTGTTGTCTGAGAAATCGACTGTTGTAAAAACGATTGTAACGTCTGATATGAGCTGTGCAATCGCAAAAAATTATGGTGCACAAGTCGTAGAAGTGCTTACAGGATTTAAATATATTGCAGAAAAAATTGCAAAGTTTGAAAATACGAATTCAAATGTGTATGAGCTTGGATTTGAAGAAAGCTACGGCTATCTGCCGGGCACATATGCTCGCGACAAGGATTCTGTAGGAGCGGTAATGCTTATTGCAGAAATGGCAGCAGCATATCGCGCAAAGAATATGACGCTCTACGATGCGCTTATGGAAATGTTTGAGCGTTATGGATATTATATGGAAAAGACAGTGTCAATCGTTATGCCAGGTAAAGACGGTATGCAGAAGATGGCAGAAACGATGAAAAAAATCCGCGAGGATATGCCGGATGAAATCGGTGGTGTAGCAATTAAAACGAAGAGAGATTTTCTTTCGGGAGTTATGTATAACGAAGATAAAACGACTTCGAGCATAGGTGATTTTCCGAAAAGCGATGTGTTAAAATTCAATCTTGCTGATGACAAGACATTCGTTGCGATTCGTCCATCGGGAACAGAGCCGAAAATTAAGCTTTATATTTGTACGGCTGCTGATTCATATGCCGAAGCAGAAAGTCAGTTAAATTACATGACGGGTGCACTACGAGGCTATTTAGGAATATAAAACAGATAAAAAGAACCCGCCGCTAATAAGCGGCGGTTTCTTTAATAAGGGGGGGACGAAAAGGAATAAGGGGTGATTCCTTTTCTTTTGATAAAAAATGTATTTTGTGAGGTCAATATCATTATGTCCGAAAAAAAGATAATATATACAATATTTTATAAAAATTTTTGTATCATGAAATAGATTCGTTTGATATTGACTTTTCGGGCTATTTTTGTTATAATTCTTTAAGAAAAATGCCCTCTTAGTTAAATGGATATAACAGACCCCTCCTAAGGGTCAGTTACGTGTTCGATTCACGTAGAGGGTGCCAGCAAATCCGCATTATACGCGAGTGTAATGCGGATTTTTATGTTTTTGCAAAATCTCTTTGCATTTATGTTTGGGAGATTTTTTCGATTTTTGCGCCTACGCTTTTTAACTTTTCTACGATGTCGCAGTATCCGCGTTCAATGTGCCAGATGTCGCCTATTTCCGTATCGCCTTTTGCACTAAGTCCTGCAATAATTAAGGCGGCACCTGAGCGAAGGTCGGTCGCTTTTACTTTTGCACCGCTCATTGAGCGCACCTCGTCAATTAAGGCGCATCGGCCGTCAATTTTTATGTGTGCGCCCATACGTACGAGCTCCGGCACATATAAAAACCGATTTTCAAATATTGTTTCGGTAATTGTGCCACAGCCGTCACATATGCTCATAAGAGATGCCATCTGTGCCTGCATGTCGGTGGGAAAGCCCGGGTATGGAAGCGTTTTAATGTCTACACATTTTAACTTGCCTGACGCATCAATGTGTATAAAATCTTTTCCGTCTTCAATTACAGCGCCCATTTCCCGAAGTTTTGCGCTTACGGGTTTTAGATGTTTTGGGGTAACATTTTTAATATCCAATATGCCGTGTGTTGCTGCCGCTGCAACCATAAAAGTTCCCGCTTCGATCCTGTCGGAGATTACCTTGTAATCACAGCCTTTTAACTCACTAACTCCATTTATGCAAATTGTATTTGTGCCTTCGCCTGAAATTTTTGCGCCGCATTTGTTAAGAAATTTTGCCAGATCAACAATTTCGGGCTCTGTTGCCGCATTTTCAATTATAGTCTGTCCGTCTGTAAGCGTTGCAGCCATCATAAGATTTTCTGTTGCACCTACGCTTGGAAAGTCAAGATAGATTTTTGCACCGTAAAGCTTTTCGGCTTTTGCTTCAACGAATCCATGACCCATGCTTACTTTTGCACCGAGAGCGCTAAAGCCTTTTAAATGCAAATCGACGGGTCGCTGACCTATGGGACATCCGCCTGGAAGACTTATGCGAGCACGGCCAGTCCTTGCAAGAAGCGGTCCCATGACGAGAAAAGAGGCTCTCATTTTGCTTACAAGTTCATACGGTGCTATATGGCTTTTTATTTTTTTAGTAGATATAGTAATTTCGTTGTTGTTTTGCGAAATGTTTGCGCCAAGGCTTTCGAGAAGAGAACACATTAAATTTACATCGCTAAGAGATGCCACATTTTTGATTCGGCAGTCGCCGTTACACAAAAGTGACGCGGCAAGTATTGGAAGCGAGGCATTTTTTGAACCGTTTACAGATACAGAGCCTGAAAGTGGAGGCGATTTTTTTACAATAATTTTTTCCAAAATATTCATTCCTTATAGACATATTTGTATATTGTTATTTTTACCGATTCGTCATTTATAATACGAAAAAAACTTTTCTTGCTCAGAACAAATTTTACTTCCGATTGCAATTCTTACATCGGCTCAAAAAGAATATTGTCTTAGCTTTGGTGGAAAATTAGAGGTGGGGAGTGTGAAGAAATGAAAAGTCCAGTAGAAAGAAGAAAACGGCGATATGTAAGTGATTTTACAGATGAGGTAGATTTGCTTTATGCAATTTCAGCAAGCGACTGCACGGGTCTTATACCGAGCATGCCGCACTATGAAGATGAGATGGAGTCATATAAGCAGGTGTACGATTTTGCGCCAGAGCCGGGCGAGCAAAAACAAACGTATTAAAAACAAAATGCGTGCCGAATCTGGCACGCAGAATACATAAAAGATTATTTTAGCTTAAACAAGGCGACTCCGCCAATCATCAGAGCAATACCAATGTATTTTGAAATGCCAAAGGCAAGCTTTTCGGAGCCAAAAAGACCAAAAGCATCAATAAGTGCTGCAACGAGAAGCTGAACGATGAGTATTGTACTTATTGCAAGCGTTGGATTAAGTTTTGAAATACCAAGCATGACGGTTATAGTGATTATAAGCCCGAGTACACCACCTAAAAGTGAATATTTTGGAGCATTTACGATCTCGCGAAAATTCCCGCTGCCGATTATAAACATCGCTATAAGTGATAAAACAAAAGCGGTGCCTTGCACAAAGACATTTGATTCGTAAAGGCCTATCTTTTCTGACAGACGTGTGTTAAAAACGCCTTGTATGCTCATTGCTGCGCCGGCGATAGCGCTCATTATAAATCCAAACAAGAAAATAACCTCCCTTATGAATATGTAAATAAGGGCAAAGCATTGCAGCAAATATGCAAGGATTTGCCCTAAAATTTTGTACTTAACCCTTAACCTCGAAAGATTGACAGTCTGTGCACTGGCTCACAGTCGGGTTTGCTTCGTGAGTGCCTACCTGAATAGCTTCAAGTGAGCAGTAATTTTCGCTTTCGCAGTGATATCTGCACTGTGATACGGTGCAACTTATTGAATGATTTGCTTTTGAACAAGCCATTTTATCACCTCCTTACAAGAATATATTGTCCGATTTAGATGTTTTTTATTCTAAAATAAATTGTCACCTACTAAAAATAAGCATATAATATATATAAAGATGAATAAAGGAGCGTATAATATGGATTTAAAAAATAATCAGATAACAGTAGGCGAACTTATGAAAAATTCAAAAGCTAGGGCGGTGCTTGAACGTGAGTTTAAAGAGTATGCTCACTCACCAATGATTAAAATGGCATCAAGGATGACACTTTCAAAATTACTTGAGATAGCTAAAAAGCATGTTGAGCCACAGCGTATAAAATCAGTTTTAAACGAGATAGAGAAACTATAGAAGAGTCTTTTTTATATCACAAACAGTCTTTGCACCACATTTGTTAAAAATATCTTTTGCTGCATCTTCACGCTCACTATCCGTTTTTAATCTTACTGTAAAATATGTTTCGTTTTCGATACAGGAAGACGGATTATCCTGAGTTATATCAAGTCCCAGAACATTATCTTTGCGAGTGAGGTTGTCAAGTACAACGGATGCTGAAGCGTATATTGCGGGCTTTAGAGACGATGGCAGCTCATTTACTTCGCCCGTATTATTAAGAAAGCCTGTCGCGCTCCCGAGCGGTTTGTCACATGAATTTTCGTATGTTTGCCATGCAAGACTCTTGCCGCTGCTGAGAAGCTCAATATCTTCTATGTCATAATTATTTTCACATAATTTATCTATTGCATTTTGTGCTTCGTTTTCGCTTTGAAACGAAGCCTCTATTATTCTGTGCATAATAAGTCTTCCTTTCGTTTTAAAATTGTTTGCATTAGTATTATGTTTGGTATAAAAATTTTTAGACGTGGCATTTATAATATAAGATGGAATATTCATGTTTTGATAGAAAAAATGTGAATAATATACAAAATGTTTCGAGATTTTTTGTGAAAAAATTATTGCGATAGATTTTTTTTAGTAGTATAATGAAACTGTTGTACAAAAAAGAAAATACGGTTTATTTTTTTGATATAAAAGGTAATTTTGAAAGATTTAAACAGTAAGGAATGAACGATATGTACACTATAAAACGAAAAGAAAAACTTAATAATACAGTTACGCTTATGGAGATAGAAGCACCATATGTCGCAAAAAAAGCGCAGGCAGGGCAATTTATAATTCTTCGTGTCGATGATGAGGGCGAGCGCATACCGCTTACTATTGCCGATTTTGACCGTGATAAAGGAAGCGTTACTATAATATTTCAGGTTGTGGGCGCGACTACAAAAAAGCTCGATGAAAAAAATGAAGGCGAATATATAGCAGATTTTGTAGGACCGCTCGGCACACCGACTCATACTGAAGGTTTAAAAAAGGTCGCTGTTATAGGTGGCGGCGTAGGCTGTGCGATAGCATATCCCGTTGCAAAAAAGCTTTCTGAGCAAGGATGCATCGTACATTCTGTTGTAGGCTTTAGAAATAAAGATCTCGTTATTTTAGAAGAGCAGTTTAACAAGGTAAGCGACGTTTTAAAGATAATGACTGACGACGGAAGCTATGGCGAGAAAGGACTCGTTACAAATGCATTAAAAGAGCTTATTGATAGCGGAGAGCAATACGACAGAGTAATTGCAATCGGTCCGCTTATTATGATGAAATTTGTGTGCAATCTTACAAGGGAATATGGAATAAAGACGATCGTAAGCATGAATCCGATTATGATTGATGGCACGGGCATGTGCGGTGGCTGCCGTTTAAGTGTTGGCGGCGAAACGAAGTTTGCATGTGTAGACGGACCTGACTTTGATGGACATCTCGTTGATTTTGACCTTATGTTAAAACGCTCGGGTATGTATAAGGATTTTGAAAGACACAGCTATGAAAAAACGTGTAACCTGTTTAAAAGGAGGAATACAGATGGCGAACATGGCGAATAAGAGAAACGAAATGCCTGCCCAGGATCCGAATGTGCGCAATCGTAATTTCGATGAGGTTGCGCTTGGATATACAAAAGAGCAAGCTATAGATGAAGCAAACAGATGTCTTAACTGCAAGAGTAAGCCGTGTGTAAGCGGATGCCCTGTTTCAATTGATATACCCGCATTTATAGGTAAGGTAAAGGAAGGCGATTTTGAAGGAGCATATGAGATTATTACAAAGTCCAGCTCGCTTCCTGCAGTATGCGGAAGAGTATGCCCACAGGAAGTACAGTGCGAAAGTAAATGTGTGCGCGGCATAAAGGGCGAGAGCGTTGCAATTGGAAGATTGGAGCGTTTTGTGGCAGACTATCATATGAAAAATTCAAAAAAAGAAGTAAAAAAGGTGCAAACAAACGGTCACAAGGTTGCGATTGTAGGCTCCGGTCCATCAGGACTCACATGTGCAGGCGACCTTGCAAAGAGAGGATATGACGTAACTGTTTTTGAAGCACTTCATACAGCCGGCGGTGTTTTAGTATATGGAATTCCTGAATTTCGTTTGCCAAAAGATATTGTCAGAGAAGAAATAGATAATTTGCGAGAACTAGGCGTAAAAATTATGACTAATATGGTAATCGGAAAGGTGTTATCGATTGACGAGCTTTTTGACGATGGATTTGAGGCTGTATTTATTGGCTCGGGAGCAGGACTTCCGAGATTTATGAATATCGAGGGTGAAAACTTAAACGGCGTATATTCTGCAAATGAGTTTCTGACACGTGTAAACCTTATGAAAGCGTATAAAGAAGGCGGCGCAACGCCGATTAAAAAGGTAAAAAATGTTGCGGTTGTCGGCGGTGGCAACGTTGCGATGGACGCTGCCAGATGCGCAATAAGACTCGGTGCCGATAATGTATATATCGTTTATCGTCGTTCTGTTAACGAAATGCCCGCAAGGCGTGAAGAAGTGGAGCATGCCGAGGAGGAAGGCATTATCTTCAAAACGCTTAACAATCCGGTGCGCATTTTAGGTGATGAGAATGATTTTGTAGTTGGTATAGAGTGTGTAGAGATGGAGCTGGGCGAGCCTGATGCAACGGGAAGAAGAAAAAGCATCGCACGTGAAGGTTCAAATTATGTACTTGACGTTGACACAGTAATAATGTCAATCGGCACATCGCCGAATCCACTTATTAAAAATACCACAGAAGGTCTTGACACAGACTCTCGCGGTTGCATCGTTACAAAAGGCGAAGGCGGCCTCACATCAAAGCAGGGCGTATATGCCGGTGGCGATGCAGTTATGGGTGCAGCGACGGTTATTTTGGCGATGGGCGCAGGAAAAAGCGCTGCCGAAGCGATAGATGAATATATTAAAAGCAAATAATTAAACGAAAAAGACTTCCGATATATCGGAAGTCTTTTTAATATTATTGGTTATTTTCGTTAAATACATTTTCTTTGAGCCACGCTAAACTTTGCGTAAAGTCTTTAGTTAATTCACAGCTGCGATAGTTAATTATCATTTCTCCATCGGCTGATAATTTTGCAGGATAAGGCTCAAGTCCTACGGAGTAAATTCGCTCGTCATATTTGGCATAGACTAAATCTTCGTAGCTTATGTTTCGAAGGTCGTATTTATAAGCATCAAGAAAAGATTCGATTTGCTCTTTGTCTGAAATTCTTTTCGTTTTATAGCCGTACTGCTCGGGCTTATATGTATGTATGCTCATATCTACTATATCTTCGGCGTGAACCTTAAGAATGCCCATGCCTTGCTCGCGCACAGATTCACTGTAAAAGAGCGGCTTTAAATAGGTTTCATAATCTCCTAAAGCATATTTATATGCGCGGCTCATTGTTTTTCCGTTTGAGAGTTTGTATGTAAATTTTAAAAAAGCGTCATACTCATTTGTCTCATTTTCTGTAAGGGCTTCGTGCATATTTCGAAGATTTAAAATGTCGTCTTTGTTAGATATTATTATGTCGGTATTATCCATAGCAGGAAGACCACTTTCTACGGTAATGCTTTCGATAGTATCGGTGATTGGCACACGTTTTTCAAAGCCTGTCACGTCATATTCTATTGCGCACCATATAAGACTCCAGATGATTACGCTTGCTAAAAGTCCTTTCCATGCGTGGTAGAATCTCCACGATTTTGATATAAGCATCTGTGCTAAAGCATAGCCGATTACGACAAATACAAGTGCTATGATTGACATCTGATTACGGCCTGTGATACCGGAGAAGAACAAGTAGCCGAAAATTGCAGCGCAAAACGTTACGCCATACTTAAATACAGGTCGCATAAAACGAAACGAAACGATGTCGCCGCCACTTTCGTTAGGGCGTTTTCTGTATACGATAAATGCAAGCACGAAAAGTATGATGCCAAAAATAATGTAATATAAATTTAAATCGATGCAGTTAGAAAATATGCGCATCATCGGGAAGCTTGTGAGCCAATCGGGAACCATCGATTCGTGGTAACCGTGAACAAGCATCGCAAGAATCTCATTTATCGATACATAAAGCATGAGCGGCAGAAAGTGCACTATGTAAGTAAATACGATATGTGCGATTAAATTTCCTGTAAACATTCCTACAAATACGCTAAGCGAGAAGATGCAAAAGCAGATGCACACCGAATTTAGAAGCCAGGTAAATATAACTGATGTGTCTAAAAAATTACCTATCGGCATTGATGCCTTAATAATAAAGATTATTACCGTATTAAGGATAAGAGGTATAAGAATAAGTATTAAAGCCGATATAAGCGAATTTGCAAAAAGGCGCAGTCTTGTAAACGGCAATCCGTGCATTACGGTCGATGATTTTTGCGAGTGCAAATATCTAAATACGAGCATGCCTATAAGCACGGGAAAAGATACGAGCATAAGGTTTGCAAAATCGCCGCCAAAGCGATGCATCATCGTAGAGTACGCGTCATTGGCTACTTGAGATGTGAGAGCATCGGTGTTTGTCGGAATTTCGAATGTCATCATTGAAAGGGGGAGCGCCAGAAACAAAAGCACGCTCCAGATTACACTGACCCAGCTGTATCGTTTTAAGTTCGATGAAATTAAACCTTTATTAAAGAATGACATCTTTGATTTCATATCCAAGCCCTCCTAATTCATAAATAAAGATTTCCTCTAAAGTAAGAGGCAAAATATCGCATATAACGGGTGAGTACTCATTAACCGTTTCAATAAGTTTTTCTTTGTCGCCGCGAACAATCATAAGTGTTACACTGCCAAAGTCCGATATGTGCATCGGATTAAGCTTATTAATAAGCTCATCGCTGATTTTTTCGTTAAATGCAAGCTGCAATTTATGTACATCTGATTTTATATCATCAAGCTGCTTTTCGAGCACAACGCGACCTTTGTGCATAATACCTACGTGGTCGCAAACATCTTCGAGTTCACGAAGGTTATGAGATGAGATGAGCACTGTTGTATTTCGCTCGGAAACGTCCTGAAGTATCAGGCTCCACACTTTGCGGCGCATTACGGGGTCGAGACCGTCTACAGGCTCATCTAATATCATTACGTCAGGCATTGTGCATATTCCAAGCCAGAAGGCAACCTGTTTTTGCATACCTTTTGATAGTTTTTGCACACGCCTGTTTATGTCGATGTTAAAAATATCTTTGAGGTGATCAAAGCGTTCTTCGTTCCACAAAGGGTATACGCTTTTATAAAACTTTTTCATATCTTTTATTGTGTAAGACGGAAAGAAGAACAAATCGTCAGGGATATATATTATTCTTTTTTTAACATTTATATTTTCGAAAACAACGCTGTCATCTACAAAAACGTCGCCTTCATTTTGCATCATAACGCCTGCAATATGTTTTATAACAGTTGTTTTGCCTGCTCCGTTTGGACCGACGAGTCCGTATACACAACCCTTTTTAATATACATATTAAGGTTATCAAGAGCAGTAAAATCATCAAATTTTTTAGTAAGATTACAAATTCTAATCATCGTTTTTGCCTCCTTTATTATATAATTTGTTTACATGTCGTGTTATATCGTCTATGTCTATGCCGCTGTTTTTAAGTTCATTGATTGTTTTGTCGAGCGTGCAAAAAAGATTATCGCAATGTTTTTTTAAAGTGGAGTTATCTATTTTTGCAACAAAATTTCCTTTTGCGCGTATAGTGTAAATGTAGCCTTCAGATTCAAGCTCTCTGTATGCACGCTGGATAGTATTAGGGTTTATCGCAAGATGCGCCGAAAGCTCGCGCACAGACGGTAATTTCACATCAGGCTTAAGCGCGTTTTTTAATATGAGTTGTTTTAGTTGTTGTTTTATCTGCTGATAAATTGGTTTGTTGTCATTGTGATTTAAGTGAAGCAAGATTAACACCTCCCGACAAACTGTATTAACTGTATTGATACAGTTATAATACCATATATTATATCAGGAGTCAATATATTTATAAAAATTTTTAAGTAAATATATAAATTTGTAAAAAATACTTGAAAACTGACACAATAAGTTATAAAATGTAGGAGGAAATAATAAGAAGTGAAGGTGTATATAAAATGAAAAAGCATTATACATTAAATGTAGCAGGTGTAACAAGAGATTTGCCACTTTGCAGGGTTAATGACGATTTATACATAGCAGCGTTTGTAATGTTTGGCGATGTAGAGATTACAAAAGCGTGTGCGAGCGAGCTTTTAAAGCTTGCGCCGGAGCATGACATTATGATAACGGCTGAATCGAAGGGAATACCGCTTCTTTATGAAATGGCACGTCAGGCGGGCGAGAACAACTATATAGTTGCGCGAAAAGGACCAAAGCTATATATGGAAAACGTTATTTTTACAGAGGTTGATTCGATTACAACGCAGGCAAAGCAGCGACTCTGCATAGGTAAGAGCGAGGCTGATGCGATGCGCGGCAAAAGAGTACTTATTATAGACGACGTAATAAGTACGGGAGAATCGCTTGCTGCGATTGAAAAGCTTATAAACACAGTTGGTGGAAATATTGTCGGTAAAATGGCTGTGCTTGCCGAAGGCGATGCAATAAGCCGTGATGACATTACCTGCCTTGCACCGTTGCCGTTATTTAATTCTGACGGAAGCGAAAAAGAAATGTAAAATTTTAAGAGATTGTATTTAAAAAATGCAATCTCTTTTTTTGTGTAAAAGCTGTTTTTAATCAATTAAATATGATATACTAATAACAGATTTTAAAACCGATACGGCGGAGGAGAAAACCTTGGATAAAAAAAAGAAGATATATTCATATATATGCCACGATAGTTATAAGCCGATTACGGCGCAGGAGATGGCAATTATGCTTGATGTGCCGAAATGTGATTACGAAGAATTTTTCTCTATTATAGATGAGCTTGCAAACGAAGGAAAAATACTTATAAATAAGCGCGGCATGATAAAAAAAGCGCCAAATGAAAACATTATATACGGAACAATCCGCCTGATACGTTCGGGCAGCGGTTTTGTTATGCCGATAAACACTGATGGCGTGAGTGAAAACGAAGAAATATTTATTGATAAAAGGAATACGAATTATGCATTTGACGGCGATACTGTAGCAATAAAGCTTTGCAGTACGCAAAAAGGTGTAAAAAGAAAAAGCAAAGAAGGAATCGTTACAAGGGTAGTGAGGCGCAAAAACGACGAGTTTGTCGGTACAGTAATCGGTAGCGGAAAAAACGCGATGTTTTTAATAGACAGTATGAGTGATGCATTGGCAAGAATATCTCAGGACAGTGCTTGCGCTCAGGAAGGGCAGAAAGTGCTTGCAAAGGTCGTAAAATATCCTGATGAAAAAAATCGCATGACTGTTCGTGTGATTAATGTCTTGGGCGATGCCGGAAAGCTTGATTCATATATAAAAGGCATTATTTTTGAGCACAAGATACCAAGTGAGTTTTCAAAGGAAACGAAAAAACAAGTGCGCGAAATAAAAAGAGAAGTTGACGAAAGCGAGCTTGTGGGAAGACGCGATTTCAGGGGAGATCGGGTAATTACAATCGATGGCGAAGATGCGCGCGATTTAGACGATGCGGTATGTATAAAAAAACACGACGACTCATCGTATACGCTTTACGTTCACATAGCTGATGTATCATATTATGTAGGCGAAAATACGCCGATTGATATTGATGCTTATGAGAGAGCGACGAGCGTGTATTTTCCGCAGTGCGTAATACCGATGCTTCCACGGGAGCTTTCGAATGGGATTTGCAGCCTTAATGAAGGTGTAGACAGACTTACGATGTCGCTTCAGATTGAGCTTGATAAAGATGCAAACGTAAAGGATTATACCTTGTGCGAAGGCGTTATTCGCTCGAAGCACAGAATGACGTACACAAACGTTACGGCGATACTTGAAGGCGATGAGGAGCTTTCGCAAAAATACAGTGATATTTGTGACGATTTATTTAATATGAAGGAGCTTGCGATGCTTTTAAAAAGCAAGCGAAGCGAGCGCGGAGCGATTGATTTTAATCTTGATGAGCCGAAGGTTATATTTGATGAAAACGAAAATATAGTAGATATAAAAGCGTATGAAACTGGAGTATCAAACGAAATCATAGAACAGTTTATGATTCTGGCAAATGAAGTTATCGCAAAACATGCGCAGAAAAACGACTTACCGTTCGTATATCGTATCCATGAGGCGCCGGGCGTTGAAAAGCTTACACATCTTAGAAAATGCCTTGCGTTATTTGGGATAGATTTTACGTTTTCTGAAGATGAGCAGATTTCTCCTAAGGATATTCAAAAAATAGTTCGCTCTATAAAAGGCCATGAGAGTGAGTCGGTAATCGCATCTTTGTGCTTGCGCTCTATGACGAAGGCACAGTATAGTCCGGAAAACCTGGGCCACTTCGGACTTGCGATGGCTTATTATTGTCACTTTACATCGCCGATACGCCGCTATCCCGACCTTGCGATTCACAGGATACTTCGTGAGAGCGCAAAGAAGATGAGCAAAAAAAGAAAAGATTATCTTATTTCATTTACCCAGCGCTCATCGATACAGTCGAGCGAAGCGGAAGTGAGAGCCATCGAGGCGCAAAGAGATGCCGACAAGGTGTGTGCGTGCCTTTATATGTCGCGTTTTATTGGTTGCGAATTTGATGCAGTTATATCTTCTGTAACTGATTTTGGCATATTTGTAGATCTCGGCGGGTGTATCGAAGGCCTTGTGCCGATGGCGCAGCTTTGTGACGATTATTATGTTTATGAACAGGATTTACTTCGATTGCGCGGCGAGCGAGGAGGAAGAATTTTTGCTTTAGGCGACAGTGTGCGCGTTCGTCTTACTGATTCAAATGCTCTTGAAAGACGCATTGATTTTGAGATTGTAGGTATGAAAAAGGACCGTAAAAGCGCTATGCGCGAGTGCGGTAAAAGAAGTAGTGATTTAAAGAAGAAAAATGAAGGTGCAAAAAGGAAATTCAAATCGTTTGTAAAAAAGAAAACGAGAAGAAAAAGACGATAAAAAAAGCCTTGCAAAGGATTTGCAAGGCTTTTTTATTTGCAAGATCATTTTACGAATCATATTTTGTCCATCTTTTTCATACAAATTCTAGTAAAGGAGTGATATGTATGGAAAGAGTATATCAATCGCCGCGGGTGTACAGTCGAGCAGGATGTGCAAATATACGAAGGAAAAAAGAAGATAAACCGCTTTTTTCATTAAGGAAGACTATATTTAAAACTATCGCAAGTGTACTTGTTTTTATTTTCATATACAGCGTAAATTTCTATGACAATGATTTTTGCAAACGAGTTCAAAACGAGGCATCATATATGGTTAATTACACAGTCGATGTGCAAACGGCATATACAAGCGCGCAGCAAATTGTTAAATATATGCTTGGAGGCATAGAGCAAAGCAGAATCTACATAACAGATAATGTCATAAAGAAAGAAACGCAAGAAAGTCATCAAACGACGGATGTGCCCGTACAGGAAAACAGCAGCATATGATAAAAATCGGGAAAGTATATATAAACCTGTTTTTGTTCGCTCTGATAGCTGCAGCATATGTGACCAATTCTTTGTTTGAGCTATGTGTTTCATATATTTGTGTGACGCTTCATGAGCTTTCGCATATGTTTGCGGCGCTTTACTATAAAATTGACGTAAACGGTTTTGTGATAATGCCTTTTGGTGTCAGTCTACGCCTTAAAGAAAGTCAGATTTCAGAACCGATGCATGAGTGTGTTGTTTGCGTGGCGGGACCGGCAATGAATTTAGTTTTAGCTTTAGCGGCTTTATTTTTTCGCATGCACAGTGTAGGCAATTTGCGCTCCGTCGACTTTTTTATATCATCAAATTTAGCAATATTTTTAATAAATATAATTCCCATTGTGCCGCTAGATGGCGGAAGGATATTTCGGGCATTTATGACATCGAAATTTGGTTTTATCCGTGCAGCAAAAACGGCAAATGTTATCTCACAGATAAACATAGCACTTATCGGTATTTTGGGTATATATGTTTTATATGTGACCCATTTTAATGTATCGATAATGCTTATATGCACATTTTTAATATTTAATATGAGTAGCGAAAAAAGAAATAATGAGCTTGCGCTTATGCGCCAGATTGTTCACTCCAAGAAGAAGCTTGCCGAGAGTGAAATGATGCGTGTGCGCGAGCTTGCGGTGACAGGCAATGTAAGCGTGCGCCGTCTTTTGAAGAGTTTTTCGTACGATTGCTATTACATCGTAAATGTTATCGATAAGGATATGAAAATACGCCGGTGTCTGACCGAGACACAGATAATAAATGCGGCATCGCATACTGCAAAAAATGAGACAATCGACAAATTATTTGATAAATTTACACAACCTATTGTATTAGATAGAAAAGTGTGTTAGAATATAGTATATAAAGATGTATGTGATTAAATACAAAAGGGGAGATGAGTAAATGGCAAGAATAATACCGTTTAAGGGATTAAGATATGATGAAAAAAAGGTTGGTGGACTTCAAAATGTAGTTACGCCGCCATATGATATTATTTCCGGCGAGCAGCAAAAAGGATATTACGATAAGCATCAAAACAGCGTAATCAGACTCGAGTACGGAATGCAATATGACACAGATACCGATAGTGATAACAGATATACGCGTGCCGCAACGTGTCTTAATGAGTGGCTTGGTGAAGGCGTGCTAAAATTTGAAGACGAAGAAAGTTTGTATCTTTATGAACAAAAATTTTCATATATGGGACAGGAGCTTACATACAGAGGTTTTCTGACTCTTACACAGCTTGAAGAGTTTTCAAAAGAAATTGTACTTCCGCATGAAGAAACTCTTTCCAAAGCAAAAACAGACAGATTTGAACTTATGAGTACGACACATGCAAACTTTAGCCCGATATATTGTTTGTATATGGATGAAGAGAAGAAGATTAATGCCATTATGGAAGAAATCACAGCCAGAAAAGCGGATGTAAGCTTTATATGTGACGACGATGGTATTGAGCAAAATGTTTGGATTGTGAAGGATAAAGCGACTATAGACAGTATTTGCGCTGCATTTTCGGACAAACAGTTCTTTATTGCCGACGGACATCACAGATACGAAACGGCGCTCAATTTCAGAAATAAAATGCGTCAGGAAAATCCCGACTGGAAAGATGAGGATAAGTTCAATTTTGTTATGATGATGGTTGTTGACATGGAAGATTCCGGTCTTGTGGTATTTCCGACTCACAGACTTGTTAATAATGTTAAAATGGATGAAGCGATGGCTGTGTCGCTTCTGAAGGATAATTTTGATATCGATAAAATCATCGTTAGCAAAGATATTAAAATGATTTGGGAAGCGATGAATATGGATTTGGCAGCTATGCAGCAAACGAAGGGCTTTACGCTTTATTTTGGCGACGATTATTATTACCGCTTAAAGCTTCGTGATGCATCTGTTATGGAGGAGTTTTTGCCTGATAAATCGCATGCATATCGAAACCTTGATGTTACAATTTTGCATACATTAATTCTTGATAATATATATGGAATTGATACTGAAAATCTTGCGAATCAGTCGAATCTTACATATACACGTGATGCGCTTGAGGCGCTTGAAGCGGTACAAAATGGCTCGCAGCAATGTGCATTTCTTTTAAATGCGACAAAGGTTAGCGAAATAAAAGATGTTTCTCTTGCGAAGGAAAAAATGCCGCAAAAATCGACGTATTTCTATCCAAAACTCGTTACGGGAATAGTTATGAATAAGTTCTAATAAAAAAGCAGGTGCAACCGTGACGAGCACCTGCTTTTAATTTAATAAACTATACGAAACAGCCAAAGTAAAAGCCCGGCGATGATCGAAGTGGATATGCCGAAAACAAGCACAGGCCCTGCAATTGTAAACATTTTAGCGGCCATTCCTAGCACAAGGCCTTCGCTTTTAAATTCCATTGCAGGTGAAACAATAGAATTAGCAAACCCTGTAATGGGGACGATTGTGCCCGCGCCGGCAACTTTTGCGATTTTATTATATAAGTTAAGACCTGTTAAAAGTGAGCCGATAAATATGAGAGTAATGCTTGTTGCAGCGCTTGCACTATCTTTTGTGAGCGATGTAAAATTCACATATAAATCGTTTATAAGCTGACCTATCGTACAGATAAGTCCGCCAAATAAAAAAGCGAAGAACATATCCTTTAAAAGTGGGGAATTGGGAGACTTTTTTTCTACATAGCTTTTATAGCCGCTGTTTGTCATATTTTTCATAACGATACTTCCTTTGTATTTTTTTAGTATTCATAATTTGTGTAAAATCATAAAAAATATTCTCTATGGCATAAAACTTGCGTAAAGAAAGGATAATATTATTATATAAGTAAAGGCGGTGTTTTAAGTGAAAACAATAGCATTTTTTGATACAAAGCCGTATGATAAAAAATACTTTGATAAATACAAAGAAAAATACGGCGTAAATATTAAATATTTTGAGAGTAAGTTAAATGAAGATACTGCACGTATGAGCGTGGGCTGTGACGGAGTGGTTGCTTTTGTAAATGATGATGTAAATGAAAGTGTAATAAACACGTTATACGATAATGGTATACGAGTAATCGCGATGAGATGTGCGGGGTATAATAACGTAGATTTTGAAAAGGCATATGGAAAAGTTCATGTACTGCGTGTGCCCGCATACTCGCCGTATGCTGTTGCTGAACATGCGATGGCGATATTTTTAACGCTGAATCGAAAAACACATAGAGCCTACTACAGAACGCGCGATTTCAATTTCAGTCTTAATGGGCTCGTCGGATTTGACTTGCATGGTAAGACGGCAGGCATAATCGGTACGGGAAAAATCGGACAGATTTTTATAGATATTTGCAAAGGTTTTGGATTAAAGACGATAGCGTATGATCCGTATCCACAGAAAGACAGCGATATAGAGTATGTAGAGCTTGATGAGCTTTTTTCACGCTCTGATATAATATCTCTTCACTGTCCGCTCACAGAGTCGACAAGACACATCATAAACGAAGAAAATATAAAGCTTATGCGTGACGGGGTATATATCATAAATACTTCGCGAGGTGCACTTATAGATAGTGAGGCACTCTTGGAGGCGATAAAAAATGAGAAGGTGGGTGGCGCCGCGCTTGACGTTTACGAGGAGGAAACCGATTTGTTTTTCGAGGACCTTTCGGGTGAGATTGTACAAGACGACGTATTGTCAAGACTTATTTCAATGCCAAATGTTTTAGTTACATCGCATCAGGCGTTTCTTACGGATGAGGCGCTTGATAATATTGCCCAGACGACTCTTGATAATCTTTTTGCATTCTTTTCGGACAAGCCTTTATATAATGAGGTGTGTTACAGATGCCAGAAAAATGGCAGCTGCAAAAAAGATCATAAAGAGCGGTGTTTCTGATAAAAAATTAAAGCGCAGAAGAATCTGCGCTTTTTCTATTTGGTTAATAAATTGGGATAAAGCGATAGCTTACCGAGTCATCTTTTGCGATATCTACAAGAATATATTTCAGACTATCTTTCATTGACAAGAAGTTTTTCGTCGTCATAGACTCGCTAAATCCCGGTGTTTGTATATATCGCACACCATCTTGCACCGTAGATGAGGTCGTATCTCCTATACAAAATACATATACATCTGCACCTCGCTTGCTCGCCTCACTAAGTAAATCGTTAAACAACTTTGTTTCTTTTTTGATTACAAAGCTTGGCTGTGTTTGCATAAACACAAACAAATTGCCACCATTTACAGCTTGTATTTCGTCTATAAACCAGTTCCATTCTTTTGAGCTCATAAAGCTGTCTTCGCTGTCTAAAATAATAAACTTATTATTTCCCTGTGCAAAGCTTCGAAACGGGTAGCAAACCTCTGTCGGTATTGAAATGTTAGGCTCTATATTGTCAGTAGCCTTCGTAGTTAAGATAAAGGCTTTTTGCGCATTTGCATTGATTTTTGAAAGTGAAGTTTTCATTATAATATTATTAAACAGCGTATCTGAGCTTTTCACGTTTCCAAAAACAGCAAAGCGCATCGAATAATCATCAGGAAGGGAAGTGTCTGTTTTGTCGACGGTGTCGACGGCAGTTTTGTCTGCGGGGAGCGGAATTATATCCTCGCTTTTCCCAACATTTACGCTCATATAAATGACCGCATCTCCGAATTTTGCACTCATGAGTGCGCAGCCACGTCTGTCGCCGACAACGAATGAATCTTTTACATGGGCGATTGAATCGGAAAAGTTTACCACCATGTCGCTAAGCGATACGGGTGCGCTGTAACCGTTTATATCTGTTACGAGCAGGTTTATTTCTTTAGAGGAGTTAATACCTATTTCTATTTTTCTTTCGCTGTTCTCAATCTTATATGGAGTGCCCAGTACGTTTAGCTTGATGCTTGCAGCAGCACCGTTTTTAGCTTTAGCAGTAATAGTTGCTTCTCCCGCACTTTTCGGGAAAAATGTATTTTCCTTAAAGTATCCGTTAACTCCCGAGACGGAGTAGGTAAGAGAGTTTTCATTTACATCTACAGGATAATAGTACTCGTCAAAGCCTTGTGTATTTATGTCGATGCCCGAGCCGACAAATACATTTTCGCTCTTTGTATCGAGCTTTAAATTTTTTAAAATCGATGTCTTCTCTGCCGATGAAATAATAGCAAGAGATGATGAAACTTTTCTTTGAGCGCCGTCAGATGGCACATTTACATTTTCATATGATGAATCTTTAAGGTTTTTAGTAACGAGTGTAGATGAGCCGCCACCATCAAGGTTTACAGCGGTATGTGCACCGATATATTTCATAAATGCTGCAAGCTCGCTCATGCTCATTCCGCTTGAATTATCTGTTCTGCCTTCGACTACTGTAAAATACAGTTTGCGACCATCTTTTGATATGCCGAGCGCGCTTCGTGGATTTGTTCCGCTTACATTGTGCGAAAACGTGTTAAGGGCTTTACCGTTTTCAACAAGAAGGGCGCCTGCGCCTACGGCAAGCGAAATGTTATCAAAATCGATGCTTGATGTTTCTGTGAGGACTATTTTATCTCCAATTTTAAAATTGTCTAATAAAAACGTATCGTGGTCAGAAAGGCCTGCCAACACATACATATTGTCTTTTAACTCAACGGGCTCACTTGAGAAGCGAATCTCGGTGACTATATCGTCCGTGACGACAATTTCGTATAAAGTTTCGGTAGAGCCTAATGAATGTGTGTCGTAAAGATTATCGTACATCATAATTTGGGAAAGGTCGCTTGCTTTGTTTTTGCCGCCTAGTTGTCTTTGTTCTCCGTGTGGAGCGGTAATCGTAATTTTGTAATCGATAATATCTGCAAACACATTTTGGCTCATATCCTGCATTATAGTGTACATTCCTTTGTTTGTCGATGGCGAGGAATGAAACTTTTTATCAAAAAACACTGCGCCGATGGGCGAGCCCTGGCCCGATTTTTCTCCCCAGTTAAAAAAGTCTGCATTTATCGCGATTGTTGCATCAGAATTTTTTGCCATCTGCGATACTGTCGTAAGATATTTTGTGCCTTGAGGATTTGATAATACGCCAAGCGAAAGGTGCGGATAGCTTAAATCAGCAGTAGCGACGTACGCGGTGTTGAAGCGTCTGTCCGACATAAAAATTTCGTAGCTTGTAAGAGCAGCCCCCTTTGTTATATCGCTCTTAGTTTGGTATATATATTTCATATCTGCCGCAAAAATAGTTTTTGATGCGGTAAGCAGAAAAAGTATTGACATAAAAACAAATATAAGCTTTTTTTTCATAATATTTTACCTCGCTAAATAGATTAGGTTACTTATCATCAGATGAATCATTAGTTAGAATGTTTATTATAGTGTCGTAAAGCTGTGCATTTTTATTACGAAAAGCTTTACACATCTTTTTTGCAAGATCTTCATTGCCTGCATAAACATTAAGTGACAAAAGGCTTTTTTTGTCATCGCGAAGCTCAAGGTGTGCTTCAAATTCTTCATAATTTACAGCGACAGGCTTTGCGACAAGAGAGTCGCGCTTGTTTTGTTCTTCAAACAAAGATGAGATGCACTCATCTACATATTCACGCACTTCGAGCGGAAGTTGCTTGCAAAAGTTTTCGGCGCCTGTTTCGCCTTCACGAGTAAGTGCGTAAAGAGTTTTATCCTCCATGCTTTTAAATATATAAATTTCGCCCGCACCATAAAGAAAGGCGAGTTCATCGTGTATATCGAAAAAGTCGATCGTCGCACTTGATAAAACGATATGCGATATTTCATATGCGGTAAGTGCCCGCTTTGCGCTTAAAAGCGTATATAAAATAATGAGTCTTATTTCAAATTTGTCATCGATTTTGTAATAGTGCTTCATGTGTTCATACCCCTAATAGTAATTTTTATGTGTCTGTTAGATAATTATATCATATATTTAGCTTTTTTTGTAGCAAAAAATATAATTTTATGTTATACTTTATCTAACAATTATTTTACAAAAGATACTGAAAAAAGGTGATTGCGTGAAAACATATAACGAGCTTATTTCAAAAAAGCTTTGCTCGCTTGGCATAGATGAGTTTGGATTTGCAAAGACGAGCGATTTTGATGAAAACAGAGCGGCAAAACTGCCATATGCAATAAGCATTGTTGTGCCGTTGTCTGATTATATAATAGATGAGATTGATAACGAGCCGACGTTTGCGTATTTTCAGCATTATCGAGCAGTAAATGCATACATAGATTCGACACTTTTACAGATAGGATTTACAATAGCGAAAAACGGCTACAACTATTTGCCGATTGCAGCGTCACAGTCTATACCGACAAATACGCTTCCATATTCGGCGCTTGTAAGTCATAAAGCGGCGGCGCGTGCAGCCGGACTTGGAGCTGTTGGAAAAAGTGCATTATTTTTATCAAAACGTTATGGCGCAAGGGTTCGCCTCGGCACAATCCTTACCGATATGCCGTTTGACTGTGACGATATAGAGAAAATAAATTCTGTGTGCGGCGATTGCAACGTGTGCAAAAAAAGCTGCCCTGCGATGGCGATTGTGGGAAATAACTACGAAGAAGGTGCAGCTCGCGAAAGTCTTGTAGATGCGGCGGCATGCAGTAACTATATGAAAAAGAGCTTTCAGCATATCGGACGTGGCGTTGTGTGTGGAATATGCATGAGAGTATGTCCGTACAAAGGAGAAAGGTAGGAAACAATGAGCCAGAAAAACGAAAAAGATATGCTTGCATATGAAAATACGCTCTATGAGCAAGGATATAAATATATAGCGGGAATCGATGAAGCGGGACGAGGCCCTCTTGCGGGAAGCGTTTATGCGGCGGCGGTAATCTTGCCGCAAGGCTGCATAATAGACGGACTTCGCGATTCAAAAAAGCTTTCTGAAAAGAAGCGCGAGGAACTGTTTGATATTATTATTAAAGAAGCGCTTGCATACGGAATATGTGCGGTCGACAGCGACAGAATTGACGAAATAAACATTTTAGAGGCGACATTTGAGGCGATGCGCGGCGCAGTAGACAAGCTCGAAATAAAGCCTGATTTTGTCATGGTTGACGGTAATCGCATAAAGGGTTTTGACGATTTTGAGCACGCAACACTTATAGGCGGCGACGATTTGTCACTATCGATTGCAGCCGCATCGGTGCTTGCAAAGGTCAGCCGTGACAGATATATGGCACAAATGGCAAAAGAGTATCCCGAATACGAATTTGAAAAACATAAGGCGTATGGTACGGCAAGGCATCGCGAACTTATAAAGCAGTACGGTCCATGTCCAATACACAGAAAGAGCTTTAAAGGCGTAAAGGAGTATGTTAAATGACTAATCGTGACGCGGGATTGATGTGTGAGCAGAAGGCAAGCGAGTATCTTATAAAAAAAGGGATGACGATACTTGAGAGAAATTTTTATTGCCGCGAAGGAGAAATAGACATTGTTGCGCGCGATGGAGAATATATTGTTTTTGTAGAAGTAAAGGCGCGTAAAAATATGCTTTTTGGAAGCCCTTGCGAAGCCGTTACATACAAAAAGCAACGAAAGATTATTATGGCTGCGCAAATGTATTTGCAAAAGTCTGATACAGAGAGTGCGCTTCGTTTTGATGTTATAGAAATAATTTATAGCGCATCTAAAGACGATGTAGAAATAAAAAGCATAAATCATATAATTTCAGCCTTCGAGGAGTGATTGCAGTGAAATACAGCTATAAAATAATTGATGCACACTGTGATACGATAGCCGAGATGTATCGCTACGGCGAGCTTAAGAAAAACAATATGCATCTTGACATAGAAAGAATGATGCTTTATAAAAATTATCTGCAGCTTTTTGCCGTATGGACGGATTCATCGCTTGGTGCCATAAAACAAAAAAAGCGTTGCTTTGAAATTATAAAAAGGTTTCACAAGCAGCTTGAAATAAACAATGAAAGCATTATGCATATAAAAAATGCAGACGATATAAAAAAATCATGGTCATCGGGTAAAATCGGCGCAATCCTTGGAGTTGAAGGTGCAGACTTCGTTAAAGAACTTTGCGACATTGACGAGTTATATGAAAATGGCGTGCGCGCTGTAACGCTTACATGGAACGCATCAAATAAGATTGCGAGTGGTGTAGGCGATGAAAGTGCAGATTTTGGGCTTACAGCCTTTGGAGAAAAGGTGGTAAAAAGGCTAAACGAACTTGGAATGATTATTGATGTTTCACATATTTCAAAAAGAGCTTTCTGGGACGTGATTTCGCTTACGAAAGTGCCGATTAGTGCGACACATTCAAATTCAGCATCGATATGCAATCACATACGAAACTTAAGCGACGAGCAGTTTTTAGCTCTTATAAAAAATGGCGGTGTAGCCGGGATAAATTATTATCCGCAGTTTATAAATAAAACAAATGACGCGACAGTAGATGATATAATAAAGCATATAGAGCACTTTTGCTCGCTCGGCGGTGAAAACAATATAGGCCTTGGTGGCGACTTTGACGGAATTGAAGTGACACCGTGCGATTTAAGGGGAGTAGAAGAAGTGCACAGGCTTCTTGACCGATTGCTTTCGCTTAATTACAGTGAAGATGTTGTCGAAAAAATCGCGTATAGAAATTTTTACAACCTGCTTGAAAAAGTTTTAAAGTAGTATGAAACAAAACAGGTAAAAATTACGTCTAAAGTGTTAAGAGGTGATACATATGAAAAAAGCAATATCAATTATACTATTATCAGTTATGATGGTATGCACTATGATAAATCCGTATGCCATGGCATTTACAGATATTGGCGATGAGTATAATTGGGCAAAGGAATCGATTGAAAGCTTTAGCGAAAAAAAGATTATAGAGGGTAGAGGCGATGGCACGTTTGATCCTGATATGAGCGTGACACGCGCCGAATTTGCAAAGATGCTTGCCCTCTCATTCGAACTTGACAGTAAAAAAGAAATTTCATATTCAGATGTTTTAAGCACAGCGTGGGAGCATAAATATATTTCGATGGCTGACGAGCATACAATTCCTTCAAATATTCTTGATACTAATGTATCAGAAGATAAGTATCTTCCCGGCAAAAACGCATCAAGACAGGAAATTGCCGCAGCGATTGTGAAAGCTATCGGCATAGTAACGCTTGATGAATATGACTATTTAGAAAGCAATTTTAGTGATAGCAGCAGGGTAAACGAAAAAATTTACGATCTTGTAAACCAGGCGGCGAAAATGGGACTTATAAAGGGATATGAGGATAATACGCTGCGCCCATCTGACGATGTAACGCGTGCAGAGGCAGTTGTGCTTTTAGACCGCGCTGTAAAATATGCACAGGCACAAAAAGAAGATATCCGGGACGAAACGCCCGCTGTTTTGGACATGCCAAAGCAATATGATGACGTTGTAACAGTAGTTGATGTAGTGCAGTCGGTAGTCGACGGCGAGAGTGGTTATCTTCTGTATTATGCTTTTGGTGGCGTATGCTATGATCAGCCGTTAGAAGTGTCGGGCGATGCTGTTGTGGGCGGCTTGCGAGCGAATGTTTTAGATATATCAAAGGGAGATTTAGTTCTTTTTAGCTATAATAACCGTAACAAAGTAAATGCAGTAAGGGTGCTTTTTATACCCGGCGCAAACGAACCGTCGCAGACACAAGAGCTTTATGAGATAATAAATCTGCCGCAAAATATGAATTGGGGTTTTTATGATTCTAATACAAACACACAAATCTATTTTGGGAAGATAAGCGCATTAAAGACAAAAGATAACGGAGTAGTGCTTACGCTTTCGCACAAGACAGATACCGACCAGACGCTGCTTTTGCCGCATGAAGATGTGCGTGTATCGCTGTACAAGCCGTATGAAAATTCAAGCAAGAATAGCTTTAAAAATATCGATGTGCAGGATATAAAGTACGATAAAAACAGTGACGATGCGTATGCGTTTGTGAAGGTAAGAAAAGAAAAGGTTACTGATGTTATCGTTATAGATTACAATAAGCAGTACAGATAATAAAAAAGGTGTGACTTCTAGTCACACCTTTTAATATGCAATTTTTACTCCTGCGCGTTTGCCTTGAGCTTTTCGCTTTGGTCAGCAGTATTTAGCGCGTTTATAATTTCGTCCAAATCACCGTTTAAAACGGCTTCGAGTCTGTGCAAGGTAAGACCAATGCGATGGTCTGTCACACGACCCTGCGGGAAATTATACGTTCTTATTCTTTCGCTTCGATCGCCTGTACCGACCTGACTTTTTCTGTTCTGGGCAATTTCGTCATGCTGCTGCGAACTTATAAGCTCATACAAACGTGAGCGCAGAATTTTCATCGCCTTATCTTTGTTTTTATGCTGCGACTTTTCGTCCTGACACGATACGACAAGCCCTGTCGGTATGTGCGTAATTCTTACGGCAGAGTCGGTAGTGTTTACACACTGACCGCCAGGTCCACCTGCACGGAATACATCTATTCTTAAATCGTTTTGATTTATCTCGACTTCAACTTCTTCAACTTCGGGCAAAACGGCAACTGTAACGGTAGATGTGTGTATGCGGCCGCTCGATTCAGTTGAAGGAACTCTTTGTACACGGTGAACTCCGCTTTCGAATTTCAAGCGGCTGTATGCGCCTTGGCCCATAATCATAAACGATACTTCCTTGTAACCACCGATGTCTGTTTCGTTTGAGTTCATTATATCGATTTTCCAGTTATTTGCCTCGGCATACATGCTGTACATGCGCATCAGATTTGCAGCAAAGAGAGCCGCTTCATCTCCGCCTGCACCACCACGGATTTCGATGATAACGTTTTTGTCATCGTTAGGGTCTTTAGGTAAAAGTAAAATAGTAAGCTCATTTTTGCAGCGTTCGATGTCTTCTTGCGCCTGGCTAAGCTCTGCACGAAGCATCTGCTCAAAGTCCTTGTCATTATCTTCTTTAAGCATTTCTTCGGCTTCTTCGATAGTTTCAACTGCTTTTTTATATTCGCGGTATTTATCAACTATCGGTGTTATGTCGGAGTGTTCTTTGCAAAGCTTTGTCCATAAAGCATTATCGCTTATAACGTTCGGATCACTGATTTTTTGGCTGAGCTCATCATATCTTTCTTCGATAAAAGCAAGTTTGTCAAACATTAAAATTTCCTTTCTGCGCACGCTATGCAGCGCGCCTTATATATATTCGCGCTCTATCGCACTATCAATAAAAATAGGGTTACATTCAAGATATACACTGTCACCTACATTTGCATCGACGTCTGTTATATCGGCAATAATATTAAACATACTTATGCGACCGAGCAAACGGCATTTTTTATCGTTTATCGTGACATAGATGCTGCGTGAACCGAAAAACGAACGTAAATCTGCATAAACGTAACGAAGGATGTCTTTGAATCTGAATGTATCGTTAGTTTTTATTACGCCGAAACCGTCTTTATAGCCGACGGGTATTACTGCAATTTTCGTGTCACGCTTCGTCTTATAAGTATTTGCATATCCTATGTTATGACCTTTTGGAAGTGTTTTGATTTCACAAATACAGCTTTCAAGAATAGCAATTCTGTTTAAGCCAAGCGTATCTTTTACGCATAATCGTCCAAGGAAAGCAGAACCTACGCGGACGGCATTTAAATACATATAATCAAAGCGAATAAAGGCACTCGAATTACATATATGTTTTATTTTAAATGAATATCCATTCTTTTCTAAATAAGATACTGTATCATTGAAAAGAGAAAACTGCGTCTGCGAATTTTTCTCATCGCCAAAGGCGTCGGATAAGTGTGAAAATATTCCTTCGATATCAACACATGTAAGCTGCGAAAGAACATCTTTGATTTTTTCTTTTTCGCTTGCTAAAAAGCCGAAACGACCAAAACCTGTGTCAAGACACACGTGCGCACGTGCGCGTGTATTTTGCTGCTCGGCTGCAAGATTTAATATAATCGCTGATTCCTCGCTACCAACGGCACAAACAATGCCGAGTGATACTGCCTGCGATGCATCCGATAAGTCACAAATGGGCGAGAGAAGTATAATCTGCGCCTCGATGCCGCCGTCACGAAGCTGCTTTGCTTCACAAAACTCGCTTACCGCAAGAGTGTTAACACCGTTTTGCAAAAGGAGTTTTGCAAATTCGCAAATGCCAAGACCATATCCGTTGCCTTTAAGCATCGCGATTACATCAGCGCCGCCAAGACGAGCTTTCTCGGTGATTTTTTTAATGTTCTGTACCAGAAGATTCTTCTGCACAAGTAGCTTTTTCATTTGCAGTTTCACGCACCTTATCGGGAAGTAAATCCTTATTTTTTCTGAGGAAAAGTCTTCTGCGAAGCTCACGATATGCGCGCTCGCCTTTTTCTATAAAGAAGTACATAAACGGTTTGAAGACATAGTCGAGTGCGCCGACAAATTCAACGAAATCGCCTGTAAAGCCTTTTTTGAAACGATAAAGTCCGTAGAGCGGTTGACCTTTGTTAAGATCGCCCGATACGCCGCGAAAATCATATATATCACAATTGTTTTCGACAGCCCATTTCATCATTTCCCACTGCATCAAGTAGTTTGGCATAAGGTTTCTGTCTTCGTTACTGCTTGCGCCGTAAAGGTACCAAACTTTGTTGCCGTAAAGGATTGCAACAGCACCTGACAAAAGCTTGTCGCCGTGGTAAATAAGGTATAGACGAAGGGCATCTCCCATTTCATCATACATTTTTTCAAAGTATTCAAGTGAGCGCGGAATAAATCCGTCGCGCACGCCTGTGTCCATCATAACCTTGCAAAAAGCAGGCAAATCCTCTTTCGTTCCGATACGGCATGTAACGCCTTTGCGTATTGCGACACGTACATTATAACGTGTTTTGCTCTCAAAGCTTGCGAGTACCTGCTCTTCGTCCATACCGCTCATCGTCTTACGAAAAACGAATCTCGGCTGTACGCCTTCAAAGTTTTTCGATTTATTGAAACGAAAACCTAAATCGGACATCATGGAGCAGAATTTCTCGTCGGTTGCTTCAACATCGGGGTCAATCTTTAAAACATAGCTTTTATGTTTTTTTGCAAGCTCTTTTGCACCCTCAACGAGCTCTTTTATCGTGTCCTTGTCGTATATATCACACACAGGGCCACGCGGAGCATACATAATTGTAAGCGGGAAAATCGGCACTTTTCTGATGAGAAGTGACATTGAGCCTTTGATTTTTCCATTTTCATCTTCTGCTATTAGTATTTCGTTTTTCCACATATCCTTCACTTTTGCCCAAGCGAGAGATTGCAGGAAATGACCTTTTTTGTTACTCTGTAAAAAGCTTTCGTATTCTTCGTATCTGTCGGGTGTAAGAAGTTTCATAATTATCTCCAATCCGCTACTTTTATGTAGCATAATGCGATTTAATATATTAAAATATCCTTAACATATCTATTTTATAACAAAAACTCTTCTCTGTCAATCTTTGGCAGGCATTTTAGAGCACAATTATTTATGAATTTAATTTTTTCTTTTTAAGAATCAGATACAGTAGCGTTACTAATGCAAGAAGCGAGAGTGCAATCAGTAAAATAGGTCTTTGACGGGCTAAAAACTCTGCACTGTCCGGTACTTGTGTCTGCTCATCTGCACTTTTCTGCGCAGAGTCATCATACACATTAAAATTGTTTATGTATTCGAAAAGTGCCTTGCTGTTTGATGAGTATTGATGTATAAGATTTGCGCTTTTAAACATCTCGCTTGCACCGTCTGAAACGGCGACGATGTAGGTGGCATCTTTTTTTAGCAGGCTGTTTGAGATATAAACCTCGCCGAGCACAGAAGAGTCACCCAAGTTTGTGCCAAGCTGCGTTTTTATCTCAAGAGAAGCGCCCGAAATGTGAGGGTATGTCTCGCTTTTTGATATAAGAGATGAAAGATTATCGTAGAGCACATCGCCGCTTAATTCATAAACGTTTATTTTTTGCGACGAATTAGCCTGGGCATCTGAAACGTCTGCAACCGTTACAATTGCGATATCGGCGTTTGTGTTTTTTAAAATCATATCTGTCAAAGCATCACCGAAATTTATATCAGATGCATAAGCAGTTTGAAAAAGCACAAATGTAAAAATCAAAACAACAAATACAGCTCGTCTAATTTTGTTCATTGTCATCATCTCCCATACATTCTCCCGAAAGGTACTCGATAACGCGTTTTGGCGCGTCTTTTGCGCTTCCCCAGGGCATATCTTTGTTTCTGTAGTCAAACTTTAGTGTAAACTTATGAATATCTTCATTAAGAGAAGATAAAAGCGCATCTTCCTTTTTTATAAGTGATGAGATAAAAGTATTAAAATCGGAAGATGAAAGGTAGCGCTCGCCTTCATTTGTGAGCATGCCGTAATGCATAAGACATATCGAATTGCACTTATCAAATTTTTCTTTAAATTCCGGCTCATTTTTCCACATATAGAAAAAAACATCGATATATCTTTCCATAGTATGCTCAATATTTTTGCATATGGCGCAGCTTCTAATGTTTGTATCAATTAGAGATGATAAAACGGCTGCGTGATTTGTCTTATTTTTCTTAAACAATGGAGATTTTTTCTTACTATCGCCAATGCACGATGCAGAAGCATTTATTTTGCTGCGCAAAGTCTGAAGATGCGTGTCTAATATGAGCGCAAGGCTTAATTTATTTGATGAGTTAAAAAGCATTTTAAGATGCCGCGGGCAAAAGCCGAGAGTGTTTGTAATTTCTCTGGCATCGCTTTCCATCATCGATGCACCAAGCGTATATGAAACGCGCTGTGTTTCGAGTTTATGCATAAGCTGACAAAACGGACAAGAGCACGCATTGTCAAAAGCTTCATTTACGGGTATAGTATATATTTTTTCCTTCATCGTGATAAATTCCTTTCAAAGATGAATTTATATAATCTACTTTGCATTATATCACATTATATGTTATAATAAAAGTAATTTTTTTGGCAGGTGATAAAAATGAGAGCGAGAGCAGTGGGCGCAGATATAATAATTGAAGATTGCAGCGAATTTGATATTGTTCATACTTTTGAATGCGGACAGTGCTTTCGCTGGAACGGATGCGAAGATAAAACGTATGAGGGAGTGCACGGCAAAAGCGCACTAAAAATTGGACAGAGCGGCGACAGAATAACGCTTTATGACACTACCATTGATGAGTATGAAAATGTGTGGAAAAAATATTTTGACATAGACCGCGATTATGCAAAGCTTCAAAGAGAATTATCCTGTAATGACGATGTGCTTGATAGCGCGATAAAACAAGGACGCGGAATTCGAATCCTATTACAAGATGCTTTTGAAACAATTATTTCATTTATCATATCGGCAAACAACAATATTCCCCGCATAAAGCTCATAATCGAAAGGCTTTGCGAAACATATGGCGAAAAAATAGATGCGTACGGAAGGACTTTTTACACTTTTCCGAGCGCCAAGACTCTTTCGCAGCTTACGAGAGAGGATTTGGCGCCTATAAAGGCGGGTTTTCGTGACAAGTATATTTTAGATGCGGCAAAGAAGGTGTATAGCGGCGAAGTAGACATAGAGAAAATCTATGGCATGGAATATGAAGACGCCAAAAATGAGCTTAAAAAAATAAAAGGCGTAGGAGAAAAGGTCGCAAACTGTATTTTGCTTTTTGGATTTGGAAAACAAAATGCCTTTCCTGTTGATGTGTGGGTAAAAAGAATCCTTGAGCATTATTACGCAGATAGGTATGATATAAGCGATGCAAATGAATTTGCAAAAAGACAATTCGGCTCGCTTGGTGGCTTTGCGCAGCAGTATCTTTTTTACTATGCGCGCCAAAACAAGATAGCCAAATAATTTATGCAACAATTTTGTTGATTTTTTAGATAATATACTATATAATGTTAATAATGCAAAATGTGGGTTTTTGTGCCTGCACGATAAATAATAAAAATTTGGAGTGAATAACTAATGGAAAATGTTTTTGATGTACTTAAAGCGCGCGGACTTATAGCACAGACGACACATGAAAAGGAAATCCGCGATATTCTCGGTTCGGAAAAAATTACTTTTTATATAGGCTTTGACCCGACTGCAGACAGCCTTCATATAGGCCATTTCATGCAGCTTATCGTAATGAAACATATGCAAAACGCGGGACATCGCCCGATTATTCTGCTTGGCGGCGGAACAACAATGGTAGGTGACCCGACAGGCAAAACAGACATGCGTCCTATGATTACGCAGGAAACAATACAAAAAAACGCCGACAATTTTAAAGTGCAGATGTCAAAGTTTATTGACTTTAGCGATGGTAAGGCGATTATGGTAAATAACGCCGACTGGCTGTTAGATCTTAACTACATTGACTTTTTGCGCGAGGTAGGCGTTCATTTTTCTGTAAATCGTATGCTTAGCGCAGAGTGCTTTAAGACGAGAATGGAAAAAGGACTGACATTTCTTGAGTTTAACTATATGTTAATGCAGGGTTATGACTTTTATAAGCTCCACAAAGAATACAACTGTAAAATGGAGTTTGGCGGCGATGACCAGTGGGCAAACATACTTGGCGGAATTGAGCTTATACGCCGCAAAGATAGCGAGCAGGCATACGGCATGACATTTACACTTCTTACAACATCTGAAGGTAAAAAGATGGGTAAGACGGAAAAAGGTGCACTATGGCTTGATCCCGAGAAAGTATCGCCGTATGAGTTTTATCAGTACTGGAGAAACGTTGATGATAAAGACGTTATACGCCTCTTAAAGCTTGTTACATTCTTGCCGCTTGAAGAGATTGCCGAATATGAAAAGCTCGAAGGTCAGGATATAAATAAGGCAAAGTGTGTACTTGCATATGAAGTTACAAAGATGGTACACGGCGTCGAGGAGGCCGAAAAGGCAAACGCTGCAGCGATGGCAATTTTCAGCGGAGCAGATACGGCTAATATGCCGTCTTCGACTGTAAGTGAAAGCGAAATCGGCGAGTCGATAAATGTACTTGATCTACTTTTGAAAGTATCTTTGATTCCGTCAAAAGCGGAGGGCCGCAGACTAATCGTTCAGGGCGGACTCTCGATTGATGGAGAGAAGATAGGTGATGTATCGTATGAAATTCCTGTTGAAAAGCTCCAAGGCGACGGCATCGTGATAAAGAAAGGCAAAAAGGTATTTCATAAGGTTTCCTTTTAATGATTAACGCTTTTATATAAGCTGTGTAACGGAGGGTAACATGAGTCGTACAGATGATATTTTTATAAATATGTGTCGCGACATACTTGAAAATGGCACCTGGGATAAAGGAGATGTGCGTCCGCGTTGGGAGGATGGCACACCTGCCTATACAATCAAACGTTTCGGCGTAGTAAACCGCTATGATTTGTCAAAGGAGTTTCCGCTTTTGACGCTAAGACCGATAAATCTTAAGGCGGCAATCGACGAAATACTCTGGATCTGGCAAAAGAAGTCAAATAAAATATCTGAACTTAACAGTCATATATGGGACGCGTGGGCTGATGAGAATGGCACAATCGGAAAAGCATACGGATATCAGCTTGGCGTTAAACACAAATACAGTGACGGCGAATTTGACCAGGTTGACAGGGTAATATATGATTTAAAGAATAATCCGTCGAGCAGACGCATTATTACAAATATGTATAATCATACGGATTTGCATGAAATGGCACTTTATCCGTGCGCCTATTCGATGACATTTAACGTTGTGGACGGAAAGCTTAATGCGATTTTAAATCAGCGTTCACAGGATGTACTTTCCGCAAATGCATGGAATGTGTGTCAGTATGCTGCGCTCGTTATGATGCTTGCACAGGTATGCTCACTTGATGCAGGTGAGTTTGTGCACGTTATTGCCGACTCACACATTTACGACAGACATGTACCGATTATTAAGGAGCTTATAGCGCGCCAGACGCATGATGCGCCCGTGCTTGAGATAAATCCTGACATAAAAGATTTTTACGATTTTACTGTCGATGATTTTGTGCTTAAAAATTATACGACGGGCGATAAAATCGGGAAATTTCCTGTAGCCATATAAAAGGGAGAAAGAATATGAATCTAATTGTTGCCACAGACAAAAACTGGGGAATAGGAAAAGACGGCACAATGCCATGGCACATTAGTGCTGATTTAAAATATTTTAAAGAAAAGACATTGGGCAAGCGAGTAGTAATGGGACGAAAAACGCTTTTGTCCTTTCCGAAGCAAAAACCGCTTGTAAACAGAGAAAATGTCGTGATTTCCAAAAACGAGTCGTTTTTTGCAGAAGGTGCAGAGGTAATACATTCATTAGGCGAGCTTTGCAAATATGATGACACAGACGACACATTTATTATTGGCGGTGGCAGTATATACAGCGCGCTTTTGCCATATTGTAAATATGCATATGTTACAAAAATTGATGCGATGTTTGAGTGCGATACATATTTTGAAAATCTCGATATGCTTGACAATTGGAAAATGGTAGAGTGCGGTGAAGAAATATGCGAAAATGATATAAGCTTTCGTTTTACCGTATACGAAAATCTTAATCCGCTTCCGCTTTGCGCAGGGGATTTTGAGGAGGAAGAAAAAGTGAGTGATCACATAGATTATAACGTGAATAAACCATCGCTCGATGAGATTGATTTTAGCGCGTATGAGAAGCTTTGCGAAGTGGAAAACGATTTTGATGCTGACGTAAAGGTATCGCTTCTACGTTCATGTTCGATAATGGCTATTAAGCGTTATTCGGGACATGGTGCGGTTGCAAAGATATATTGCGGAAATTCAAACCTTGGTGTTTTAATATATGTTCCGAAGGATAAGATAGAAGAAGCACGCGAGATTTTGGAAGCACCGTTTGACGCAGAAGAGCTTGAGCAAGACTGATTACGATTTATAACTGGAGATTATATATGAAAAATGTTGAGCTTTTTACAGATGGAGCATGTAGCGGCAATCCCGGCAAGGGTGGCTATGGCGCAATATTAAAATATAACGGTCATAAAAAGGAAATGAGCTGCGGATTTGTATGCACCACCAATAACCGTATGGAGCTTATGGCAGCAATTGTAGGGCTTGAGGCTTTAAAAGAGCCGTGTAATGTTACGCTTTACAGCGATTCAAAGTACCTTGTAGATGCGATCGAAAAGGGCTGGGTTTACAAATGGCAACAAAACGGCTGGACGATAAGCAACAAAAAGCCGGCGCTTAATGTCGACTTATGGGAAAGACTTCTTTTGCTTATGCAAACACATAATGTTACTCTTAACTGGGTAAAAGGGCATGCGGGACACAAAGAAAATGAGCGCTGTGATGCTCTTGCTGTTTCGGCGTATCTTAAAGACGGACTTTGCGAAGACAAAGGCTTTGTGGAGCAGAGCTTTTATAAATGATAAAATTGTATAAAAACACCTCTTGTGTAAATAATATTTATCAAAGAGGTGTTTTATTTGATTATAGCAATTCAAAGTGGGCTTGAAAATTTAGGAAAAGCATTGAGAGAATATGGTTTTGAGGTTGTAGAGCTTGGGGAAAGTGACACTGTCGTAGATGCGCTTATATACATGGGCGAGCCAATGCCACATGTGTCGGTCACAAATAAAGCCGACGCATATTCTCGCGGCGTGTTTATGGTAAATGCGCGCGGCAAAAGCGCAGATGAGATTGCGCAGATTTTAAGCAGACGCACATATACACCGCTGTTTTAGAAGGCATAATGCATAAAAAAGACGGTCAAATATTTATTTAGTGGCAAAAAATATATAAGCATAAACACGAAAAACGACAATGCAGCCAATAAAATTAAAAACTTATACAAATTTAGTTGAAAAAAGAAAAAAATAGGTATATAATAATTTCTGGACAATTTTAAGTGAAGATACAAAGGAGGTCAGAGTTTTGGCTGATAGAATATATATGGACAATGCTGCAACAACACCGATAAAAAAGGAAGTGCTTGATGCGATGATGCCATACCTTACAGATGAGTTTGGCAATGCCTCATCGATTTATTCATATGGAAGAAGCGCAAAAAGTGCGCTTGATGGCGCGAGAGAATGTGTTGCAAATGCGCTTGGCGCAAAGGCAAACGAGATATATTTTACCGCGTGTGGTTCGGAGGCTGATAACTGGGCGATAAAAGGCGCGGCATATGCACTTAAATCAAAAGGAAAGCACATTATAACAAGTGCTATTGAGCATCACGCTGTGCTCCATACGCTTGAATATCTTGAAAAGCAAGGCTTTGAGGTTACATATCTTGGCGTAGATGAGTACGGAATGATAAGCCTTGATGAACTTAAAAAAGCGATAAGAGAAGACACGATTCTAATCAGTATCATGTTTGCAAATAATGAAATTGGTACGATTATGCCGATTGAAGAAATCGGAAAAATTGCAAAAGAGAACAAAATACTGTTTCATACAGATGCTGTCCAGGCAGTAGGCCATGTCCCGATAGATGTGCAAAAGATGGGAATTGATATGCTTTCTGTATCGGCACATAAGATATATGGCCCGAAAGGTGTAGGAGCGCTTTATGTAAGAAACGGCGTAAAAATCGACAACTTCATGCATGGCGGCGCACAGGAAAGAAGCAGACGCGCAGGCACGGAAAATGTTGCGGGTATAGTTGGCTTTGCAAAGGCAATTAAGCTTGCGACAGACAATGTAGAAGAAACTATGGAGCGTATTGGCAGCCTTCGCGATATGATGATAGAAAAAATTAGCGAGCGCATACCGTATTGTCGCCTTAACGGACACAGGACGAAAAGACTTTGCAATAATGTAAATTTCTCGTTTGAGTTTATTGAGGGAGAATCGCTACTTCTTATGCTTGATATGAATGGTATTGCGGCGTCGAGCGGAAGCGCGTGCACATCGGGCTCGCTTGACCCGTCGCATGTACTTTTGTCAATCGGACTAAAACACGAGCTGGCACACGGCTCTCTTCGTTTCAGCCTTGGTGATTTTAATACGGAAGATGAAATTGAAAAAGTAGTAGATAAACTTGAGATAATCGTGCAAAGACTTCGCGACATGTCGCCTTTGTATGAAGAAGTAGAAAGGGGAGTAAAGAATGTATAGTGAAAAAGTATTAGACCATTTTTCAAATCCGAGAAATGTCGGCGATATAAAAGATGCGAATGCAATCGGCGAGGTTGGAAACGCGAAATGCGGCGACATTATGAAGATATATATGAAAATTGAAGACGAAGTTATAAAGGATGTAAAGTTTAAGACATTTGGCTGCGGTGCAGCCGTTGCAACAAGCTCTATGGCAACGGAAATGGTAAAAGGTAAGACGATTGACGAAGCACTCTCGCTTACAAACAAGGCTGTTATGGAGGCGCTTGACGGCTTACCGCCTGCAAAGATTCACTGTTCCGTACTTGCTGAAGAAGCGATACACAGTGCGATTGAAGATTATTACAATCGTCTCGGTATCAAGACTGACAAGGTAAAAAAATGCAGCGGTTGTTGCAGTAGTTGCCATAATCACGAGGAATAAAAACAAAAAGCACTTCAAGAATCTGTTGAAGTGCTTTTTATTTTTGATTTAGATAAAATGAATGAGTAAATATGTGAAAGCTCCAATCGCGCCAGAAGCTGCGATAAAAGAAAGCATTACAGCCCTTTTTGATAGATGGTTTTTATAATGTCCGCTGCGTCTGCGCCGTTTTGTATCAAAATAGCGCTTAATATAAAGCTCAAGTACTTCTTCAGCCTGTGACACAATATCGTATTGTTCATTTTTGCTTCTGTCTGCCATTTGCTATATCCTTTCGCGTAAAATAATGTAATTGTTTGATTATATTTTTATCATTTATAATGACAAATATACCTTTAAAAGATTATTTTTCCAAAATTCTTGCAACAATTACCGTCATATCATCATCTACATGGCCGTGTTTATGGATTACTGCTTCTTTTAATATGATTTCAGCAATAGCTTCAGGCTCGTCCTTTTGTTTTGTAGAAAGAAGTAACTCCTTTACCCAATTTGAATTCTTTTTTGCGTTTGAGATGCCATCACTCATCATCACAATCAAATCGCCACTGATAAGATGTTTACTTGACAAGCTAAGATCGGCATCGCTTAGTATTCCTGCAGGGAGTGTGGAGCAAAATATTGTTTCTACATTGTCATCGTGTTTTATGTATCCTGCCACCGCGCCAATTTTTACAAATTCTACTCGGGCACTTACAAGGTCAATGATTGATAAATCTATTGTCGCAAAGGCTTCTGCGCCATTTTTTGAAACAAGCGCAGAATTTACAAGCGTAATGGCAGCAGTTTTATCAAAACCTGCAAGCAGGAGTTTTTTTAGAAGGTTTATTGCAATGCTGCTTTCACATGATGCCTGCTCGCCACAACCCATTCCGTCACTTATGGCAAGGGCATATCGGTTATCACCAAGGCTTACGGTGCAGTATGAGTCGCCGTTGTATTTTTGACCATCCTTTTTTAGCGTTGCAACACCGCTGACAATTTTGTAGTTTAATTGTGGCTCAAAAATCACGTGTGTATCGCCGTGTAGGGTCTGGCGCATGCGCATTGGCTGTGAGAGTACGTGCGATATGACATCGCCTACTGTGTCTGTATACACAAGGTCATCTGTGTCGTAAAATTCTGTTTCAACTTCAAATCCTGAATCTGCTCTTTCAAAAACACAGATGCTTTTTAGCGAAATCTTATTTTTTAACAGTTCGTCAGAAATCTTTTTTTCGTATTTACTCTCACATAAGATATCGTTTGTCATTTCCTCGCAAAGAATGTCCATAACAGAGGCAAAGCCGCGATACTGTTGTGACAGTATTTTTCTTGCTTCATTTAGCTGGCCTTCCCAGAGAGTATTTATGCGGCTTATTTCGTAAAAATGATTTGCAGATGCGACAAATTCAGAGCAGTGGGCGCATTTTTGGCGAAAATCGGATGGTACATCAAGAATGTCGGCGTAGCCTTTGTCAAGAAGTTTTTTCTTTATTGCAGATATTGCATCTGCGGTTATATCACCCTCTTTGTCCCAGCAATGTCCGCGCAGACCACATTTTGCGCATACCTTTTGAGCCGCGTTATCAAAAACCTGCGTAATGCGGCTTGCCTGTTCGCTGTCGTGGTTTAGTGAGAGGTCGTCAAATGACTGTGCGAGAGCATTAAAAGCTTCGCTTTGTGAACCGAGCCGAAGGTGTATAAGTTCCCTCATTTTCTGCAGATATGGTATATCAGAGCGCGAAGAGCAGTAACCGTTCACGAAGGCTGCTATACGTTCGAGCTTTTTTCGTGGAAACATCATAAATATAACTGATGCAATTAAAAAATTCAGTATGCCGACGTTTCCGTAGATATACATAGTTGTTATAAAACCGATACTAATAGATGTAGAAGCAAAGGCGACAGAAACACCGTATTTTCCCAGAGGCTTTGCAGCGCCGGCACAAAAACCGCAAAGAGTGTATATGCCTATAACAAAAAGCATATCTAAAGAGTTTATTGCGCACACGATTCCGGCGCATGCTCCTGCACACGTACCAACGGCCATTCCTCTGCAATACGCCAAAAATATTACACAGATTGCACACACAATATGGCTTAAGTTGACAGGTCCCATACTCGTAATGTCGCTTAGGCCCGCGACACATAAAGATGCGATCATAAGAAGGCTTATAAGCTGTTCGTTTGCAATATATCCTTTTGCTTTTTCGCGGCCGGCTATAAAGACATTTGCTTCTTTAAATATTATACAAATGAAGCCGCAAATTATTGATTCGAGAGTTAAAAGAGCGACGTTGTAGATAAGAAGCATATCATAAAGCATTACAATCATTCCGCCGCAAAACAGTGATAGAGCTGAGATGAGTGCATCGAGAGCGGGAGGTTTTGAGTTCCTTTTATCAAATAGCAGCTTATAAATATAAAAGATGCACATTGCAAGCAGGTATTTAAATGCCTTTGTGCCCATGCCGGCACTTAACATTCCGATTAAGGAGCATAAAAGAGTAAGCGGCATTTTTGCTCTTGTGTAAGATGAAGCAAAAAATGCACTTGCAAATGGGCTCATCGCGCCAAGCATGGATGTGCGCGCTAAAAGCAAGCAAATAATGCCTGATATGTAATCTCCTCTTTTCAGACGCACTTGCGAATCAGGTTTTTTAGCTTTTGTATTTGATGTAGCATCGTCCATCCGCTTATAGGATGGTATTTCCGTTTGTGCCATAGCAAATCTCTCCTTGGTAAAAATTTTAAAAAAGTGTTCTAAAACAAAATTTTTGATAATATAATTTTAGTTTTATAACTCTATTATATACATCTTAAATGGAATTTTTTGTAAATTCTCGTTGTCGAAAAATAAGAATAGACATACATAATTTTACAAATTATTCGGATTTATAAAAATGATAAATTACCTTGAAAAAAGTTGATATTGGTGGTATAATTAAGCAAGCATGGGAAAAATATCACATAGGCTCATATACTAAAACGGAGGGCAAATTGATATATGGAAAAAATAATTGCACAAAATAAAAAGGCGCGCCATGACTATTTTGTTGAGCAGACATATGAAGCGGGAATTGAGCTCTACGGCACTGAAGTAAAGTCGATAAGAGAAGGAAAAGTCAATTTAAAGGATTCATATGCAAGCGTGACAAAAAGCGGTGAGATATTTGTTATTGGCATGCATATTAGCCCGTATGAAAAGGGAAATATATTTAACAAGGATCCACTGCGCGAAAGAAAACTTCTTCTTCATAAACGCGAGATTTTAAAGCTTGCGGCAATTTCTGCGCAAATGGGATATGCGCTCATACCTCTGTCTATGTATTTTAAAGATTCAAAGGTTAAGCTGGAGCTTGGAGTATGTAAAGGTAAAAAACTTTATGACAAGCGTGATGATGCGGCAAAACGTGATGCAAAACGAAATATCGAGCGCGCTCTAAGAGACAGAAACAGATAGTGGGTGGATATATTTAACATTGACATAAAAATATACAGATGATATACTAACATGCAAACCTTCTTTAATAACTTCGTATATGGGGGCGTAATGGTTTCGACGGGGATGTTGAAGTATGGGAAGCGGGTAGCGGTGGGCGCCGCTTAAAAAGCCTAACTTAAAATTAAACGCTAACAATAATAAATTAGCTTACGCTGCCTAATTAGGCGGCCGTCCTGCCAATGAGTACCGCGGCATTGGTTAGGGCGTCATGCAGCGGTGAACGTGATTTAGCTAAGCTTTGCGCTAAACATGACTAATGAAGCTACTGAAGCTGTGAGTTTGTCTGTGGACTTACAGTGGAGGGAATGTAGACCATAGACTGCACCCGGAGATGCCTGTATGAATATGTTTTCGGACGCGGGTTCGACTCCCGCCGCCTCCACCAAGGAAAACACAATTTTAATTGTGTTTTTTTTTTATTTCAAAATTTTTTTAAAAAAATTTATTTTAAGTATTGCTTTTTTTCGGGATTTATGTTAAACTTATCATCCAAGCAATTCGAACGTTTGTTTGTTTTTAAAAAGGAGGTGAGATTATGAGTAACGAAAACTATTGGTTAACTTCATTTGATACTACATTACCACTGGACAAAAATTCTAAAAAGAGCTATAATGGAATAAACACAGTACAGAAAAATGTTTTTGATGATACGTTTGCAAATTCTGCTCTTGATTACCTTTACTCTAATGATAATCTTGGCAAGACGCAGAGTTTCCTGGAAAGCAACGGATTCCCATCTATCGAAGAGCGTCAGTATAACAAGCAATCTTACGGCGCAGCAGATGAGAATAGGCAAATGCTTGATTTATTCAAAAACAAATCAAACAGCATATTAAATCCAAAGCTCTCTGATGACACCGACCGCGCATTTTTGAGCGGACTAATGGGCGAAGAAGAGGAAAAAGCTTACCATCAAAGTCAAATAGCAGACGCAAATAGCGCAATAAAACGGTGGCAAAGTGCTTTTATCGGTTCACCACTTGAAAGTCAATTAAACGGAGTTGCTGATTCAGCATTGCAAAAGATAAATACTTTGCAGACGGCAGAGCCTGACTTTTTTAATGCAAAAAATAACATTGTGCCTGTTGACAACTTCAATTTGTTTCCAGAGAATGACAATAATAATGTATCATCTTTGCTTTTGCAAGATACCAATAATACGCTGAGCATGGTAAATACAAGGGCCTTGGTAGATAATAGTCTTAAAAAACTACTTAATAAAGCTAAACAAGCATTTCAAATTTTTTGGGACCTTCCTGACGAAATGCAAAAAGATGTACAAAGAAGCATGTGGAGAACTGGAGCTCGATATTATTTAGGAAAAGAAGAATTTTATACTTCTTTATGGATGCTTGAGCACGCTCTGCAAGATAATCCAAGTGATATATGGCGTGGAAATGATTCCAGAATTGCATCTTTGATTAATAATGACAAAGTTTATTTGGACAAATTAGATGAGGCTATTAAAGCATCCAAGGATGGAACAATTGACACTGATTTGGAAGATATACGATTTAAGAACGACGATTTATATTATTCAATTCATAAAGCAAATATTCATGTTACCGGACATAGACAAAGTAATGGAAAGTGGATTGTGCATGCAACACTATCTGATACATATGATTTTACAGAATTCATGACTTTTAAAGATGATAACGGAGGGTGGTCGACACAATTCAGCCCTGGAACAGTAGCAAATGATGTAGCTGTAGCATCTCAAATACTTGGGGCAATTAATCCATACCATGTTACGGTGGATTTTTACACAACGAGGTGATATATTATGAAGAAGCATAAAGTTGGTATGATTATACTTATTATATTTATCTCTATTTCTATTCTTTCGGGTTCTGTCATAAATATTGTATATTCAAACAGACATATATTTTATAATCTGTTTTGGACCTGGTTCGGTAATGGATTAACGCATGAACGAACATTAGATGTCGGATATGGACGTGAAATAGCGGATTGGATCGATATGAATGACAAAACTTATGTAATCACTCACTACGAGTCCGACAAAAAATTGGAATATGTCAAAAACGGTGAAAAAATCACTTTATTAAATTCTGTAATCACTTATTATTTTATAGATTGGAAGTTTTATGTGATTGCAACAAACGGATATGCGGTGATGGACAAAAACAGTGTCGCAAGAATATACACCTCTGAAGATAAGGTTTCGTTTGAAAATGTGTATTATCTCACAAGCTTTGAAGATTTTGAAAAAGAAGAACAAGAACTGTTTGATTCTTTTGGATTTTACACCAAAGAGTCAAGGCAGTTGGGCATTTTTTTAATTATAGCTTGCTTACTCATTGTTGTACTTGTGGCAATACTTATTATTTTAGTTATAAAATGCATACTAAAAAAATAATCAACAACGTTCGTTTTGCTTGAATTTACAGCCTGCAGTTTTTATGCCGCAGGCTGTATTGTTTTTTATTATATATGACAGTAAATTTATATCGTACTTACAAAAAAATAAAAGGGGCACTTTTGTGTCTCTTTATTTTTTTGATTTAAGAATAGGAAGGGAGTCAAATTTAAATATTTTCTTTACAAAAAGTCACGCTCAGTTTGATTTGTCAACAGGTAACTTTATTATATGCAAAAAAATGCAGTATAATTGCAAAAAAATACGCTTTATATCTTGAATTTTGCTAAAAAAACTGTTATACTAAATGATATATAATGCGGTAAGTATAAATAAATGTGAAAATAATTAAATAAAGGATGGTAATAAATGAACATTTTTAAGCTTTCACAGATGAGCGAAGAGAAAAAACAGTTTATAATGAAGCGTGCTGAGCTTGACATATCCGAGCAGATGAAAATTGCAAAGGAAGTATCAGATGATATACGTGTGCGCGGTGATGAGGCTGTGCTTGAATATACAAAGAAGTTTGATAAGGTGGAGCTTAGCGCGTCACAAATGAAGGTAAGCGAAGAGGAAATCGAAAAAGGCTATGCAGCGTGCGATGCAAAAACACGCGAAGCGATTGAATACGCTGCAAAAAATATCCGCGATTTCCACGCAAAGCAGCTTCCCGAGGATATATGGTTTACACATGTTGATGAAGGACTTATGGTAGGCGAGAAAACAACACCTATCGTAGATGTGTGTTTGTATGTTCCGCGCGGCAAAGGAAGCTTTCCGTCAGTGTTATTGATGCTTGGTGTACCGGCGATAGTTGCAAATGTTGAAAAAATTGTTGTTGTTACACCGCCAAATGAAAATGGCGGCGTAGATGATGCGATTTTGGCAGCTGCAAAAATCATAGGAATAAAAGAGATTTATAAGGTTGGCGGTATTCAGGCTGTTGCATCGGTTGCATATGGAACACAGACGATCCCGAAATGCCATAAGATAATTGGACCTGGAAACAGTTATGCCACAGCGGCAAAGAGAGTTTTGGCAAACTACATAGATGCAGGACTTCCTGCAGGACCGAGTGAGTCGATAATTCTTGCAGATGAGAAGGCAGATCCACACAAGGTTGCACTCGACTGGATGATTGAAGCGGAGCACGGACCGGACTCGGCTGCACTTCTTGTTACACATAGCGAAGAGCTTGCAAAAAAAGTAGTACCGATTATGGAGGCACAGCTTGAAAAGATCAGCGAAAAGCGACGCGAGTTTATAAAGACGAACTACTCTACATACGGTGGAATTATTATAACAGATTCGCTTGAGGAATCAATTGATTTTGTGAATGATTATGCGCCCGAACATATGGAGGTTATGTGTGAAAATCCGTTTGACATATTGCCGAAAATTAAAAATGCGGGCGAGATTCTGCTTGGAGAGTATTCGCCGATTACACTATGCAATTTTGTTTTGGGACCGAACGCAATACTTCCTACGGGTGGATTTGCAAAGACATACAGCAGCGTATCGGTATTTGACTTTTTAAAGCGCTCATCGATAGGCTATGTTTCGAAAGAAGGCTTTAAGAAGGTAAGAGGATATGCAGATACGCTTGCGACGGTAGAGGGCTTTGATACGCATGCACTTGCCGTAAGAGAAAGAAAAGTAGATTAAAATTGTAAAGGGGAGATAGATGTGAAAACAATTAGTGTTACACGAAAGACGACGGAGTCTGAAATGGTGCTTAGCCTTACGCCGCCACCGCTTGCCACGTCATATCGCGAAAAAATCAATACACCCATTATCTTTTTAAATCACATGATAGAACACATCGCATGGAGAAGCGGATTTAACATTGAGACTGAGGTAAAACTTGACAAGTTTTATCTTACGCACGTTGTATGCGAGGATTTAGGAATTGCACTTGGACGAGCTGTGGCAGAATATATTTCACGTCACATTGATGACGGTATAAATTCATACGGTGTTGGAGTAGGAATCATTGACGAGGCGAAAGCGCAGTGTGCGATGAGCTTCGAGATGCGTTCATATTTCGACTTTACGAGCAAAGTAGAAATTCCGGCTGAAGCAGAGGATATGCATGCAGAAGATCTTAAGGTGTTTTTAGATGGATTTGCTCAGGGAGCGAGAGCGACACTTCACATAGACGTAGAAAAAGGAGAAAACTCACATCACATTTGGGAGGCTGTTTATCGTGCGTTTGGAATTGCGCTCGGTGAGGCGCTTGCGCTCAATCCCGATAAAAGCGGCAGAACAAGTGGTGTAGCAGGAAAAATTGACTTTATTATAGAATAGGAAGATTAAGATGAGTGACATTAAGAAATTTTTAGACAAATATGATATTATCTTATTCGATATGGATGGTGTTGTGACGAGCGAGCAGGAATATTGGAACGCGGCCGCAATGACATCGTATGAAATGCTCGTATCATCGAAATATTTTGGCGATAAAAGCATTGATGCATCAGAAATATATGAATATCGCACGCAGATTCGCCGCAATCTGTTTTGCGACGATAAAACTACTGAGGTGCTGAAAAACAAAGGCGTAAACAGCAACTGGGACTTGGCATATGTTGTTCTGTCAGAGGCGCTTCTTGACGAAGAGCACAGTTTTGAAAATGTCTATAGGCGTGTGTGCGAATATGGTGATTCTATTTTTTCAGAGTATGAATCAATAGCAAAAAAGCTTTCGTCAAAGTTTAATAAGCCACTGCAGTATTTTGAGCGCGGCGGAGAGATGTGGTGCGAGATAAGAGATGTTTTTCAGAGAAAGTATCATGGCGAAGAAAACATTCCCGGACTGATAAATGACGAAAAACCACTTTTTGGCATTGGCAGAACGAGTGCTGTTCTTCGTGCACTTAAACAAGCCGGAAAGACACTTGGCATAGGAACGGGAAGACCGATGTGTGAGATAGAAGGACCGCTGAAAAACTGGGATTTATACAAATATTTTGATGTTGACAGAATAGTAAGTTATGATGACGTTGTAGAGGCAGAACGCGAGCTTTCGGCATATGGCGAGAAAATATTGCTCACAAAACCGCATCCGTTTATGTTTTTGAAAGGTGCATTTACGAAATCGTGTCCTACACAAAAGATTATTCACGGCGAATATGATAAAGACGTACTCAAAAGAACTCTTGTTGTTGGCGATGCAGGAGCAGATATTCTTGCGGCGCAGGCTGCGGGGATGAGTTTTCTTGCTGTACTCACAGGAATATCGGCAGCAAGCGCAAGAGAATATTTTGAAAAGCAGGGTACCGATTATATTCTTGATTCGATATGCGATATGATCGAAAAATAAGATAAGTGCGGTACTGCGGGAGGCAAAACAGTGGAAAAGCATATACAAACTCCGCTCACAAAACAGCTGGCAGCTACACTTGTGGCAGGAGACAGAGTATACATATCGGGCGATATATATACTGCTCGTGATGCAGCGCATAAGCGTATGCAAAAAGCAATATCAGAAGGCGAGAGTCTGCCTTTTGATGTAAAAAATCAGATAATTTATTATGCCGGACCTGCACCTGCAAAACCGGGCGATGTAATTGGTTCATGCGGACCTACGACGAGCGGCAGAGTAGATGCATACACACCGGCGCTGCTGGATTTGGGACTTGTTGGTATGATTGGCAAGGGCGAAAGAAGCGAGCAGGTCATAGAGTCTATGACGAAAAACGGATCGGTGTATTTTGCGGCGATTGGCGGAGCGGGCGCACTTATTGCAAAATGCGTTAAGAGCGTAGAGCCTGTTGCGTATGATGATTTAGGCACGGAAGCAATCGTGAGGTTGAGAGTCGAAAACTTTCCGCTTACTGTTGTAATCGATTCGAAGGGAAATAATATGTACGAAAGCGAGCGTAAAAAGTACAAAAATAATTGATTAGAAAGAGAAAAATAGCGTGATGGGAGGATTTGTCTATGTCAAAAAGGTCATATCTTAAAGAGCGACTTGCACAGCTGCCTGATTTTGTCTTTTCCTACATTCAAAGCTACTATGATGGAGAAAGCGTGAACACACAGCTTGCCTATAGCATAGACATCAAAATTTTTCTCGATTTTTTGCGCACATACCGCTTTAATAAGATTGAAAAGCTTGAGGACTTCACGCCCCAGATACTTGATAAAGTTACGGCTGATGACCTTCTAAACTTTAAGGCATACTTGCGAGAATATGAAATTCGCACAGTTGACGATGAGGGAAAAGAGAAAACCAGAATAGTCACAAATTCAAATTATGGCATAAACAGAAAACTGTCCGCAATACGCGGACTGTATTCATATCTGTATAAAACAGATAAAATATCGCAAAATATTACCGATAAAATTACATTTACGAATATTAAGCACAGAATGAAAAAACCGCTTACGACACAGGAAACTGTGCGCATACTTGACGTTATATTTAACGGCGAGAAATACTATAGTGGTCGCGATTTGACGGAGTATATGAAGAGAAAGCAGCGTGATATTGCGATTTTTACTACATATCTTGGTACGGGCGTGCGTGTAAGCGAGCTTGTAAATTTAAATATTGACGACTTAAGTTTTGAAACATCATCATTTATCGTTACCCGTAAAGGCGGAGAGCAACAGGAAATCTTTATGCCGCCACAGGTTGAGCAGGAGCTTTTGTCGTACATGGAGCAAAGGCTTAAAATTGACGCCGAAGATAAAGGGGCACTCTTTATAAGCCGCAACGGACGACGTATGAGTATAGGCGCCGTTGAAAAGAATTTGAAAAGGTATTGCATGAGTGTAGGCATTACTAATTCTGACAAAACGCGTCCTCACGCGCTAAGACGTACTTTTGCGTGTCGCATGCTTGAGGATGGCGTCGATATAAAAATGGTAGCAGAACTTATGGGCCATAAAAACATCGAAGTTACGCATAAATTCTATGCACAGTACAGTAATCGTGCGAGAAAAGAAGTAATGCGGGGATTTTCGATTATTAAAAGTGATGATACAGAAGAGGAGAGCACAGATGAATAAGAAAACAAGAGAAACTGTGCAAAAAAAAGGAATAAAAATATATTTGAAACTTTTCTTATCCACATTTGTTCTTAGCGCATTTACATTCGGCGGAGGATATGTGATTGTGCCGCTAATGAGAAAGCGTTTTGTTGACAAATATGGCTGGATCGAAGAAGATGAAATGCTTGATTTAGTAGCGATTGCGCAGTCATGCCCGGGAGCGATTGCAGTAAATGCATCAGTTCTTGTGGGGTACAGGGTTGCAGGAGTTTTGGGTGCATTTATGTGTGTGCTTGGAACAAGCTTGCCGCCGCTTATTATTTTGAGTGTAATATCGTATTTTTATGAAGTATTTCGCTCGAATATATATGTAGGCTATGCGCTTCGCGGCATGCAGGCAGGTGTTGCAGCAGTTATTGTCGACGTTGTTTACGGCATGGCGCAAACAGTTATAAAAAATAAAAGGATAATACCTGTAATTATAATGGTATTATCGTTTGTATTATCATACTTTTTTGACATAAGCGTGATGCTTATTTTGCTTATGTGTGCAGTCGTTGGACTTGCATTTGGAAGAGGTGATAGAAAAGTATGATATATCTTATGCTTTTTTTGAATTTTTGCAAAATAGGACTTTTCAGTATCGGAGGCGGATACGCTGTTTTGCCGCTTATACAGCAAGTCATCGTCGAGCAGATGGGTTGGCTTACGATGAGCGAATTTACCGATATTATAACAATTTCGCAGATGACACCAGGTCCGATTGCGCTTAACGCGGCATCGTTTGTAGGAATTCGTGCAGCGGGCGATATGGGCGCTGTGCAGGGGATATTCGGTGCGATAGCTGCTACGGCAGGCTGTATATTTCCGTCATTTGTGATAGTCCTTTTTGTAGCGTATATGTACTATAAATACCGCTCAATGTCGGTTATTGATGGTATATTGTACGGAATAAGACCTGCAGTGGTATCGCTTATAGCGTCGGCAGGTGTCGGAATTGTTCTTATGGCACTGTGGAGAGATGAGATGTTGTCACTGTCCTCGTTTGATTTTGTGGCGGCATCGATTTTTGCTGTTTCGTTTGTGTTGTTAAGGATTTTTAAGAAAAGACTTAATCCCATATATGTAATTATGGCATCGGGAATAGTGGGAATTTTAGCGTACAGTTTCATATAAAACTTCTATTTTGCATTTTCGCTTTCTGCGAGCTGTGCATATTTTTTCTTTGTTGCAAGGCCGCCGCGTATGTGACGCTGTGCCTTGTTTTTGTCGAGAATTTCCTTAACTTGTGAGTAGAGCGAAAGATTTATGTGATTTAGCTTTGTAGTGATATCCTTATGTACGGTAGATTTACTGATATTAAAGTGTTTGGCTGTGGCACGTACAGTTGCTTCGTGGTCAACAATATAGTTTGCAAAATCGATGGCACGCTCTTCAATATAATTATTCAAAACAAAACCCCCTAAAACATTTGGCTGTATTTACAGTTGTCTATTATTTGTATATGTTTTATAAGGGGATTTAAGAACAAAAAATAAACAGGCGTTGTATAAGAGTGTAAAACTTATGCAACGCCTGTATTTATTATGGATATAATAATGCCGCAAATAAAGATTCATTTATAAGTCATATTGTTTTTTCATAAATAGATGTTGAAATTTTTTTGGTGTGATGTTATAATAAAGAAAATTATTTACAAATAGTTTTAGCGTCTTTATATAAAGACAAGAAAGGGAGAAGAAAAATGCAAATACGCAAATTTAACGATGTTACAGCGCCACTATCACCGAAAACTCTTGAGGAGTGGAAGGAATTAAGAAAGGATATTCATGAAAATCTTAAATTCAGCACATCGATTGAATTATTAAAGCATGACGCACCACTCGATGTACATATACTTCCTGTTGCTGAGTATGACGATATCGTAATAGAAAAGGTTATGATTCAGACTTTGCCGGGATTTTATCTTGGCGGAAATATATATCGCCCGAAGGATACAACAAAAAAGTATCCTGTAGTTCTTTGTCCGCATGGACATTGCCGTCACGGAAGAATTGAAACAACCGTGTACAGCAAGCTTGTATTGCTTTTTGCAAACATCGCTAAGAGGGGAATGGTTGCATTTTCATATGATATGATTGGATATAATGATACGAGTGTTGTTGAGCATGATGGTTTTAATCCTGAAAATAAGGAATATGAAAAATACAATTACGGAAGATTTTCTCTCCAATTAAATAACGGTATAAAAGCGCTTGACTTCGTATCGACACTCCCGTATGTTGATACTGAAAGAATAGGCTGCACAGGAAGCTCGGGTGGCGGAACACAGACATTTGTACTTACAGCATATGATGAGAGAGTTACTGCTGCTGCGCCTGTAAATCAGGTATCAGGCAATTTTCAGGGTGGCTGCATTTGCGAAAATATTGTTTTCTTAAGAACCGACTACAACAACGTTGATCTTACGATGATGTGTGCACCGAGAAATTTGCTTGTTGCATCGTCTGACGGCGACTGGACGGTAAATTCTCCTGAAGTTGAATTTCCTGCAATAAAAAATGTTTATTCGCTATACGGTGCTGAAGACAAATTTGAAGGATATTACCGCATCGCGCCGCATTGCTATGAAACATGTACAAGAGAAAAGGCGTATGAATTTTTCTGCAAATCATTTGGTATTGAAAATAAGTATGATAAAGAACTTGAATATGAGCTTGGCTTTGATTGGGAAGAGCTTGTCTTAAAAAGGAAACTCTTATTTGGAAGCGAGTGGAGTCTTGAAGGAAAAATAAAAGATGAGAAAGAATTGTTTGAGCTTGTTAAGAAGTTAATCGCTGAAAACCTCAAAAAACTGACACCGGAAGAAAGAGAAAATATAAACAACAGAGTGTTTGCGCTTAGCAAGGAATTCTATTTTGATATTCCTTACATTATTAACTACAAATACGGTGCGAATGAAAGCATCTACAGAATAAAGACTGACTCTAAGGATATGTCAATCGTTATGGGAAAATGTCCTGAGAAGAGCGAGCCACCGTTTGTAAAATACTACCATGTATATAACTTTGCTGAAGATACAAAGAGAGTTAATGGTATCATAAAGTTATTTGAGAAATATCCTGATGCTGAATTTGTTGCATGCGGTAAAGCTGCTGCATTGTGCGAAATCGCACAGAAGATAACGGGCAAGAGAAATCTTAAGCTTACAGATATTGATGCATCTGACATCGATATCCCGGGCTTTGCACTATTATCATAATAAAAATAAAAAGTGTTCTTGCGTTAAGCAGGAACACTTTTTTGATGCCAATTTTATAAAATGAAAACAAAAAACCTCAACACGCTAAATACGTGTCAAGGTTCTTGCTTGGTGCGAGTGTTTTTATAGGATTTGTGCGTAAATGCAGTAATAGTAAGGGGTTTAGGCATTGTATTTTATAAAATAAGTGTTTTGCAGAGCAAAACTACAATGAAAAAGTATTCATTATTCATCAGCGAAGCGACTTCATTATTCATTGAAAATCCTGTCAAATGAATGATGAATATTGAATAATGAATAATACAAAGCAAAAATCCCATCGACAAAAGTCGACAGGATTTTCCTTTGGTGCGAGTGATGGGACTTGAACCCATACGCCATAAGCACACGCCCCTCAAACGTGCCTGTCTGCCGATTCCAGCACACTCGCATACAACGTTTAATAGTATATACCATTTTTTTCGGTTTGTCAACCCTTGTAATTAAAAAATTTTTATGATAAAATAAAAAAATGAAAAAAACAGCTTTGGAGGCCAAAATGGATACGTTTATAGAGTACATGATTTCAAAGAAAAAAACATATGTTGATGCACTAAAAACCATTGGAATAATAATTGGAGCGATTGCGATTTGCTTTGTGCTTGGTTTTTGTGTTGCGATTTCAAAATCGTGGCTTTTTATGCTTTGGTTTGCACTTGGTGTAGCAGTGTGGTACGGAGTATATATTTTGATTTCGCGTATGAATGTAGAGTACGAATATATTTTTACAAACGGCGAACTTGACATAGACGCTATATACTCAAAGAAAAGACGTGTGCATGTTTTAAGCGTGCGTGTAAAAGAATTTTCAATTTGTGCTCCTGCTTACGACGAACGTTATAAGGATAAGTATCTTGATGTGAAGAACATAAAAAAATATTATTATACATGCGCAGATATGAATAGTGGAAATCTGTATTTTGCCGACTTTTTACAAAACGCTGAAAGAGTGAGACTCTATTTTCAGCCACCGCTTAAAATGGTAGAGGCGATGAGACGTTTTAACATAAAAAATATACATATAATAGGCGAATAGCAATACTTCTGATAGGCTGTGATATAAATTGATAATTGGAATTGGTAGCGATATTGTAAAAATTGCAAGGATTTATGATGCTTGTAAAAATGATAGATTTTTAAACGAATATTTTGGCGAAGATGAAAAAGAATTTTTGCGTGCGAAAAAAAATATGGCGCCGAGCGCAGCAAATAATTTTGCTGCAAAGGAAGCTTTTTCCAAAGCGCTTGGCACAGGTGTGCGCGGCTTTTCAATTTGTGAGGTCGAAGTTTTGCGCGACGAGCTTGGAAAGCCATACATCAATCTTTGCGGAAAGGCAAAGAGTATTTGTGAAGAGCTTGGAGTAAAAAGGATACACGTAACATTGTCAAATACCGATGATGATGCTGTTGCTTTTGTTGTTTTGGAGGGATAATCGCCATGAAGATATACAGTGCGGTGCAGATGAAGGCGCTTGATGCGCAGACTATTGATGAATATGGTATTGACGGGATTGTCCTTATGGAAAATGCCGCCGCATCGGTAAAAGATGAAATTGTGTCTTTAGAAAGTATAAAAAGGGATTGTGCGCTTGTTGTATGTGGCCGCGGCAATAACGGTGGCGACGGATTTGCGCTTGCAAGACAGCTTTTGCCTGTATTTAATACGGTGAAGATTGCTTTTTTTGACGATGCATCATCGCTAAAGGGTGATTGCAGGAAAAATTATGATATAGCAAAAAAGCTATGCATTCCAATTATAGACAATATTGAAGAAATGAAAAGCTTTGCGTCAAAGTGCGATGTGATTGCAGATGCTTTATACGGTTTTGGCTTTAAACAAACGCTCGGTGAGCGTGACAGAGAAATTGTTGACATAATAAACACATCGAAAGCATACATCGTTTCAGTCGATGTGCCGAGCGGTGTGTGCGCCGATGAAGGTGTGTGCGGCGACACGGTTATAGCGAACAAAACAGTAACGTTTACGGGATATAAAATTGCGCAGTTGACATTTCCTGCTGCACAAAGGTGCGGCGATGTGTGCGTAAAGGATATAGGAATTCCGCAAGTTGTAACATCAAATTATGGGATTGGAGAAACTATTGATGATGAATTCGTAAAAGGTGCGCTGGCAAAACGCGCAAGAAATGCCCATAAAGGCAGCTGTGGCAAGGTGCTTATCGTAGGCGGCAGCAAGGGCATGAGTGGAGCTGTATGTATGAGCGCATACTCAGCGATGAGAAGCGGAGCGGGTCTTGTAACGGCTGCTTTGCCGAGCGGTATTAACGATGTTTTTGAAAAAAATGTCACGGAGGCGATGAGTGTTTCGCTGCCGGAAGATGATAATGGGATTATAAAAAAAGATGCAGCGGACAAGATATGTGAGCTTGCAGAAGGCTGCGATACGATTGTAATCGGACCAGGCATGGGCAGAAGTGAAGATGTGTCATACATTTTGCACCAGTGTCTTTTAAAGTGTGATAAGAAGATTATAATTGATGCGGATGCGCTTTATGCATTATCACACGATATGGAGATTTTAAACAAAACCGCAGCGCAGGTTGTTGTTACTCCACATTACGCTGAAATGGGACGTCTTATCGGAAAAAGCGCCGAATACGTAGAGCAAAACGCGATGCGCTGTGCCGGCGAGCTTGCTAAAAAGTATAATATCACAGTTGTTTTAAAGGGAGCATATACTGTTATAGCCGGAGATGAAAAGCTTTATGTAAACAATGCCGCCGGCAATCATGGTATGGCAACGGGCGGTAGCGGCGATGTGCTTGCCGGGGTGCTTTCTTCTTTGATATCGAAAGAAAATGATATAGAAAAAGCATGTGCCTGCGGTGTGTATATACATGCGATTGCGGGCGATTTGGCAAAAGAGAAATATGGTGCAAGAGTAATGCTTGCAGGAGATATCGCGTCTCTTTTGAGCGAAGCCTTTGGCATGGTTGATTAAGATAAATGATTTAATAAATTATGTAAATTCAGATAATAATAAATGAGAGCTAAAGAGGGAATATAATGGATAGCTATACACAGCGTGCATGGGCACAGGTTAGCCTCGATGCAATCGCAAAAAACATGAAAAACATAAGAAAACATACAAATGAAAAAGCAAAAATTATGGCAATTGTCAAAGCTGATGCATACGGTCACGGCGTTTTTCAGGTTGCAAAAACACTTATTGAAAACGGTGCTGATTCGCTCGGTGTGGCAGTGATTGACGAGGCGATACAAATTAGGAATAGCGGAATTGATGTTCCGATTTTGATTTTAGGTAATACAAATCCTGATTTATGTGAAAGCTTAATTGATTATGATATTATGCCGTCTGTTTTTTCGTATGAAATGGCGAAGGCTATGTCTGATGCCGCATCAAAAAAGAATGTTTGCGCTAAAATACATATTAAGCTTGACACGGGAATGAGCAGAATAGGCTTTTTGTGTGATGGAAAAAACGTAGAGAGCACAATTGATAAGATAAAGGAAATAGCGACGCTTCCGAATATAGAAATAGATGGAATATTTACTCATTTTGCGTGTGCAGATGAAGAAGATAGTAAATATACATTTATGCAATATGAAAGATTTATGCGTGTTTGCGATGCGCTCAAGCAAGAAGGCGTAAATGTCGGAAAAAAACATGTGTGCAACAGCGCAGCGCTCGTTTTATATCCGCAGATGCATCTTGATATGGTAAGACCGGGTATAATACTTTATGGCCTTCATCCATCTGCTCTTACGGAAGGGAAAATAGAGATTGAAGATGCAATGAGCATTAAAGCAAGAGTGACGCTTGTTAAAAAGCTTGAAGAAGAAATCGGTGTAAGCTATGGGAAAGAACATGTTATAAAACAACCCACAACAGTCGCTACATTACCGATAGGATATGCCGACGGCTATTCAAGGCTATATACAAATAAAGCAAGTGTTTTACATAACGGAAAAAAATTTCCCGTTATCGGAAGAATTTGCATGGACCAATGTATGATTGATGCAACAAATGCAGATAATATAAAGGTAGATGATATTGTGACGCTTATGGGTGCAGACGGAGAAGAAAAAGTATCGGCAACCGATCTGGCGTCATATATGGGGACGATCAACTACGAAATCGTATGCGATGTCAGCAAGCGTATGCCAAGAGTTTATACTTTGAAAAATCGAGTGGTGAATGTTTTAAACGACTTGGAATAAACTTCCATTGACTAATATATATATTTAGTATATAATTTGAGTATATACTGATATTTTAATCTCGAATAAGTGTTGAAAATATATTTTGTTATATTTCAATGTCGGGATTATGATTGCAGAAATGGGGGTTGGGTTACGTTGCCGGAATATAAGAAAATTTTGATTGCTTTGCCCGAAGAAACAATCGAAGAAATTGATGAATTATCAAAAGAAGACAAGGTCAGCAGAAGCGAAATGATAAGAAGGGCGATAGGCGATTTTATTGCTGGCAGACGTCGTCAAAAAATGAGGCAGGAACTTAAGAGGGGATATATTGAGATGGGAGATATAAATTTATCTCTTGCCGAAATGTGTTTTGAAGCAGATAATGATACGCAACTTTGCTATGAGGAAAAATTATCGGAGTGTGAAATTTAGTGATTGTAAAAAGAGGCGATATTTTTTATGCTGATTTAAGTCCTGTAATAGGTTCAGAGCAGGGAGGAGTGCGACCTGTTTTAATCGTACAAAATGATATAGGAAATAAGTATAGCCCGACAGTTATTGCAGCGGCGATTACTTCGCAGATTAACAAAGCGAAAATGCCGACACATATAGAGATTGCTGCCGAGGATTATGGACTTAATAAGGATTCTGTAATACTGCTCGAACAAATAAGGACGATTGATAAAAAGAGATTAAGGGAGAAAATCGGAAGACTTGACGATATGCTCATGGATAAAGTCAATGAGGCGATTTCGATCAGTTTTGGACTTGTTGATATTTAAAGTTTATATATAAAAGTTTTACAAATGAGATAGGGGTGTATGTAATGAAAAAAAGAATTTTTGCAATTATTAGCGCATGTGCGTTGTTATTAGGCGCGGTTGGATTTGTATTTGCTGCCGAACCGGGAAGTGACGGTGACCCTCTTATAAGTAAAAGCTATATTGATAACGTATTATTACCCAAAATTTATTCATACATAGATGATGCTGTGTCTAAAGGTGGCCAATCCGGCGAACAGACAAGCTCATCTTCGTTTGAGGTTGTGAATGTAAAATCAGGAAAGACTGTTGTTGCAGGCGCGGGAACAGAGATGATTTTGCGCATGGGAAATGGCAATATCATTGGTTCTGCCCGCGGAGGAATTTCTGATGTGACAGCAGGATACGATTTGCCTGATAAAGCCCAGGCTCCGTCGAATCATCTTCTTATTGTACCGCTTGATGACGGACGCGGAATAACAATAAGTGATGATGGTGATGCGATTTTAATGATTAAAGGAAGTTATGAAATAAAATAGAATAAAATGAGGCTGCGATATATTGTTTGTTACAACATGTCACAGCCTTTAATTTTTATTATATTATTTTAAGAGCCCTAATTCTGCCATACTTACACAATCGGTTTTACCAACGATTATGTGGTCGACAACTTCGATGTCGAGGCTTTCAAACAGTTTAACAAGCTTTTGTGTGCTTTTAATGTCGGATGTCGACGGGCGCATTATGTTTGATGGATGGTTATGTGCGAAGATTACTTTTTGGGCATTGTGTCTGAAAGCAGATTCGAGTACGAGTCGCGGATAGCACGGCGCCTCATCGAGTGAGCCTTCGCATAGTAATTCCTCGTGAATAACGCGGTATGATTTATTCATACAGAAGAGGTAAAACACTTCGTATAGTCTGCCCATGAAAAAGTTTTTGATATAGTTTTTTGCAGTTTCAGTATTGCTTAAAACGGGTCTTTCGCGCATTATATCCTTTGAATATGCACGGAAAACCTGTGGTATCATGGAAAGCATAGCACTGCTGTGCTCGCTTATGCCTTTGACCTTTTGTAGTTCGCTTGGATGTGCATCTAAAACGCGTGAAAGTGAACCGAAAGTCTTGATCAGTGCATGTGCAATTTCATTTGTGTCTTTTAAAGGAATTGTATAAAAGAGCAAAAGCTCAAGTATCTGATAATCATTAAATGAATCGAGACCTTCTGCCAAAAAACGCTGTTTTAGCCTTGCGCGATGTCCCGAGTGGGAATTTTCTTTTTGGATTTCGTCAGCCATGTTATAACCTCCATACTGCTTGTATATTCATAATTATATATGCTGATAAGTAAAAAATCAAGTCAATTGTCACTTATATGACGGAACATATAATAATAGAGGTAAAAAAATGCACATATAAAAATATTTTTTGAAAATTCTCTTGACTTGGTGATTTATGTATGGTATAGTATTAGTGCTTTGTGTAAGTCTTTTTTTTTATGTGTGAAATAAAAATGTTAAAAACATGTGTAAAAAAGGCTTTGCTACACATCAAACAGTCAAAAAGCATGGCGCAGTGTTGCGCGGTGCAGAACATAAACGGAGGTGTAACCCAATGAGAACAAAAATTACTTTGGCGTGCAGTGAATGCAAACAGAGAAACTACAACACAATGAAGGACAAGAAGAATACTCCGGACAGACTTGAGCTGAACAAATATTGCAAGTTCTGCAAAAAGCACACGCTTCATAAGGAAACAAAATAATAAAAGCGTATGTAACAGCTTATTTTAGGAGGAGATTTTCATGAGCGAATCCACAAAGAAACAAAACATTTTTTCTAAAATTGCAAAATATTTCAGAGAAGTGAAAAGCGAAATGAAGAAGGTTGTATGGCCTTCATGGTCGCAGACTGTTCGCAATACAATGATTGTTATTGCCGTAATCATTATGGTCGGAATATTTTTGGCAATCGTTGATACTGTTTTCGGCGGAGTAGTAAGAGGTATTGTCATTGGTGACTTTGGCAAGGCCTTTACTGATGTGTTGAAATTCCAGTAATCGCGAGATTGCCCGTAAAGGAGCAGTGAAGTATGGCTGATGCAGCAAAATGGTATGTTATACATACCTATTCGGGCTACGAAAATAAGGTTAAGACCAATATTGAAAAAACGGTTGAAAACAGAGGAATATCAGATATAATTCAGGAAATCAGAATTCCTATGGAAGAAGTCGTTGAAATAAGGGAAAAGGACGATGGCACACAAGAGCGTAAAGTTGTACAGCGAAAGGTGCTTCCGGGCTATGTCATTGTTAAGATGGTTATGAATGACATGAGCTGGTTTGTTGTACGTAATACGCGCGGCGTTACGAGCTTTGTTGGTCCCGGTTCAAAACCTGTTGCACTTACTGATGAAGAGGTTTATGAGCTTGGAATCGAAAAGCCTGTTACCGAGATTGATTTTGCAATAGGTGACAGTGTGAAAATCGTTTCAGGTCCTTTGGAAGACTTTATCGGCGTAGTTGAAGAAATAAATGAAGAAAAGCAGAAGGTTCGTATCTGCGTATCAATGTTTGGACAGGACACACCTGTCGAGCTTGATTTTTATCAGATTGAGTCACTTGATTGATAAACGGTTATCCGTTTGTTGATATATGCGAATTTTTCGCATCCTCCAAGGCAGACATGCCTTGCGTGGGAGGACGAAAGTCCGCCATTACCACATTTGTTTAATTAAGGAGGTGCAAGTCACATGGCACAGAAAGTTGCAGGTTACATTAAGTTGCAGATTGCTGCAGGTAAGGCAACACCCGCACCGCCTGTTGGTCCTGCATTAGGTCAGCACGGTGTGAACATTATGCAATTCTGTAAGGAGTTTAACGAAAAGACAGCAAAGGATGCTGGTCTTATAATACCGGTTGTTATAACTGTATATGCAGACCGTTCCTTCTCGTTTATCACAAAAACTCCTCCGGCAGCCGTTCTTTTAAAGAAGGCATGCAAAATCGAGAAAGCTTCCGGCGTACCGAACAAGAATAAGGTTGCTACAATTTCTAAAGATGCAGTTCGTCAGATTGCAGAGCAGAAGATGCCTGATTTGAATGCTGCAAGTATCGAAGCTGCTATTAGCATGATTTCGGGTACGGCAAGAAGCATGGGTATTGTAGTCGAGGACTAATTTGGCGAAAGCCAAAGGTGAAATCGTGGGAGAAGCGGTAAAAGGTACTGCTTTGTTTGACCACATAAGGAGGAAAGGTTAATATGTTTAGAGGTAAAAAGTATAAGGACAGCATAGCGTTGTACGATAAAACTAAGACATATGACCCCACAGAAGCTCTCGATATTGCCATTAAAACTTCAAAGGCAAAATTCGACGAAACTGTTGAGGTTCATATCAAGTTAGGCGTTGACTCAAGACACGCTGATCAGCAGGTTAGAGGCGCAGTTGTGCTTCCGCATGGTACAGGTAAGGTTGCTCGCGTTCTTGTTTTTGCAAAAGGCGACAAAGTTGCTGAGGCAGAAGCAGCAGGCGCCGATTTCGTTGGCGGCGAGGAGTTAATTCCGAAAATCCAAAATGATAACTGGTTTGATTATGACGTTGTTGTTGCAACACCTGACATGATGGGCGTTGTAGGTCGTCTTGGTAAGGTACTTGGTCCGAAAGGTCTTATGCCGTCACCAAAGGCAGGCACAGTTACACCTGATGTTACAAGAGCAATCAACGAAATTAAATCAGGTAAAATCGAGTACAGACTCGATAAGACAAACATTATTCACTGCCCAATTGGTAAGGCTTCATTTGGTACAGAGAAGCTTGTAGAAAACTACAAGACACTCATCGGTGCTATTATCAAAGCTAAGCCGGCAGCAGCAAAAGGTCAGTATTTAAAGAGCATCGCTGTTGCATCGACAATGGGTCCGGGAATAAAAATCAATCCTGCAAGAGCAGAAGCATAAAATATTTTATAATTTGCTCTTGACAGCACAGTAAAAATGTGTTAAAATTGATGATGTTATAAAAATTGATATTTCTTCCGTAGACAGCAGGTGGTGCTTGTCACCATAATAAGCGTTGCTTTCCTGCCGAGGTGGGCATAGTAATTTTTGGCGTATTATGTGCGCTATATGATTGCTTTTTAACGGCTCTCTCGTGTTTGCGGGAGAGTCGATTTTGATTTTTACCTTAAATTACAGGAGGTGAAATACCACATGCCAAGTGAAAAGGTTTTAAGCGAAAAGAAAAAGGTAGTAGCTGAACTTACAGAAACACTTAAGAGTGCACAAGCAGGTGTTTTGTTCGACTATCGCGGTTTGACAGTTGAAGAAGATACAAAGCTCAGAAATGAACTTCGTGCTGCAGGTGTCAGCTATCATGTTGTAAAGAACACACTTACGCGTTTTGCGTCAAAAGAAGTTGGTCTTGATGAACTTGATCCGATTTTGCACGGTCCTACAGCTCTTGCTGTTTCATCTACAGATGCAATTGCACCGGCAAAAGTACTTGCTAAGTTTGCTAAGGATAATGATGTTGTCAGCATTAAGGCAGGTTTCGTTGATGGCAAGGTTATCGATGAGAAGGGTGTTATTGAGCTTTCAAAGCTTCCGTCAAAGGAAGAGCTTATCGCAAAACTTATGGGCAGCTTGAATGCGCCTGTATCCGGAGTTGTCAACATTTTGCAGGGAAATATCCGTGCTATGGCAATTGCGCTTAACGCTTATGCGGAAAAGAAAGCCGCAGCAGGCGAGTAATATCATATTAAACTAATTAAAACTAAAAAATTATTTAAAATTATGGAGGTACATTAAAATGAGTGAAAAAGTTACAAGTGTTTTAGACGCAATTAAGGAGCTTACAGTATTAGAGGTTTCTGAACTAGTTAAGGCTATGGAAGAGGAGTTTGGCGTAAGCGCTGCTGCTCCTGTTGCTGTTGCAGCTGTTGCTGCTGGCGGTGCTGCTGATGCAGGTGCTGCTGCTGCAGAGAAGAGCGAGTTCGACGTTATCCTTGCTGATGCAGGTGCTGAGAAAGTTAAGGTTATCAAGGTTGTTCGTGAGATCACAGGTCTTGGTCTTAAGGAAGCAAAAGACCTCGTTGATGGCGCTCCTAAGCCGGTTAAAGAAGGCGCTTCAAAAGAAGATGCTGATTCAATCAAAGCTAAGCTTGAAGAAGTTGGCGCAAAGGTTGAAGTTAAATAATTTAACTCAAAAAAACATAAAGAAGCTGCATTCATGCAGCTTCTTTTTTTTGTATAAAAAATCAGAGCAGTAAAAGCGCTGCTCTGATTTATCAATGTAATTATGATTTAGATGTATTTCTTTACAATCTCATTCATTATGGAATCTTTTTCTTCCATATCAGCCACGAGCTTAAGCTGTGTGCGTGCACGATAGAGGTTCTGACCTTCGTAGTGAGTCTTAAAGTATGTATCGCCGTTTAAATAGTCAGTGAGGAAACGAATTCCACATTCATATGTAAGAAGTCTTGCAGAGAAAGGAAGAAGTTCCTTTTCCTTTGGTGTAAGGAATTTGCCTGTTTCTTCAAGGAAACCGCGAGTAAATGCATCGAAGAGATTCATGTCGCAGTAAACTTTGTCGAGGTCATGCTCATCTTCTTCTGCAGAGCTTGCGCCAAAACGAATTGAATCGCCGAAGTCATAGAGAATTGAACCGGGCATAACAGTATCAAGGTCGATTACACATACAGGCTTATTTGTTTCATCATCAAGCATAATGTTGTTAAGCTTTGTATCATTATGTGTAACACGAAGCGGAATTTCGCCGCTTGCAATATAGTCAGTAACAACGCTTGTCATATCCTTGCGTGCAAGAGCAAACTCAATTTCCGGTTTTGCAAGTGCTACGCGTCCACATTTGTCAGCTTCAATAGCTTCGCACAATGCTTCGTAGCGCCATGGGGTATAGTGGAAGTTCTTAATTGTTTCGCTTAAAAGAGAAGCATCGAAGTCGCTTAACAATTCGAAAAATCTGCCGAAACCTTTTGCTGAATTATAAAATGTTTCGGCTGAATCACACTTTGAATATGAAGTAGCGTTTTCAATAAAGTCGTACATACGGAAGTACGCGCCATCTTCTGTTTTGTAATAAGGTTTTCCGTCGAGTGTCGGAATAACGTGAAGAGTACCGCGCTCGCAATCTTCTCCGTTTGCAGCAAGACGCTTGCGAATATGTTCTGTAACAAGCAAGATATTATTCATTACATCTTCAGGTGAGAGAAAAATATCGCTGTTAATTCTTTGCAAGATGAATTTTTGATTCGAAGTTGCGAGATATGTGTCGTTGATGTGACCATCGCCGTAATTGCTAATCGATTGGGATGTGTCAAATTTTGAAAAAATTTCTTTTAAGTTATAGCTTGCCATAATAACACTCCTTATCTAAATTGTGTTTACACGTTTATATTAACACGTTTTCAAGTGAAAATATTTACCATATAGGACAGCGTTTTTGTCATTTTGGACATTTTTGCCGTTTGATTTACCATACAAACTTTGCTATAAAAAATATTGACAAACATAAGCTTTTGATGTAAAATATATAAATTGAAGAGATATTTTTGTGTGTGAATTCATATTAACAATATTAAAAATACAGGAGGCAGTATTATGCAAAAGATTTACGAAGGAAAAACAAAAGATGTGTACGCACTTGACAATGGCAATGTATTGCTTAAGTTTAAAGATGATTGCACAGGTAAAGACGGGGTTTTTGATCCGGGCGAAAACAGCGTAGGACTAAAGATTGATGGCATAGGTAAGGAAAATTTAAGAACATCGATATATTATTTTGATTTACTTAAGAAAGCCGGCATAAAGACACATTACGTAAGCGCAAATGTTGACGAAGCTACAATGGAAGTGTTAAATGGCGAAGTATTTGGACATGGTCTTGAGGTAATATGCCGTCTTGTTGCAACAGGTAGTTTTATTCGCAGATACGGAGAGTATATAGAAGATGGTACACCGCTTGAAGGTGGCTATGTGGAATGTACATTTAAAAATGATGAAAAGGGCGATCCGCTCGTTACATGTGAGGGCCTTGCTGCACTTGGAGTTATGAGCGAAGAGATGTTTGCGAGTATGAAGGAGCAGACACTTAAAATCACAAAGATAGTTGCTGATGACCTTAAGACAATAGGTCTTGATTTGTGGGACATTAAGTTTGAGTTTGGTTATCACAACAACGAAGTTATTTTGATTGATGAGATAGCATCAGGCAATATGCGTGTTTATAAAGACGGAAAGATTGTTGAGCCGGTTGAGCTTACAAAGCTTATTTTAAACAGATAAATAATTTTTAGAAGTAAAAAGGGAGGGTGTATAACTCTCCCTTAAATTTGATATAAGAAAAATTTACAGGCGTAAAGGGGGCGGCATTTTTGCAGCGTGCAAGCGGAGTTTTGATGCATATATCTTCATTAAATGGCGATTATTCAATCGGAAGCTTTGGAAAAGAAGCACTTGAGTTTATTGACCGTATCAGCGATGCCGGCTTTGGATGGTGGCAGGTGTTGCCGTTTTGCCCTGTAGATGAGTGTAATTCGCCCTATAAATCACAGGCGACCTTTGGATTAAATCCGTATTTTATAGATTTAGAAGAGCTTTACAAAAAAGGATTGCTTTTAAAAGATGAACTTGAAGAATCAAAGCAAAAAAATATGTATTGCTGCGAATTTGACAGGCTTTATAGTGAGAGATTATCCGTTTTAAAGGCTGCGGCGAATCGTGTTTGTGACAAAACGCAAATTAAGGAATTTATTGATTCTCATAAACATATAAGGCAGTTTTGCGAGTATATGGCATTAAAAGAGCAAAATGATCAAAAGCCGTGGAACGAATGGAAGAATGATAAAGCAGATGAAGACATTATGTTTGTATGGGAATTTATAGAATATGAATTTTTCATGCAGTGGCAAAAAATTAGAGCCTATGCCAATTCAAAGGGCGTAAAGATTATTGGCGACGTGCCGATATATGTATCGTATGAAAGCGCAGATGTGTGGGCAAATAAGGAGTTATTTTTGCTTGATGACGATTTTTCGCCAAAGTGTGTTGCGGGCGTTCCGCCCGATTATTTTTGCAAGGACGGACAGCTTTGGGGAAATCCTCTCTATGACTGGCAGCGCATGAAGCAAGACGGATATTCATGGTGGCTTGACAGGATGCGCCATATGTTTACGATGTTTGATGGTGTACGTATTGACCATTTCCGTGGGATTGAGTCGTATTGGAGCGTGCCATATGGTGCATTAAGTGCGCGTGAAGGAAAATGGGAAGAAGGTCCCGGTGAATCGTTTATTGAGGCGATAAAAGAAATTAGTGAAGATAGGCTTATTATCGCCGAGGATCTGGGCGATATAACAAAAGAGGTTGAAATGCTCGTTGAGAAAAGTGGTTTTCCCGGTATGCGAGTTTTTCAGTTCGGATTTTTGGGTGAAGAAAACAGCCCGCATATGCCGCACAACTACAATGATAGAACTGTTGTATACACAGGGACGCATGATAATAACACTCTTTTGGGGTATGTATGGGAGCAGGGCGAAAAAGAGAGAGCGACGATGCTCGAATATTGCGGGTATTTTGAAAAAGATTGGGATAAGTGCTACGATTCAATTTTCAGAACGATTTATGCGAGCGGTGCACTCCTTACGATTTTCCCGGTTCAGGATTTGCTCGGATACGGTGCCGATACAAGACTTAACATACCCGGAGTAGCAAAGGGTAACTGGGGCTATCGTGTAACAAAAAAACAACTTGATGAAATTGACTGGCAAAAATTTAAAAGATTTAATAAACTATATGCAAGAACAACAAAAGGCGAGTGATCTTAAAGATTGTCGCCTTTTTATTTTGTCGTTTGGCACTATGTGAGAGCAGATAAAAATCATAAAGCATATGTTAGGTAAAAAAATACTGCTAAAAGTGATTATGTGCAAATAAAACTCTTGAATTATTGGCAAAAAAAGCATATAATAATACTGTATAAGTAAAAATGGGGTTTTTTTACGGTTTTGTAGAAAGCAAAGCCTTAAAATCATTAAAAATGTGACATTCATATAAAGGAGAAAACAGATGCTATACAAAGAAAAGTTAGTAAAATCTGAGAAAATATTTGAAGGAAAAATAATAAGAGTAAAGGTTGATACGGTAGAGATTGCACAAAATAAAAATATTGCAACGCGCGAAATCGTTGAGCATCCGGGAGGCGTAGCAATTGTTGCAATTACAAATGAAGGCAAGGTATGTCTTGTAAAACAGTACAGAAGACCGTTTGATGACTTTTTGCTCGAAATCCCCGCAGGAAAGCTTGAGTGGGGAGAAGATCATCGCGAATGTGGAATCCGGGAACTCAGGGAAGAAACAGGATATAGCGCTGAAAAGTTTGAGTATCTTGGCGAGTTTTATCTTACGCCGGGATTTTGCAACGAAAAAATTCATATATACCTTGCTGAAGGGCTTACAATGGGAGAAAAAGATCTTGATGAAAATGAGTTTACTCAGGTGTGCGAATACACATTTGATGAGCTAATTGATATGATTATGAAAAACGAAATCAAGGACGGAAAAACGGCAATAGGAATTATGAAGGTATATACGTATCTTAATAAAAAATAACATAAATTGTGCAAAAAATATTTTAGGAGGTTTTTCGTATGAGCGAAAAAAATAAGGTGGAGGCAAAAATCAAGGGAAGGTATTATACTATCACAGCAAATGAACCGGAGGAATATATCTACAAAATTTGTGCATACGTTGACAGAAAAATCAGTGAGCTAGTAAGAATGAACCCTCGTCTTAGCACAGATATGGCGGCTGTACTTACAGCAATAAACATTACTGATGAGTTCTATAAAGCTCACGCATCAGAGGACAACCTTCGCAAACAGATACTACAATATGATGAAGAAGCAGGCAAGTACGAAAAACACATTAAGCAGCTCGAAGAAAAATTGGCTCAAAAAGAAGCAGAGCTTGCAAAGTTTTTAGAACAGTTTTAGTTAGTAAATCGAATTATTGCTTGAGGGGTTAATTATGCCACTAAACACAACTACAACAGAGCTATTATCACCGGCAGGAAGCTTTGAAGCACTTATTGCAGCAGTACAAAATGGTGCTGATGCAGTATATCTTGGCGGTACGGCTTTTTCGGCGCGTGCAGGTGCAGGAAATTTTGACAACGATGCGCTTGAACGGGCGGTAAAATATGCCCACGTAAGAGGCGTAAAGGTGTTTGTAACACTAAATACGCTCATAAAGCAGTCGGAGCTTTCGCGCGCACTTGAATTTGCACAATTTGTATATGAAAAAGGTGTCGACGCTGTCATAATTCAGGATTTGGGACTTGCATCGTTAATAAAAAAGGCAATACCTAACCTTGCGCTTCATGCATCTACGCAAATGACTATTCATAATGTTGCGGGCGCAAAGATGCTGGAAAAATTGGGTTTTAAGAGAGTGGTGCTTGCACGCGAGCTTACACATGAGCAGATAAAACAAATTAAAGAGCAAACAAAATTAGAGCTTGAGATTTTTGTTCACGGCGCAATATGCCAGAGTTATTCGGGACAATGCCTGTTAAGCTCAATTCTTGGTGGCAGAAGCGGAAACCGTGGCAGATGTGCGCAGCCATGCCGACTCCCTTACGAACTAAAAAAAGAGAATAAATCACTCAAAAAAGGATATCTTTTAAGTCCGAAGGATATGTGCCTTCTTTCGCACATATCACAGATTAAAAAGATGGGCATTGACTCGCTCAAAATTGAAGGACGATTAAAGAGGGCTGAGTACGTTGCGACGGTTACGCGTATTTATCGAAAATATTTAGATGAGCCCAAGCAAGCTGATAATAATGATATCCAAACTCTTTTAAATGCATTTAACAGAAGCGGTTTTACAGATGGATATTATACCAAGCGCACAGGCGCAGATATGATGAGTTTTAAGTCAGGCTCAAACATATCAGATGAAAAGTTCGATAAGGATATAAAAAATACCTTTGCCGAAAATGCAAATTTCAGGCGTGTGAAGGTGGAGGGCATCGCTAGCCTCAAGACAGGAAGGCGAGCAGAGTTTACGTTAAAAGATGCAGATGGTAATGTTGTGACATCTTACGGAGAAGAAGTTAAAGAGGCGTCAAATACGCCGCTTTCATACGAAAGAGTATATGCACAGCTATCGAAATTTGGCTCGGTGCCGTTTGAACTTACAGATCTTAAGCTTGAAATGGATGATAACGTAACGCTTGCAGTAAGCGAGATTAACGCGCTTCGAAGAAGTGCATGCGATATGCTTATAAAAACAAGAGAAAATACAAAAAGAGAAGAAACCGGCGCAAGCTCGATAGGATATATAATAGGCAAAAACAATGGCCAAAATGAGCTTGTGGTAGAAGCGAGAACGTATGAGCAGGCGATGGCAGTTTTAGCATATGAGCCTGATATGCTGTGTGCACCGCAAAGCGTTATAAAGAAAATAGGTGCATATAACGGCAAGACACAGCTCGTTGTAAAGACAGATGCAATTATAAACAATGAAAATGAAGGCATCTACGAAAATATCAGCACCGATGCCATTTCATGCTCATCGATTGCGCAGTTGTATGCTTTAAAAGAAAAGCACAAACTATACGGCGATTATCGTTTAAATGTTTATAATGAGGCATCGATAGGTTTTTATCTTGAAAACGGATTTGACAGAGTAACGCTCTCGCCGGAATTGTCGCTAAAAGATATTTCGCTTCTTTCACAGTCGGCAAGGAGTGTGTGCGATGTGCTTGTTTATGGCCATCTGCCGCTTATGACAATGAAAAACTGTGTTATAAAGGCGAGCGGCGGAAAATGTGACAAAGGAGCAGACGGATATTATCTGACTGACAGAAAAAACGAGCGTTTTCACGTTTTGTGTCAGAGTCAGTCATGTACGAATCTTCTTCTTAATTCTAAACCGATATATATGGCGGACAAGCTTTATGACCTTTTAAAAATTGGCATAAAGCGCTTTGTGATTATGTTTACGATTGAAGATGCACAGACGTGTGGCAAAATATGTGAGCAGTATCTAAGAGCAATGCACGGTGAGAAAGTAAAAAACATAATCGGTGAAAACAATTTTACGCGTGCACATTTTTATCGCGGTGTGATTTAGGACATGGAGAGATTATAAATGAGTAAATGGGATAAAATACTTGTAGTGTGTATTTTTTTAGCATGTATAATATCACTCATTTTTGTAAATGCATTTGCATATACACATGAAGCAAGCACAGTAGTTATAGAGCTTGATGGAAAAGAATATGCAAGGTATAATCTTCATGAAATAAATGAGCCGACATTTCTTGAGATAGATAGTGAATATGGCTATAATAAAATAGAAATATTTTCGGGTGGAGCGCGCGTTGTCGATGCAAACTGTGAAGATAGGCTTGATGTAAAAGCGGGAGATATTACACATGCAAACGAGTATATTATCTGCCTTCCGCACAGACTTTTGGTAAGACTTGAGGGAGGAGATGGATATTTAGATGCAGTTTCGTACTAAAAAAATTGTGCTTTGTGCAGTACTTGTTGCACTTGGAATCGGACTTCAGATTGTCGAAAGCATGCTTTTTATACCGATAAATCTTCCCGGCGGAAAGCTTGGTCTTGCAAATATTGTTACTGTGATTTTATTATATACACTTGAAGAAAAAAGCGCAATTTGCTGTGCGGTTTTACGCGCATTTATCGGCAGCGTCTTATATTCAGGTGTTACGAGTGCGATTTACAGTGTTGCGGGAGCAATTGTGGCGGCAGTAATGATGATATTGGCAAAGCGCATTGCAAAAGGTCATTTTACGCATATCGGAATAAGTGTTATTGGTGCATTTTTTCATAATGCCGCGCAGGTATGTGTTGCAGCGATACTTTTATCAAATGTATGGATTTTTACATATTTACCCATACTTGGTATAGCGTCATCAATAACCGGAGTTTTTACGGGCTATGCAGCAAAATATGCATGTAGGTATCTTGAAAAAACGTTTCCTGCACACTAAAAAAGATGCATAAATGTTATGGAGGAAAAGCTGATGAAGAAGATTATTCTTGCCTCGGCATCGCCGAGAAGGCGCGAGTTGCTTATGAAGGCAGGATTTGAATTTGATATAAAGGTAAGCGATTGCGATGAAAATATAGACGTAAAAGATGCGCCGTTATTAGTAAGTGAGCTTGCACTCTTGAAGGCAAGCGCCGTGGCTGCATCAACAGATGAAGATGCGCTTATTATAGGAGCTGACACAGTTGTGGCAATTGATGGAGAGATACTTGGAAAGCCTGATGACTGGCGCGATGCAAAAAGAATGCTTATGCGTTTATCAGGAAGGGCCCATCAGGTATATACGGGAGTATGTATTATCGATTCAAAAACACATAAAGCCGTTTGCAAAAGTGAGCGCAGCGATGTAATATTTAAACGTCTTACAAAACATCAGATTCGCAGATATATTGCTACGCGTGAGCCAATGGACAAAGCCGGCTCGTATGCAATTCAGGGCAGAGCAAGCGCATTTGTGCGAGGATGCATAGGAAGTTATGACAACGTAGTAGGACTTCCGGTTAAACTAGTTAAAGAAATAATCAAAACGGAATTTTCCGTTTGATAATAATACAGACAAAAAGACGAAGGAGATAATTTATAATGGCATTTTTAGCAAAAGACATCGGAATTGACCTTGGTACAGCAAATACACTTGTACATGTTAAAGGCAAGGGAATTGTAGTTCGTGAGCCATCGGTTGTGGCGATTGATAAAACATCGAACAAAATTTTAGCAGTTGGAAACAAAGCGAAGGATATGATTGGAAGAACGCCGGGAAATATCGTGGCAATCCGCCCAATGAAAGATGGTGTAATTGCAAATTTTGATACAACACAGGCTATGATTAAAAACTTTATAAAACTATCAAGCACAGCGGGCTCAATTTTAAAGCCACGCGTAGTTGTCTGTGTGCCTTCAGGAATAACAGATGTAGAAAAAAGAGCGGTCGAAGAGGCTGCGCTTGCTGCAGGTGCACGCGAGGCATACCTTATGGAAGAGCCAATGGCGGCTGCCATCGGTGCAGGACTTCCTGTTGAAGAGCCAATGGGAAGTATGGTAGTTGATATTGGCGGCGGTACGAGCGAGGTTGCCGTAATATCGCTTGGCGGCATAGTGACGAGCCGTTCTGTGCGTGTTGCGGGCGATGCGCTTGACAATGCAATTGTGGCATATATAAAAAGAGAATATAATCTTATGATAGGTGACCGCACAGGTGAGCAGATTAAGCTTGGCATCGGTTCGGCATATCCTGATGAATCAGAAAACCGAATGAGCATACGCGGACGCGACCTTGTGACGGGACTTCCAAAAAACATTCTCATTACACAAGAAGAAATCAGAGGCGCGCTTGCAGAGCCAATTGCATCGATAGTCGAAGCAATAAAATCAACACTTGAAAAAACGCCGCCCGAACTTTCGAGCGACATTATGGATAGAGGTGTAACGCTTACTGGTGGCGGAGCGCTTATACGCGGACTCGATAAGCTTATCGAGCGTGAAACAGGCATACCTGTGTATATTGCTGAAAATCCGCTTGACTGCGTAGCGCTTGGCACGGGCAAGGTTTTAGAAGAAATTGATACGCTTAAAAAGGTGCTTGTAAGCTCAATTTGATAAAGAGTATATTTGCATAAAAGGGGGGTGCAGGTGTAGAAAATGGAATTTTTTGAGAAACATAAAAAGCTGTCTGTAATTATTTGCACGGCTATGGTGGTAATTATTCTAATGGTTATTTCTGCATTTACAAAAGATAAATCGTTTATTGCAAAGAATGTATTTAACACACTTGTGCTGCCTGTTCAAAAAGGCGTAAGCGTAGTTGTAGACGGAGTTGGCGGATTTTTTGAATTTTTGTTTGAGATGGGAGATTATAAAGAAGAAAATACCCGTCTTGCCAAAGAAAATGCGGCGCTTGCAAAAAAATACCGCGATGTGCAGGCTTATAAGGAAGAAAATGAGCGTTTATTAGGACTTCTTGAAATAAAACAAAATGATTTTGCGGCAGTAAACACAACGGGTGCTAGAGTTGTTGGCTGGAGCAGTGATAATTGGTATAACTATTACACAATTGACAAAGGAAGTATTGACGGAATAAAGAAGAAAAGCATGGTTGTGACAAACGAAGGACTCGTCGGTCAGGTAAGCGAGGTAGGGCTTAACTGGTCAAGAGTAATTACGCTTGTGGATGCGTCGTCATCGGTTGGCGCGCGCATTGTGCGTACGGGCGATGTAGCGCTTGTTGTCGGTGATAACTCGTACGAAAAATACGGAATGTGCAAGATGACATTCATAAACAAAGAAGCACAGGTTGTAGTTGGTGATATAGTTGAAACATCCGGTCTTGGCGGGGTGTATGCGCCGGGAATTGCGATAGGGCGTGTAAAGGAAATTATTGACGATTCGACAGGCGTCAGCAGATATGCACTTATCGAGCCACTTGTAGATTTTAAAAATACACATCATGTTCTTGTGGTGCTTGACGAGATAAGTCAGACATACGAAGAAGAGTAATTTATATAAAGGAAGAAGCGAAAAAATGAAGTATTTACGGCTCGCTCTAATTACATTAACCGCATATATTTTGCAAAATACGGCGCTAAAATATATAAGTGTGTTTGGGATTGTGCCAAACATCATGGTTGTTTTTGTTATTTGCTATTCGCTAAACAACAAGAATTTTATAAGTGCGGTCATTTACGGATTATTGTGCGGATTTGCGCTTGACTGTGCATCGCAAACACTGTTTGGACTTCATGCACTTTTATCTATAGGCTGTGCATCGCTATGTACAGAAATGAGTGAGAGATTTTTTAAAGGAAAATATATTGTAAAAATAATGTTTGCGTTTGTATTAAGCTTTGTATATGAGGCGCTTTATTACGGTTTGTCATATGCGCTCTACAATGAAACGCCATATTTAAAGATGCTTTTATTGACGGCGCTTCCGACAGCGGTATATAACACGGTTTTGGCGATGCCGCTTTTATTGTACATACGAAGAAACAATACAGACGAAGAAGAGTAATATCCTTATCTTATAAGGAAAGGTGGTGGGGACTTGTATAGCTATGGAAATAAAACTCCCGATTCAAAAAGACTTAAAGTTTACACAGCTTTTATTATTATAATCGCGTGTATTATAGGACTGCGCCTTTTTTGGATGCAGATTATAAAGGGTGATACATACGCTATGCAGGCTGAACAGAAGCAGATGCGTTCTGTAGTCCAAAAGGCACCACGCGGCGAGATTGTTGACCGCTTTGGAAAACCACTTGTTACGAATAAGATGGGATATTCTATACAAATTCAAAAGACAAGCCTTAAAAACGACGAATTTAACGCTATGTTGTTAAAGATATATAATATTTTAGATGAACATGGCGAGCAGGTGCTACACACTTTTCCAATAGGCGACTTTCCGCTGCGATTCACATTTATCGATGAGTATGAAGAAGCAGAGGCGATAAAGAAAGAAAGCGCATGGAAGAAAGCAAATGATTACAGCGAAGATATGAGCGCTGAGCAGGTATTTGCAAAGCTAAGATCAAGGTATAGAGTTGACGATTCTTACAGCGTTGAAGATGCGCTGAAAATTGTATCTGTCAGATACGAAATGGAGATGCGTTATTTTGGTGTAAGTACGCCATTTACGATAGCATCAGATGTTGATATGGAGCTTGTGACAAAATTTAAAGAGGAGCAGACGGAGTATCCGTGTATAAATATTACGACGGAGTATTTGCGCGAATATACACAGGGAAACCTTGCCGCGCATATTCTTGGCAGATGCGGAAAGATATCTGCAGAAGAATACGATAAGCTAAAAAGCAAAGGATATAAAATAAATGATGAGCTTGGGAAACAGGGTATAGAGAAGGAATTTGAAGAATATTTAAAGGGCGTTGATGGATACACAAGCCTTGTTCAGACGCCAAACGGATTTGAAGTAAATCCCGACATGGGAAAAGAAGCAGTTCCGGGCAATTATGTTGTGCTTACAATTGATTCAGATTTACAAAAGACGCTTGAAAGGGCGCTTGGAAAAACGATTGCCGAAATCAGAAGCAGAGGAGGCGATCCATCTGCAAAATCAGGTGGCGATGCATACTGTGGAGCGGCTGTTGTAATGAATCCGCAAAATGGTGAGATACTTGCCCTTGCCTCGTGGCCTACATTTGACCCGGCTACATTTAATGAGGACTATAAGGACTTGCTAAATGATAAAAATAAGCCAATGTGGAACAGAGCGATAAGTGGAACATATCCGCCGGGTTCAACATACAAAATGCTTACATCGATTGCTGCACTCGAAACTGGATTTATAACGCCGCAAACTACAATTGTCGATGAAGGTATATATAGGGTTTATCAGGATTATCAGCCAAAATGCTGGATATATACAAGAAGTGGCCAGACACACGGCGAACAAAATGTTTCGCAGGCACTTACAAATTCGTGTAACTATTTTTATTATGAAGTTGCAAGGCAGATGGGCATAGAAAAGATAGATGAATATGCAAAGATGTTTGGCTTTGGAGAAAAAACAGGCATTGAGCTTGCCAGTGAAGAAGAAAAAGGACGTCTTGCAGGTCCTGAAGACAGAGAAAAATACGGAGGCTCTCCATGGAGAGCCGGAGATACTCTTCAGGCAGCGATCGGTCAGTCGGATAATCTCTTTACTCCGCTACAGCTTGCAAATTATTTATCTACACTAATTAACGGTGGTAAGCGTTATACGCCGCATCTGGTAAAAACCATACGCTCGCCGCTCGATGGCAGTATTCTTTATGAAACGCAGCCGACGGTTGTTGGCGAAGTCAGTATGAAAAGTGAAAATGTTCGGGCGGTGCTTGAGGGAATGCTCGGCGTTACGGAAAATGGTACAGCAAGTTCTGCATTTAAAGAATATCCGATAAAGGTTGGCGGAAAGACGGGTTCTGCACAGGTTGCTGTCGGTTCGGATAATGGTGTATTTGTAGGATATGCGCCATATGACAATCCACAGCTTGCAGTGGCGGTTGTTGTTGAGCACGGTAATAGTGGCGGCGATGTTGTGCCGATAGTAAAGGCAGTATTTGATAAATATTTTAACAGTGAAGCAGAAATAAAAAGCGATATAAATAATAAAACCGGGTATTTATTGCCTTAAGTAGATGGAAAGGGGTTTTAGGCTTGGAGTTTAACAGCGTAGTAAGGCTAAAGGGAATAAAAGACGGCATAATGGTAATTGCTTCAAAAGCAGAATTTGATGACATATTATCACAGACACTTGAAAAGCTTGATGAAGTTAATGAATTCTTTTTGGATGGAAGCGGGCGTGTAGTTTTTTATGATTTACAGACAGAGGATGCAAATAAAATAAAGCTTGAGCAGGAAATAAGAAGGATGCTTGGCGACGATATTAAAATTGAATATACTATGGGCGATGAGAAGGAAGAACAGGATAATACGAGTGAAAAGGATAAATTTTATTATGGCACGTTGCGCAGCGGTCAGAGCATAAAATCACCTGGCAATCTTGTTGTTGTAGGCGATGTAAATCCGGGAGCAGAGCTTGTTGCGGCAGGAAATATTGTTGTTATGGGAATACTTCGCGGCATAGTTCACGCCGGATGTGGTGGCGACAGAGAAGCGAGCGTTTCGGCAGCACGCATGGCGCCTACGCAGATACGAATTGCAGACATAATTACAAGACCGCCCGATGGAGAAAAAATGGGCGAGTGGTTTCCGGAGATTGCATATATAAAAGATGGAAACATTTATATTGACGGTTATTTATCAAAAAAATAAAGCAAAAATGTAGACTTAAAAAACGCCATATGTTATACTAATAATAGCAATTGATTTTATACACAAAGGAGCATTTTAATATGGGTGAAGTTATTGTAATTACATCCGGTAAAGGCGGTGTCGGAAAGACAACTACGACTGCAAACATTGGTGCAGGACTTGCGCTCAAAGGTAAGAGCGTAGTAATGATTGACGCTGATATCGGACTTAGAAATCTTGATGTTGTAATGGGACTGGAAAATAGAATAGTATATGATGTTGTAGATATAATAGAGCAGCGTTGCCGCACAAAGCAGGCGCTCATAAAGGATAAAAGATACAGCGGTTTGTTTGTTATTCCTGCTGCGCAGACAAGAGATAAAGATGCAGTTACACCACAGCAGATGAAGAAACTTACAGATGAACTTAAAGAAGAATATGATTATATTTTAATAGATTGTCCGGCAGGAATAGAACAGGGCTTTAAAAATGCGATCGCAGGCGCAGACAGAGCGATTGTAGTAACAACGCCGGAAGTTTCGGCTGTTCGCGATGCTGACAGAATTATTGGTCTTTTGGAGGCAAATGATATAAAAGACCCACAACTTCTTATCAACAGAATCAGACCTTCGATGATAAAAAAAGGCGACATGATGAATGTCGACGATATTATTGATATCCTTGCAATAGGACTTATCGGCATTGTGCCTGATGATGAAGATATTATCATAACAACAAACAAAGGCGAGCCTGCAGTTGCAACAGAAAAATCAAAGGCAGGACAGGCATACCGAAACATCACGTTGCGTATAATTGGCGAAAAAGTGCCGATTATGGAGTTTGAAGCTCCGGGCTTTATGGCAAAAGTAAGAAAGTTTTTTGGAGTTAAAGACAACTAAACAGATGAGGAGGCATACATGATGGATTTTTTCGGTTTGTTTAAAAACAGAAAAAAAGGCTCCGGAAGCGCTGCAAAAGAGAGATTACAGTTTGTACTTGTGCATGACAGGGCAGGAGTTTCACCGGAATTTTTAGATAAACTTAAAGGTGAGATAATGGAAGTAATTGCAAAATATATAGAGATAGACCAAAATGAGTTTGACATACAGGTTACAAGAACAAAGAGCGAAGATGGTGAAAGAATTGTGCCGGCTCTTGTAGCAAACATTCCTATCAGCAAGATGAAGGCTATGACAGAAGATGACAAGAAAAATGACGAATAATGGAGGAATAGAGTATGAATATTGCATTGATTGCCCATGACAAGAAAAAGGAACTTATGGTTGAGTTTTGTATTGCATATAAAGGAATACTTAGCAAACACAATCTCTTTGCAACAGGAACGACGGGAAGCCTTGTAATAGAAGCAACGGGTATGCCTATACATAGGTTTTTATCTGGCCCGCAAGGAGGCGACCAGCAAATTGGAGCGAGAATTGCATATAACGAGATTGACCTTGTGTTGTTCTTCCGCGATCCGCTTACAGCACAGCCACATGAACCTGATGTATCGGCGCTTTTTAGACTCTGCGATGTGCATAATATCCCACTTGCGACAAATGTTGCAACTGCCGAGGTACTCATACACGGTGTTGAGCGTGGCGATCTGGCATGGCGCGATATTGTCAATCCGAAAAATGACTAAAAATGTAATATAAAACAAAAAAGCGGCGCGACAGTTTGTCATACCGCTTTTTAGTATTTTTTGGGGATTGAGTCGTTTTTTGATTGTTTTTCAAGAAGAAAATTATAAAAATCAGTAATTTGTCGCTTGTTGTCACTATTTAAAACACTAATATCTAAATAATCAGAAGTATTACGCTCTTTTTCGCAAAAAATGTCTATTTTATTATCTGACAATCCAAGCAAGTAATCTGTCGAAACATTAAAAAATCTGGCTAATTCTATAAGATTTAAGTAATCAGGAACTCTATTACCTGTTTCCCAATAACATATACAAGCGCGTGTTACGTTAAGTAAATTTGCGATTTGTTGTTGGGTATATCCGGCCCCAATGCGAAGCTCCTTAAAACGTTTTGCAAACATCTCGTTACATTTTTGCGACAAAATATCACCTCCGTGTCATAATTTAATGAATATGTTAACATTTTATCACTATTTGTTAACTAATGCAAGAATAAATTGCTAAATAAATGCGAAAAAAGTAATTTAAATAAAAACGTTAAAAATATTGATTTTTATCAAATTTTAATATATAATGACAGTGTATGAAATATTATTGATTTGAAACAGCAAGGAGAGATACAAATGAGTAAAAGATTATTCACATCGGAATCTGTTACAGAGGGACATCCGGATAAAATATGTGATTTAATATCGGACTCGATATTAGACAATATAATTTCAAAGGATAAAGATGCACGCGTAGCGTGTGAGGTTACTGTTACTACGGGACTTGTTATGGTTGTTGGCGAAATAAGTACAACAGCTGAATTTGACGTGCAAAGTATTGTCCGCGAAACAGTAAGAGAAATAGGCTATGACAGAGCAAAGTATGGATTTGATTGCGACACATGTGCAGTAATTACGGCGCTTGATAAGCAGTCACCTGATATTGCGCTAGGTGTTGATAATGCACTTGAAGTAAAGGACGGAGAGCTTGAAGAAGCAAACGGCGCAGGCGACCAGGGAATGATGTTTGGATACGCATGTAACGAAACACCTGTATATATGCCGATGCCGATATATCTTGCACATAAAATGGCAAAAAGACTTACAAAGGTACGTAAGGACGGAATATTAAAATACCTTCGTCCTGACGGTAAAACACAGGTTACGGTTGAATATGACGGCGATATACCTGTAAGAATTGACACTGTTGTAGTATCAAGTCAGCATAATGCCGATGTATCAATAGAAACAATAAGAGAAGATATTAAAAAGCACGTTATAATACCGTCACTTCCAAGTGAGCTTGTTGACGAAAATACAAAATACTTTATAAATCCGACAGGACGTTTCGTCGTTGGCGGACCGCAGGGTGATTCGGGCCTCACGGGAAGAAAGATTATTGTTGACACATACGGTGGCTATGCAAGACATGGCGGCGGTGCTTTTTCAGGAAAAGACCCGACAAAAGTTGACAGAAGCGCAGCGTATGCATCAAGATATGTTGCAAAAAATATCGTTGCTGCAGGACTTGCAGACAGATGCGAAATACAGCTTGCGTATGCAATCGGCGTAGCAAAGCCTGTGTCTGTATTGGTAGACACATTTGGAACTGCAAAGATTGACGAGGACAAAATTTCACAGATAGTAAATAAAGTTTTTGACCTTCGTCCGAGTGCAATAATCAGAGAGCTAGGCCTTAGAAATCCGATTTATAAGCAGACTGCGGCATATGGTCATATGGGACGTGAAGACGTAGATTTACCGTGGGAAAAGCTTGACAAGGTAGAAATACTTAAAAAAGAAGCAGGAATCTGATAATAAAAAACCTTCCTAATCGGGAAGGTTTTCTTTTTTTTTATTTTATAAATGCACCGAGTTTTGCAGGGTTGGTGTCACTGATAAAATTCGATGTGTTATATAAAACGAGCACATCGTCAATATTATTTTCATCAAGATACGAAATCGGGTTTGTATTAAAATAACGCAGATCAATAATATATAGCTCTTCGTAGTGCAAAGATAGAAATGGTAATATGCTGTTTGCATATGAATCCTTAAAAACAGCGAGCTTTTTGCCGTTTTTATTTGATGAACTTATCTGCACGATAGGATGATTCGCGTCTAAAAACATAGCATACTTATCTTTTTTATCGAGCCACGATTTTTCATAAAGACTGTCTGAAACCTTGTTTTCCGCGACATATTTTACTTTGTAATCTATTTTGAAGTTTGGCTCGTATACGCTTATTGTGTCGGGTGATGTATCAAACAGTGGTGCCTTTGACCACATCGTGCCATAGAATTCGTCTGATAAATCGAGCTTTGTGAATTCGCTTTCGTCGTATGCATCAATGTTTAATTTTTCGCATAAATGTTTATACACAAGATAACTTCCGTAGCTTGTCTGATGATGGTCTGTTCGAAAATAAATGTATTCGTTTTTGTGTGCATCAAGGGTAGATGTCGGGTCAATAAAATTTACATTTGACTGTGAGCACAACTTGCTTGCAAGGTTGGCTGCATCTTTCTGCACAGGCGTATATGCTCCGTAGGGGAGCTTGTCGCAATGAATTTCAAAAGCGGTCGGCACAAGTGCAACAGACGTATTATATCCAAGAGATGAAAGCTTATTTATCGAGTTAATATTTGATGAAAGTATGTTTAAATTATCAGATGACGGCTTTTCTATAAGGTAACCGTCAGATGCAAAAAATACACCGCCAGATTCTTTTTTGCCTAAAAGCTTTTCTGCGTGCGCTTTAAGACTTACGATAGTCGAGCGAAACGGAAACTGGTCAGTCGAGTATTTTTCTATCTGCTTTGTAAATTCGCCCGATACAAGTGATTCTGCGCTAAAGACAGGCAACTTGGCAAGGTATCTGTTCTCGTTTTCAGAAAATGTAGCTGTGGGCTTTACAAGACAGATTATCATAGTCGATATGAGAATAGCGCAAAATATGACAGAGAACCATTTTTGTATGTGCTTATCCATAGTTTAGAAGCCTCCTTAGTTTAAAATCTGAAGTATAAAAACGGATTATACGCAGAGTCGACAAGGTAAATCGTACAAAGTATAAGTGCGATAAGCGAAAGTATGCTCACAAGTATGTGACGTTCGTTTGAGCTGAGCTTATCGATAATGGCTTTAAATAACGGAAGGCTTGCGATTATACCAATAATAAGTATAACGGCGTATGAACATATATTGTACATAAATATGCTGTCAGCAAAGGCATTTTCACCGATGCCGAGCATTGTTTTAAAGTAATTAAATCCGTCTGTAAGTGAGTCGAAGGAAAATATGACCCAACCAAACATTATAAGTATCAGCGAGTATATGTGCGAAATAAAAGACGGAAGCTTTTTTAAAAACTTTAGTATAAATGTTTTTTCGATGATAAGAATCACGGCAAAATATAGCCCCCACACAGCGAAGTTCCAGCTTGCGCCGTGCCAGAAGCCTGTCAAAAACCAAACGACAAAAATGTTTATATAAGTCTGGACACTACCTTTGCGATTGCCGCCAAGCGGAATATATACATACTCGCGAAACCACGTTCCAAGGCTCATGTGCCATCTGCGCCAGAATTCTGTTATACTTTTGCTTATATAAGGATAGTTAAAGTTTTCTTCAAAAGTAAAGCCAAATATTTTGCCAAGACCTATTGCCATGTCGCTGTAGCCCGAAAAGTCAAAATAAATTTGCAGAGCAAACGCTATAATTCCAAGCCATGATGATGCCACAGAAAGCTCGGCTGCAGGAATGGCGCTTATGTTGTCCCAAAGCATACCGATATTGTTTGCAAGAAGCACCTTTTTTGCAAGACCTGCACAAAAACGAGTCGCGCCATCAAAAAACATGGAAAATGTTTCGCGTCTGTCGTTAAGCTGGTCGGCAATTGTGTTGTATCTTACAATAGGACCGGCAATGAGCTGCGGAAAGAGCGTAACATATGCGCCAAAGGAAATAATGTTTTTTTGTACGGGAGCATCATGGCGATATACATCAATAGTATAAGACATTGTCTGGAATGTATAAAACGATACGCCGACAGGCAGTGCGAGTCCAAGAAGACCTATGTCTGAATTTGTCAGGGCGTTTATGTTTGTTATGAAAAAGTCGCTGTACTTAAAGAACATAAGAATGGAAAGATTTATTATAATATCGATTATAAGTACGGTCTTTCTTTTCCATTCGCAGTTTTCAAAATGTGCTATAAGTCGTCCGTTTGTATAGTCAACAACAGTTGAAAAAAGCATTATTGTAATATATACAGGTTCGCCCCATGCATAGAAAAGAAGGCTGCATAAAAAAAGAATTGTATTTCGGAATTTTCTTGGCAGCGCAAAATATAAAATCAGTACGCCGGGGAGAAAGAAGTATAAAAATGGAATGCTTGAAAAGACCATAGTATCTCTCCTTATATTGATGCTTAAAAATTTTGTTTATAAATTGAAGCGGCGATAATTAGCCGCTTCGATTCATATTTATATTAGATTATTTAAGAGCTGAAATAAATGCGTTTGCGGCGCCGCTGCCACCGTCTGCAATAACGAGTGTGGCGTACAGACCGCTTGTTTTTATTGTTCCAGCAAGTACCATCTCATACTGGTCAGGCAAATAATGCTCCCACTGTGTTTCGAGTGCGCTTTTTCTCTGTGCAAGAGCATTTTTTGCTTTGTTAACGCCATCTTTGTCTTTTGCTTTTATAATAATTATTTCGTTTGCGTGCACATTCATCATTGAGCCGTATACTAAAACTTCGTCATAATCAGCGGGATTAATGCCGTATACTGATTCATAGAGATCCTGTGGTATTTCTGAGAGCGCATACGTATCTGCCGGTAATGCCCCAATCATTGTGCCCATAAGCGAAGAAAGTGAAATGCTTGGAGCAAGAGTCGGTTCCGGTGTAGCTACAGGTGTAGGAGCAGGAGTCTGCTGTGGAGTTTGCTGCGGTGTAGGTGTTGGCTCTTTAGGCTCGTTTGTAGGAGCGGGCGTAGCACTCGGAGCAGGCGAGTTGTCCGGCTCGGCTTGTTCATTGTTGATAATGCTTTCATCTACTGACGCTTCCGGTGAAGCTGTCGGTGCAAGTGTAGGGTCGGTGTTACTTACATTTCGTACGCAGCCTGCAAAGACTGAAAGTGCAAGTGATAATACTAAAATTGTAGCAATAATTTTTTTGTTCATTTTTATGTACCTCCATAAATTTTTCTTTTGATAATTTTACTAACACATATACTGACGTATATTTTTAAAAAAAGTTTCAGCAAAATAAAAAATTTTTATAAGGCTGATTAAAATATGTACAAATTATAAAAATAATTTCAAACAATAGACAAGCATATATTTTTGTGATATACTTTACAAAAAGTGAAAGCGTATATAACACAGGGGGAGAAGATATGGTAAAACACTATTTTAAGATATGCTCTAAGATGACATTATTACATATAGGAACGCAGATTTTTTCGCTTATATTGAGCCTTTTTGTGTTTGGCGTAATGTTAAGTGCAAAGGCAGGGTGGTATTTTATGAGCTTTGCAACATCTATATATTATGCAATTACAGTTTATAGCAGTGCATATAAAATAGCCGATAAAGATACAAAGAGTTATTCTGAACACAAGCCGTATATTTTAAAGGGCCTGGTAATTACGATCCCTACAATACTTATAACGCTGATTTTAACTGTCTTGTATGATTTTAGCTTTCAACATGAATTTTTAGATTATGATGTACAAATGAAAACACAATTTATAATACATAATCTGTTTATGGGATGGGATTTTACGTTTGAAGGATTTAGAATTGGGGCAGGTGCTTCGATAAGCGTATTTTATTGGATATTATGTTATGGCCTTATGCCGATCGCTTCATTTTTAGGATATTTTGCGGGAATGAAGCATTACGATTTCGGGTACAAATTCTTTTCTGCAATTGTTTATAAAAAGAAGAAATAAATCTATGAAATTACAAAAAAGGCGTAATGTTAATTCATTATGCCTTTTTTGTACGTACATATCCTATAAACATGAAGATAAGGTAAACGATAAGATTTACCGCAACGACGCTTGCACCGGTAGGAATTGAGAACAAATATGAAAAGAATACTCCAAAGAAAAAGCAAACAACAGACACAACGGATGAAGAAATTACAACGCCTTTAAAGCTTTTAAAAAGTCGCATCGATGTGAGTGCGGGAAATATTATAAGGCTTGAGATAAGCATCGTTCCCATTATTCTCATGCCTATTACTATCGTAAGAGCGGTAAGTGCCGCGATAAGCATATTGTATAAGTTCGTTTTCATGCCTGTCGCCTTTGCAAAATCGCTATCGAACGTGAGCGCAAATATTTTGCTGTAACATAAAATGAATATCGCGCAAACAACAACACAAAGTATAACGCTTATATATACATCACTTTTTTGCATCGCAAGTATGCTTCCGAACATATATCCATATACATCAACGCTGAGTCCTGACGAAAGCGATGTTGCGATTACACCGAGAGCGAGGCTACTGCTTGCAACGAGAGCGATTGCACTGTCACCCTTGAGTTTTGAGTTTTCACTTATTTTTAGAAGTAAAAAAGCTGCAACTACACATGCGGGAAGAGCTATGTATAAAGGAGCGACATTTAGTGCAAGTGCAATTGACATCGCACCGAATGCAACGTGCGATAAACCGTCGCCAATCATCGAGTAGCGCTTAAGCACAAGAGTTACGCCAAGAAGCGATGACACTAAAGCGACGAGTGCGCCGACGAGCAGTGCGCGCACAAGAAAATCATATGAAAGCATTTCAAGAAGTAAACTAATCACGTTCGTATTTCCTTTCGAGTATTATATCAGTTATTTGTTCCAAGTAGTCTTTGAGCAAGCTCGCTTTGCGCGTATTCGTTGGCATGCATGAAATAAACATTGTCGCGTCCCATGTGAATTACTTTGTTTGCGTGCATTAGCGCTTTTTGTAAATCGTGCGTTACCATCAAAACGCTTATGCCTTCATCGTTAAGCTTTTTTATGCTATCATATAGCTGCGATGCGCCGAGGGCATCTAGTCCTGCCGTGGGTTCGTCGCATAAAATCATTTTTTTTGTTGCACACAGTGCACGGGCGAGAAGCGCACGACGCAGCTGGCCGCCGGATAGCTGCGAGATAGGGCGGCGGCAAAAATCGTCCATATCGAGTTTTTTTAAATTTTCGTGAGCAATTTGTTTTTGCTTTTTTGTATAAAACGGCAAAAACGATTTTTTGCCGCAAAAGCCGGAAAGGACAACCTCAAATACAGATGCGGGAAAGTCGCTTTTTATATCGCTTTGCTGTGCAAGATAACCGATTTCATTTTGTCTAAGCCCGCCGCAAAAGCAAAGATCTCCCAACACAGGAGATATAAGCCCGAGTATAGTTTTTATAAGTGTTGATTTGCCCGAGCCGTTTTCGCCGACTACGACTACATAGTCGCCTTCGTCAATTTCAAACGTCGCATTTTGTACTACGACATCGCCGTCATATGCGACACAAAGCTCGCTACATTTTAGTATATTCATTATCAGTTCAGTCCTTTTTTAAGGTTTATAAGATTTTGGCGCATAAGAGAAAGATAGCTTGCGCCCGATGAAATTTCTTCGCGTGTCAGATTATGACATGAATGAAGCAAAAGGGCAGTGCCGTCTATTTCCTGTGCAATTTGATCTGCAACATTGTGGTTTGACATTTCCTCGTAGTATATGGTAGAAATGCCGTTTTCCTTCATTTCGTTAATTATGTCTGCAACGAGCCTTGCACTCGGTTCTGCTTCTGATGAACACGAGTCGTATGCACTTTTGTAGTCGAGGTTATAATGCTTTGTAAAGTAATGCATCGCAAACCTTCCGCCAAACATAATTTTTTTGTGCTTTGATTTGCTTATCATTTCTTTAAACTCATTATCAAGCTGCTCAAGTTCGTTTATATATGCATTTGCATTATCGATATATGTCTGTGAATTACTGCTGTCAATTTCACAAAGAGTGTCGCAAATGTTTTGCACCATTATAATCGCATTTGCAGGGGAAGTCCATATGTGTGGGTCGACGCGGTGAGTATGATTACCGTGATGCTCATCGCCTGTATGCGAAAGTTCAATATTGCCTGACACATCTAGCACAGTCGTTTTTTGTTTATCGAGATTGTCTATTATGCCGCTTGCCCAGCTTTCCATATTATTACCTGTATAAATAAACAAATCAGAATTCTTAATTTTGATTATGTCAGAAGGCGATGGCTCATATGTATGCGACTCAACGCCGGGTGGCAGAAGTAATGACACGTCAGCTTTGTCTTCTGCGATTATGCGCGCAAAGTCATAATGCGCAAAAAGTGTTGTGACAACACTTAATTTACTGCTGTCCTTTTTGTCGGTGTTATTTTCGTATGTGCACGAAACGAGAGATGCAAAAGTGCAGACACATACAAAAACTGCTATTATCTTTTTTAAGTGATTGTTTATCATAATTTTATCCTTCGTTATACATTATAAGTTGTTTGAGCATGCATCGCACATGCCGTATATAACAGTTTTGGTGCCGTCAACAACAAAGCCGTGATCGCTTGTCATGTGGTTAAAAACGCAGTCGAGCATCTCGCAGTCGACGTGCAGAAGATGGCCGCAGTTTGTGCACTTAAAATGATAGTGCATTTTGCAATCTGTGTTGTCGCCGATATATTCATAACACGCGCTTTTTGAGTTTGATACAAAATACTTGCGCACGCGCCCTTCGTTTACGAGCTTATCCATATATCTGTATATTGTCGTTTTGCCTACGCTTATACCGAGTGATGTAAGGGCGATAGTAATATCGTCAACACTTAAATGGTGCGATGCGTTGTTTTTTAGAAATTCAAGTATTTCGTTTCTTTGTTTTGTGTTATATCCATTTTTGTTTCGCAAATATGCTCACCTGCCTTGAATTTGAAAATGAAAATCAATTTCAAATTAGATTATACTACACATCTTATGAGGTGTCAATTACGTTAAGGAAATTTTCATAAAAATATTGACAAAACTGCTGTTCGGATGGTACGCTAGCGGTAATATGATATGAATATGGGGAGGATGTATATGAGAGCGTTAATTCAAAGGGTTCTGCGCGCAAGCGTTTCAATTGATGGTAATATATGTTCAAAAATAGAAAAAGGATTTCTGATACTGCTTGGCGTAGAAGAAAACGATACAGAAGAAGATGCTGTATACCTTGCAAAAAAGTGCTGTGGTCTTCGCATATTTGAAGATGGTGACGGCAAGATGAATTTATCAGTAAGCCAGGTTGGTGGCTCGTTTTTAGTTGTATCGAATTTTACGCTCTATGGCGATTGCAGAAAAGGTAACAGACCGAGCTTTGCTATGGCTGCACGAGGCGAAAAGGCACTGCCGCTTTATGAAAAGTTCGTCTCATGTGTTTGCGAAAATGGCATTGTTTGTGAGACGGGGACATTTGGCGCTGATATGAAAATAGAGCTTATAAATGACGGCCCCGTTACGGTTTTAGTCGAAAGTGTGTGAAAAAATAAGTATTTTGACTATTTGTATAAAAAATAATTGACACATATAATTTTTAATGGTATCATATATGTATAGTGATAGAGGAGCATTTTTCATCAGTAACGAATAGGGAGGCGTCCGACAGCCGTGATTACCGTTCGTGAAAGGGGACGATGCCGAAGGGTGCCGTATGTCTGGACCGGCACATCTGGATGTGCGGTTAATAGCTGTACGTTTGTCACCTTATTGGTGGAGAGCTATCTGCAAAATATTCTGGCATAGATTATATGCTTATATTTGGCAGCGGTGCTCTGTGCCGGTGCTTTTTAATTGTAAAAAATATCAAAAGGAGTTTGATTTAATATGAAACAGTACAATGTAGCAGTAATAGGTGCAACCGGAATGGTTGGACAGCGCTTTATAAGCCTTCTTGACAAGCATCCGTGGTTTAACATAAAAGTGCTTGCAGCATCATCAAGAAGTGCAGGCAAAGCATATAAAGATGCGGTTGGCAGTCGCTGGGCGATGAAGACGGCTCTTCCCGAGAGCGTAGCAGACATGATAGTTATGGATGCAGATGCTGATAAGGCAAAGATTGCAGGCATGGTTGACTTTGCATTTTGCGCAGTTGACATGAAGAAAGACGAGATACGCGCACTTGAAGAAGAATATGCAAAGCTTGAGTGCCCGATTATGTCAAACAACTCGGCACACAGACATACAGACGATGTACCGATGATTATACCGGAAATAAATGCGGACCATGCACAGATAATTGAGTCGCAGAAGAAACGTCTTGGTACAAAGCGCGGCTTTATAGCAGTAAAATCGAACTGCTCTATCCAGAGCTATGTTCCTGCGCTTCATCCGCTTATGAAGTATGGCGTAAAGGAAGTTGTAGCATGTACATATCAGGCAATTTCCGGCGCTGGCAAAACATTTGAAACATGGCCGGAAATGGTTGACAATCTTATTCCATACATTGGCGGCGAAGAAGAAAAGAGTGAAAAAGAGCCGATGAAGGTATGGGGCAAAATTGAAGGCGATAAGATAGTAGATGCTACGAGCCCGAAGATTACGACACAGTGTCTGCGTGTGCCTGTAAGTGATGGCCACACTGCAGCAGTATTTGTATCGTTTGAAAACAAACCTTCAATTGACGAAATAAAGCAAGCATGGATGGAATTTTCAGGCGAGCCGCAGGCGTTGAATTTGCCATCTGCGCCGAAGCAGTTTTTAAATTACTTTGAAGAGGACAACAGACCGCAGGCGAAGCTTGACCGTGATTTAGAGGGTGGTATGGCAGTATCAATCGGTAGACTTCGCGCTGATACAGTATACGATTATAAGTTTGTATCACTTTCACATAATACGCTTCGTGGCGCAGCGGGCGGTGCTGTTTTAATGGCAGAGCTACTTGCAGCAAAAGGATATTTTGATTGATTTTGCGCAAAAAGTTTAATTGATGCATATATTGAAACAAACGAGTTTTTATATGATTAAAGGGAGGACTTCTATATGAAAAAGCCAATTTTCACAGGTTCGGGTGTTGCTATTGTTACACCATTTACAGAAAATGGGGTTGACTTCGACAAGCTTGGAGAGCTTATCGAGTTTCATATTGCAAATAAGACAGATGCGATAATCATATGCGGAACGACGGGCGAAGCATCTACAATGCCTGACGAGGAGCATTTAAGCGCTATAGAATATACAGTAAAGAAAACAGCAGGTAGAATTCCTGTTATTGCAGGCACAGGCTCGAACGATACACCGCATGCAATAAAGCTTTCAAAGCGTGCCGAAGAACTTGGCTGTGATGGATTGTTGATTGTTACGCCTTATTATAATAAAACATCGAAAAAGGGTTTATATCTTCACTATAAGGCGATTGCCGAGAGCGTTAATATTCCGATTATACTTTATAACGTACCGGGCAGAACAAAGATGTCATTTCCGATTGATACGCTTAAGGAGCTTGCAAAAATTGATAATATTGTGGCTATAAAAGAGGCGAGCGGAGATATATCTTATTTGTCGCACGTTGCTGCACAGGTAAGTGAGCTTGCGATTTATTCGGGAAATGATGATATGGTAATCCCGACATTGTCAGTAGGCGGCATAGGCGTTATTTCCGTTGCTGCAAACATTATTCCTGAAGATATGCACAATATGTGCCAGCTTTATTTTGACGGCAAGGTTAAAGAGGCAGCAAAAATGCAGCTTGATGCGCTTGATTTGATTGATAAGCTGTTTATTGAAGTGAATCCGATACCGGTCAAAAATGCGATGAATATGCTTGGATACAATGTAGGACCGCTTCGTATGCCGCTATGTGACCTTGAGGATAAAAATGCAGAGCTTGTGAAGAAATCGCTTATTGATTACGGCCTTGAAGTAAAATAGGGTTTATATACGAACATAAATACAAAAGAACGATGAGGTTTTAAATATGGTAAAGATTATACTTAATGGCGCAAACGGCAAAATGGGGCAAGTAATTACGCGTCTTGCAGCTGATATGGAGGATGTGTGCATTGTTGCCGGCGTAGATATAAACGACAGCATAACAAACAGCTATCCTGTATATAGCGATATTTTTGATGTAAGAGAGAGTGCGGATGTCATCATCGATTTTTCACATCCAATGTGTCTTGAGTCTGTCTTAAAATATGCTTGCCAGAACAAAATTCCATCGATAATTGCAACAACAGGTCTAAATGATAATCAAAAGGAGCTAATAATAAAGGCTTCAAAAGATACACCGATATTTTTCTCGGCTAATATGAGCCTAGGAATAAACCTTATAATTGATCTTGCAAAGCGTGCGGCAAAACTTCTTGAGGGTAATTTCGATATAGAAATAGTTGAAAGACACCACAGACAGAAGATTGACGCTCCGAGCGGAACGGCGCTTGCTATAGCCGATGAAATATCGAGTGTTTTATCAGAGCCGAGCGCATATGTATATGACCGTCACTCGCAGCGTAAAAAACGCACAAAGACGGAAATAGGTCTTCACGCAGTACGCGGCGGAACGATTGTAGGCGACCATGAGATTATATTTGCAGGAACTGATGAGGTAATTGAGATATCGCATCATGCATCGTCAAAAGAGGTTTTTGCGGTAGGGGCGCTTCGCGCAGCGCAGTTTATTAAAGGTAAAGAAGCCGGAATGTATAATATGAACGATTTAGTATCGAGTTTATAAATTATAAGGAGGCGGTTATATTAAGCAAGCGTACACAATTTCACTTAAAGATAATGTAGAAGTTGTTACAATTGATAAACTGCCAAATGTTAAGGACACACTTTACAATATATTTAGCATTATTTCGGAGCAGGAAATAATTGTTGATATGATTTGCTGTATAGGGAATTGCAGAAGTGAGCTATGTGTGTCGTTTAGCACAGATAAACATTCTATAGCCCGTCTTATGATGGCGCTGCAAAAAATAAAGACCTTTTATAAGAAGGCCACTACAAATATAAACGGCGCAAACACAAAGATAGTTTTAAGTGGTGATATGGGAAGAAAAACAGGCGTTGTTGCGCGGGCGTTTGGATGTATTTGTAAAAGCGATATTGATATAAAGCTTATTACAACGAGTGAAAATGAAATATCAGTTGTCGTAAGCGATGTCGATGTCGATGCAGTTTGTGATATTTATGAAAAAGAATTTAATATTTAAATGAAAAAACAGCAACCGTAATCGGTTGCTGTTTTTATTCTAAGACAGAATGATTTATGCTTCTCCTCGTGTTAAGTTTTCTGCATAATCGCGCAAGCTTTCAAATGAATTTACGCTGTCGGCGCGTGAATCAATTTGCTCTTTTACATAATCGGGAAGTGAGCGGTAATATGAATTTGCATCTTGCTCGCTGTTTAAAAGTGACGTTAGATTTTCATATTTTCTGCTTGTGTTATCTGCTTTTCTGATACTCATTTTAAAATCTCCAATCTGCTGTATTTGTGTCCGATAGATATTATCAGCAGTTTTTAAGATTTTATTCGTTTAATCTATATATTTGTCCATAAAGTGATGGCGCACATCGTCAGTTTTATATCCGATAACAGTGTCGAGATTTACATTATACAAACTTTTAAATATATTATATTCGACATTTACGTTAACTTTTTTCATTTCTGCAATAAGATTTTTAATTTCAATACGCTTTGAATCGACATCGCCGCTTTCGATGTTTTCCGTAAAGCGACACGCGCATCTTATAAATTCGAGATTGTTATACGATGCCCACGCTTTTATATCTTTTTCTTTTACATAATATAGCGGTCGTATGAGCTGCATATTTTCAAAATTGTTACTGTGAAGCTTTGGCATCATACCCTTTACTTCAGCTCCGTAAAGTATGCTCATAAGCGTAGTTTCGATTACATCATCGAAGTGATGACCGAGGGCGATTTTGTTGCAGCCGAGACGCTGTGCGTGATCGTATAAAAAACCACGACGCATACGTGCGCACAGGTAACATGGCGATTCTCTGATTTCTGATACGACATTAAAAATGTTTGTTTCAAAAATCTTTATCGGCACATTTAATATTTTCGCGTTTTCTTCGATTTTAAGACGATTAACATCGTTATATCCTGGGTCCATAACAATGTATTCAGCGTCGAATGATATTTTGCTGTGCCGCTTAAGCTCCTGTATGCATTTTGCAAGAAGCATTGAATCCTTGCCGCCGGATATGCAGACAGCGATTTTGTCGCCTTCATTTATAAGGTGATATTCTTTAAGTGCTTTGGTAAAACGAGACCATATCGTTTTTCTGTACCGTGTTATAAGGCTGTGCTCAATCTGTTTATAATCCTGCATGCGAAAAATTCTCCTTGTGTTTGTTAAGAAAATTATATGCTTTGCCCGTGTTTTTGTCAAGCATATAAAAGTTGTTTACATGATGGCGGTTTTGTGGTAAAATGAAAATACACATTTATTTTTGCACAAACACCGGAGGGGGATAATATGAAAATAAAATATGTATTTAAATTTGTTTCTATTGCACTTGCTTTGTGCATTTTTGCATCTGTTGGCGTCTGTGCTGATGGATTGCAGCCAATAATATATGGCGAAGAAAAAATTGATGTCAGTGTTGGCGGCGAGTTTGAATATCCGGTATATATAAAGAACAACCCCGGTATTTCGGGTTTTGTTGTAACTCTTAAATACGATAGTAATGTTATCGAGCCTGTCGAAGATTCGCAGACTGTCGGCGTGGAGTCGCTTTTGATGGCAGTAAATCCAAGTTGTTTAAACAGAGCGGAGCTTCGCGCGGCGGCGGCAAATGTTGAAAATTTTTATGGTGATGGGAAACTTTTTTCTTATAGATTTAAGATTAAGGACACAAACGTAGCGCAGACGAACATTGAAATAGTAGTTGAAGGCGGAACACTTCAAAGATTTGCAGATGACTACAGCACATTATATACTGAATGCACGAGCGAATTTGGCGTTATAAATATAAGCCGTCCGTCATCTCCGAGTGTGGGACCGTCGTCACCGTCCGGAGGTCCGTCGACGCCTGCTGTTAAAAAGCCAGTTGCAAGTTTTAAAGAGAATTCAAAGGATATAAAATATATATCGCCTGCATATGGGACGATGTTTGAGCCTGACAGAGCGGCAACACGCTATGAAGTTGCACAGGCACTATACAATCTTCTTGAGTTTAAAGACATAAGCAAAAATAGCGTAACATTTTCTGATATGGTTGGCGAGTATGGAAACATTATAAATCCACTTGCGCAAACACAGATTATAAACGGCTATCCTGATGGCACATTCCGAGGCGATGAGAGTATTACGCGCGCGGAATTTGTAAAGATGGTTTCGGTTGCGGCAAAGATTAAGCTCGATGCATCGATTAAGACATCACTTGTTGATATTGACGGACATTGGGCTGATGAATATATTTCGCCGTTTGTTTCTGCGGGGTATATATATGGATATCCGGACTCGACATTTAAGCCTGATGAAAATATAACCCGCGCAGAAGTTGTTGCTATTATTAACAGAGTTATATCGAAGGAAGAAGCGGTGCAGGAGAGCAGTTTGTTTGATGATGTCGATGTGAGTCATTGGGCGTATGGCGAGATAATGTCGGCGGCTATTATAAAATAGCAGAAAATGTTTTGGTTTTCTTGCATTAAATGACAAAAAAACTGGAATAATATGATTAAAACATGTAAAAAGTGCTACTTTTAAAAAAACTCAAAAAAATATTAAAAAAAGTGTTGACAAAGGGCATTAAAGATGGTATACTAACATACGTCGCTTGCGAAAGTGACAAAAAAAGGCCCGACAAAAAAGGGCATTGGACATTGAAAATTGAACAGTGATGACCAAGCAAGGAAACTTGTCAAGAAATTTGAGTTAAAACGCAAAGCAACAAGCTTTGCACCTGACAAATGTCAGCAAAATGAGCTAATT